>CAYPOD010000040.1:0-25662 GCA_964412375.1 uncultured Chitinophaga sp. | reverse complement strand
GACTGTAAATCTGTCCTCTTCGGAGTTCGGTGGTTCGAATCCATCCTTGCCCACATAAATTCACCAAAGCTTAGGCGAAGGTGAAAAGTTCTTTTACTACCAGCGGGAGTAGCTCATTTGGTAGAGCGATAGCCTTCCAAGCTATAGGTGGCGAGTTCGAGCCTCGTCTCCCGCTCTGAGAAGGGTCATTCGTCAATAAGTCATGGGTCATTGGGATGGATGACTTTTGTAAATGACACGTTGACCATTGACTCAATGACTTAAAAAGCCGTTGTAGCTCAGTGGTAGAGCACTTCCTTGGTAAGGAAGAGGTCTCGGGTTCAATTCCCGATAACGGCTCAAAATGCCAGGTGGTTCGCTGCCAGGCATTCCAGATATAACAATTAATAATTAGTCAACTCAACTAAAAACCGATAACAATGTCAAAAGAGACCTTTAAGAGGGACAAACCCCACGTTAACGTTGGTACTATTGGTCACATCGACCATGGAAAAACCACTTTGACTGCTGCCATCACCACCATTCTTTCTAAGAAAGGAATGGCCGAAGCAAAAAAGTATGATGAAATTGATGCTGCGCCTGAGGAAAAAGAACGTGGTATCACGATTAACACAGCCCACGTTGAGTACCAGACGGCCAACCGTCACTATGCCCACGTTGACTGTCCCGGTCACGCTGACTATGTTAAAAACATGATCACCGGTGCTGCGCAAATGGACGGAGCTATCCTCGTTGTTGCTGCAACTGATGGTCCTATGCCCCAAACTAAAGAGCACATCCTGCTGGCCCGCCAGGTGGGTGTACCCAAAATAGTTGTGTTCATGAACAAAGTTGACCTGGTTGACGACCCTGAGTTGCTTGACCTGGTTGAAATGGAAATTCGTGACCTGCTGACTTTCTATGGTTTCGATGGTAACAACACTCCGATTATAAAAGGATCAGCTATTAAAGCCCTCGAGGGAGAAGCAGAGGCTGTAAAACAAGTAGAAGAACTGATGGATGCTGTTGATAGCTATATCCCGCTGCCTCCCCGTCCGGTTGATCAGCCTTTCCTTATGTCTGTTGAAGATGTTTTCTCGATCACAGGTCGTGGAACTGTTGCTACAGGTCGTATTGAGAGAGGTAAGATCAAAACCGGTGAGCCTGTTGAAATCGTTGGTCTGATCAGCGAGCCACTTACTTCTACTGTAACTGGTGTTGAAATGTTCCGTAAGATACTGGACGAAGGTGAAGCAGGTGACAACGCCGGTCTGTTGCTCCGCGGTATTGAGAAAACCCAGATCCGTCGTGGTATGGTAATCGTAAAACCCGGTTCTATCACTCCGCACACTGACTTCAAAGCTGAGGTTTATGTACTGAGTAAAGAAGAAGGCGGACGTCACACTCCATTCTTCCAAAAGTACCGTCCTCAGTTCTATTTCCGTACTACTGACGTAACCGGTGAAGTGGAACTGGCTGCAGGTACTGAAATGGTGATGCCTGGTGATAACACCTCACTTACGGTGAAACTCATTCAGCCTATCGCTATGGAGAAGGGGCTGAAATTCGCTATCCGTGAAGGTGGCCGTACCGTTGGTGCCGGTCAGGTGACTGAGATTTTGAAATAAGATCAAGCTACGAGCTACAAGCTTTTAGCTTTGAGCCGTAAGGCATTGCGAAGATTTTTTATATCTTTGCGACATAAGATTCTAAAAGCTGTTAGCAACCCGCTAATAGCTTTTAGCTTTCTACGGGCATAGTTCAATGGCAGAATAGCGGTCTCCAAAACCGTTGATGGGAGTTCGAATCTCTCTGCCCGTGCAAAGCATGAGGTGGCTGGTTGGTG
This sequence comes from uncultured Chitinophaga sp., assembly GCA_964412375.1. GTDB lineage: Bacteria > Bacteroidota > Bacteroidia > Chitinophagales > Chitinophagaceae > CADEDV01. Next base: position 23,837 of record CAYPOD010000040.1, on the reverse strand, counting down.
GGAGTTCCCTGCCTGCCGGCATGCAGGGAATCTCTCTGCCCGTGCTGGTTCAATTATAATAAAAAGCATATGACTAAAATCGCTAACTACTTCAGGGATTCTTACAAAGAGTTGTTGGAGAAAGTGAGCTGGCCCACCTGGACCCAGCTTCAGCAATCAACGATGATCGTTCTGGTGGCAACCCTGTTGATCACAGCATTTGTTTCACTGGTAGATTTTCTTGCCGGCGGAGCATTGAAGTTTATTTATAATCTGTTCTAAGCAAAATGGAAACAACAACAACTTCAAATACAGAAAATACCCAGCAACAGGAAACCAAGTGGTTTGTCTTGCGGGTTGTTAGCGGCAAAGAAAAAAAGGTTAAGGAATACCTTGACAAGGAAATATCCCGTGGCGGATGGGGAGAAGTAGTGAAACAGGTTTTTCTGCCGGTAGAGAAGGTATATAAAGTTGCCAACGGCAAAAAAGTGGTTCGTGAAAGAAACTACTATCCCGGCTACGTCATGATCGAGATCGCTGATGGAAAACTAAGTGATGATCTCAGGGATATTATCAAAAATACCACCAATGTCATCCACTTTCTGGGTAAAGAAAACCCCATTGCCCTCCGCAAAGCCGAAGTAAATAAAATGCTCGGTAAAATGGATGAAATGGCTGAAGCCGGTGGTGTGAGTATGAGTGAGCCATTCATTGTTGGCGAAACTATTAAGATCATTGAAGGTCCCTTTAACGACTTCAACGGAGTAATAGAAGAGGTGAATGATGAGAAAAAGAAACTGAAAGTAACAGTAAAAATATTCGGACGTTCAACACCGGTTGAACTGAATTATATGCAGGTGGAAAAGATAAGCTGATACCAGGTTAAAAATATTTGAAAGAGAATCCTGCTGCACTTAACACAGCAGGATTTATTTTATATAAATAACACGATTTATGCGTTTAAAAGAGTTATTCTGGATGCTGGGATTTAAGCCGGGGGTAAAAAAATATGGTTTTACAGTGAAGGAGTATGAGCTTGAGAAAGATGGAAAAATCAGCGTTGCACAGTGGCTGCATCCCCGGAAGACAGACTACATCCCGGCTCAAAATGAAGTGAATGAACTGAGAAATTTTATTAAACCCGGAGACACCTGTATTGATGTTGGGGCACACATTGGTGACACATCTTTGCCTATGGGACTGGCTGCCGGGCCAACGGGTACCGTTTTTGCTTTAGAGCCCAACTCCTATGTATTTGAAACCCTTGAAAAAAATACAAAACTGAACCCGGGAAAATATAATATCATTCCCTTGCAATTTGCTGCTACACCAAGGGATGAAGAAATGGTTTTCGAATATTCTGACGCAGGATTCTGTAATGGAGGGCTCCATGAGAATATGAGTACCTGGAGACACGGTCACATATTTAAATTGAAAGTAACAGGAAAGAACTTAAGCGACTTCCTTAAAGCTAACTACCCTGAAGAACTTACCCGGCTCAGGTATATCAAGATAGATGCAGAAGGGTTTGACCTTAGTGTGCTAAAATCAATTGATGAAATCATCAGTAAATACCTGCCCTACCTTAGGGTGGAGGTGTATAAAAAATCAGATTTGGCCTATCGCAGGGAACTCTATAGTTTTTTGTCAAATAAGGGGTATAAAATTTATTTATTCGGTAATCCTGAGAAATACATTGATAAAGAATTGAATGTCAATGATGTTATGAAAATAATGCATTATGATATTTTCGCTGTTCCCGATAGGGCTAACCAGTAATTTTTCTCTAAAAGATATTTTTTTAGATGATTCCATTTACCTTTGCCGCCCCAATTAGTTCTTTAGAATTCCGCCAATAGGCGGGTATAGGAATCCGATAGCTATCGGATTGGGAGACCAAGTATCCGCCAGACGGAAAAAGGTCGTTAACACCAAAAAGTATTAAAATGGCAAAAGAAGTATCTGGCTTTGTAAAGCTACAGTGCAAGGGTGGCCAGGCCAACCCCGCACCTCCGATCGGTCCTGCATTGGGTTCCAAGGGTATCAACATCATGGAATTCTGCAAACAGTTCAATGCAAGAACGCAGGACAAAATGGGAAAAGTTCTCCCTGTATTAATCACCGTTTACACCGACAAGAGTTTTGATTTTATCATCAAAACTCCTCCCGCAGCCGTTCAGTTGATGGAAGCCGCTAAGATCCAGAAGGGTTCCAAAGAGAGCAACCGCAGCAAAGTTGGTAAAGTGAATTGGGCACAAGTTGAGGCGATAGCTAAAGACAAAATGCCTGATCTGAACTGCTTTACTGTTGAAAGCGCCATGAAAATGGTGGCCGGTACTGCTCGCAGCATGGGCTTAACTGTTGAAGGTAAAGCTCCATGGGAAAATTAATTAGCGAATTCTAAAACGAATTACAATGGCATTCATTAGTAAAAAAAGAAAAGTTGCTGATACCAAGGTTGACGCAAACAAAACATATTCACTGAAAGAGGCTTCTGCACTGGTAAAACAAATCACTACTTGCAAGTTTGATGCTTCTGTTGATCTGCACATCCGCTTGGGGGTTGATCCTAAAAAGGCTGACCAGGCTATCCGTGGTACAGTAAGTCTGCCACACGGTACAGGTAAAACAAAAAGAGTATTGGTGCTGTGTACACCTGATAAAGAAGCTGAAGCAAAAGGTGCCGGCGCTGACTATGTTGGCCTCGATGAGTTTGTTACAAAGATCGAAGGCGGCTGGGTGGATGTAGATGTGATCATCGCCACTCCATCTGTGATGCCGAAGATCGGTAAGCTGGGTAAAGTGTTAGGTCCACGCAACCTGATGCCGAATCCCAAGACTGGCACTGTTACAAACGATGTAGCGAATGCTATCAACGATGTAAAAGGCGGTAAGATCGCTTTCAAAGTTGATAAAGTAGGTATCATCCATGCTTCTATTGGCCGTGTAAGTTTTTCACCTGAGAAAATAGCAGAGAACAGCCAGGAACTGATCAATGCGATCCTTAAGGCAAAGCCCTCTTCTGCAAAAGGTACTTATGTAAGAGGTATCAGCATGGCCAGCTCAATGAGCCCTGGTATAACTATTGACGCAAAAGCATTTGTTCACTAAGCCCCTAAATCCCCTGCAGGGGACTTAAGGACAAATAAAATTTAAGAAAATGACCAAAGATCAAAAAAACGAAGTGATAGAAGTGCTGAAAGGCAAATTCTCTCAGTATACAAATTTCTATGTTACCGATACAGAATCGCTGACGGTTGAGCAGGTAGGTAAATTGCGCCGGGCTTGCTTCAACAAGCAGGTGGAAATGAAAGTGGCTAAGAACACTCTGATCAAAAAAGCACTGGAATCGCTGGACAACGAGAAATATGCCGGCATGTATGACTCACTGCACAATGTGACTGCCCTGCTTTTTTCAGAGAATCCGAAAGAACCGGCGCTTATCATCAGTTCTTTCCGCAAGGAAAGCAATGGCGAAAAACCTGTATTGAAGGCTGCATTCATCAATGGCGATGTTTATGCCGGTGACAACCAACTGAAAGCGCTGACACAGATCAAGACGAAGAATGAACTTATCGGTGAAGTTATCGGCTTGTTGCAGTCACCTGCGAAGAGAGTGCTGGCAGCATTGTTGCATCATCATGAGCAAAAAGCGGGTAGCACAGAAGCTGCCCCGGTTGCAGAATAAAAAAAGAGTTCTTTGAATTATAACTCATTTCCCCAAGTGAGTCTAATTACTCCCCTTTAGGAGTTGGGGGCAAACAATTTTTTTAATCATCCGCCGGAGACCCAGTTTAAAAACAAAGGGCAATGAAGGCGGGAAAAATTCAAACAAAATGGCAGACGTAAAAGCATTAGCAGAAAGCCTGGTAGGCTTAACAGTAAAAGAAGTGCAGGAATTAGCCGATTTCCTGAAAACTGAATACGGCATTGAGCCTGCAGCTGCAGCAGTTGTAGTAGCTGCTGGTGGCGAAGGTGGTGGCGCAGCTGCTGCTGAAGAAAAAACTGCATTCAACGTTGTGTTGAAGAGCGGTGGCGCTTCTAAACTGAACGTGGTGAAGATCGTTAAAGACCTGACAGGTCTTGGTCTGAAAGAAGCCAAAGAACTGGTTGACGGCGCACCGAAGAATGTGAAAGAAGGTGTTTCCAAGGCAGAAGCAGAGGAAATCGCAGCTAAGCTGAAAGAAGCCGGTGCTGATGTTGAGATAGCCTAAGACTTTCGAAAACCAGACCGGGGCGTCGGGGTTGAGATCGCTTAATTGCTGTTCAGAATAATTTTGAAATCCCTCTGTTTTGCAGAGGGATTTTTTATTGAGTTGTCAGATAAGGAGCCACTTTGTTATAAACCTCCTCTGTCACCACCATCACTTTCTTCAGGTCTTCCAGTTTTGAAAATGGACCATGTTCATTCCGGTATGCAACAATGGGATTGGCAATACTATACCTGATGTAAGGGTGTGCTTTCAATTCGTCAACTGTTGCAGTATTGATATTTATTTTCTTTACAGAACTGTTTTCCAGCATTAAATATTCTTTGATTTTCTGAAAGGTGGAGTCAGGAAGACCAAAGGTTTCAGCTACCTGGCTAATGGAGTGAAAGCCGCCGAGCTTATCTCTGAAATTGACGATCCTTGCAGCCAGTTTGCTGCCAATTCCCGGCAGGGCAATAAAGGCTGTAGTGTCCGCATCGTTTATATCAACAGGCTGGTAACGGCTGGTTTTTGCAAAAGATGAAGTTGTTTCTTTAAATGGTTTGTGTTCGTTGCTGTGGGTTTGTTCTATCCGGATAAAGGGCTTCAATCTTTCAAAATCCTCTTTACGCAGTCCATATATTTTTCCCAGGTCATCGGGTTTGTAAAAATGACCGCCTTTTGCGAGATAGTTCTGAATGGTGTGTATGGTTTTATCCCGGAGTCCCAGTTTTTTCCAGCCTTCCGTTGTTAGTTTATTGGGATCGAAATAAAACAATTCAGGTTTGCCCGCTGCAAAATAGGCGTTACTGGTCCGGTCATATTGGTAATACGATGCATTGCCAGTTTCAGCCATATCTCCTCGGTTATCAGTTTGGGAAGTTTCAACCTCGAGTTTCTTCACTGCAGAGATCCAGGCCGTATCTGTCTGAACTTGCCTGGAGCTGTTGTTGCTACGAAAAAGCTGTGGCGAAAAAAATACAATGACCAGCAGGGAAAATAGAATTGCCACAGCAATAAGGTCTTTCCGGGTAAACGACAGGTATTCGATGAAAAATGTTCTGAAACCCATTCCCGCTAGTTTTTTGCAAGTTAATGGCATCCCCTGTACCTGAAAATGGCATCTTTGTGGTATTTCTGGCCGGATTATTGGGGGCAAACTTTTCTTGGCTGGAAACTATAAATCCCTACCTTTGCAGTCCTTTATTTTGGCCAAAAATATTTTGACGTTCCAGATCATGTTTAAGTAATTGAATTTCACTGGCTTTTGTTTTTTAGAAAATGGAAGCCTGAATGTGATTTGTGCGTCCTGTATCTCTTTAAAATCGGGTATTACACTATGTCCTCTACAAAAGTGAATCAAAGGGTGGATTTCGGAAAAATCAAACATCTGGCCGAAACACCTGACCTTCTTGAAGTACAGATCCAGTCGTTCAAAGAATTTTTCCAGTTGGAAACAACGCCGGACAAACGGAATATCGAAGGATTGTTTCGTGTGTTCAAGGAAAACTTCCCCATCACCGACACAAGAAACATCTTCGTGCTGGAGTTCCTGGATTACTTTATTGATCCTCCCCGTTACACCATCGAAGAGTGTATGGAACGTGGGCTTACTTACGCAGTTCCCCTGAAGGCGAAACTCCGCCTGAGCTGTAATGATGAGGAACATGTGGACTTCCAGACCATCGTGCAGGATGTATTCCTTGGCAACATCCCCTACATGACGCCCCGTGGTACGTTTGTGATCAATGGTGCAGAACGTGTGGTGGTATCCCAGTTGCACCGTTCACCCGGTGTGTTCTTTGGCCAGTCTATCCACCCCAACGGGACCAAGATCTACTCTGCAAGAGTGATTCCGTTCAAAGGTGCCTGGATGGAGTTTGCCACCGACATCAACAACGTGATGTATGCCTACATTGACCGGAAGAAAAAATTCCCGGTAACAACCCTCTTGCGTTCTATTGGCTATGAAACTGATAAGGACATCCTGGAATTGTTTGGAATGGCCGATGAAGTAAAAACAGATAAGAAGACTTTATCCAAATATATCGGTCGCCGATTGGCAGCCCGTGTTTTGAGAACCTGGGTAGAAGATTTTGTGGATGAGGATACCGGCGAGGTGGTTTCTATCGAAAGAAACGAAATCGTTATGGAACGTGATACGGTGCTGGATGAAGAAGCAATTGAAACCATTTCTGAAATGGATGTTGCTACCGTATTTATCCAGCGTGAAGATGTGGGCGGAGACTATGCAATCATCTATAACACCTTAAATAAAGATACTTCTAACAGCGAGTTGGAAGCTGTTCAGTTTATTTACCGCCAGTTGCGTGGTGCAGATGCCCCGGATAATGAAACAGCCCGTGGTATCATTGACAAATTATTCTTCAGTGACAAACGTTATGATCTTGGCGAAGTGGGTCGTTACAAGATCAACCGCAAGCTGAACATTAATCAGCCGCTGGAGAAAAAAGTATTGACAAGAGAAGACATTATCCTTATCATAAAGTACCTGGTGAAACTCACAAATGGTAAGGCTGAGATTGATGATATTGACCACCTGAGCAACCGTCGTGTCCGTACAGTGGGAGAGCAGCTATATGCACAATTTGGAGTAGGTCTTGCCCGTATGGCAAGAACTATCCGTGAAAGAATGAACGTAAGGGATAACGAGGTATTTACTCCTGTTGACCTGATCAACGCAAGAACACTTTCTTCTGTGATCAATTCCTTCTTTGGAACATCACAGTTGTCACAGTTCCTCGATCAAACCAACCCGTTGAGTGAGATCACTCACAAACGTCGTATCTCGGCTCTCGGACCGGGTGGTCTGAGCCGTGAAAGAGCCGGTTTCGAGGTACGTGACGTTCACTATTCGCACTATGGCCGTCTGTGTACGATTGAAACACCGGAAGGACCTAACATTGGTTTGATCTCTACTTTGTGTGTTCATGCCAAGATCAATGATATGGGCTTTATCGAAACGCCTTATCGTAAGGTAGCCGAAGGTAAAGTGAATATGAAGGAGCTTACGTTCCTGAGTGCCGAAGAAGAAGATCTGGCAAAAATCGCACAGGCGAACACAACACTGGATGAAAAGGGTCATTTTGTGGAAGAGAAGATCGTAAGCCGTGAAACCGGCGACTTTCCTATACTTGACCGAAATGATGTACAATATATGGATGTGGCGCCAAACCAGATAGTTGGTTTGAGTGCTTCACTGATTCCCTTCCTTGAGCATGATGATGCCAACCGTGCCCTGATGGGATCAAACATGCAACGCCAGGCTGTTCCGCTCATCCGTCCTGATGTGCCCGTTGTAGGTACCGGTCTGGAAGGCAAAGCTGCCCGTGATGCTAGGATCCAGATACATTCTGATGGAAATGGGGTAGTGGAATTTGTTGATGCCAATGAAATTCATGTTCGTTATGATCGTGACGAGGAAGAGAAGCTGGTAAGCTTCGAAGATGACCTGAGAGTATACAGGCTCACCAAGTTTATCAAGACCAACCAGGAGACCTGCATCAACCTGAAGCCTGCCGTGAAGAAAGGTCAGAAGTTGAAGAAAGGCGACTTCCTTACAGAAGGATATGCGACACATAACGGAGAATTGGCTTTGGGTAAAAACCTTAAAGTGGCTTTCATGCCCTGGAAAGGTTACAACTTCGAGGATGCGATTGTGATCAGTGAGAGAGTTGTTCGTGAAGATTTATTTACTTCTGTTCACATTTCTGAATATGAACTGGAAGTTCGTGACACCAAGCTCGGCGAAGAAGAACTGACACCGGATATTCCGAACGTTTCTGAAGAGGCTACCAAAGACCTTGATGAGAATGGTATCATCCGGATCGGCGCCCATATTAAAGAAGGAGATATTCTCATTGGTAAAATCACACCGAAAGGGGAAAGCGATCCTACACCGGAAGAAAAGCTTCTCCGTGCCATCTTTGGTGATAAAGCAGGTGATGCAAAGGATGCATCACTGAAAGCGCCGAACGGTGTGGAGGGTGTGGTAATTGATAAAAAACTTTTCCAGCGGGCCAAGAAAGACAAGAATGCAAAAGTGAGAGAGAAAGCTGCATTGGAGAAACTGGAGAAAATGCATGAGAAGAATGAAGCGGACCTGATGCAGGTGTTGCTGGATAAACTGACAACGCTTTTGGCAAATTATGTTTCTGCAGGTGTTAGCAATAACTTCGGCGAAGTGCAGATCGGTAAAGGTGCTAAGTTTACTGCAAAGAACCTGGCAGGTTTGGATTATGCCAACATCAACCCTCTTGGCTGGACAGGTGATAAGAAAGTGGATGACCAGATCAATACACTCCTTCACAACTATAATATCAAGTATAACGAAGAACTGGGTCGTTACAAAAGAGAGAAATTCAACATCTCTATTGGTGACGAATTACCGGCCGGTGTATTGAAACTGGCAAAGGTGTACCTCGCTGTGAAACGTAAGCTGAAAGTGGGTGATAAGATGGCTGGACGTCACGGTAACAAAGGTATCGTTGCCAAGATCGTTCGTGCAGAAGATATGCCTTTCCTCGAAGACGGAACACCGGTGGATGTCGTATTGAATCCGCTGGGTGTACCGAGCCGTATGAACCTTGGACAGATCTATGAAACAGTTCTTGGCTGGGCAGGGGAGAAATTAGGTTTGAAATTCGCCACTCCGATTTTCGATGGTGCAACTACTGAAGAGATAGCTGAATATTGTGAGAAAGCAGGTATTCCGAGGTTCGGTCACACTTACTTGTATGATGGCGAAACCGGTGATCGTTTCCACCAGAAAGCAACCGTGGGTATTATCTATGTGATCAAACTGCACCACATGGTGGATGATAAGATGCATGCCCGTTCAATCGGACCTTACAGCCTGATCACACAGCAGCCGCTGGGTGGTAAAGCACAGTTCGGTGGTCAGCGTTTTGGTGAAATGGAAGTGTGGGCATTGGAAGCCTATGGAGCGTCCAACATCCTGCAGGAACTGCTCACCATCAAATCGGATGATATTATCGGCCGTGCAAAGACCTATGAGGCGATTGTAAAAGGCGATAACATACCGAGAGCCGGCATTCCTGAATCTTTCAATGTATTGGTGCATGAGTTGAGAGGATTGGGACTGGATCTGAAATTTGAATAAGCTGGAAAGTCAGTAAAGTCCGAAAACCGGTAAGAAACTCCCGGATAAAGTGAAAAATCTTTCGGACTTCCGGTCTTTCAGTCTTCCAGACTTTTTTGAAACAACAAATAATAACGACAATCAGATAAATAACATGGCTATCAAAAAAGAAAATCGTCCAAGGGCAACATTTTCAAAGATCACCATCGGCCTGGCTTCCCCGGATACCATCCTGGAAAGAAGCTATGGCGAAGTGCTGAAGCCTGAAACTATCAACTATCGTACGTACAAACCGGAAAGAGATGGTTTGTTCTGCGAAAGGATATTTGGTCCTGTCAAGGACTATGAATGTGCCTGCGGTAAATACAAACGTATCCGTTACAAAGGCATCGTTTGCGATCGTTGCGGCGTGGAAGTAACGGAGAAAAAAGTTCGCCGTGAAAGAATGGGCCACATCAAACTGGTGGTGCCTGTGGTGCATATATGGTATTTTAAATCATTGCCGAATAAAATCGGTTACCTGCTGGGAGTAAGCTCCAAAAAACTGGAAAGCATCGTTTACTACGAAAGATTTGTGGTGATACAGTCAGGTATCCGTGCAGACAAAGGCCAAAATCCCGGCGACCTGCTGACAGAGGAAGAATACCTCGATATCCTCGAAACATTACCGAAAGATAACCAGTACCTGCCTGATGATGATCCGAACAAGTTCATCGCCAAGATGGGTGCGGAAGCAGTGCATGATATGTTGCAGCGTATTGATCTCGACCAGTTGTCATTCGACCTGCGTAATGCTGCGGCAACTGAAACTTCACAGCAGCGTAAGGCCGATGCCCTGAAAAGGCTGAGTGTAGTGGAAGCATTTCGTGATGCCAATACCCGGATCACTAACCGTCCCGAGTGGATGGTGATGCAATATATTCCGGTTATTCCACCGGAACTGCGCCCCCTGGTGCCACTGGATGGTGGTCGTTTTGCTTCATCTGATCTGAATGACTTGTATCGCCGTGTGATCATCCGTAATAATCGCTTAAAGAGGTTATTGGAGATCAAAGCCCCCGAGGTGATCCTGCGTAATGAAAAACGTATGTTGCAGGAGGCGGTAGATTCCCTGTTTGATAATAGCCGCAAATCAAATGCGGTGAAAGCAGAAGGTGGCCGTGCTCTGAAATCACTCAGTGATGTGCTGAAAGGTAAACAAGGACGTTTCCGCCAGAACCTGCTGGGTAAACGTGTTGACTATTCTGGTCGTTCTGTGATCGTGGTAGGTCCCGAGATGAAATTACATGAATGTGGTTTGCCTAAGGATATGGCTGCTGAACTGTTTAAGCCCTTCATCATCCGCAAGCTGATTGAAAGAGGGATCGTAAAAACAGTGAAGTCAGCAAGAAAACTGGTTGACAAAAAAGAAGCAGTTGTTTGGGATATTCTTGAAAATATTCTGAAAGGGCATCCTGTCATGCTCAACCGGGCCCCGACGCTCCACCGTTTATCAATCCAGGCTTTTCAGCCGAAACTGATCGAAGGTAAAGCGATACAATTGCACCCGCTTGTATGTACAGCCTTCAACGCTGACTTCGATGGTGACCAGATGGCCGTGCATGTGCCATTAAGCAATGCAGCCATTCTCGAAGCTCAACTGTTGATGCTCGCATCACATAACATTCTGAACCCTCAAAATGGTCAGCCAATCACCCTTCCTTCACAGGACATGGTGTTAGGACTGTATTATATTTCAAAAGGAAAGAAATCCACCGAAACTGAAAAAGTGAAAGGAGAGGGTAAAGCTTTCTATTCCACAGAAGAGGTGATCATTGCCTACAACGAAAGGGTGGTTGACCTCCATGCCTGGATCAAAGTAAAGGCTAATATCCGCAACCAGGATGGTTTGCTGGAGCACAAACTGATCGAAACAACGGTTGGCCGTGTTATCTTCAACCAGTATGTTCCTGCTGAAGTGGGTTTTGTTAATGCTTTATTGACCAAAAAGAACCTTCGTGAGATCATTGGCGACATCATTGAGATAACCAATGTCCCGAAAACAGCAAAATTCCTTGATGATATCAAAACTCTTGGTTTCCGGACTGCCTTCCAGGGTGGTCTGTCTTTCAACATCAATGACCTGATCATTCCGGATATTAAAGAAGAACTGCTGGAAAACGCAAAAGCTGAAGTGGATGAAGTGTGGGATAACTATAATATGGGATTGATCACCAACAACGAACGTTATAACCAGATCGTTGACATCTGGAGCCGTGTGGATACAAGAATCACCGAAACACTGATCCGTGAACTCAGCAATGATAAACAAGGCTTCAACTCTGTTTACATGATGCTGGATTCAGGTGCCCGTGGTTCCAAGCAACAAATTAAGCAGCTCGCTGGTATCAGGGGATTGATGGCCAAGCCGAGAAAATCAGGTTCAACAGGATCTGAAATCATTGAGAACCCCATCCTTTCAAACTTTAAAGGTGGTTTGAACGTATTGGATTACTTTATCTCTACACACGGTGCCCGTAAAGGTCTTGCTGATACGGCCCTTAAAACTGCTGATGCCGGTTACCTGACCCGTCGTTTGGTTGACGTGGCACAGGATGTGGTGATTACTGAAGAAGATTGCGGCACACTGCGTGGTATCGCCACCAGCGCCTTAAAAGATAATGAGGATGTCATTGAGCCATTGGCCGACAGGATCGAAGGTCGTACATCATTGCATGATGTGTATGACCCGCAAACTGATGTACTGATCGTGGCCGGTGGTGATGAGATCACTTCAGAGGTTGCCCGTCGAATTGAAGATGCTGGTATTGAAACAGTGGAAATTCGTTCTGTGCTCACCTGCGAAAGCAAACGAGGCTGCTGTGTGAAGTGTTATGGCAAAAACCTGGCTTCAGGTAACCTGGCTCAAAAAGGTGATGCGGTAGGTATCATTGCCGCACAGTCCATCGGTGAGCCTGGTACACAGTTGACACTTCGTACGTTCCACGTAGGTGGTGTGGCTGGTTCCGCAGCCGTTGATTCGACATTGACTGCCAAGTTTGATGGTACGATCCAGTTTGACGGACTTCGTTCAGTTGCTACAGAAGATAATGAAGGTAACAAAGTACAGGTTGTTATCGGCCGTACGGGTGAGGTGAGGATCATTGATACTAAAAATGACCGCCTGCTGATCACTAACAACATTCCATATGGTGCAACATTGATGGTGAAAGATGGCCAGAAAGTGCACAAGGGTGATGTGATTTGCACCTGGGATCCCTTTAACAACGTAATCGTTGCTGAGATCAACGGTACCTTGAAATTTGAAAATGTGATCGAAGGGATCACTTACCGTGAAGAAGCCGATGAGCAAACCGGTCACCGTGAGAAAGTGGTTATTGAGACCCGTGATAAAACAAAGATACCTTCCATTGTTGTGGAAGGAAAAGATAATAAATCATATAACCTGCCAACCGGAAGCCATATCATTCTTGATGAAGGCGAAGAGGTGAAAGCCGGCCAGGTGCTGGTGAAAATACCCCGTGTATTGGGCAAACTGAGAGATATTACGGGTGGTCTCCCCCGTGTTACAGAGTTGTTTGAGGCGAGAAACCCGAGCAACCCAGCCGTGGTAACAGAGATTGATGGGGTGGTAACCATGGGAGCCATCAAGAGAGGTAACCGTGAAATTATCATTGAAGCCAAAGATGGTGTGCAAAAGAAATACCTCGTTCCGCTGACCAGGCAGATCCTTGCACAAGACGGTGACTTTGTGAAAGCCGGCGCATCATTGAGTGACGGACAGATCGCACCATTTGATATTCTTTCCATCAAAGGGCCGTTTGCGGTACAGGAATATGTTGTGAATGAAATTCAGGAGGTGTATCGCTTACAGGGTGTAAAGATCAATGACAAGCATATTGAAGTCATTGTTCGCCAGATGATGCGTAAAGTGAATATTGTTGATCCGGGTGATACCAAATTCCTGGAAGATGACCTGGTAGATAAATTTGAATTCATTGAAGAGAATGATTTCATCTTCGATAAAAAAGTGGTTGTTGAGCATGGCGATTCAACCAAGCTTCGCACCGGGCAGATCGTAAGCCTGCGTGAAGTAAGAGAAGAAAATTCAATTCTTCGCAGGAATGATAAGAAACTGGTGGAATACCGTGATGCAAAACCAGCGACATCTTCGCCAACCTTGCTGGGTATCACCAAAGCATCGCTGGGTGTTCAAAGCTGGATTTCGGCTGCTTCCTTCCAGGAAACAACCAAAGTATTGTCATCTGCGGCCATTAACGGGAAATCTGATGAAATGCTTGGCCTGAAAGAGAATGTGATCACAGGTCACCCGATTCCGGCCGGTACTGGCCTTCGTGAGTTTGACAGCATGATCGTGGGCAGCAAAGAAGAGTATGAATTGTTGCAGACGACCCGTGAAGCAATGGCTTTTGATGAAGAAGAATAGAAGGAGATGATATCTTCACTGATGTAGGAATAAATTGAGGAGTAAGCATAGTCTTGCTCCTTTTTATCTTATAAAAGAACGGCTGTTAAGGGATTCATAAAGTACCCTGATTCCTTATCTTTGGCCGCATTCATTGTTAATTTGCAAAAAACGTTAGAGATGAAAAACGGATTGCTGATCTGGAATGTGCTGCTGACAATCGTTACCGGTTACCTGCTTGTTTCCCACTTAACCGGTGGTAAGAAAAGTGACGCTACAGGCCGTGCAAAGAATGAAGATTCTGTCGGTATAAATAAGGAATTCCGGATCGCTTATTTTGAAATGGATTCTGTTGAAGCTCATTTCGAGATGGTGAAAGACGTGAAAACTGAGATGAACAAAAAGGAAGACGGCATTACCATTGAACTGGACCGCCTTGGCAAGGACTACCAGAACAAACTGATGTATTACCAGAACAAGCAGCAGGAAATGAACCAGCAGCAGTATGAAGCAGCTGCCATGGACCTGAAGAAACTGGAACAAAACATTTCCAGCCGTAAGCAAACACTCGACCAGGAATACAACGAACTGGTGATGCGTCGTATGAAGGATGTCAAGACAAAGATTGAAGACTTTCTCAAAGAGTATAACAAGGATAAAAAGTTTTCCTACATCGTTTCTTACGAGCAGGGCCTGTTTTATTACAGGGACACCGTTTACAATATAACTGCCGATGTGATAAAGGGGCTGAATGATATGTATAAGCCTGCCAAAAAGAATTAAGCAGGGTTTTATTGGCCACAACAGTGAAATTAGTTGCAGGCGGCAGGTTATCAGCCTGCCGCTTATTTATTATCTTGCAGCAGGTCGTGCAGCCACAACATTATGAAAAAGATTTTTGTCAACGGTACTTTTGATATACTGCATCCCGGGCATCTTCAATTGCTGAATTATGCCAAAAGCCTGGGTGACTACCTGCTGGTTGCTATTGACACGGATGACAGGGTGAAGCAGAAAAAAGGAAGCGAACGGCCTGTATTTTCCCAGGAAGAAAGAAAGTTTTTCCTTATCAATCTAAAAGCTGTTGACCAGGTGTCCTTTTTCTCCACCGATGAAGAACTTGAAAACACAATCAGGAATTACAGCCCCGATATTATGATCGTTGGCAGTGACTGGAAAGGGAAACCTGTGATCGGTTCACAATTTGCAAAAGAATTAAGGTTTTATGACAGAATCAAAGACTACTCCACCACCAACACGATTAAAAGTATTATTGATCGGCGATAGTTGCGTGGATGAGTATATATATGGCAACTGCACCCGTCTCAATCCTGAGGCGCCAGTGCCGGTACTGGATTATACCCGTACAGAAAAAAAGCCGGGAATGGCCGCCAATGTCTGTGAAAACCTCAGGGCATTTGACATAGATGTAGATTTTATTACCAACACGGAACAAATTGTCAAAACAAGATACATTGATGAAAAATACAACCACCAGATATTGCGGGTTGACCGGCACCAGTCATTATCACCATTAAAAGACGATATTTCTTTTGCCGGTTATGATGCCGTGGTGATTTCTGATTATAATAAAGGGTTTATTTCTGCTGAGCGGCTTTTCGACATTGTGGAGAAAGCCGGTTGCCCTGTTTTCATAGATACAAAAAAGAAGGTTTTGCCGGATAAGCCCAATTGTTACATCAAAGTAAACGAACCGGAGTATGCGGCGCTTGCCAGCCCACCGCCTAATGTTATCGCAACGCTTGGTGAAAGGGGGGCTATGTACAGGAATAAAATTTATCCGACCGAAAAGGTTACTGTTTTTGATGTTGTGGGAGCAGGGGATACTTTCCTGGCAGCTCTGGCATATTTCTATTTGCTAACCGGTTCCATAGAAAAAGCTATCCCTTTTGCAAACAAAGCGTCTGCAATCGTTGTACAGCACACCGGAACCTATACACTCACAGACAAGGATGTCCGTAAAATAATGGGAGCAGATTAATTTTGGTTATGGCAAATGAGACAACTGTAATAGAAAAGGATTCCTCAATTATTGTGACGGGTGCTGCCGGGTTCATCGGCAGTTGCCTGGTGGGTGCGTTAAACAGGGCCGGTTATGAAAATCTTATACTGGTTGACGCATTTTCAAGCCTTGAAAAAAAAAATAATCTGGGCGGAAAGAAATACAGTGCACAGGTAGAAAGAGATATTTTTTTTGACTGGTACGCAAAGCAGGATAAAGATGCAGCATTTATTTTTCACCTGGGTGCAAGGACGGACACTACTGAGTTTGACTATTCGGTTCATCAGCGGCTGAATGTAGATTACTCCAAAAAAATGTGGGAATTGTGCCTGGATAAGAAGATACCGCTGATTTATGCTTCTTCTGCGGCAACCTATGGAGATGGCAGCCTGGGCTACAACGATGACCATGCGGTGGTCAGCAGCCTGCAACCGCTGAACCCATACGGTGTTTCCAAAAATGAATTTGATAAATGGGTTTTGCAGCAAACAGCGCAACCTCATTTTTGGGCCGGCCTGAAGTTCTTTAATGTGTATGGTCCCAATGAGTATCACAAAGGCAGGATGGCCAGTGTGATATTTCATTCATTTAACCAGGTGCTGCAAAACGGCAGGGTAAAACTTTTCAAATCGCATCGTCCGGATTTCAGGGATGGGGAGCAACTCAGGGATTTTGTTTATGTGAAGGATGTAATAAAGGTTTGTCTCTGGCAGATGAATAACCAACCTCAATCCGGGTTGTATAATCTCGGCACAGGCAAAGCCAGGTCTTTTGTTGATCTTGTTACAGCCACTTTCAGGGCTATGGACAAAGAACCTGTGATTGATTACATAGATATACCTGAAGATATTAGGGATAAATACCAGTATTTTACAGAAGCAAAAATGGATAAGTTGCAGCAGGCAGGTTACCAGGAGAATTTTTATTCACTGGAAGACGGCGTTGATGATTATGTAAAGAATTATCTGTTAAAGCAGGCATATTTCTGATAATGAAAAGAATACTGATCATCCGGTTCTCTTCCATCGGTGATATTGTGCTTACCAGCCCGGTGATCCGTTGCCTCCGGCAAAAATTTCCTGCTGCTGAGATTGATTTCCTGACAAAAGAAAAATTCAGGTTTGTGGTGGAGCACAACCCGCACCTGACGAATGTAATTACCCTTTCCGATGATTTTTCTGCATTGACCCGGCAATTGAAACAACGGCAGTATGATTTCATAGTTGACCTCCACAAAAATCTCAGAACATTAAGGGTGAAAAAAGCCCTGGGCAAAGTGAGAAGTTCTTCTTTCGAAAAGCTGAATATTGAAAAGTATCTCTACACTAATTTGAAGATAAATATTTTGCCGGAAGTTCATATCGTAGACAGGTACCTGGCAACGGTTGAATCACTCGGCGTGGTCAATGATGGGAAAGGGCTTGATTATTTTATTGCTGAAAGTGAAAAGGTGGACAAAGGCAAATTACCCGTGTTGCACCAGCAGGGTTTTATTGCCCTGGTGGCCGGAGGTACAAAAGCCACCAAACGGTTGCCGGAAACAAAACTGTTGGAACTTTGCCGGGAGCTTGAATATCCTGTCATCATACTGGGCGATAAAGAGGATGCAATGGTTGCAGAAAAAATTGCCCGGCAAAATCCACAGTTGATATTTAATGCCTGCGGAAAATATAATTTCAACCAATCAGCTTCTGTTCTTGCATTGGCAAAGCTGGTAATCACACACGATACCGGGCTGATGCATGTAGCTGCGGCTTTCAAAAAGCCAGTAATTTCTATTTGGGGAAATACAGTGCCGGCATTTGGCATGTCTCCGTATTTTGGCAGTAATGATAAATCCAGATCGTATATCGCCGAAGTAAAAGGGTTACGCTGCAGACCCTGCAGCAAGATCGGCTATAACAAATGTCCTAAGAAGCATTTTAAGTGTATGCGAGAAATTGATATTCCTGCAATCACTGCAGTGGCACGTCAATGGTATGTCAATGGTCAATAGTACCTGCTAATTGGTTTTTGGGGGTGTTCTTTTATCCAATTCTGCCATTGATTTGTTTATTATACCTTCATAATCTACGAACACTTCAAATATTGTTTTGACAGCTGCAAAAATGAGAATAAATATTTTCCCTAAGCCAAAACTCAGGAACATGCTGCCGACGATCACTGTTATTTGCTGGATGAAAATTCTTCCATAGGGTTCAAACATGACCCGCATCATCGAAGCCGTTTTATACTCTCTGTTGAACACGAACGGAATATAAGTTCTTGCCAGGTGGCTCACCGCCATGCCTGCCAGCATGATCAGTATTTCTTTGTTTACATATTCGTACCAATGAAAAAAGAAATGCATCATCCCTTTATTTTTCGGAACAATACCGGCCACCTGTGAAAAAATAGTTGTCTGTATCGCGGCAAACATGCCATAGTGAAAAATGAAGAAAAGGATAAAAAACAAACCGCCGACCATGGTTTTATTTCCATGATTGTACCAGGTATCCGTTCTGCGATAAATAGTAAGAGTAAGTAATTTAAGCACGGTGATCACCCCAACCAGTAATGTTTCCAGCGCATACACAATAAATACTTCCACAGCACTCCATCCAAAGAACCATACCCCGATGACGGGTACCAGGTTGGCGGCAATGATCAGCCAGTCATTCCAGGTAAGTTTGCGCTTTAGTTGAATAGGGGTCATCAGTCTTTTCTGCTTACAAAATAGCTATTTTCGCTTTGTTGCAAAATACCCACTGACCCTTATGTCAAAATATACACTGGTGATACATGGCGGTGCCGGCACCATCCTGAAAGCAGCGATTACCCCTGAGCAGGAATTGGCCTATCGCCATGGCCTGGAAGAAGCCCTTAATGCCGGCTATACAGCATTACAAAAAGGAAAATCAGCAATGGATGCAGTACTTGCGGCGACGATGTCTCTGGAGGATAATATACTTTTCAATGCGGGGCGGGGTTCTGTTTTTGCCAAAGACGGAAGCCAGGAAATGGATGCCTCGGTGATGGACGGAAAAACAATGATGGCAGGAGCTGTGTCGGCTGTAAGAAATATACGTAACCCGGTTCAGCTGGCACATGCAGTGATGACCCAAAGCCCGCATGTGATGCTCAATGGAAAAGGCGCTAACGATTTTGCCACAGCTATTGGAGTAAATCAAGAACCGGATGAGTATTTCTTTTCGCAATACCGCTATGACCAATGGAAGCAGGTACAGGATACGGAAGCAGTGTCATTGGATCACAATATCGCAGTCAGGGACCAGCCTGCCGGACAGGCAGGTAAAAAATTCGGAACAGTTGGCGCTGCGGCTTGTGACCAAAATGGCAATATAGCCGCCGCAACAAGCACCGGCGGCATGACCAACAAACAATGGGGCCGGGTGGGGGATAGTTCTGTGATTGGCGCAGGTACTTATGCCAATAACAACACCTGCGCTATCAGTTGCACCGGGCACGGTGAAATGTTCATCCGTGCTGTAGCCGCTTATGATGTCAGTTGCCTGATGGAATATAAAGGAATGACCCTGCACGATGCTATGCATACGGTGGTTCATGAAAAACTGGTGAAGATAGATGGTGAAGGCGGTATGATCGGCGTGGATGCAAAAGGAAATGCTGCACTGCTTTTTAACAGTGAAGGGATGTATCGAGGAATGAAATGCAGCGATGGGCAAACAGTTATTGCCATCTACAAGTAAAGTAAAGAACACTATGCGGTTAATCTTTTCGATTACACTTTTATTATTTTCAGCTGTCGGTTGGGCACAGGCCGATGAAACAGATTCCTGTGCCATTGCACCAGCACATACGGCCGTTATACAGGGACTTGATAAGAAAGGAATACTGTCAATGGATGATATTTCAAAGATCAAAAGACTGGTGGCAGAGGATAAAGAAGTCAGTATACTCCGGTTCACTTTTTCTGTTGATTGTGATGGATGTGAAATGGATATTTACGAAGTATACGCCGATACCCTTTCCGCTGAAGACCTGCAAAGGCTGGCTGCTATCAAACCCAGGCAGGTGCTTTCATTTGATTGTATTGTCGGAAAAAATAAAAAAGGAGATCTGGTGACCTGCAAACCTTTTCTTTTTTATATCAGGCCATAGCAATGCCTGCTTAAATTTGCGTTTATGAAGAAATACGCCATTATCGTTGCAGGAGGTTCTGGAACAAGAATGGGTGGCGCCATTCCCAAGCAATTCATGCTCCTGAAGGATAAACCCATTTTATATTATACACTAAAAACATTTCTGGATGCGTATGATGACCTGGAGGTGATCCTGGTATTGCCGGTTGATTATACCGATATGGGGCAGGAGATCATTGATGCTTTTTTTGATAAAGAAAGGATCCGTATCACTGCCGGTGGCGATACCCGTTTTCAATCGGTGAAGAATGGCCTGGCATTGACCAGGGGTGAATCTGTTATTTTTGTGCATGATGGCGTTCGCTGCCTGTTATCAAAAGAGCTCATCTATCGTTGTTATGAAAAAGCAGTGGCAACAGGCACGGCAATCCCGGTAACTACAAGCAAAGACAGTGTAAGGATGCTTAAAGATGAAGGAAGTGATGCGGTTGATCGAAATAAAGTAGTACTGGTTCAAACCCCTCAAACCTTTCACAGCAAGATTCTGCTGCCTGCTTTCCTGATTGACTATAAAGATAAATTCACTGATGAAGCCACTGTGGTGGAAGCATTTGGTATGAAAGTATCGCTGGTGGAAGGGGAGGAGAAAAATATCAAGATCACAAAACCACTGGATATCCTGATTGCCGAAAAAATTCTGGAAGAAAGAACACAGCCTTTATAACGGTACTATTTCGCTAATCAGTGCTTCAGCCATTTCAGGTAAAATGGGAGCCTGTTTAATTTTATGCCCGCATATTTTTCTTCCAATGCCCCGAAGCTGCTGTAAAAAAATGCAAGATTGCGGATATCCGAGCCTTCAAAATCCAGCAGCATTTTCTTTCCTGCATGATCTTTAATGAAGGCGTCAATCAGTGCATGAGATGCGCCGATGGTTTTTCCGTTTGGGTGATTCCCGACAAGTATATAGTAGGCCCGGTTATGCGAGAAAAAAAAGATGCAGGATGCCACTAATTCTTTATTCAATTGTACCCCATACGTGATGGCCATCTTTTTTTGATGAAGGATAGAATAGAGTTGCCTGAAGCGTTCCACATTATCCAACGGTTCCTTGTTGTAATTCCGCATTTGCTGCAAAGCCAGTTCAATCACTTTTTCTGCGGCAAAGTCTTTTTGTACAGTACAATTAACTTGCTCCGCTTTGCGTATGTTGCGCCGGATATTTTCACTATACCCTTTGACCAGTTCTTCGTAGGTTTTTGCAAGATCAAGTATAAAATTACTTCTTTGGTACAACCTGAAGTTTTCCAGTTCAAAAAAATTGCAGTGATTCAGGTAAAAATCCCAGTAGCGAAATTTAGCAGGTATGGCAGAAAGAAATTGACCCAGAAGCCAGGCATCAGGATCTTTCCCAAACAATCCCAATTGCGCTGTAAGGAAAGGCTGGTATAAATAATGAATTCCAAATTTTTTATTCCAGGTCAGTGGCATCACCATTTCATAGTCATTCAGCACCAGGGCATCCCAGTTCCGGCTCATGGCATCCAAATAAAATGAGTAGGCGTAAATGAGACCGTTGGATGCGTTGTCAATGCAGTAGTCCCATTTCTTTTTATCAATTTCTTTATTGGTAAGATATTGTATGTTTCCTGCAGCCGGCATCAGAAATCTAAGTTGCGGTCAAATTTCCGGAAACTGAAATTAGAAATATCAATGCTGAAGGAAATTGTTTTCCAGAACCTTCCTTTTTTCGGTATGGTGGATTGAATATAATCCCTGAAAACACCGCTATACACAACAGGGATGTAAATATTGATCGTTTCCCTGAGCAACGGAATATGAATGCCTGCATCAAAAATAAAGCGGTCTTCTTCAGCCCCTGCTTTCCACGCATCAGCTTGTGTGCCTATATCGGCAAAGACTTTCAGCGGGATTTTTACAGGCAACAGGCTTAAGGGATTCATCCCCGAAGGAATTGATGAGCTGAAATTAACAGCGAGCAACCAATCATCCGTTCTGCCCACTTTATCTGCCAGCAGGTCTGTTCTTACTTTAAAACCACCATACCGCACCATGATCTGCTGGCTGCCCAGGCCCTGGAACAAATTACGGCCAACAAAATAATCGCTGTATGTATAATCTTCATAGCCGTTTGGCCCGGTCATGTTCAGGTGGTAACGATCTGTTGCAAATTGTTTTGCTGTTGTTTTTACACTGGTATAAATAAATTTTCCGGCAAACAGTCTAAGATCCAACCCGCCTTCTTTCGGGTAGTTGAAAAAGTATTTCCCGGTGAAACCGGTGCGGATAAAATCTTTTCCCTGTTCAATCTTCAATTCAGCCCGGTAGGGATATAATGCCCGGTTATTTTCAACAACGAATTGCAATTGTTGCAAATTCCTGTTGGATGATTGTGTCCCGTACCGGTTAAAAATGCTGGTATCCTGCCCGGTGATGACCGTGTCCCTGAAGAACCGCAGGCCCGTTTCATTAATGAAGAACGATTTGAACTGGATGAACCGGTGCATACTGCTTCTGGGAACTTTTTCTTTCAAAGTAAACCGGATGCCGGGGACTAATTTTTTAAAACCTAAAAAGGTTCTGTTACCGTCACCATCTTCGAAGCGATTAGCCGTAAAAGCAGCGCCAGTGATGCCAATGTCAATTTTTCTGAAGAATCCATCCGGGTATGAGCTGTGATTGATAAAACCAATCCCATTCAGCTTTTTTGAACCCAATGCATACATGGGTGATATTAAAAACTGCAACCGGTTGACCGGCAACCGCAGGTTGGAAACATACAACCCTAACATAAGTTTATCATAGCTGTTAAATCCTGCTGCAGGTGCAAGGGTGATGGCTGTGTTCTTATCATCATGCATCCCGGCAACTGCGCCAAGAGGCCCCCTGATACCGGCACCTTTTTTTACCGGGCCTGGCAGGTTTCCTTTTTGATGCAGCAGGGCAAAAGCCGTATCTAGATTGCGGCTGCTTATTTCTTCTAAAACGGCTTTCAGATTTTCCGGTTCAGGATGCCTGAACTGCCAGCGACGGTAATATTCCTGCATGGCTTTATGAAAATTTTCGCTGCCTATTTCCTTTTCCAGCCATTTCATCCATTGCGAGGTTTTGTAATAAGCGATTAGTCCGTAATTGGCATCGGTGAATTTTTCAGCAGGTGTTTCAATGGGCTGATCTTTCTTTTCTGAAACAAATGTTTCCAGAATGGTCTGTTCCAATCGCTGGCTGAATTTGGGATCTTTCTTTTTTGCATACAAGGCATCGTAATAAGAATTGATTCCTTCATCCATCCAGGGATGTTTTCTTTCGTTGCTGGCAATAATACCATAAAACCAGTTATGCCCGATCTCATGGGCAATGATATGATCCAGTTCTTTTTCGCTGCGCATTGGTGAAATAACTGTAATGGTTGGGTATTCCATCCCGCCGCCAAAACTTTCAGGGCCCTGCACCACACTCACCACATTGTATGGATATTCACCCACCCATGATGAATAATGCCGAACAGCATCTTTGGCAAATTGCACACTGTTTTGCCAGGTTTCCTTTTCGCCGGGAGTGTAATAAGCAAATACATCAATAGTTTTGCCTTTGCCCAGCATGCAGGTGTCATGGTTAACTATAAAACGTTTATCAGCAAACCAGGCAAAATCATGTATGTTAACCTGTTTGTAATGCAATGTTTTTACTGTAGCAGCTGATGCAGGGTATAATTCTTTTATCGTTTTAATGATGCCCTGTTTGTTTTTCTCTTTCCTGGTGACAGGCTCCCAGGTAAAATGTTGCCTGTTTTTTAACCACTCTTTTTCTGATGCATTCTGTAGCTCACCTGTTGCAGCAACCACATAGTTTGACGGAACTGTGATGCTCACATCAAAACTGCCAAACTCACTGTAATATTCTCCCTGGTCAAGATAGGGCATCGGGTGCCAGCCATCTTTATCATACACGGCGGGTTTTGGATACCATTGCG
>CAYPOD010000039.1:0-26385 GCA_964412375.1 uncultured Chitinophaga sp. | reverse complement strand
CCCTGTATAAATTATCATTGCGGTGGTTAATTGTTTTCTTCAGCGGTATCTGCAGGCCATTGGTTTCTTTCAGCCAGTTGAACAGTTCATCCTTTAACTGAAGACCTATTTTCCGGTACGCCGTATCCCGTATAAGATTATTCATTTCGTATGGATCATTTTGCAAATCGAACAGTTCATTGATGTCCCAGACGCCATTATAATAAATGTATTTATAGCGGTCTGTGCGAACAGCATACGTAGTAGGTGTTTGCGGGAAGGATGATTCCCAGTAATACTCATAAAAAACTTTGTTACGCTGCCATCCTGCGGCAGTGCCTTTTAACAGGCTGGTAAATGAAAATCCCTGCATCTGTGCCGGTTTAGTCACGCCGGCCAGTTCCAAAAATGTTGGCGCCAGGTCCACATTCATCACAACATGCTCCACTACTGAGTTTGGTTTCACCATTCCCGGCGCCCATACCAGCATCGGCACCCGCATGGATTCCTCATAAGCATGGCGCTTATCAATCAGGCCATGCTCGCCAAATGAAAAACCGTTATCTCCCATGTAAACGATCATCGTATTCTTATTCAGTTTGTTTTCCTTCACCCAACTGATCACTCTTTCAATACTTTCATCTACGGATTGCAGGGTTTCGAGATAGCGACGGTAAAAATCATCAAACACAATTTGCCCGTGATACATGAAATCCACGCCATGCCAGCTATAGCGCTGGTTCCGCACCCACTGGGGGATGTCGGCATAATTTACTTTGGTTTGCGGAGATGTGACAATGCCGAATGTTTTACTTTCGGCTGTTGCCGTGAGGTACATAGAAGGCGGGCAAACGATGGGAATATCTTTATAAATACCCGCATGTCGTTTCGCCGGTTCAAATTCCGCATGAACTCCTTTATGTGATAAATAAACAAAGAATGGTTTTTTGCTGTCTCTTTTATTCAGCCATTCGATCGTATGATCAGTGAGCAGATCGGTTATATAGCTTCCTTCGGGTTGCGGCACCCGCTGCCCGTTGATATTTAAGACAGGATTGTTATATACTCCCTGCCCGCGGAAACTTAACCAATGATCAAACCCGGGTTGCGGCATATCATCGGTGTTGCCCATGTGCCATTTGCCAAAGAAAGAGGTCTGGTAACCTTTTTTCTGCAAATACTGCGGAAAGAAAACAAGATTGGCCGGTAATGGTGCATCGTTATCTACCACGGTATGAGTGTGGGCATACTGGCCGGTAAGAATAGAAGCCCTGCTGGGCGAACAAAGCGCTGTTGATACAAACGCATTTTTTACATGGGCGCCTTCTTTTGCCATTCTGTCCATACCCGGTGTTTGCAACCCCTGTATCTTGTTCATAAAACCCATTGCATCATAGCGGTGATCATCAGACAGGATGAAGATGATATTCATGGGCTGCTGAGCGGTTTGCGCAGCCACGGTCATTGAGCAACCTATCAATAAAAAGAAAAGGGCCTTTCGCATGATTAAAGTAATTTAAAGTCAGCCTCCTTCACATCACGGCTATTGGTGCCAATGAATAATTTAAAATCTCCCGGCTCGGCCACCCACTTCAGGTTGCTGTTGTAAAATTTCAGGTCATTTATTTTTATAGTGAAAGAAATCGTTTTCGCCTCACCGGCTTTGAGTTTTATTTTTTGAAAGCCTTTTAATTCTTTTAAAGGCCTGGTGATGCTGGCCACCACATCCCTTATATACAGCTGCACCACTTCCTCCCCGTCATAACTGCCGTTATTGGTCACTGTAACGGTGGCCGTGATACTTTCTGCAGCACGCATACTGTTTTTGCTTAGGGTAATATCACTGTAAGAAAAATTAGTATAACTCAAGCCATAACCAAAAGGATACAATGGTTCATTCGGTGCATCAAGGAAATTGGATTGGAATTTTGGTGAATTGGGTGCAGATGGGCGGCCTGTATTTTTCATGCTGTAATAGACAGGCACCTGTCCCACATTCACCGGGAAAGATGCAGTGAGTTTTCCGGAAGGATTATAATTGCCAAACAAAAGATCGGCAATACCATTTCCGGCTTCGGTACCCGAATGCCAGGTTACAAGAATAGCATCAGCCAGTTCTTTTTCTTCAGGAATCGTTAACGGTCTCCCGGTCATCAGCACCAGTGCCAAAGGTTTGCCTGTTTTCGCCAATGCCCTGATCAGTATTTTTTGGCTTTCAGGAATAGAAATATCCGTGCGGCTGGCGGCTTCACCACTCATTTCAGAAGCTTCTCCCACCACGGCCACGATCACATCTGCCTTACCGGCTGCATCCAATGCTTCTTTCAGCATTTCATCCGGCGAACGTTTATCAATATCTATTCTTGTTCCAAACACATTCACTTTCTTGGCAAACACGGTGTCATCAGAAATATTTGCGCCTTTCGCATAGAGAATATTTACCCCCATGCCTGCCACATTCTTCATGCCGTCTAAAACAGGTATAGATAAGTTACGGTCACCCGATACCGCCCATGTACCCAGCATATTGCTTTTATCGTTGGCCAGTGGCCCGATCAATGCAATGGTACCGGTTTTTTTCAAAGGCAACACCTGTTTATCATTTTTCAACAGCACAGCAGATTTAGCCGCAAATTCTCTTGCTTCCTTTCTGAACTCAGCAGACAGAATAGTTGTCTTTGCTTTTTCTTCATTGCAGTAGCGATAGGGGTCATCAAACAATCCCAATTTGTATTTGGCCTCAAGAATTCTGCGGCAGGCCTGGTCAATCTGTAACTGGGTTACTTTGCCTTCCTGCAATGATTTTTTCAGTGTGGTCAAAAATCCTTCTCCCACCATGTCCATATCCAACCCTGCTCTTAATGACAGTGCCGAAACGGCCTGCAAATCACCCATGCCATGCGCAATCATTTCATTTACGGATGTGTAATCACTCACCACAAAACCTTTGAAGCCCCATTCTTTCCGCAGCAGATCGGTCAGCAACCATTTATTACCTGTGGCAGGAATGGCATCCACATCATTGAATGAACTCATCACACTGCCCACACCGGCATCAATCGCTGCTTTATAAGGAGGAAGATACTCGTTATACATTTTCACTTTGCTCATGTCAACGGAATTGTAATCACGGCCTGCCTCTGCAGCGCCATATAATGCAAAGTGTTTGACACAGGCCATCATCGTATTGTCTTTGCTGAGATCATTGCCCTGGTAACCTTTCACCATGGCAATGGCGATTTGTGAGCCGAGATAAGGATCTTCACCGGCGCCTTCGGCAATGCGGCCCCAGCGGGGATCACGGGCCACATCAACCATGGGAGAAAAATTCCAGTTCAATCCATCTACGGTTGCCTCCAGTGCCGCAATTCTTGCACTGCGTTCCATCAGTTCCATATCCCAGCTGGCAGAAAGACCCAATGGTATCGGGAAAATAGTTTTATACCCATGAATGATATCCGAACCAAAGATCATCGGAATTTTCAGCCGGCTGCTGTTGACAGCTATCTCCTGCGCTTTTCTTATTTTATCAGCGCCGATCACACCGAACAGTCCACCCACTTTTCCTTCTTTGATCTTTGTTTCTACACCCGAACTCACCACGGCTCCTGTGGCTACTCCTCCGCCGGGTGTCAGCAGGTTCAGTTGCCCGATCTTTTCATCCAGTGTCATTTTCTTCATCAGGTTGCTGACAAAGACATTCATCTTTGCATCCTTCGTCGTTTGAGCAAAACAGGAAAAAGAAAACAGGGTTGCTGCGATAAAAACAAGTTTATTCATCATTGCTGGTTTAATCTTTCAGTAAATGGGGTTCTATGGCTTTTTGCCAGATGGCATATCCTTTGGCATTCATATGCAGGCTGTCATCAAGAAATATTTCACTCAGCGGTTCTCCGCTTGCATTCAGCATTAGCTGGTGAACATCTAAATAAACAGCCTGCGTTTGTGAAGCGAGAAAATCTTTTATCAGCTGGTTGGCTTCCCGCATCATGGGAATCAGGTGACGTCGGCTGGGACTTGGTTTCATCGAAATATAGAGCAACGGGAGGTCTGCAAATTTTTCTCTGATCATACCAAACAAGGTTTTAAACCTGTCCAATACCATGACTGCATTAACCGTATCTGAAAAAGCAAGATCATTTTCGCCGCAATAGATTACCACCTGTCTAGGCTGATAAGGGAATATGATGTCTTTTGCATACCGTATCTGGTCGGCCAGTGTAGAACTGCCAAAACCCCTGTTGATCACGGTGTAGCCGGGGAAATAATCCTGCACATCCGTCCACAACGTGAAGGATGAACTGCCAATAAAAAGAATGGCGTTATTTGGCGGCATTGCTATAGAGTCTTGCTTTTTGAAAGCCTGGATATCATCCCATAATGGAGGCATTGGCTCTTCTTTGCCTTTTTGTTGTTTGCATGAAAAAAACAAGGCTGCCGTCAACAGGCCTGCCGCTACAGGTCGCAGAAAAAAACATCTTCGCCTCATTTTGTTACAGCTTTAAATAAAACATTATTGATGACAAAGCGATGGGCAGGATTGTTCATGTATTCATTCACATAGGGAGAATAAGTGGAAACAGTCACTGTTTTCTTTTTAAAATTCATATCAATGATACGAAGCCAGCCATTGCCGCCTTTCACTGACCCTTTCACTCCTTCCTGGTAATTGGCCAGCATCTGGTAAACAAGATAGCCTGCATCATTAATACTTACCAATGTTCCCACACCACTGTTGAGCACATGACCAGAGAACACAAATCTCGTATTCGGATGTTTCTTCACCAGTTTTTCCCAAATCTGCTCTCCGTCGTTTACAGTAGAATCTCCCTGATCTTTTCCTACACCGTAAGCTTGTGGCCGCCAACTATCACCCGGGCCTTGCCGGGTGCTGTCGGAATACATATAGCTATGTGTATTGACAATAACAGAGTGCCCGGGGTGTTTTGCAATAATATCGTTAGCCCAGCTGATAATGCTGTTGCGGGGACCAAACTCTAATGTAATGACCAGCCAGTTGATCTTGCCGGTTTTGAAAACATAGTAAGCATTATCCATCTTTCCTTCTTCTGCAGCGCCGCCAAAACCGGGCAGCGATGACATTAGTGAATATGGAAAGTAAGAATTAAACAAAGTGGAGTTGCGGACATCTGCAAATTTTCCGTCGGCGCTGCCCATATCATGATTGCCTGCTGCCAGCACATAGGGCACTTTCCCGTTGAGCCTGTTGAAGGCGCCCTGGATCACTTTCCATTCTTTGTCATTATTGTTTTGTGTGAGATCACCCTGTTGCATTACAAAAGCAATGTCCCGTGCATGCCGGGCAATCCAGTTTATTTGCGAATCTAGTACTTCAGGATATTTTTCAGCATAGGTCTGTGTGTCAGGCAGCAAAACAATTCGTGCATGCTGCATTTTATTTGTGCAGGAAGAAAAAATGATAAGAGCAATTATGATACTATACCATATTCTCATAAGCTTTCTCATTTCAAATGCGGACTTTCAAATCCTAACTTCTTCAGACCTTGCTTTATTTCCGGGCAACTCATGAATAAATTCCACAACAAACCGCTTCGATAGTTTTCCATCATCACCACGATAGGGCCCTGGTCAATGGCAAGATAGCGTGGAGTGTACCAGTCGTGATGTTCACTGAAAGCATCATAAAATCCATAAGGACCCCATACTTTATCTTTTAAATTATTATACCAGTGTTTCATCGCTGCCATGGATTCCTTTGGTGTGTAAGGGAATGATGACAGTGCCGCAGTGGGAGAGATGACTCCCAAATCTCTTTTGGTGGTAGGAGCATGGCCCGAGTATCCTTTCATTGAATAGCTGGATGTAAGTCCCCAACTGTTGGGCCCATACCCTTTATAGTTATTTGGATTGTTGACACACCATTTGTAGTGAATAAGTGTATGCCCTTTATTGTGTTCCCAGTAATCAGCATATTTATCCTTCAGTCCTCTCGGGTCGAGGCCGAGGTAAGAATAATGGGCCCAGAACAAAGGCCCCGCAGCACCTTCTTTGTTGTGATGGTTCATCTGCAGGTTGATGTCTTCATATTTTGCCGGGTCTTTGTTGATGTCGCCGTTTTTGGCCCATCCTTCATGATACACTTCAGCAGGCACGCCATGTGTCGGTGAGGAAGCCGCCAGCACATACATGATAAGACATTCGTTATAGCCACTGACTGCGAAATTCATTTCCCATCCGAAATTGGGGCTCCAGTGCCAGTATAATACATTATTACCGTTACGGTACCAGTCAAATTCCACTTCCTTCCAGAGTTTATCTGCTCTTGCTGCCAATGCTTTTTCAGCAGCGCTGCCGTTTTGAAAATATTGGCGCACACAAAGCAATCCCTGCAGCATAAAAGAAGTTTCCACCAGGTCGCCGCCATCATCCCTGCGGCTGAAAGGTTTTACTTTTCCTGTTTCGCCATTCCACCAATGTGGCCAGGCTCCATGAAAACGATCAGCTGTTTCCAGGAAGTGCACAATTTTTTCCAACCGCTTCAAGCCTTCTTCTCTGGTGATAAATTTTCTTTCCATTCCTACCAAAATGGCCATCACTCCAAAACCTCCGCCGCCACTGGTAACTATATGCTTATCATTTTGCGGGTAAACACCGTCAACATGAAACCTTTCCCGGGCCAGCCCGCTGTTGGGCTCGGCTCCATCCCAGAAATATTGAAAGGTTTGCTGCTGCACTTCATTAAAGATTTTTTCATCAGCGTCGCTGTCAAATATTTTTTGCTTGCTGCTTGTTTTTTGGGAAGAAGAACACCCGGAAAGGAAGATGGCAATAACAATAGTTAAAAGTAAACGCATCGGAAATATTTTAATGTATAAGGATATTGCAGAAAGAAAAAGCACACAGACACAGTTGCCCCGTATCTGTGTGCTAAAGTAAAAATGATTATTTGCCGGCCAGGCCCAGGTTGCGCAATGCCTTGATATGTGCATCCGGCAACACCCGGTTATAAAACCGTATCTCATCTATCTGGCCTGTCA
Organism: uncultured Chitinophaga sp.; assembly: GCA_964412375.1. Lineage (GTDB taxonomy): Bacteria > Bacteroidota > Bacteroidia > Chitinophagales > Chitinophagaceae > CADEDV01. The sequence goes on along the minus strand of CAYPOD010000039.1, from coordinate 19,387 downwards.
TCGGTGCAAAGTTTACATCTGCATTCACAGCCATTCCCGGAATGCCATTATAGTTTGACCCGATGATGAACTCGTTCGGTTCCCAGCATTTGAAGTTGTTGTTGCCAACGCCCCTGTTTGGGAAATTACCCACCTTCACACCATTCATCCAGTTGTTGAACACACCGGTTGCAAAATCATAGGTTAAAACAATATGCACCCAGTTATTCAAATTGGTTTTATCCAGCACATTGTTCAGGTTATCCTGTGTGCCGCCACCAATTGTTGTAAATGTGGGTTGAATACGCAGCACCGAATCATTAGCTGCATTATAGCTTTGCGTGTTCAATGCAAAATTGATATCGCCGTTAAAAATGCCCGGTCTTGCCATCTGCATTACCATGGTTCTTTTCGAACCGTTATTTTTCACTTTTACCCAAACACTGATGGACCAGTTTTTCAATGAGTCTGTTGTGAATTTTGGAAACTGTGTAGCATAATAAAGATACCCGGCGGTTAAACTCAGGGCCTTTCCTTTTACGCCACCGGCGACAATGGCATCACCGGCAGTTTGCGTAGGAGCAGCTCCGGACTTTCCCTCATTTTTTGTATCCTCAAAGCCCCAATAGGCAATCAGGTTTTGCGGAAAGATATCGTCAGAACTGCTATAGCCATCAATTAGTCCGGCATAATCATCCGGAGATACCGACGGCAGTTTGTTGGGATTGCCATCTTTTTTGCAGGCAACTGTACTGATCAATGCAAATGCAGCAATACCCGCAATCAGGTTGGTTGTATGTGATTTTATCAATTTCATTTTTTTGTCATTTAGGAATGAAGAATCAATAACCCGGATTTTGTGTCAGCACACCGGCGCTAAGGTCAATCTGTGTTTGCGGGATCGGCAATAACACATCACGGTTTGCATTGAAATTGGGTTTGCCGGCTGCATTCAAGGTAGTTTGTGCAATGCCCCAGCGAACGAGGTCAAAGAAACGGTCATGTTCCATGGCCAGTTCAATGCGACGTTCGTGACGGATAGCGTCCCTTAGCAGGGCCTGGTCGGTAGTGGTAATATCAGGCAACGTTCCTGCCGGTGCACCCACCCTTGCCCGGGCTCTTACTGAGTTCAGCGCAATCCTTGCCGCTTCAATATTGGTTGCTCCTCCCACTTCGTTGGCAGCTTCTGCATACATCAGCACAACATCGGCATACCTCAACACCCGTAAATTCATCCAATAACCAAACCGATTGCCAATAGAGTTTCTAATAGAGGGATTGGAATAGACTTTATTATTATATCGTGGGTTTGGCAAGCCAGCCGGAAGAGCTTCGCCATATATAGTAGTTGAACCAGGGCTTGTATAAAGAATAGTCCTGTTTCTACGGGGGTCATTTGCCTCAAAAGCTGCGTCAAGGTAAGTGCTGGGTGTGTTCCAGCCCCAGCCAAGATCCCAGAGGCCGGCACCGCGGACACCCTGTATTTGCGCATATTGAATGCCGTTGGCCGAGGGTATGGCTGTTGTGGAAGTGGCCTGTACTTCAAACACAGATTCTTTGCTGTTTTCTCCTTCTTCCCTGAAAATCCTGTCAAAAGGCGTTGACAGATCATATTGTGCTGAAGTCATCACAGCATTGGCAGCTGCCATTGCCTGTGACCACTTTTGCTGGGTCAGGTACACTTTTGCCAACAACCCGTTGGCTGCGCCCCTGGTTGCCCTTCCAACAAACTTGCTGTCCCAGCTGAGTGGAAGATTGGCTGCAGCATATTGCAGATCCGCTTCAATAAATGTATAAATAGCGCCGGGCTGGCTTTGCGGCACATTGCTTTGCGAGGCAGCCTGTGTAAACACCGTATCAATGATCGGAACCCTGCCAAAAAGACGAACCAGCATGAAATAGCCATAACCCCTGATAAACCGTGCTTCAGCTTCAGATTGCGCTTTCACATCTGGTGTGGCCACGATATCAGCATTGTTTCGAACCTGGTCAATGGCAATATTGCATTTATTCACCAGGCTGAAATAACCCAGCCATAATGTATTGGCAAAGCCATTATTGGGCTGCACCGGGAAATTATCCATGTCAATGGCATTGGCACCGCCATCGGCAGGAGTACTTCCTTTGTCGGCATCATCACTGCGAATGCTTGTGGCCGTTATGAATGCCTGGCTGTGCACATTGAAAGTCCTCAGCTCTGAATAGGCGCCAAACAGGTAAGTGTCATACGGGCCTGATCCGCCGGGATAGGGATAGGTTTCCTGGGTGTATTGTCCCTGGGGCTCCCTGTCAAGAAAATTCTTTCTGCACCCCGCAATAAAAAGCACAACTATGGAAGACAAAACAGTCAGCCATAAAATGTTGCGGTGATTGAACTTTTTCATTGTATGAAGTTTTTTTTATTTATTAAAATGTCACATTAACACCAAAGGAATAAACTGCCGGAACGGGATAGGTTCCGTTGTCTGCCCCCCCGGCAATAGGATTACCAATGCCTACCTCAGGTGTATAACCGGTGGCCTTTGTAAAAGTTGCTATATTTTGCCCGCTGATAAATAACCTGAGATTCCTGACAGGTGTTCCGGTCAGCATCCGCGGCGAAAATGTGTAGCCGAGTTGCAGCGTTCGGATGCGGAAATAATCTCCTGGTTCAAGATAATAAGTGCTAAGCAGGAAATTATTACCACGGGTGTTGTCTAATATCGGCTCTACATTGGAAGTGCCGGGTCCTGTCCACGCATTTAGCCTGTTGCTCTCATAATTCAATACGGCAAAGGTTGCGGTGCGGCGCTGAGTATATATTTTGTTGCCGGCTACACCCTGACCGTCTATGATCAGGTCAAAACCTTTATAACCAAGCGAAATGTTTCCGCCGAAGTTGTAGGTCGGGAATGGTGAGCCGAGATTGATTCTGTCACCCGGATCTATCACACCATTTCCATTTTCATCACTGTAAGCAATATCACCGGGTAATGAATTAGGAAAGCTTGGGATTTTGTCAAAATCAGCCACCACCTGGTAAATGCCAGTCTGCACATATCCCCAGAAATGACCGATGGACTGGCCGGTAATGGTTCTGTTCACTGTTCCGTTGCCAAGTATCTGGAAATTAAAATTATCACCTATAGACACCACTTTGTTTGTGTTATGACTCAGGTTGGCATTAACACTATAGGTAAAATCCTTGCCGATCTTATCTGACCAGCCAAGTGTCAGTTCGATTCCTTTGTTGGTGATCGTTCCCAGGTTGGTGCGGTAATTATAATTACCTGCTGTGCCGGGCAGTGTGATCGTAGTCAGGATGTCTTTGGTTGTCCTGTCATACCAGGTGATCTCAGCATTTAAACGGTTATTCAACGCACGGGCATCCAGACCGATGTCAATACCTCTTACTACTTCCCAGCGAAGATTCGGGTCGGGTACATAGGCTGGTGCTACTGAGCCATACACATTGTCGCCAAACACTGCTACGTTGGCTGTGTTCAGTCCGGGCAGGTAAAGATTGGGAGGTAAGCCCAAACCACTTCCTACTGTACCCCATGCGCCTCTCAGCTTCAGGAAGTCAATATGTTTGACATTACTAAAAAAATCTTCCTGGCTGATGACCCATCCCACACCAATGCTTCCGAAAGTGCCCCAGCGATTCGCCGGTGCAAATTTGGAACTTCCGTCACGGCGGAAACTGGCATTGAGCAAATATTTACCACTGTAAGAGTAGTTGACCCTGCCCAGGAAAGACATAAAAGCTTCTTCGCCTCCACCACCTGCATTGGAAATAGGGTTATTAAGATTTGCAATACCTAAATACCAATAATCAGGTGCCCGTGGGATATTCAATAAAGTGTCTGTCCGGCTGCCGGAAACACTGGAATTGCCCTGGAACAAAGTAGTGAAACCTGCCAGCGCCGTTACATTATGTTTTGAGTTAAATGTTTTGGTGAAAGTCAGTGTGTGATCCTGCTGGAAACGGCGGGATTCGGACTGACCCTGGCTTACACTTGTTCTGGCTGCCGTATTATAGGTAGTGTCTGTCGGCGCTGCACCCTCGCCAAGGTTGATGAAACGGTAAGGAAGCGGCGAATAACCCCTGTTGCTGTTAAAGGCAAGATCACTGTAGAAAGTAGAACGCCAGGTGAAACGACGCAGGAACTTCACCTCAGCAAACACATTACCTACAAACCGGAAGGATTTGTTGATGCTGTTATCGGTGCTTAGGTTCAACCTGCCTACCGGGTTACCTACCTGTGCCCGCTGAAAAGATGGCATACTGTAATACGTGTTGGCATCATATTGAATGGGAACGATAGGTGCTGCCCACAACGCATTGGTTACATCAGCATCGCTTTTGGAGTTTTCCTGGATGGAATGAAAACCGGTAATATCGCCACCGATCTTGATATTGTTGGTGAATCTTATTTCGTGGTTCAGCCGGGCTATGTAACGCTGATGCCTGTCATATTTTAATACTCCTTCCTGGTTATTATATCCAAGACTGAACAGTGTTGTGCTTTTATCCCCGCTGTTTGAAATACTGACCGTATTATTATTGATCAAAGCATTCTGAAATATCTGATCCTGCCAGTCGGTATTGGCGGTGTAATTTGTATAATCAAAAGGAGCAGCATTCAGGTTGGCAAGCTGGGCCGAATAGAGTGTTTTGAACCCTTCAGCGTCAGTAACTTTTATCTTGTTCACCACTTTTTGCACACCTACCAGGCTTTGGAATGTGATGCGGGTTTGTCCCCTGTCAGCCCGTTTTGTTGTTACAATGATAACGCCGTTTCCGCCCTGCAAACCAAAGATGGCTATGGAAGAAGGATCTCTCAGCACTTCAATGGATTCAATATCTGCAGGGTTGAGGTAATCTATATTGGTTTGAAATACCCCGTCCACCACATAAAGCGGATCAGTATTGCTGGTGCTGTTCACGCCACGAATGCGAACAGTGGGAGAAGCACCGGCTCGACCGCTGTTCACAATAGTAAGACCTGCAACTTTTCCCTGCAGCGATGCTACGGGATTTACGGCTGGCATTCGGGCCACTTCTTCACCTTTCACCGAAGTGACTGAGCCGGTCAGGTCTCTTTTTTTCTGTGTACCATACCCGATTACCACTACCTGCTCCATGGATTGTTCAGAAGGGCGCAGGCTGATATTGATGACAGAGCGGGCATTCACTAATTCTTCAATACTAATATAGCCAACATAAGAAAATACCAATGTGGCGCCGTCTGCTGCTGAAATATTATAAACACCTTCCGCATTGGTGGTGGTTCCGGTGGTCGTTCCTTTCACCGTAACGGAAACACCTGCCAGTGGCAGACCCTGTGCATCCGTTACTTTGCCTGTTACATCCCGGAATAGCGGCACCTCCGGCTCTGCAACAGCAGCCTGTGGTATCTCGGTCTTTTTCCTGACAATAATCGTGTTATCAGTAAGCGTGTAGCTGAGGGGCTGATCCCGGAAACATAAATCCAGCACCTTTTCAAGAGATTCTCTTCGCACAGAAAGAGAAACCGGTTTCGCATTCCTCAGTGCATTATCGGCATAGAAGAACTGAACACCGGTTTGTTTACGGATCTCCAGGAATATTTTCTCCAGGCTGATATTATCCTCCCGGATGGTCACTTTTTGTGAAATTCCTTTTGCACTTACCTGCAGGCAGGTGACGATCAATAAAACTGTAGTAAGTTTCATCAATTTAATGTTTTGAGGTGAAAATCCGCAGCTGAGAACTTTGGATTTTCGCAGAGCAGTTAAATACATAGATTTGTAATGTTTGCGTTAAATGATAAGCAGTCTTGAACAGATATCGTTTGTCATCAGCGATCAAACATCTGCCGGGGACTGTTGCAACCAGTACCCGGTTTTTAGTTTGAAACACATTTCTCGTTATCCGTCCCTGCCATGTGCCCACAGGCATGTTTTGCTGGCTGGCATACCGTTAATTTTTTGGTGAAACAATTATTTTTCTTCCGTCTATTTTAAATCGTACTTCATCAGTAAGAGCTAATTTTTCAAAAATCTTCGAAGCAAAAACACTGCGATTGAGTTGCCCGGTAAACCGCATACTCACGGTGCCGCGGTATTCCACATCCACATCGTACCAGCGTTCTATTTGCCGCAGGATGGTGGCAATATCAGTGCTGTTAAACTGGAAGCGACCATTGATCCAGGCCACAGCCTCTTCGGTATCTGCATTATTTACTACCTGCACTTTTCCAGACCTGTCTATGGCCGATTGCTGTCCCGGCGACAAGGTCTTTACTGTTTTATCAGGTGCATGAACTTTCACACGGCCTTCCAGCAGGGTTGTTCTTATAGCTGTTTCATTATCGTAGGCATTCACATTAAAATGAGTGCCCAGCACTTCAATCTCCGAACCACCTGCTTTTGCCCTGAAAGGCAGATGGATATTTTTTGCTACTTCCAGGTAAGCCTCTCCTGTTATCTCTACTTTTCTTTCATCACCGGTAAACACAACCGGGAAGCGGATGGATGAGGCTGCATTCAGCCAGACTTTGGTGCCATCAGACAGAGTGACCTGGTATTGACCACCGCGGGGAGTGCTGATGGTATTATAAACAGGCTCATCAGCTACTGACAACTGGCGGCCATTGATCTCATAAACAACCTGGCCATTTGCTTTTTTCACCACCTTGATATTATCCTGCAGGCTGATGACACCATTGGAAGTGCTGTCAAGCACAATCACAGAACCATCTTCAAGTGTCAGCAATGCTTTGTCTCCTCCCGGTGCAAGGTCTTGTGGTGGCGGGGTTGTGGCTGTTACAGCTTCTGGAGTTTCTTTTGTTGATGCAGAAGATCCGGTCAGAAAATATGTACCAAGGATGACAGCAAGCACTGCGGCTGCGGCAGGCATCAGCCATCTGCGGTTACGAACCCGCAAAGGACGACTACCTTTTATACCAATGCTCGCAAGGGTCTTGCTTTTTATAAGTTCCGAAAAATCTTTCTCGGTAAGGGTTGATGTTAAGGTGATTTCTGCCTTGCTGTCATTATAGGAATGATACCAATGGTTTAATTCCAGCATTTCTTCGGCACTGATGGTGCCAGACTGGTATTTCTCAATCAGCAGCAGAATGTTTTGGGGAACCTGCATACCTGTCAAGTATATCAAAACAAGCATTTCCCCTATTCCGGAAAAAAATATTTACAGCAAAAAAATAAGAAGAAGGCCGCTGAGAACCGATCTTACCGCCAGCCGGATTTGCCGAAGGGCTTTGCCGATCTGGTTTTCTACAGTTTTGGGAGAAATTTGAAGTTCTTTAGCGATTTGTTTAACAGGCATTCCCTCCTGGCGGCTGTATCGGAAAATCAGACGGCATTTTTCAGGGAGATGTTCCACTTCTGTTTCTATGATCTCCAGGATGTTTTTATAATGCAAACTTCTTTCGATTCCGGATCCATCCTGGCCTGGCAGGGAAACAGGAGCTTCCAGGAAAATTCTCTCTTTTTCTCTTTTTTTGATCTTTAACAACACACTGTATTTTACAGCGGAAGCCAGGTAATTTTCTAATTGTTCAATACGGATATGCGACCTGCCCGCCCACAGGCTGACAAACACATCATGCACGGAATCTTCGGCGGATTCTTTTTCTTTCAGGCGGTTAAAGGCAATCACAAACAGTTTCTTCCAGAACCGGTCATACAATTCTGTAAACGCTTTTTTATCATCCCGGGCAAGAAGGGCAAGCAGTTCCTGGTTACTGTATGTTTTGTAGCCACTCACGTTTAGCAGGCAAGCGAATATAAAATTAATCACTTTGACACATATTGCCATTCATTGTGCAAGTTTATTTGCAAAAGCTAAATAAACTATCCGGAATGACGGATTCATATAAATTTAATAGTGAGCAGGGTAGGTCTGAGAATCGTTAATTTCAATTTTTTAGTAAAGTATTTTAATGGCTGGATCCGAATATTAAGTCTGTCAAATACACCGCTTTTCTCTATTTTTGCAGCCGCCTGTAAAGACAGGACCCTTAGTCGGGACGATTCGCCGGAGGCGAATGTCCCGATGCCGGCCGAAGCGACGGCACCCAGACAGGTAGAGAGTATTGGTACAGGCAGAAGGGATCAATGATTCAATGTAGTTCATTGTAATAATAATGTTTGACTGTTTTCAGTCAGGACCCTTAGCTCAGACGGTTAGAGCATCTGACTCATAATCAGAGGGTCGTTGGTTCGATCCCAACAGGGTCCACGGTATAAATGAGAAATAAGAAATGTAAAATGATAAATGAGAAAGGTTTCGGACACCTTCTCATTCCTGATTTCTTATTTCTCATTTCTTATTTTAAGGAAGCTGCTTTAACCTTTTGTTAACCGGGATGAAAATACATTTGTCCACTACTGATATAAATATGAAGAAGATCGTACTGTTTGTTGCCTGTGCTTTGTCTTTATCGGCAGTTATTGCGCAGGATGATCCCGCCGTTCCCCCCAAAAAGAAAGAACCGATCAACCTGAGCAACAGGGCTAATGATCATTTTGTGTTGCAATTGGGCTACACTAGCTGGGCCGGTAAACCTGATACCATTTACACCAGCGGGTTATCAAAAAGCATCAACGGATATTTTATGTTCGATTTTCCGTTTAAGAACAATCCACGCCTGAGCATGGCTTTTGGTCCGGGTATTTCTTCCGATCATATTCTTTTCAAGAAAATGTATGTAGGCATTAAGGATAATACAACGATACTGCGATTTACCAACCAGGCAGATACCAATCATTTCAAAAAAACCAAGCTGGCAACCACTTACCTGGAGGCGCCAATAGAATTCAGGTATTCTGCTGAGCCGGAAACGGGTAAGGGGCTGAAACTGGCCATTGGCGTAAAAGTCGGCACCCTGCTCAATGCACATACCCGCAATGTGAGGTTCCAGGATAAAAATAACAATGTCATCAATGACTACACCATGAAAGAAACCAGTAAACGGTTTTTTAATAAAACAAGGCTGGTGGCACAGGGCCGTGTAGGATACGGACATTTGAGTTTATTCGGCAGTTACCAGTTGACAACACTCTTTACAGATGGCGCCGCTGCAGAGATCAGGCCATTTAGTATTGGCATCACGCTAAGCGGTCTTTAAAGAAGCAACGAATTTATTATTATGAAAAAGCGTTTCTGTATTTCAGAATCGCTTTTTTGTTTTTCACAACTGGAATTCGCCGGCAGCGAATGACTAATTTTACCTTCGTTATACTGGTTTAACAATGATTGAAAAAAAGAATAAAATTCAGCAGGAAGAAAGAGCGGTGCTGGTGGGGCTGGTGCATAAAAACCAAACCGAGCAACAGGTGCAGGAGTACCTTGATGAACTGGCTTTCCTGGCCGAGACTGCCGGAGCAGTGACGGTAAAACGGTTTGTACAAAAACTGCCGCATCCCGACAGCCGCACATTTATCGGCAAGGGAAAACTGGAAGAGATCAGGCAATATATACAGGGTAAGGATATCCGGGTGGTCATCTTTGATGATGAACTGAGCGGGGCGCAGATCAACAACATTGAAAAAGCCCTTGATGTAAAAACCATTGACCGCTCCGATCTCATTCTCGACATTTTTGCCCGTAGGGCCAAAACAGCACAGGCAAGGGCGCAGGTGGAGCTGGCTCAATACCAGTATATATTACCAAGGTTGCGGGGCATGTGGAAACACCTCGAACGCCTGGGTGGCGGTATCGGCACAAGAGGCCCGGGTGAAACAGAAATTGAAACTGACCGACGTATCGTCCGGGATAAAATATCCTTGCTGAAAAAACGATTGTCGGAAATTGATAAACAGGCGTATACACAGCGAAAAGACCGCGGTGAGTTCATCAGGGTGGCGCTGGTAGGCTATACCAATGTGGGCAAAAGCACCATCATGAACCTGCTGAGCAAGAGGGAGGTATTTGCAGAAAATAAACTCTTTGCCACACTCGACACCACCACCAGCAAAGTAGTATTTGAGAATACGCCTTTTCTGTTAAGCGATACAGTTGGATTCATCCGCAAACTGCCGCACCATTTGGTGGAAAGTTTCAAAAGCACCCTTGATGAGGTGAGGGAAGCCGATATTTTGTTGCATGTGGTGGACATTTCACATCCTGCCTATGAAGAGCAAATGGCGGTGGTGAACACCACACTGCAGGAACTGAACGTGTATGAAAAGCCAACGCTGACCATTTTCAACAAAATGGACCTGTACGAAAAAAATACGTTTGATGAATGGTTGGAGGAAAGTACAAAGCGGGAGATATTGGATGATCTCTATGAACGCTGGCAGCGGGAAACCAATGGCAATGCTGTTTTTGTGGCAGCAGTTGAAAAAAGAAATCTTGACAAGCTGCGCCAGACCATTTTAGAAAAAGTGCGGCTGATGTATAAACTGAGATACCCGTACAAAACAGAGTTTCTCTATTAGCAAAGAACTATCAACCATGAACGATGAGCAAACCCCTCACCTGGCACAAGATAGCCGATCATATCAACGAATTGGATTTTGCTGATAATAATATTGCTGTAGCAGATGTGAAAGGAAAAAAAATCTGCATTGGTCGTTTTAAGGAGCAGGCTTTTGCATTTGCCTACAAATGTCCTCATGCCGGAGGCATCATGGCCGATGCCCATATTGATGCACTGGGAAATGTGGTATGCCCGCTGCACCGCTATAAATATGACATGAAAAATGGCCGCAATGTGAGCGGCGAAGGCTATTTTCTGACCAACTGGCCGGTGGAACTGAGGGAAGATGGGGTGTATGTAGGTATGGAAGAAAAAGGAAGTTTCTGGAACTTGTTTGGCTAAAAAATCAAAGGGCTGCAAAACTGCAACCCTTTGATTTTCCGCTCCCCCAAATATAGAATTATCAAACCAGTTTTTAGCCGATTTGAAGCTGATTTACAGGCTGGAAGCAGTTATTTCTATTGTTCCTTTTGACCTTTAAAAGGCAAGGAAAGACCTTTTTGAAGCTGAAAAACAGTAGTAATACAGCCTTACTGAACTCGAACATAGTGAGAGGGTGTGTGGGCGGTTTCAAAACATTTTGTGATGTACGATATTTCGTACACTGATTGAGGCCGGGGGTGCTGTCAGGCTTTATCTTCGACCGGGTGGATATTCTTTGGTGGGATGGGGGACACGCATATAGATTGAATCCTTGTAGTAAAATGCTATACACGAGTTCAAATTTGAGACATGAATTTCGGGAGTGTAAAATTGAACCTGAAAAATCTGGTAGCCTCTTGAAACGCATTGTAGGCAAGGATTTGGGGACAGTGGCAAATCCCTATAAATTCAAAAAAGGGGCTTGAAACGGCTTTATTTTATGGAAAGCGTGTTTTTTCTTGCATCTCCCTAAAAAGGTCAAAAAAGGCCACTTTTGACCACACTAATTCCCTTACTCATACCATTTGAATGGTACAATCCCCTGCACTCGATATACTGCTGATGAAAAGTTGACATTTAGTATTTTGAAAATTATCAAGCACTTTTAACTCTATCCGCATAAAGAGTAAGCCCTTTTTTTTGCTCTTCGGTCTTATCTGAAACTTCACTCAATTTGATTTTGAAGGTATTTGTTAATGCCAGATTGTTATTCTTTACAATTATGCCTGTAACTGTTGGGTTTTTAGTTTTGTAATTTGTCTTACTATGACTGATTTTATATCCGTCAGTTTGAATTGCGCTAATAATATCAGCAACTTTTTCTTTAAAATCTATGGGTGCGGAAAATGTCAAATCGTCAACAAACGATGTAAATGTTATTTCATGCAAGGCTGCAAATTCCTGAAGCTTAGCTCCTGTTTTTACAAATACAAGATTCGCCATTGTGGGGGATGTTGGTGCGCCCTGTGGAAGTTTACCCTTGTATGTAGTCAATTGAGTTAATATTCTCGAAACTGTCGGTGAAAAATTATACAAACGAAACATTTCGAAAACTTGAGGATGCCTAATTGAAGGAAAGAAGTCTTTTAAATCAGTCGTGAAAATATATTTCTTCCCTTGATGTTTTTTTGCATTTTTTATATTATCCTTTCCTTTTACTGCCCCGTAAGCATAATCTGGAAGCTCTAAAGTGAGAAGAATGTTCCTTTGTATTCTTTTTTGAATTTGTTTTAATCTGTTAATGCTTGGATGGAGGATTCTTTTCTTTTGCTCCCCCTTTTTATTGAGTTTTGGAGTACCATCCTTATTAAATTTTGGCTCAATCTTTTCGTAATAAGATTTGTCAATGTTAGAGATAATACTCCTTATTTCGGATTCTTCAACCTTTAAAATGAAGCAAAGATTTTTAATAGTGTTTATCATTCACGTATAGAAGCATTAGTGAAAAACTCATTTACCATTGACTTAATTGAAGGAGCAAGAATTTGAAAAGCCTTTCTTTTTTCGGGCTTCACATCATCATTGTCAATAGACAGAAAAAATAGAACTGGAAGAGGTACGCCTAAATTCTCTGAAATTACTTTTAATGTTGAGATATTTGGCTCTTTCAAGTTGTTTTCGATTTGAGAAAGATATGCGGGGGTAATGTCACACTTTTCAGCAAAAAGATTTTGTTTAATACCTTTTTGACTGCGAAGTAATTTTATAGTATTTCCTAAGTCCATAAATAACTTTAAGAGAAAAAATAGGGGATGTCGGTTAGAAGAGGTCTTTTACATGGTCACTTATACTAACAATTTTGAGCAAAGCTTCAACTACTTTGGCTATGACGGCCAAGTCGGGTTTCCCCGTCTTTTCATTGATTTCTTTGAACGTCTGTAGTGCAAGGATACAGTCATTTAAAAGATTAATCTCGTCCTCCGAAAACGAACAACGGTCCTCCAGTAGGAGGTGCTTGATTCCTTTTTCAAGGTCATCAAGGCTTTCAGTGTTAAATTTTTTCATTTTGAAATGAATTTAATTGCGGCGAAGTCGCCTGCTACATTTCAACATGCCCACAATAAATCCATATACGTTGCTCGTTAATACATCCCCTAAAATTCCCTGCTACTCAAGAGTAACAGATGTTAGAACACATCGTCATAAAGCAGTGATGGAATAGCAGTTAGTAGTATAACCGCCGTAACAGCACATGAGCGGCCCAACAGAACCACAAGGGTTGTGTAACTTAATACACTTTACTTTTTGGATAATTGTAGAGGCACTGAAAGCTCTACCTCAAAGAACTGACACAAAGATAGGGGAAATTAACTGGCAGTTAAATAAAATTCGAATATATTTTATCCACAGCAAATGTTGCCAATGTGGATTTCCTGATGACCATAATTAATTCGCTTATAAGGCCAAATATTTTTGTACGCCTTATTTCAGGAATCAAAGAGTTTGTATGTAAGCCATGAAACTATTACCGAGACAATTACTCCTAATACCATTAGAACTATGAAAGTGGCTACACCCGCTCCAAAACTTGGGATTTTGGAGACTATCATGATTGCAGCAATTGTCGAGGCTATCATTGATAATAAACCAGTAGTTTGAACAAGCTTATTATCTGCAAACCAACCAGCCTTTTTCTTTTGATTATACTGTTCTTGTAATGCCTTGTCTTCTTCCTTTTTCTTATACCAATTATATTTTTCCATATAGTAATTGGCTTTCTCTTTAACCTGTTGTAGCTGTTCCGTGCATTTACTTGGTTTTACTTTCTCTAAGCTATCTTCTTTGATATACTTTATGCTTCCATCCCATTTTAAGAATCTATAAATTCCATCTTCATTCCCCTGATAGAAGTGAGGATGCTCATCAATACGATATGTTTCCCCCTTGATAAACCGTAGCATATTTTTATTGATTTGGATATTATTCCAGTTCATGAAACCAGATAGGCAAAACTCTTTCAGGTAATACTTGATTATCGCCGTACAGGATTGCCATTGCGGTTTCCTTAGTAAAGGGTAGATTCAATAGTTCACAAGCTTTTTGCACATCTTCCTTTTTGGGTTGAGTATTATCGGATAACTCGTCTTCTAAATACCAGCTTTTAATCCTCACTTCCGACTTTGGTTTATTTTGTTTCATTTTACTATTCCTATTTACTTTAAAGGGAGGTTACTATTAGCTTTGGTCATTGTTCTTATCAGGGGGCTTGGGGGTGTTGATTAGCCAAATTGAAAGTGCAATCCCACCGATAAGAAGAACTATAAAGAACATCCCAGGAGAAGAGCCTCCTTTACTTGAATCAACGAGCATACCAATCGTGACCAGAATAGTTAGTATGAGAATGCTTATCCCAGTAGCTTTTCTTCCTTGCGTTGAGTTTTCTTTTTTCTCCATTAGAATTTCGTTTATGGTTATAAAATAAAAAGGCCGTGAAACACTGACATTCACTGCGCCTTAGCCCCGACTAAGAGGCCGTACAACAATGAAGCAATGCCCACGGCTTTACCGTGGGCCATTTGCTTACTGCCTTGTTGTACATAAAAATTTAGTCGGTATTTAGGCGCAAGGAGTAGCGAATAGCCACAGATATATTAAATCCCTTCCTTTTCTATCTCATTCTATCTCTTTTGGTTATAACTGTTAATTCAGATGTAAAGAAACAAATTTTTATCATAAAAGTAAAGATGGCTTTAGACGTGCAGATAGGCTTGTTAATGACTTTAACATAAAATTTATACGTAAACGTTGGATTTATCAAAAATAAAAATATACCTTCACGTATAATTTAAAAACATGAAGCATATAATCCAAAAGCATTCAGGCAGTCACACGATAATGAATAGGGAGCTATTCGCAGAGCTAATGGCTAAGCGATTTACCGTTAAAGACCTGACGGAATTAGATAATAAAATCACATACAGAACAATTAACCATTGGGATGAGAAGGGTTATTTACTGGCACAAAAGGATGAGGAAGGATGGAGGAAATTCAGCTTTGCTGATTATGTATGGATATTATTATTGGATGAGTTGAGGGAGTTTGATATAGCGGTTAAAAACATAGTATCTACACTTTTTATTGATTTTGGATTCCCTTATGATGTGTTAGACGAAATGAGTAATGAGGAAATTGAGGAATTGAGGAAGATGGATTTTGAAAAATTGATTAAGAAGATTGACAGGGATTACGCTTTAGAAGTCTTTTGTCGAATGTTGGTGACAATTATTTCCTATAGAACCCCTCTTACGCTGAGGTTCTTTAAAGATGGAAGCTCGTTGCCTATTTATGGGAATCCAGCCTATCACGGAATAAGGCTTAAACCTGCTTTGGACGAATATAGCAGGGCTTTAACTGAAAGCAATTTTCAAAGCTCAATTTCTATTTCTATTGATTCTCTTATAAAGGACTTCATTGAAAAAAAATCATTAGATAACATTGCTGAGTTAAAATTATTCTCAGAACAGGAAATAGAAATTTTAACCCAACTGAATAATAACCAGCTTAAAGAAATTACAATTTATCTCGAAAACGGGAAACCAGAGCGGATTCAAATAGTTGAGAGCTTTAATAATGTTGATGTGGCTAAAAGGGTCAAGGAAAGTTTTCTTTCAGATTACCAAAGCTGCAAATACATTACGACAAGCGGCCAGACTTTCACGCTTGAAAGAACCACAAGTAAAAAACTGTCGGTTAAAAAATGATTTTATGGGAATGGAAGCCTCATACCATATTTCAATTTCGCTACAATACTTGCTGAACGGAAGCCCCGAATGCAGGTGCATTGTTTTACCTAAACGTGTTAAATCTTGAAAAATGCAGAGCAATTCTGAACAACAAACAATTGACTGATGGGCAGATAAAGAGTGTCAGAGATTTTCTATATCTACTCGCAGAAATTGAATTTTTAAACTTTAAAAACAGCAAGGATGAAAAATGTAATTCTTTACGCAAGGGTATCAACGGACGAACAAGCAGAAAAAAACCTAAGCCTTCCCTCACAAGTTGAAAAGATGACAAAGTACTGTGAGATAAAAGGGTGGAAGGTCGTTAAAGTGTTTGAAGAAAGCTATTCCGCATGGAAAGGTTTTGATAGACCTGAGTATAATAAATTGAAAAAGTATGCTCAGGAAAACAAGAAGACAGTTGACCATGTGCTTTTTATTCAATGGTCAAGATTTTCGAGGAATCTTGGCGAATCAATTTCGGAAATCGAGAGCTTAAAGAAATTGGGTATAGAAGCGAATGCTACTGAACAATGGGTTGATATGAACATTCCAGAAAACCAGTACGTGTTAGCGTTTTATCTCACTGCGCCGCAAGTAGAAAATGAAAGACTTTCACTCAGGGTTAAGGCTGCCTTGAGACAAGCCTTGAAGCAGGGGAAATGGATGGGTCGTGCGCCTTACGGTTACGTTAATGACAAAACGACAAAGCTGGTTCTTCCCGATTCAAAAACGAAGGATGTAGTTGCTTTTGCCTTTAATACATTTTCATCTGGCGCATACACAATTGAAGAAGTGAGAAAGATGGCAGCATTCCGAGGTTTATCCATTCAAAAGCAACAGTTCATCAATATGCTTTCTAATCCTTTTTATGTAGGAAAAATCCTTGTTCCTGCATTAGGGGACGAACCTGAATTGTATGTAAAAGGACTTCATGAGGGTATAGTTAATACTGAAATCTTTTACGCTGTCCAAGACATTTTAAGAGGCAAAAGAAAGCCATATCAGGGCAAAACAAAAGGTGAGAATTTGCCATTGAAGGGTTATTTACGTTGCCCGAAGTGCGGGAGAATGATGACTGGCAGCGCATCTAAAGGCCGTAAAAAGCATTACCATTATTATCACTGTCAGCGTGCCTATGGGTGTAAGAATCGCTTTTCGGCTGATGAGGCTAATGCCGTCTTTGAAAAATATATCAGCAAGTTTCAAGTTTGTCATGATGTCCTGACCTTATACTATTCCATCTTGGAGGACAAGTTTAAAACAAATGATACAGAGCGGGAGCAGGAAAAAAAGCAAATAGCAAATAGTTTGCAGGGAATTGGCGAAACGATAAAAGGGTTGGATGAGAAGTTCCTGAAAGGAGAATTACCTTCTGAACGCTATAACAGGCTCACAGATGCCTTAGAAACGCAGAAACAGGAGTTACAGTTAAAACTTGAGTTGCTCTCAAAATCGGCCTCAGAATATGCTAAGTATATCCAATTCAGTACAGCCTTGCTGGCTGATTTTACTGGTTACTACAAAAAAGCATCTATGTCCACGAAACAAAAGATGGTTGGTTCGATATTCCCAGAGAAATTAGAATTTAATGGAACGAATTATCGAACCGCCAGAATAAATGAGGCTTTTGAGCTTATTTTGTTGATTAGTAGCTCTTTACAAAAGAAAAGCCCGGCAAAGAATGCCGGGCAGTCCAGTTCCGCTCCCCCTGTTGGACTTGAACCAACGACCCTCTGATTAACAGTCAGATGCTCTAACCAACTGAGCTAAGGAGGAATTAAGAACGGGTTGCAAAAATAGGGATATTCAGCTTCTTACAAATAGTGAAATCAAAAAACAAGGAAAAAAGTCGGGTGTTTTATGACCGGTCTCCATTATAGCTTCCGGGCCCTGATCATCTCCCGTTTGCCTGCCGGCCCCGGAATTTTTTCAATGACAAAGCCCGCTACCTGCATCGCCCTTCGCACATCGCCTTTACTGCAATAGGTTACGAGTATTCCACCCGGCAACAGCGTGGCATACAATTTTTCAAATACCTCTTTGGTCCATAGTTCGGGCTGTGCTGCCGGGGCAAAGGCATCAAAATAGACCAGGAAAAATAAACTATCCGGTGGCAGGTCAAAAAGACTTTTTTTGGTTTTGGTCAGCCTGAAATACCAGCTGATCTCTACCATTTCTTCCCATCCGCATTGATGCATTTTTTCAAACTTGGTCTGATAAGGCTGCAGTTCAGGCTGCCCGCAATAATTAAGCTGCAAGGCTTGCTCCTCATCCAGCGGAAACGGTTCTATGGCTGTATAATAGATCCGGTTTTTATGCTTGTCCGCCTCTGCCAGGGTCAGCAGGGCATTCAGACCAGTGCCAAATCCAACTTCCAGCATAACATGAACCCCTGTATGTGCAAAAACCTCAGAAGCTAATAGTCCTGCTTCAATAAACACATGTTTTGATTCCTGCACAGCGCCATGCACAGAATGATAGGTCACATTCATTTCAGGTATGCTTACTGAATGAGATCCATCATTGGTTACAATTAATTGACGCTGCATCTCACAAAACTCTATATTTATTTTTTAATTATCACTCATGCACTATGTTGAGCACCTCTCCAAAGACAGGAAATTGAAAAGACTGCTTGCTGACGGCCAGCCATTCCAGCTCAAAAAAAGAAAAAACATCTGCACCTATCTCTGTGCTGCTATTATGAGCCAGCAACTCAGCACCAAAGTGGCTGATGTGATTTATTCCCGGTTCATCGCTTTGTTTGACGGTAAAGAACCGGCACCGCAGCAGATCGTTGACATTCCTTTTGAAAAGCTCAGGGCCATCGGGCTGAGTAATGCCAAAGTAAATTATGTAAAAAACGTGGCACAGTTTGAAATTGAGAAAGGTATGAATACAAAGAAACTGTCGGGAATGAGCAACGAAGAAGTGATAGACTACCTTACGCAAATAAAAGGAGTGGGGAGGTGGACAGTGGAAATGCTGCTGATGTTTGCCCTGGGACGTGAAGATGTTTTTGCGGCTGATGATCTCGGCATTCAGCATGCAATGATCAGATTGTATAAACTGGACAGGCAGGATAAAAAGAAATTCAGGGAGGCGATATTAAAAATTTCTGCCAAATGGAGTCCCTATCGTACCTATGCCTGTGTGCACCTGTGGCGCTGGAAAGACAATACCCCTGTACCAAAAAAGAAAAGACCCAAGGAAAAGATCAGGTGATTCGCCGGATATTTGTAAAAATAATTCGCAATGAAACAAATGCTTTCCACTGTTGCTGCTTGTCTGCTGTTGTTTTCGCTAACTCAGGCCACCTGTAAGGGTAAAGGAAAAAAAGATGATTGTATTGATCAGAGCAAAATTTCCGAAGGACCCTGCACCATGGAATACAATCCGGTTTGCGGTTGTGATAATAAAACTTATTCCAATCCCTGCATCGCTGGCAGGGCAGGAGTCACCAAATGGGAGAAAGGAGAGTGTAAATAAACCGTGACAAGAGGTTAATATTTTTTCTGAA
This sequence comes from uncultured Chitinophaga sp., assembly GCA_964412375.1. Classification (GTDB taxonomy): domain Bacteria; phylum Bacteroidota; class Bacteroidia; order Chitinophagales; family Chitinophagaceae; genus CADEDV01. Next base: position 268 of record CAYPOD010000039.1, on the reverse strand, counting down.
ATACATTCTGCCTGTACTTATTGGAAATTGCATTATATCACAATTTTTTCCAGCTTCTTCAGCACACTTTCATCAATTGTTGCGCCAAGACCGTTTGCATCCGGCACTTTCACCACTCCGTTGGCTTCGTACGCAATGCCACCAGTCACAGGGTCTTCTTTCAGCATCAACGCCGTGTCAAAGTCAAAATGCACAATGGCGGGGCTGCATAAAGCAAAATGAGCAAAACCTGTCATCGCCAGCCGTGATTCGATCATGGCGCCTACCT
>CAYPOD010000038.1:0-29744 GCA_964412375.1 uncultured Chitinophaga sp. | reverse complement strand
GTGATCAGCGCAACCGGAGGCACAGCGCCATACACAGGCACAGGAACTTTCACAGGACTCAGCGCCGGCACTTATGTGTACACTGTTACAGATGCTAATGGTTGTACAGCTGATGTGACTGTTGTGATTACTCAGCCTCCTGCTATTAACCTGGTGATCACTAACCCGGCACCAATATGTGCACCGGGAACAATCGATATTACTGCTCCGGCTGTTACAGCCGGCAGTGAACCGGGCCTGGTTTATACATACTGGACGAATGCTACAGCAACCAACCCGCTGCCCAATCCTTCTGCGGTAGCAATCAGCGGTACTTATTATATACAGGCCACTAATAGTGAGGGTTGCTCCAGAGTATTGCCGGTTGTTGTAAGTATTAACCCAGTGCCAACAGCAATACTTTCAGGACCAGGTGCCATTTGTTCTGGCGAGCCGATCACCCTGACAGTTAACCTGGCAGGTAACGGACCATTCAACTTTACTTATACGGATGGAACTAATACTTTCAATATAGGGCCGGTTGCTGGACCTTCATATCAACTGACCTTGACACCATTAGTGAATACTGTTTATTCTGTTACCAGTGTGACAGATGCGGGTTGCAGTAACAATGCAAATAACAGCTCATTGGCTGTGACTGTTTATCCGTCATTGACACCGGTTCGTTACCCGACGATTACAACGGCAGCCAATGTGCCCACTCAGTTACTGGCAAGAAATATGGGTGCCAGTTACACATACCAGTGGAGTCCGCCGGTTGGGCTGGATTTCTCCGGTGTGATGAACCCGGTTTATAATTATGACAGAACTACGGAATACACCATCACTATTACTTCACCGGCAGGCTGCAGCGTTGTTGATACTTTGTTGGTGAGAATACCACCTGAAGAAGGCGCCAACCTGAGGGTTGACCTGTTTGTGCCGAAAGCATGGACGCCAAACGGTGACGGACATAATGATAAATTATTCCCGCTGACAGTGAATATAAGTGAACTCAAATATTTCAGGATATTCAACCGCTGGGGACAATTGGTGTTTGAGACCAATGTGATAGGTCAGGGATGGGATGGTATATTCAGAGGTCAGCCACAGGTGATGGATGTTTATACCTGGACTGCTGAAGCCGTTGGTGTGGACGGCAGAGTATTTAAACGAAGCGGAAATTCAGTGCTTGTACGATAAAAATGAAATGTATGAAAACGACGAAGTACATAGCCGTCATGATATTGCTGTTGCTTTCATTGCAACAGTCCCATGCGCAGGATCCTGCCTTTTCGCAGTTCTTTGCCACGCCGCTGAACATTAACCCTTCGCTGGCGGGCCGCATCAATGCAGACTGGCGGCTGATCTCAAATGTGAGAGATCAGTGGATAGGACCGGCCAGTCCTTATGTGACCGGAACGGTTTCATTTGATTCCAAAGTGATGCAGAATAAAGTAATGAATGTTGATGAGGAAGGAAATGTCATGGGAGTTGGCGGTATGTTATTATTTGATAACGCCATGATGGGTGTGGTGAAAAGTGTGTATGGCTCGGCCAATCTTTCATACAATATCAAATTGTCTGATGATGGTTACCGTACACATCGCTTAGGGCTTGGTTTTGGCGCCATGTATGGCCGCCGGTTTATGGATTTCAGCCGGGTGGATTTTGAAGAACAATTTACCGGGTGGGGATTCAATACGAATCTTCCTACTGGTGAAACGGCATTATCCAATATGAAACCTTATCTCTCTGTCAGCACCGGCGCTGTGTACAGCTATACCACAGAGTTCAGCAATTTTGATATTGGTGTTGCCGCATTTCATGTCAATAAACCCAAACAAACTTTTCTGCAGGATCAGAACCAGGTTCTTCCGGTGCGGAAAGTGGCGCATGCCAATTTTGAAACTTTTGTGAATGACCGGGTGGTGTTCAACGCCAATGGCATTTACCAGTTTCAAAAGGAAGCGAAATACTTTTCTGCCGGCGCAGCCTTAGGTTACCTGGTGGGTGATGAGAATGAAACCATGCTGATGGGAGGGATGTGGTACTGGTCAGAAAATGCATTGATACCTTACCTGGGCATTGCTTATAAAAACCTGCAGGTTGGGGCCACATATGATCTTACTACTTCCAAACTAAACCAGGCGGCCCGTCGTCCCAACACCTGGGAGATTTCTTTTATTCTTCGTGGCACAAGGACGGCAAGCAAGGTGATACCTTGTCCGTGGAAGTGAGGATTATTGAATTATAAACCAGCTAAAAACTGTTCTTGTATGTATTCAACTACTGCAGCCAGGTTTTTCTTTTCCTGGAATACGGCGAGTTGACGGTCTGCCCCCGTACCCCCTTCAAGCATTTTATGAACATGAGCGATCCGGTGCCTGCTGCCAAGATGATCTAAAACAGGGTCAAGAAAATCGAGCAGTTCATAGATGAGGGCCCTGGTGTTGACTTCCTCTTCTTTCCCAAAGTCTATCAGGTATCCATCCACACCATAGCGGCTGGCTCTCCATTTATTTTCGTTGAGCAGTGCCCGTGAGTATTGAATGAAATTCAGATTTTTTGAACGTAGCATATAAATGCGGGCACATACTGCCTGGAACAATGCGGCCAGTGTGATGGTTTCATCCACTGTCAGCGGTATATCACAGATGCGGAACTCCACTGTATTGAAAAAAGGATGTACCCGCAGATCCCACCAAATCTTTTTGGCGTTATCAATACAGTTGGTTTTGATCAACAGCTTCACATAATTATCATAAGCTTCAATGCTATCAAAAGCATCGGGTATGCCGGTGCGGGGAAACTTATCAAACACTTTGGTGCGAAATGATTTATAACCGGTCAGACGCCCTTCCCAAAAAGGGGAATTGGTGCTGAGTGCAAAGATGTGCGGCAGGAAATATCTTGTTGAATTAGCAATATGATTGGCCATTTCCCTGCTCTGCATACCGACATGCACATGGAGTCCAAAGATCAGGTTGCTGCGGGCCGCTTCCTGCAGTTCGTTCACAATTTCATTGTACCGGATATGATCGGTGATCAGCTGGCTTTCCCAGTGGCTGAAGGGGTGTGTGCCGGCAGCACCCATAGCAAAACCCAGTTCGCCGGCTATGCCTGCAATAGTTTTACGGAGTGTGGCCACATCCTGCCAGGCTTCGTCAATATCCTGGCAGATGTCGGTGCCCACTTCCACCACGGCCTGGTGCATCTCAGCCTTTACTTTGTCTTTTATCACTTTTTGTCCTTCATGAACAATCTTCTGCTCATGGCTTTTCAGTTCATGGGTCACCGGATCAAGCACCATGTATTCTTCTTCAACACCGAGAGTGAAGGTTTTATAGTTAAGTGTCATAGTTCGTTTATAGTTTGTGGTTGCGGGTTTATAGTTTTGGTCTGCTGACAACACACCACAAACTATAAGCTATAGACATTACACCAAAGACTGTTTGTTGCTGCTGCGCTTTACATATTCACCCCATGTAAGATTGTCCGCCCCTTCAACAATACTCATTGCCTTTTCAATTGCATAGTTGGCAGCTGTTTCCACTACCCATTCAAAATTCTCTTCACCTACACTGGGTTTGTCTGCGTCGGGGGCGGGGTTGCAGAAATCAATGGCATAGGGAACGCCATCTCTTACAGCCAGCTCAACTGTGTTGAAATCATAACCAAGATATTTATTGATGCGGAGAACGATATCTGTCATTTGCTGCAAACGTTCAGCTGATGGTTTAAAATCGGCTACATACCGAAGGTGATGCGGGTTCCGGGGTTCATATGACATGATGCGGACATATTTGCCGCCGATGCAATAGCAACGGTAGTATTCAGTGAAAACAATTTCTTCCTGCAGCAGCATTACCAACTGGCCGGTTTCACTGTGCTTTTGGAAAAAATCTTCAGCACTCGTTAGTTTATACACATGTTTCCATCCGCCACCGGCGAAAGGTTTCATGTAAGCCGGAAAACCTACGTATTTAAAAATACTATCCCAGTCCAGCGGGTAAGCCAGGTTACTGAATGATTCATCCGATGTATCATCGGGCAGTTCTCTCGACGGGATGATTGCTGTTTTGGGGACTGGCACATCCACTTTTGTCATCAGGCAATTATTGAAATATTTATCATCGGCGCTCCACCAAAATGGATTGTTGATAACGGCAGTGCCTGTTACTGCAGCGTTCTTCAGCCAGGTACGGTAAAAGGGAACGTCCTGTGAAATACGATCAATGATAACCGAATAACCGCTATGCATTCCCTGCATGGCTTTATCAATACGAACCGGTTCGGCCACAATGCCCGGAATATTTTTACTATTGACCCTTGCCACAAATGCTTCAGGAAATGAACGTTCTTTACCATGGAGGATTCCGATCTTCTTCATAAACATTTTTTAGTTGGTGTAATGATGTTGGAAAACCGCTTTATACCGGAATGCAGGCATGCAGCGGTTATTTTCAAATTTATCTGATTGACTTCAAGATAACAAATTAAGTGGAACAGGGCGACACAGGGCGGGGCAGTAATCCAATGACCGGTCAAATTCCTTATTTTTGGCACTTATGCAAGGGACGAATATATCCGGTATTCTGGTTGAAAATAATGTGGTTACTTCTGAACACTTGCAGCGGGATGTTACAGTGGACTGTTTCCTGCCTTACCATGTTTCCGATTCTTCTGAACTCCGTTTACTGATGATCAACGATGGTCAGAATATGGAAGAGATGGGTTTTGAAACTATTCTTGAACAATTGTATGGTGAGAAGGCTCTTGTACCTTTGCTTTGTGTAGCCATCCACGCCGGTGAGGCAAGAAAAATGGAATATGGGGTGTCTGCCCAGCCCGATTATCTGGGCAGGGGAGCAAAGGCACCGGCCTACACTTCATTTATCATGCATGAATTGCTGCCTTTTCTTCAGCAGCACTATCACATCAATTCTTTTAAAGAAAAATCTTTTGCCGGCTTCTCGCTGGGCGGGTTGAGTGCATTGGATATAGTGTGGAATCACCCGGGGGAGTTTAAAAAGGCCGGTGTGTTCTCCGGTTCGTTGTGGTGGCGAAGTATAGACCAGGATGATGCGCACTATGATGATGACAGGCACCGGATCATGCACCAGCAGATCAGGAATGGAACATACCATCCGGGATTAAAGTTTTTTCTGCAATGCGGGAATAAAGATGAAACATGGGATCGTAACAACAATGGTATTATAGACTCAATAGATGATACCCGTGATTTGCTGAACGAATTGCAGGCAAAGGGGTATGAGCAGGGCAGTGATGTTTTCTACCTCGAGATGCCGGACGGAGCCCACGATATTGCCACCTGGGCGAAAGCAATGCCTCTATTTTTGCAATGGGGGTGGGGCAGATAAAAAATACCTGACTATAAAAGAGAAAGACCATCAAATGATGGTCTTTCTCTTTATGTATTGTAGAGATTATTATCAGTTGTTGAAAATGTACCTGATTCCAAACTGCATAAAGTAAGTAGAGAACACACTAACATTATCACGGTACGTAGTGGACGGCAGGTTCCCCCTGTCAACATTAAGTCTGAAGGTTGGTCTTGTTGCGCTTCCAGCATTGGGGAAAGTAACCGGCACCAGCAGCGAAGGGACATTGGCAGTTTTCAACTCACCCCAATTTTTGTTCAGCAGGTTGGCAAAATTGAAAATGTCAAGGCTGAATTGGAGGGTGTTCCTGTTCTTTCCGATGTTGGTGAATACATCCTGCAGGATCTTAACATCCCACTGGTTTCTCCAGGGCAGTTGAGCGCCGTTTCTTTCTGCATACTGACCTTTTCTTCTTCTGAGATATTTATCCTGCTCAACAAAAGCGAAGAAAATATCACTCTGTTGTTGAGGTGTATAAAGAACGCCATTCACAGTTTGTGCCACAAAATCAATCTCAGAGGCATTTCTCGGCACATAGATCAGGTCAAAATTGGCTCCGTCATTGTTGAAGTCGCCTGAATAAGTATAAGAAAACCTGTCCTGGATGCCGCCGGAATAGAATACAGAAATAGTAGTAGCCAGTTTTTTGAAATACTCTTTGCGGTAAGAGAAGGTGGCTACAATCCTATCTGGAATAACGTAGCTGGTAGTTCCTAAAACAGGGTTATTGGCACCATTTACGGTAGGAGTGCCAGGAACACCCTGCCATGCCGACAACGGCTGGCTTCCGCTTCCATCAAAGAAATTCTCTGCCATTGATTTCACATAAGCAACAGAAGCAAACAATCCGTTACGGAACTGTTTTTCAAGCTTTGCAGTCAAAGAGAAATAGTATCCTCTGCTGGCATTGTCAAGAACAATGGCATTAAAGGCGCCACCATTGGGGTTTGGTAAACCATTGGTCAGGCGGTTGATATATTTGGCATTGCCACTTGGATAGATCAGTCGCCTGTCAGGATAATTACCGCTGGCGTTCAAAGCTGTTGGATCGACCAGGTTGGCATTCCTGAAAATGGCAGTATTAATATCCCTGTTCAGGATACCTTCAATTGTTGCAATGATACCACCGGGCAACCTTGTATCCATTGCCAAACTTGTTTTCCATGTCTGCGGATTTCTGAAATTTTCTGTTAAGGCGCTGATTGGATTAGGAATCACGGTACCTGCTGCCGGGGGGGTTGCAGGTCTGTAAGCCGCCGGATCAGGATTGAAAGGGCCAGGTGTGCTTGCTTGTCCTGCAAAAGTTTGTGTTACCTGCAGCATACCGGCATCCCCAGACTGGCTCACTACCCACACAAAAGGTACACGACCGGTGAAAATTCCTGTACCACCGCGAATCTGGAGCGAACGATCACCATACAGATCCCAGTTGAAACCAACCCTGGGAGACCACATCAACGTATTGGAAGGGAGGTTACCAGTATTGATTTTTTCTCCGTTAGCAAAACTCAGGTTTGTAACAAGCGGGTGGGTTTGAATTTCGAATATATCCGGATAAGTGGGCAGATCAAGACGAAGACCCAGTGTCAGCCTGAAATTTTTATTGATAGCGATTTCATCCTGGCCATATACAGAGTATTGGGCAAAGTTGAATTTTGGGAAAGCCTGGGCAAAGCCCGGAGCCAGAGAATAAGTGATACCAAAATCACGGGGTTTTTCACCATTCACAAAATCATCCCATGTATTGAAGGTGTAATAACTGGTTCCAAAACGCTGGAACCCGTTAACAGTCTCGTTCAGATCAACCTGTGCACCCACTGTCCAGTTGTGTTTGTTCACCGTCCAGCTCAGGTTGTTTACAAATGAGTAGGTTTTTACTTTTCTGAGATTTCCGAAAGTGAAAGGCTCATAGCCAAAAGAAGTAAACGGAATGCCGTCTTTCAGGATATCAACAAACGGGAAGATCTGGCTATCCGACTGACGGGAGTCATTCTGGAACGTATAGGTGGCCCTGAATGTATTGGATAGTTTACCAAATGTTGAATTTAACTCAGCTGCCAATGAATAGAAATTGGCACCCTGGAAATAGTTAGAGTTTTTGAACCAATGAGCCGTGTTGTCCAGGCGACCCTGACCGGTTGTAAATTGGGCAAAAGGTGATCTTGAACCATTCAGACCAACCGGCTCTCCGCCTTCTACCTGGCTATAACGGATATTCAGTTTATGCTTATCACTGATGTTCCAGTCTAACCGGCCCATATATTTTTTGCGATTGATCTCAGTGGAATATCCCTGATAAGGTCCTGTAACGTAACCGTAAGTATTAAACAGGTATTCGCTGATCAGATCAAGCTCTGCAGCAGTTGGCCGGGAAATATTCGGAGCGCTGCCAAAGGCAGCAGAAGGTGTAGCCGCAACCCTTGATTGAATTACGGTAGGTTGCTTTTCCGTTTCATAACTGAAGAAGAAAAATAATTTATTCTTGATGATCGGTCCGCCCAAGCGGAATCCCCACTGATCAAATTCTTCGGCCGGGCGAACTGCTATATTCTTACCCACCTTTTCACCCCTGTTCTTTTCTGTACGGAAATAATTATATACGGAACCGGTGAAACGGTTGGTTCCGGAACGGGTAACTGCATTGATAGCACTGCCGATGAAGCCGGACTGGCGTACATCAAAAGGCGTGATGTTTACAGACAACTCTTCAATGGCGTCAATAGAAATGGGTGCACCGTTGGCGGGCAGGTTTTCACCAATACCAAAGTTGTTATTAAAATCTGCGCCGTCAATGGTAAAGTTGTTCTGGCGGAAATTTCCTCCACCGATAGCATTGCCACTGGCTTGTGGTGTGGCACGGGTAAAATCATTCAGACCCCGGCTGATGCTGGGCAGACGCTGGATTTGCTCTATACCAATATTGGTTACCGCTCCGGTCCGCTTTGCATTAAGAATCGGATTTCTTCTGGCAGCAGTAGTGATCACAACATTGGTCAATTCACCGGCTGAAGGTTTTAGTGAAGAATTCAACAAAAAGGTTTCTGCCAGTTTTAAAAAAATGTCTTCCTGTCTGTCTGTGACAAAGCCCACAAAGCTGATCTCAATCGTATAAGGGCCTCCAACCCGCATATTAGCGATGGAATAAACACCACCGGCCCGGGTGGTGGTGCTGTACCGGGTTCCTGAGGGAAGGTGGGTGGCAGTAATAGTGGCCCCGACCAGAGGTTCGTCGGTGGCATTCTTAACTGATCCCGAAATACTGGAGGTAGTTATCTGTGCTGTAACTGCAAATGAAATAGCTAATAGCAGGACAACCAAGGTCATGATTCTCTTAAGCATAAAGATTTTGTTTTCGGTTGCAAAGAAAGGGAATATTCGCTTTCTAAATATATACAAATATTAACAAATCGTAACTCAGGGTTAAGCTTTCATAAAGACAGGGTTAAGCAGGCTTTTGCTGCCTGCAAAACGGGTTTTCCGGCACCCGGCTTTTTGTGCCTACCTTTGCTGAAAACCGAAATATGTTTGACAAGATTGAAGCGGCCATAAAAGACATCCGTGAGGGGCGACTGGTGGTAGTGGTGGATGATGAGGACCGGGAAAATGAGGGTGATTTTATTGCTGCTGCACAACATGTGACTCCGGAAGTTGTAAACTTTATGACGAAGTATGGAAGGGGGCTAATCTGTACGGCATTACCCGAAGAACGTTGTGACGAACTGGGACTTGAACTGATGGTCAATAATAATACCGCCCTGCATGAAACGGCATTTACTGTTTCTGTTGACCTGCTGGGACATGGCTGTACCACCGGAATTTCAGCCCACGACCGCTCCAAAACTATACAGGCATTGATAGATCCCAGGGCCAAATCTGCAGATTTTGGTCGTCCGGGTCATATTTTTCCGCTCAGGGCTAAAAGAGGAGGGGTGTTGCGAAGAGCCGGGCATACCGAAGCTGCTGTTGACCTGGCAAGACTGGCCGGACTGGAACCGGGGGGTGTGCTGGTGGAGATCATGAATGATGATGGCAGTATGGCCCGTTTGCCGCAATTAATTGAAATAGCCAAAAAATTCGACTTCAAAATAATTTCAATCAAAGATCTCATTGAATTCAGAATCAAGTCAGATTCATTGATTGAAGAAGTGGTTCGGGTGGATATGCCCACACTTTATGGGGACTTCAAATTGGTGGCTTTCCGGGAAAAGAATTCCAGCAGTGAACACCTGGCATTACTAAAAGGGGAATGGGAAAAGGATGAACCCGTTTTAGTTCGTGTACATTCTTCCTGTTTCACCGGCGACATATTGGGTTCACTGCGGTGCGACTGCGGGGATCAACTGCACAAAGCCATGCAGATGGTGGAGAAAGAGGGGAAAGGAGCAATCTTATATATGAACCAGGAAGGCCGGGGCATTGGCCTGCTTAATAAACTGAAAGCCTATCGCCTGCAGGAAGAAGGTATGGATACGGTGGAAGCCAACCTGCACCTGGGCTTTCAAATGGACCAGCGGGACTATGGCATCGGCGCACAGATGCTGCGCTACCTGGGCATTACAAAGCTGAGGTTAATGAGCAATAACCCGAAAAAAAGGGTAGGGCTGATAGGCTATGGACTGGAGATCGTTGAGAATATCCCTATTGTTACTTCGCCGAATCCGCATAACGAGAAGTACCTGCAGACCAAAAGAGATAAACTGGGACACGAGATTTTGGACAGGGGGCAAACCCATTAATCCTTTTTCTCTTTTTGATTATTGGTATTTACTTTTTCTTCCTCTTTCGTGCCTTCGGTTGATGTTGTTGGCTCATCATCCTTTGCCGGGTCGCTTGCTTTTTTACCGGAAGATTTTCCTCCACCAAAAAGGTCACTGAGTTTATTGAATTCCTTCCTATATGAAAGACTGCCACCGTAACGCCGGGCCCTGCCAGGACCACCGGATGAATTGGTGGTGAGAAAGTCTGCATTTTCCCGGTAGAAGAAAGATGCACGGATGGTGCCTGATTCATTGATCAGCCATTCCATGGTAACATCCGGTAGCAGTTGAATACTTTGCTGCACATTGCTTTCTTGTTGCAACGGTGCATCAAAACCACCGCCTGCGGTGATGATGAACCTGTCGTTGAAGAAAGAACGGCCAACAGAAAAGTTGACATTGCTGGTAAGGTTCAGCGCTGTTTTATTATTCGGATCAATAACATTACGGTTATAAACGGAGGTATTCAGGTTGATCAGGTATTTTTCATTCTTTAGCAGTTTTCCCAGGATCTTATTTAACTGATCATTGATCACACCCAGGAAGATGCCGGAAATGGTGCTGGTGGCAATTTCACTGATGTTAAATGCTGAAGATTCAGTGGAAACCCCGCCTTCAACAGGTGTAAAGCTATTGAATACGATCAGGTAAGTGACTTGTTTGTTGATCTCATTGATGTTTTCTTCCAATTGCTTCAGGGTGAATGCAAGACCCGGATCTGTTACCGCAGGGCTGCTGGTAGGAAATTCCAGTGAAAACTTAATGGCGGGTTCAAAGAGTTTTTCAGATAATGTGGCCACCACATACACATCACCTCTTGCCCGGGAAAGATTGGCATCAACACCGGGCAAAGAATTTACCAGGGGGGCAAAACTTACCCGGTCAGCCGTATAAACCGCTTCAAAATTGATGCGGGCATCATAAGGATCATCTGTCCATTCGATGAAATTGTTGCCGTTCTTCTTTATTTTAAAATCTTTTTTGGCAAAACTCTGGAAGGTGAAACGGTAATCGCCTTCTTCTATATCAAAACGGCCCCTGATCCGTAATGGTTCATTGGTGCCGGAATGGATATTTAATGTTCCTCTGCCCCTGCCTTTGATCTCATCACCGGTCAGTTCATCAAGTTGCACTTTTACATTCACCATCGGGTTGGCTGTGATGTCAAGGTCATAGATCACATTGCCACCACCACTTTTCAAACTGCTGTCGCTTAATTCTCTTCCATATTTTCTTTCCACCAAAAAATCAGCCATGCCAGATTCACGGCTTTTAGCAGGAGGGATGGTGATATAACTGCTGTCTCTTGTAGAAGCAATGGCGCTGATGGCCATGATCATTTCAGATTGCGGGCCCTGCAAAACAAATGATCCTGTTCCTTTCACATTGCCATAAAACTGCTGGTTGTCCTGGTAGCTGGTGTTCAGTAATTGCACCGGCCGGTTGTTTTCGTCTCCTTTTGAAAATGGCTTACGGGTACTAACTCTCACATCAAAGAACATATTCTTAAAGGCGCTGTGCAGGATATTCCCGTTCACATAAATGGGGTTGCCTGTTACCGGGTCTTTTAGTACCAGCCCATCCAGTCTTATTTCAGTAGGTTTTAATTCAAGGTCGCTTTCTTCTATATAATAAAAACATTGGGTGAAATTGATCTTCAGTCCTGCTTCCTTCATTCTTCCCTTGCCATACACACTTAGGTTGTCAAACTCTCCCTGCACACTGAAATCGCCGGTAAGAAAGCCCTGGATGTCGGAAAAAAGATCGCCCAGGAAACGTTCCAGCACACTTAATTGAAAATTTCGGGGTGATAATGCGATCAGGTTTTTCTTTTGTGCCTCCCTGTCGCCAAAAAACAAATTAGCATTGAAGCCGAGATAATTTTCCTGGTTCAGGGTGTTGCCATTTACTTTCAATTCCTGGGCGGCACCATCATACAGCAGGTTTGCTTTCACCTCGCCCAGCGAGTCATTGTCAAGGCGGAGGAATTTAGTTTCTATGTTTTCAGAACTGATCTTTAAGTTCTTGCCGGCAAGGTCTTCTATTTTCACTGTGCCTGACAATAAACCTTCCAGTCGGTTGTGTGGTAAAATATAGGGAGAAAAATCGCCAAGATTTACCCGCTTTAGTTCCACCACCAAATCATTCCGGTTAATCTGTCCAGCGGGCACCGTTCGCATCCGGATTTCCTGTTCGCCTTCCCGCAGCACAAGCTGACCGCTGGCATCTGCATTTCCCCTGAATTCAAGGCTGCCATTGTCATCAATGGTCCATGTTTTACTGTTGATCACAAAGCTGGAAGGATCCACTTCAATTTTCACTCCATCTTCGTAGGTAAGCACCAATGCATTAAGATTTGCTTTGTCAACCGCCTGGCTGGCTCCGCTGAAAATGCTCACTTTTGATGAATCATTCCTTCCATTGATATTAAACTCAGCTAACGGGATACTGAGGCTATCATTTAAATATATGTTGCGGGCACTGCCTGACAATGTCACACTGTCGAAATTGCCTTTTGCTTCCAAAGTAACATCGTCAAAATTTTGACGGCCATATTTTAATTGCGGAATAGCTGCCTGTAAGTTCAGCAAATTGTTTCGGGTGTCAAGGCTGCCGGTGATATGGCTGTAATTAAAACCGGAAAGACTACTGTCGGCGAGGCGTACATAATCTTCCACAAATTGTGTTGTTATTTCAAAATTGAAAACCTGGTTAGCCGGTATCTTTTTTGGGGCTTTGATATAAGCAGGGTAATATTTGCTCAGGAATAACTGGAATGATTCGGGCAGGTCGTTGATACTGAAGTTGCCGGTTATGTTTCCTTCAAACTCATTAGAACTCACACTGAGCTTCTTTACATTATCAGTATAAAAAGAAGAAATCGAAAGCGAATCAAAGGGCAGTCTTTCCCCGTTGTGCAACAATGTTCCGTCATAGATCGAAGCAGTACCCGAAAAATCATCAATGGTGGCGCCGATCAGGTCCGCATTGAGCCTGCCGGTAAAGGAAATATCATTGTCGGTTATATTAAGCGGCAGCAGGCATAGTTTTTTTATATCAGCATTGAAATTAAAAGCCGGAATTTCATCATTGAAATCAATTTTACCATTCAACGTCAGCTCTGCATTTTCATCCTGTGCAGATAAAAAACCATCAAAGAGTTTTTTGTTCAGATCGCCGTTGATGCCAATATTATGATAGCGGTAATCGTTGAAATCAATAAACCGGATGCGACCTTTGATATTGGCATTGCGGTACCTGTCTTCCAGCCCCCTGCCTTTTATCTCTGCTTCCATGGATAAAGCGCCGACCTGCGGCTCACGGATAAACTCACCCAACCGGAAATTGTCCGTGACTATATTGCCTGAATATACCGGTTGCTGACCCGGCGGCAGTTTCATGTTCAGGTCACTCTTTATAACACCTAAATTGGTTTGAATGGTACCAAAGGTTACAAAGTCGCGGACAAAACCTGTGAAGCTGCCATTAAAGCGGACGTATTGTATCTTTTTAAGATCGGGACTGCTCACTTTTCTCAGTGCAGGAACAATGGTCAACGCATCGCCATAGGTAGTTCTGAAATCATTGGCTTTAAAATCAATAAAGGTTTCGTCAATGTCGGGCAGACCCGTAAGAGTGATGTCACCGTTGAGCAGGGTGCTGTTGCCCGCCTGCACCAGCAGGTCTCGGCCCACCAGGTCGTCCACGGTGCCGCGTATGCGACCATTCAGCACAATTCTTTTTTTCCAGGTGCTGAGAGCCGGTGCAAAAAAAGCAATATCATCACTGTCAATTTCGGCCTTGTCAAATTCTCCCTGCATATTCACCTGGTGAATGAAATCACCCATACTGTTGAAACTCTTAAAACTCATCCGGAAGTAATTACGGATGGTGCTGTTGTTGGTTTCAATATCCAGGTTGGCAAATGCCATTTCTGTAGGAGTTACTTTGGCATCGGCCAGCATTTTTTTCACTTCAAAACCACTTCGTTCTTTGGCAGAAAGGCTCATGCGGGTGCTGATGGTGTCTCTGAACCAGCGGATATTTTCAAATTCTCCCTGCACATTACCAAACTCCAGGTGTTGCCCGTCAAAGTAGGTGAATGTTTCTCTTTCAGTTTTTTTGTCAGTTCTGAAATTGCCGTCTTTTATTTTCATTTTGCTAACCTGCACCTGCCAGCCACTGCTATTCCATTGCAGGGTGCTGTCATTGAAGACAGATTCTAACTCATCCAGTATAGTATCATCTCTTTCTTCTTCTTTGTTGATAACGGAGGGTTTCAGTTTGGGATAGCTCGACAAATGCACATAAGGTTCATTGATGAGCAATGAATTAATATCGGCCTTGTTGCCGGCCAGGTCAATTTCATTGGCATCAAGACTTAAGGACCCCAGCCTTACCAGCATGTTTTCACCCAGCCAGGCATCTTTTTTCAGGAAATAAACATTTTTGAGTTCAGCTTTTTTAAGATTGAGAGACATGCCGGCTTTTTTCTGTTTGGGTTCGCTAGTTGAGGGGGAAGAAAAATAATCAAAGAGAAATTGTTGGCTCCATACGGAATCGGTTCGCTGAAATTTTATTACGGCATCTTCCAGGCCGATATATTTCAGTTCTGCTTTTTTCTTGATGAAAAACCAGTCCGTGATGAGGACATTCAGGTCTCCTGCAAAAAGAAGGGTATCACCGGACAGATCCCTGATCAGTGTCTGTTCCAGGTGCATCCGGTTGAAAAGAGAAAAGTCAACATGACCGATACTTACTTCTGTTCCCAGGTCTTTGGATAACCGTTTGGTAACCTTTGAAACGATCCAGTTTTGGCCAAAAGGTGTTTGGATGAAAATAAATATCGCCAGCAACAGGAAAAGAAGCGAGCCGAGAAACCACAGCAATATTTTCTTGATTCTTTTCAGCAAGGGTATTTGTATTGTAAAAATAGCTATTCGTCTGCTTCAGGCAAATTCAGTACCAATAAATTAGTACTAAAGAAGCCAATTACTATACAAACGGCTTACAGGCTGAATGGTGATCTTCTTGCTGGGCCAGGAGGCGGGAAATAAAAAGAGTTTAGCGGGTTCTTAACAAAGCTGCGTTCTGCTGCGCAGTGGTTTACCAGGGCTTGCCCTTACCCAGGTATTTTCCCACCGAAATGCCAAACAAACGATGGCGGATTTTGGGACCTTCATCTTTGTTGTTGATGCTGGCAAGCCCGTATGTGTATTGTATGAAAAAGAAAAGGTCATTGTGGGCTTCGTAGCCAGCCTGCATGATAAAATTGGCAGCGTAACGGCCATATTTGTCGTAACCAAAAGGAGTGTTGCGCTTCACTTTGCCATCGTCCGTATCAAATTTTTCCCGGCCAAAAAGATGAAAGTCCAGGGAAGGTCCTCCCCTGAAGAAGAAGTGGTCCGGCATATTGCTGAAGTCATGCTGTAGCATAAAGGCCAGTTCCACAGTGTGAAAAGTGGTTCTGTTTGTAAGGGCTTCCGGTCCCGGCGGGTAAGCCGGTTTATCAAACTTGACGTTATACCCCTTACGGCTGTAAAATGCTGCCGGGGAAAAATAAAGATTCCCTTCAACAGGGATTTTCCAATTGATACCTGCCTGGTAGCCATACCGGTGTTTATCTTTTTGCTTGTCGCCTTGAATCTGGTAGTTGACCGACGATAGATGTGATCCTCCAAAAACGCCAATTTGCACCTGGCTTTGCCCCATTACAGAAATAAATAACATGCTGAATAGCAGGAACTTTCTCATTGCAGTTTCATTTTAAATAAGTAGGGATATTGTGTTAAAGGGTAAAGGATGGCTTTTCTTGCAAGGATTTTTACCGCCATCCGGCTGGAGGGGCTGGAAAAACTAGCCGATAAAAATAGAAATTAAATCCAGCTATGCAAATGTACCAGGGATCAAAAAACAAATTTTATTATATAAGCAGATGGTATTCTACGAATTAAAGCAGTTTGCTTTTATTCATGATTAGATAAATTGAATGTGGAATTCCACATTGCTTAAAACTTTTTCGCCGGGTCTTTCGCATTCCCGCTTTGATTATACTGAAGAGATTGTCCTTTTGGAACAGAAAGGTTTTGCCAATTTTCATTTTTCAGCATTTTACCGATAAACAGGATTTGACCGACATGGTAGGGATAGTGTGCCAGTTGCCGGTTGATGGCGTCAATAACGGTGAGTGGTTCCTGACGGATATAAACAGTTTTAAGCAGGTCTACTTCCTGTAGTGAAGCTAAAGCAGAAAGGAAGCATGACCATCCCTTTTCCCATATTTCGAGTAATTGCTGTTTGCCCAGGTCATTTATTTCAAACTCGCCATCCCGCTGCCGCCATTCTTTTTCGCCGTCTTCAGTGAGAAAATTGGTCCAGCGGCTGAGCATATTGCCGGCCATATGCTGAATGATGATGGCAATACTGTTGGATTCGGTGGAAGCCCGGAAATGAAAATCTTCATCCTTAAGCTGGGCAAATGTTTTATCCGCCAGGTCTTTATAATATTTCACCCGGCGAATGGCAGTATTTAAATACTCTTGACCAATTGAAGACATTGCTTAAAATTTATACCAGGTTATTGACTAATGTCTACCGACTAATACTATTAACCGATTCCTGCTATCACCATCCAGCAGCCCCATCATCTCCCCGGCTGTCGGCAATGGCTTCAAATTTACCATCGGGCCTCACCACGATAAGTTCTGTGCGTCCAATGCCGCTTCTTTCTTTGATCACATAACCCATTTTTTGCAAAGAGTCACGAACCACCTGTGGAAATCCTTTTTCAAGTGCCAGTTCATCCGGCAGCCATTGGTGATGAAACTTGGGTTTATTTACAGCATCTTCGGGACTGAGGTTAAACTCCAGCAGGTTGACCAAAGTTTGAAAAACCTGGGTGGGGATTGTGGTTCCTCCCGGTGTGCCAACAACTATATATGGCTTCCCGTCTTTGAGCACTATAGTCGGTGTCATGGAACTTAGCATCCGTTTATTGGGTACAATGGCATTGGCATCATTACCGATGGCGCCGTACATATTGGGCACTCCCGGTTTGATGCTGAAGTCATCCATTTCATCATTCATGAAAAATCCGGCCCCACCGATCACTGTCCGGCTTCCATAAGAATTGTTCAGCGTGGTGGTGATGGAAACGGCATTTCCCTCCTTATCAATCACACTCAGGTGTGTGGTTTCTTCACTTTCATAAGCTGATGCCATACCGGGTTTTACATTCTCGTTGCTGTTAGCTTTTGCCGGGTCATAATTTTTCATTTTATCGGCCAGGTATTTTTCAGAAGAAAGAATATGCACCGGCACTTTATAAAAATCCATATCGCCCATATATTCTCCCCGATCTGCAAAAGCCCTGCGTTGCACTTCTGTCATCAGTTGCACTGCTTGTGTGGAATGAAAACCCATGGCAGCAATATTCCTGTCTTCGATCATTTTCATCATCTGGTGCAACAGCAATCCACCGCTGCTGGGCATAGGCATACCGATCACCTGGTATCCTTTGTAGCTGAACTGGTGGGGCACACGGGAAGCGGCTTTATAATTTTTTAGGTCTTCAAGTGTTATGATACCTCCGCCTCTTTGCATTTCTTCTATGATGAGTCGGGCGGTTTCTCCTTCATAAAAACCAGCAGCACCGTTTTGCTGTATTCTTTTTAACGTGGCGGCCAGGTCCTTTTGTATCAGGGTGTCACCTTTCTTCCAGCCGGTGGATTTGACAAACACCGGCATCACTGTATTGTATTTTTTCAGATCATGCTGCAAACGATTCAATCCGCTGGCTTCCCGCTCTGTGATGGCAAATCCCTTTTCGGCAAGATCAATGGCCGGTTGAATGAGTTTTTCAAAAGGAAGCTTAGCATATTGATAAGCTTCAAAAATACCGGCTACTGAACCCGGAACACCACTGGCCAGATGTCCGTACATGCTTTTATCTGTGCGGGGGGTGCCATCGGGATCAAGATACATATCCCGGTGGGCTTTGCCCGGTGCTTTTTCACGATAGTCAATGGCGAGCATTTGTCCGTTGCTGAGTCTTGCTACGGTGAAGCCACCGCCTCCCAGGTTGCCGGCATTGGGATATACAACCGCCAATGCCAGTTGTGTGGCAATTGCGGCATCCACTGCATTGCCGCCCTGTTTCAACATTTCCACACCCACCTGGCTGGCCAGCGGATGGGCCGATGTCACAGCACCGTTTTCGGCAATCACTTTTTTTGTGATGGTATAATCGAAGGGGTTGACAGCACTTGCGGCGGAATTATTTTTCTGGGAAGATGTGCAGGAAAAGAGATGTATGCCCGCAAGAAGAAGAAAAAAGGATTTGATATACATGTGTCAGGTGCTTAAAAAATAAAACTACACAAAACACTTTTTCAAACCTCAGAAATCTTCGGGTAAATGATGGGGCTTCTGTATATTGCCATACTAAAACCAATACACATGGGAAGGAAATTACTGCTTTCTGTTTTGCTGGTCGCCGGTTGTGTTGCTGGCTGGTCGCAATTGAAATCACCAGATGAATTTTTAGGATATAAAGTGGGGAGCCGCTACACTCCTCACTGGAAGATCGTTAACTACTTTAATCATGTAGCGGCCAATGCTTCTGCTATGGTGAAACTGCAGCAATATGGTCAAACCAATGAAGGCCGTCCACTACTGCTCACCTTTGTTTCTTCGGCAGAAAATATCCGTAACCTTGAGCAAATTCGTATGAATAACCTTCGCCTGGCAAATCTTGCCAGGGACAGGGCAGCTGCTATTGAAGAAAATGCACCGGCCATTGTTTGGCTGAGCTATAATGTACATGGTAATGAAACTTCTTCATCCGAAGCAGCGCTGATGACTATCTGGGCATTGGTGGATCCGTCGAATACACGAACAAAAGAATGGTTGAAGAATACAGTAGTGGTGATTGATCCCTGCATCAATCCTGATGGGAGAGACCGCTATGTGAACTGGTTCAATTCCGTGGTGGGAAAAAATACAGATCCAAAAATATATGCAAGAGAACACCGGGAACCCTGGCCCGGAGGCAGAACCAATCATTATAATTTTGATCTTAACCGTGACTGGGCCTGGCAAACACAATTAGAAAGCAGGCAGCGTATTATTCAATATAATCAATGGATGCCGCAGATACATGTGGATTATCATGAGCAGGGCATCAACCAGCCTTATTATTTCGCTCCGGCGGCACAGCCTTATCATGAAGTGATCACACCCTTTCAGCGGGAATTCCAGGTGGCCATTGGAAAAAATAACGCCAAATATTTTGATCAGAACGGCTGGCTTTATTTTACGAAAGAGATCTTTGATCTTTTTTATCCTTCTTACGGGGACACTTACCCGACTTACAACGGCGCTATTGGCATGACTTATGAACAAGGCGGTGGCGGCGCCGGTGGTGCGGCGGTTTTGAATGATGAAGGAGATACACTGACACTGATGGACAGGGCCACGCATCATTTCACCACTTCACTGGCCACTATCGAAGTTTCATCGCAAAATGCATCCAGGCTCATCAAAGAGTTTCGCAAATATTTCAATGATGCTGTTTCAGCAGGTATTGGTGAATACAAGACCTATGTGATCAAAAACAATCCCAAAAACAATGAGCGGATCGCTTCTTTATTAGAGTTGCTGGATAAAAACGGTATCCAGTATGGCAGCGGTTCAGGTGCAGGCAAGGGGTTCAATTATCATACTGCTAAAGAAGAAGCTTTTACTCTCGGCAGCGGCGATATTGTGATCAGCGCATTGCAGCCCCGTTCGGCCATGGTGAAAGTGTTGTTTGAACCCAAAAGTAAATTAGTAGATTCCGCAACATACGATATCACTGCATGGGCTTTACCTTATGTGTATGGTGTGGATGCTTTTGCCAGCCGTGACAGGATCAATGCCGGTGCGGCGCCTGCCAAAATAAAAGTGTCTAATGAAAACACGACATATGGCTATGTGCTTCCCTGGAATGGATTGCAAACCGTGAAAGCTGTGGGCCAGATGTTGAAAAAAGGAATTTTACTGCGCTATGCAGAGCAACCCTTTGAAGTGAACGGGCAAAAATTTGACAGGGGCTCCATCATCATCCTTCGGACGGCCAATACTTCTTTTGGCAACAACCTTTGGACCGAAGTGAGAAAAGCAGCAGATGACAACAATGTGCAGTTGTACCCGGTTACTACCGGTTTTGTAGACAAGGGATATGATTTTGGCAGCGGCAGGGTGCATCCATTAAAAGCACCGAGAGTGGCGATGTTCACCGGTGAAGGCATCAGCGCCAATGATGCCGGGGAAGTGTGGCATTTCTTTGAGCAGCAGATTGACTATCCGGTTACGCTGATCAATGTGAATGATATGGGAAGGGCCAACTGGAATGAGATAGATGTGCTGGTGATGCCAACAGGCAATTACCGTTTTCTCAATGAAAAATCATCTGCCGACATTTTCCGTGACTGGATCAATAAAGGCGGCAGGGTGGTAGCACTGGAAGGCGCAGTGGGTGCATTGTCAAGAGCTGATTTTGGCATCAAATCCAAAAAGGAAGATGAGGGTGACAAAAAAGATGGGAAAGATGATTACAATGCCTTGCGGTTATTTGAAAACAGGGAAAGGGATTATATCCCCGGCACCACACCGGGCTCCATCTATAAAGTGGAACTCGACAACAGCCATCCGCTGGCATTTGGCTATCCCAATTATTATTACACCCTCAAGCTGGATGATGTGATCTACGATTTCATGAAAGACCGCGGCTGGAATGTGGGTGTGATTAAAAAAGATAACCAGGTGGCGGGATTTGTAGGCAATAAGCTAAAAGACCGGCTTAAAGATGGTTTATTGTTTGCCGTGCAACCCATGGGAAATGGCAGCATCACTTATCTTACGGACAACCTCTTGTTCCGCAATTTCTGGGAAAATGGTAAGCTGATGTTCTGCAATGCCGTGTTCCTGGTGGGGCAGTAATCGTGAAGAAAAAGATAAAATATCCCCGTATTGTTTGTCTTGGCATATGATACGGGGATATTGTTATATAAAGGGGTCATCCCCTTACAGAACATGATTTATATTCGCCGAATAATTCTGGCTATGCGAAAAGTTGCTGTATTGACTCTTTTACTCTTTTACTCCTTTACTCTCTTAGCCCAACCTCCCCACAGCTGGACCTCTGCCGAAATGTACCAGGCCATTCGCAAACTCAATGTGCTGGGCTCTGTGTTGTATGTGGCGGCGCATCCGGATGATGAGAATACAAGGCTGATCGCTTATTTATCCAAAGACAGGTTATACCGCACCGGTTATTTGTCTATCACCCGTGGCGATGGCGGGCAAAATCTTATTGGTGATGAGCAGGGGATAGAATTGGGAATGATACGGACACAGGAATTATTAGCCGCAAGAAGAATTGATGGCGGTGAACAATTCTTTACCAGGGCTTTTGATTTTGGTTATTCCAAAACACCGGAAGAAACATTTACCAAATGGGATAAGGAGAAAATTTTGAGTGACGTGGTGTGGGTGATACGGAAATTTCAGCCTGATGTCATCATCACAAGATTTCCGACTACAGGCGAAGGTGGACATGGGCATCACACAGCTTCCGCTATATTAGCCAATGAAGCATTTAGTGCGGCTGCCGATCCAACACGGTTTCCTGAACAGTTAAAATATGTGCAACCGTGGCAGGCCAAAAGAGTGTTGTGGAATTCTTTCAATTTTGGCGGCACCAACACCACCAGTCCCGATCAGTTCAAATTTGATGTAGGCGGATACAATCCGTTATTGGGCAAAAGCTATGGTGAAATATCAGCCGAAAGCCGCAGCCAGCACAAGAGCCAGGGTTTTGGAGTGCCGGCTGGTCGCGGCGAGGCATTGGAATATTTCAGAACAACAAAAGGTGATGCACCCGCAAATGACCTGATGGATGGCGTTGAGCTGAGCTGGAAAAGAGTGAAAGGAGGGGAGGCGATTGAAAAGATGGTTAGCGATTTATCTGCTTCGTTTGACTTCATACATCCTGAAAAATCGGTCAAGGGTTTGGTGGAGTTATACAAAGCTCTTTCGGCAATGGAAGATGGTTTCTGGAAAACACAAAAGATTAAAGAAGTGAAGGAGCTTATTGCTCAATGCAGTGGTTTGTTCATGGATGCAACTACTACTGAGCAATATGCAGTGCAAACAGATTCTGTAAGAATAAATTTTTCATTTAATAACCGCCTGGGAGTGGATGCCGTGTTACAGCGTATAACCATTGATGCCTTTGATTCCAGCCTCAACAGGAATTTGGAAAAGAACAGGAACGTAAATTTTGCTAAAACATTTTACGTCCCTTCTGTCAAACCGGTCACACAACCATACTGGCTCGCGAATAAGATGGAAGAAGGATATTTTAATGTGCTTGACCAGCAGCAAATCGGGCAGCCTGATGTTGACCCGGCTTATATAGCGGCTATGCATCTGAAAATTTTTGGTGAGAATTTCAGTTTCTCAAGACCAGTGAGATATAAATTTACTGACCCGGTGAGAGGGGAGCTCTACCAGCCACTTGTAATCATTCCTACTGCTACCTTTAGAGACTTTTCACCTGTGCATATCAAAACAAACCGTAATAAGAATATTGAATTTAATATTGTTGCAAATAAGCATATCTCTGTTCCATCTCCAGCCGCTGTATCACAGGCCTTCTCTTCCAAAGCTGATACACTTCCCTATTTGATTGGAGGTTTCTCTT
Organism: uncultured Chitinophaga sp.; assembly: GCA_964412375.1. Classification (GTDB taxonomy): domain Bacteria; phylum Bacteroidota; class Bacteroidia; order Chitinophagales; family Chitinophagaceae; genus CADEDV01. The sequence continues at coordinate 6,858 of CAYPOD010000038.1, read as the reverse complement.
TGCAGAAAAGGCAAATCTGGCCCGACTATGTCCGGGATAGTTCTTTAAACGAAAAAGTGTATAAGGTTAATTTATCTCCGGACTATCATTCGGCAGGACTTATTTTACGGTCAGTTTCATACGAACACATCCCTTCGATCAACTATTTTAAACAAGCATTGCTGACCGTTCAACAACCAGATTTAAAAGTTTTCAATAAAAAAATCGGCTATATCACAGGTGCAGGTGACAAAGTTCCTGAAGCACTCGAGCAGATGGGCTATGAAGTGACATTGCTCACCGATAAGGAATTATCAAGAAATAATCTCAACCAGTTTGATGCCATCATCACCGGGGTAAGGGCTTACAACACGAATGAGTGGATGAACAATCATTACGAAAAGCTGATGAAATATGTGAACGATGGCGGTAACATGATCGTTCAATACAATACCAGCAGCAATATTGGTCCGGTCAGAGCCAAAATAGCTCCTTATAATTTCAATATCACAAGGACAAGGATAACAAATGAAAATTCGCCGGTGGTTTTATTGAAACCGGAACACCCGGTATTTAATTTTCCTAATAAGATCACTCAGGAAGATTTTAAGGGCTGGGTGCAGGAGAGAAGTATTTACCACGGCGCTGACAGCACCGGGAAGTTTGAAAAAGTGCTGGGCATGAATGACCCGAACGAAAAAACCGAAGACGGGGCTTTGATGATCGCTAAATATGGTAAGGGATTTTTCACTTATACCGGGTTGGTGTTTTTCAGGCAATTGCCTGCCGGAGTGCCGGGAGCTTATCGCTTACTGGCGAATATCATTGCTTTAAATAAAAAGAAAGCTTTCTAAGAAACCGATGAACACAGAGAGAAAACCAGGTATCCGCAGAAGTGAAATGGCCTTTTTATTTGCCATTGTATTGGGCTTGTTGCTCGGTATCTTTATAAAAAAGATACGCATCGGATTGATCATCGGGCTTATTTTGGGAGGAATCATAGTTTTTACCGGGTGGTTAAGAACCAATAGAAGATAATATGACAGAACAGGACAACGATAAAGCGCCTTTTTTTAAATCGTGGACACACTGGTATGTGCTGGTGATCGGCTTTCTTGTGCTGCTCATCATCCTGTTCTCTTTATTCACTAAACGATTTGCATGAGCCAGCTTGATTGGATAGTTCTGGTTGTGACATTGCTAGCCATCATCAGCTATGGCCTGTATAAAAGCCGCACTTCCCGTAACCTTGATGGTTATTTTCTCAGCAATCGCAGTTTACCCTGGGGCCTGGTATTGCTGAGCATCATGGGAACACAAGCAAGTGCCATCACTTTTTTATCAGCACCGGGCCAGGCCTATACCGACGGGATGCGGTTTGTGCAATATTATTTCGGCTTGCCGCTGGCGATGGTGGTTATCTGCATTTTTTTTGTCCCCATTTTCCGCAACCTGAAAGTATATACGGCTTATGAATACCTTGAAAAAAGGTTTGACAACAAAACCAGGACCCTGACTTCATTTCTTTTCCTGCTGCAAAGAGGTTTGTCTACCGGTATCAGTGTGTTTGCCCCTTCTATTATTCTTTCTTCTTTGTTTGGCTGGAATATTTATTACACCAATATCCTGATGGGTGGCCTCCTTATCATTTATACCATGAGCGGGGGCGCCAAGGCGGTAGCTTATACGCAACAATTACAACTCATCATCATTTTCACCGGTATGTTTCTTGCTGCTTATATGGTAGTGAATATGCTGCCGGCCAATGTCGGGTTTGCAGATGCGCTGGAAGTAAGCGGCAAGCTTGGCCGCCTGAATGTGATCACAACAGGGTTTGAAAACGGCTCTTTCAACTGGAGCGACCAGTATAATTTACTAAGTGGTATCATCGGCGGTTTTTTTCTTGCTTTGTCTTATTTCGGCACCGACCAGAGCCAGGTGGGACGCTATCTTACCGCCAGATCATTGAAACAAAGCCGCCTCGGACTCATCATGAATGGCTTTGTGAAAGTACCGATGCAGTTTGCCATTTTGCTGGTGGGTGCATTGGTGTTCACTTTTTACCAGTTCAACAAAGCGCCGGTGTTTTTTAATGAAGTGCAGTTGAAAAAGCTGGAGCAGTCATCTTACAAAGATTCTTTGCACAGCTTACAACAACACTATGATATGCTGGCGCTGGATAAGCAGCAGGCTGTGACCAGCTACAGCGTTGCTGCAAATGCTGCTGAAAAAAATACTTCGCTTGACCAGATGCGGCTATTGCAGCAACAGTCAGACAGTCTTAGGGAAAAAGTGAAGCAGTGGCTCAGCAGCGATGAAGTGAAAGGAGATAATAATGATACCAACTATATTTTCCTGCGGTTTGTGGTGGATCATTTGCCGGTGGGACTTGTAGGGCTGCTTATCGCCATTATCTTTTTAGCTTCATGGGGGAGTATTGCAGCGGCGATCAATTCGCTGGCATCCTGCAGCATGGTGGATTTTCATAAACGCTTCACCAAAAAGAAAGAATCAGGTGAGGATGAATACCGGTTGTCAAAGTGGTACACATTAGGCTGGGGTATCTTCTGTATTGTCGTGGCAATGTTCACTTACAATATAGGCAACAGCCTGATAGAAGCCGTGAATGTGCTGGGGTCATTATTCTATGGGGTGATTTTGGGAGTATTTTTGGTAGCTTTCTTCCTGAAAAATATCAGAAGTGGCAACGTGGTCTTTTGGGCGGCAGTACTGGCCGAGTTGTTGGTGCTAACAATATTTTTCCTGACAAAAACAAAACCACCTATCCTGAAAATGTCATTTCTGTGGTTAAACCCAATTGGTGCATTTGGGGTAATATTCTTCAGTTTGCTATTGAATGGAATATTTCGGGCAAAACAAAACCCTGCCACAAATTGACAGGGTTTGTTTGAAAAAATAGAATTCAGTTATTTCAGCTCAGCGATCAGTTTTTCATTCAGCTTTACATAATCATCATTTTTTGCTTCGGTTGCCAAAGCTTTTGATTTTTCTGCTGCGGCTTTAGCTTCTGCTTTTTTGCCAAGTTTGGCCAGGCAATTAGCCCGCTGGTGATGCACCCAGAAAGCAGTTGGCTGTGCTTCTGCAGCCTTATCAAACCATCCCAGTGCCTGGTTCAGGTCTTTGCCGTTGTCCAGGTAATACATGGCTGCAGCAAAATAAGGCTTATTGTCTTTGTTCATTAACTGGTCAATCTGCCCCATCACTTTGGCGTCCACATCTGTGCTGATGGGCAATGCAACAGCCGTGTTCTCCCACATAATGTGCAGTTCACAGGTGCTGGATTTCACATTTGCAAACTGCATAGTGAAGGTTTCCATTTTAGCATCCATCTTCATGGATTTGGCTTCCACTCTCACCACATCTTCTTCCTGTTTGTAAGCCGTCGGGCTGGTCACATTGGTTTGCTTGCTGATGATCAGTGTCCATTTGTCTTTATCCGGAATGCTGAGTAATCCATATTTGCCGGCAGGGATCTTTTTGCCGCCAATGGATACTTCATCGCTGAATGTAAGCGTTGTGGCCTGGTTGGCCCCGGTACGCCAAACTTTTCCATACGGAACGAGATCTCCATAGATAGTTCTTCCTTTGGCACTTGGGCGGGAGTAAGACAGGTCAACAGTGCCCAGACCAAAATCCTGTTTGATAGTTTGTGTTGTACTGGCAGCAGGTGTACGCAGTTGCTGTGCATCGGCACCCAGGAACAGAAATGCTGTGGCAGCAGACAAAAAGATTTTTTTCATAATAGCATTTTTTAGAGAAGGCAAAGGTAGGGAAAGCGATGAAAGTGGAAATGCCGAAAAATCCTGCTGATGAATTAATAATTTTCAAAAGGTATAGCCACCGTTGTTCTCTTTTTACGGGCTTTTTGTTTCCATTTGGGTCCTTCTTTGATCAGGCGGATAGCCTCCTGGTCGCATTTACTGCAGAGTGACCGTTCAACCTTAAAATTAATGGGTTCGCCGTTACGGTTCACCTCAAAGGAGACCTCAACTAAGCCGGTAGGGGCAGTTTGCTTGGTTTTGAAGTCAAGAGGTATATTAAGGTTATTGGCCAGGTAACTGTCATAATTATCCCAGCCATCTTCAGGTTCGGGCTCGCCTTCGAGTTTAAAACTGGGATTGGCGGTGCGGCGTTCGGTATTTACTCTTTTTGTAGAAAGAATTTGTGCGGCAAGGGCCCGGTCTTCTTCCAGCACCACCTGGTTGGAGGGAATATTATTTCTTAATTCAATATTATTACTGTTGAATCCAAGGGCACGGGTCTGCACCTGCAGAACACTGTCCGGTGAAGTTAGGTTGAAATAACCCCGGGCATCCGTGTAAGTTCCTACATTGTCCTGCACATTGGTCACATTCACAAAAGGTATCCCGTTATTGTTATTGTCAACCACCCGGCCACGGAAAACATTGGGCTGATAACGGTTGGTGATACCCTGTAATTTTTTATCGGTTGTCACAGCCCGGTTTTTTGCCAGCTCATTTCTTTTTGACTGGTCAATTTTATCGGCAACACCATCAGCATCAGCATCTTTTTTAGGCGTGGCGGCTACTGCTTCTTCATTTTTTTCTTTAGCGGCAATACCGGCAGGCTGACTTTTTGTTTTTTCTATTGCGGCTGTTTCAGTGCTTTTATCATCAGTTGTTGCAACAGGCTGGTTTGTCAATTGCATTTTCTTTGCTGAAATCTCAGCATTATTGCTTGTATCAGTCATTCTTCCGTTGCCACCGTTTAATGTTACGGTTTGATTGTTGCCGGGTATATCTTTATTTGCCACAACCACATTTTGCTCTGCAGCTGCATTATTGACCTTATCAGCAGCAGCAACAGTGTCGGTTGTTGTTGAAGCGGCACCGGTTTCTTCTTTTTTCACAGGTGCCTGTGCTATATTCTCGTTCTTGCCGGTGAATACAAACTGGTAAGCCAGCAGGGCTGCACCACCGATAATAACAACTGCCGCCGCTGCACGCAGCCAGGGAAATGATCCTGACCCGCCTTTTTTAACCGGGATAACCCTGGTGCCATCCACTTTTTCCGCCAGTCTTTTTTTCAGTTCGCTGATATCAGCAGTTGCATTCACTCCTTCCACTGCATAACCTTCTAATGCATCGGCGAGAAATGGATCATCGAGAGCAGCCTTTTCCATCGCATGTCTTTGCTGCGGAGAAAGCAGACCCCTATGATATTTTTCAATATCAAGGGCGGTGAAGTTTTTTATGTTGTCATTAGTTGCCATGAGGCATTACAAAATTCATCATTTATTTTTTTTCAGCACTGGCTTCCCGGGTTTCCTGTTTTTCCATACATATTTTCAGGTTCCTTCTCCCGTTCTGGATAAAACTCCGCACCTGGTTCCAGTCTTGCCCGGTGATGCCGGCTATTTCATTATAACATTTCCCTTCCAGGTAAAAAAGCCGTATAGCCTGCTGCTGATCAGGTGCCAGGGTGCCGAGACAATATTCCATTTTTTCCAGGTTCTCTTCTTTTTCCAGCACACCGTTCAGATGCACATTTTCCTCACTTTGCACAATTTCATGTTTAAACTCAACGGTTTTCAGGTTTTTAGGTGTCCGCAACTGCATCAGGCAATGATTTTTGGCCACCTGGTGCAGCCAGCCTCTGAAATTATCCACGTCATGCTTTTTCAATTTTGATACCAGTTCTTCAAAGATCATCATCACACTGTCCTTGGCGGTTTCCGGTTCTTTATAATATTTCAGGCATACCCCATACACCAGGTCCATATATCGCTGGTACAATTCACCCAAAACAGCCATATCTCCTGATTCTTTGTATAAAAGAACCAGTTCTTTATCAGCCAGTGATGTGTGAGTTATGTTCCGGATAAATGACACAGCGTTAAAATTAACAAATAAAAGGTTGCAGCTTGTTTATGCAATTATAAAAATGCCGGCATCCCTTTTTTCAAACTACATTTTATGAAACGAATACTTTTTATGCTGGCGCCGGTTTTTTTGCTGATGCTGGCTTTTCATCCTGTTACCTCGCATACGGTCACCGGTATTGTTACAGACGATAAAGGCAGCCCTTTGCCTTCGGTGATGATAACAGTAAAGAACACACAAACCGCCGCCGTGTCAGCCGCAGACGGCAGTTTTAAGATTACGGTTGCGGATAAAAACGCTACTCTCACGTTCAGTTATGTGGGTTACGAAACACAGCAGGTGAAGCTGAAAGGCAGAACGGTACTGAATGTATCCATGAAAACAGCTAGTACAAAACTCCAGGAAGTGGTGGTGGTAGGATATGGAGGCCGTGCCAAAAAAGATATGACCGGTGCTGTTAGGGGATATGCTCCGGGTATTATGGTCAGTCCTGCTCCCGGGTATTACGAAAAAGACTCAGATGGTATATATGATGAATTTAATACGGAGGGTTATGATAATATAACGGAAAACCGTTTTTTGAAAGTATCCGATAACCCGCTTTCCACCTTTTCTATTGATGTGGATGCAGCTGCCTATAGCAATATCCGCCGTTTTCTGAACCAGGGACAATTGCCTCCGGCCGGTGCTGTACGAATAGAAGAAATGATCAACTACTTCACCTACGAATATCCCCAGCCGCAAAACGATCATCCTTTTTCTATCAATACAGAAATTTCAGATGCACCGTGGAACAAAGACCATAAACTGGTGCTGATCGGTCTGCAGGGAAAAAAGATCCCAACAGAAAATTTACCGGCTTCCAATCTCACTTTCCTCATTGATGTGTCAGGCTCCATGTTTGGCGGTAATAAATTACCATTAGTGAAATCATCCATGAAGATGCTGGTTGATCAGTTAAGGGAACAGGATAAAGTTTCTATTGTAGTGTATGCCGGTGCAGCGGGCCTGGTGC
>CAYPOD010000037.1:0-30653 GCA_964412375.1 uncultured Chitinophaga sp. | reverse complement strand
CCACCGGCCATATTCATCCATCTGCGGCTCAACATGCCTTGTTTCCACATTTTCCAGGCCATGCGTTCTGCAAAACCACTATATCCTTCCTGCACGGCTTCATACCGGTTTTCCAGCAACAGTTCATGCAGGTTGATCTTTACGGCACACACTTCGGTGCAATTACCGCAAAGCGAAGAAGCATAACTCAGGTGTTTCCATTCTCCCAAATCTTTTAAATGAGGAGTAATAACGGAACCAATCGGTCCGCTGTAGGTGGCAGCATAGGTGTGCCCGCCGATGTTTTTATAAACAGGGCAGGCGTTCAGGCAGGCGCCGCAACGGATGCAGTATAAACTTTCCCGCTGTTTTTCATTGGCAAGAATGTTGGTACGGCCGTTGTCCAGCAAAATCACATACATTTCTTCCGGGCCATCTGTTTCTTTTTCTTTTTTCGGACCGGCAACAATGGTATTGTATACGGTTATTTTCTGACCTGTTCCATAAGTAGCCAGCAAAGGCCAGAATAACGCAAGATCAGTCAAAGAGGGAATCACTTTCTCAATCCCAACGATCACAATATGTGTTTTGGGCCATGCGCAGCTGAGCCTGGCATTGCCTTCATTTTCGGTTATCGCAACAGCTCCGATATCGGCAATAATAAAATTGGCGCCTGTCACTCCTACTTCGGCCTGAACATATTTTTCACGCAACACTTTTCTTGCAGTAAGTGTTAATTGCTCCGGTGTGGCTTTAGGATCAGTACCTAATTTTTCGGCAAACAACTTAGCCACATCTTCCTTGCTTTTGTGCATGGCAGGAGTGACGATATGATAAGGAGGCTCACCATCAAGTTGCTGAATGTACTCTCCCAGGTCGGTTTCCACACTTTCAATGCCCTGTTTCTCCAGAAAATCATTGAGGTGAATTTCTTCCGTCACCATACTCTTGCTCTTCACCAGTGTTTTGCAGTTCTTTTTTTCGCAGATTGTCCGGATGGCATCCAGCGCCTGTTGTGCATCTTCTGCCCAAATCACTTTGGCGCCACGTTTTGAAATGGCAGCTTCAAATTGTTCTAATTGCTTATCTAATGACTCAATCGCCTTCCATTTGAGATTCTTGGCTTTCTCCCTGGCCAGGTTCACATCGCTGAACTGCTGTTTGCCCTGCGGCACCACCGCATTGTATTTACCGATATTGAAATTGATCTTGCGCCGGTGTTCTTTGTCGGCTGCTTTCACCGTGCTTTTGGCAATAAAATCAGATGCTGTTTCTTTCACTGTCGGTTTATTTTTTTTTCGCTTTCTTCTTTTTCAAAGTAATTCCTGGCCACCTGTTCCAGTGCCACATAAAATTCTTCTCCAAACTTCCGGGTCAGTGGTTCTTTTAAAAACTGGTACACCGGCACTTTCAGCTTTTGCCCCAATGCACAGGCCGGTTTGCACAAGGTTTCCCTTGGCTGATAATTTACCCGGTTATAATCGCCATGTTTTCCTTTTTTAGCAATAATGGGAAACAGGTGGCAGCTCACGGGTTTTTTCCAGGTGATCACCCCGTCATTATATGCCTGTTCAAAAGCGCATTTGATAATACCCTGTTTATCTCTTTTGGCATACACACACAAACCATTGTCGTCAACATGTGTAGGGGTCACCCATCCAAATTCTTTATTATACACATGTGTTCCTTTTTTCCCGATCTCTTCTATAGCTTCAGCAGTAAGATAGGGCTGCACTTTTTCAAAAACCTCCCCAATTATATTCAGTTCTTCATCCTCCAGCGGGGCGCCTGCATCCCCTTCTTCGCAACATCCGCCTTTGCAGGCGGAGAGGTCACAAACAAATTGTTTTTCCAGCACTTCATCACTCACCAGTATGTTATCAATTACTACCACGCTGCTTTTTTGACAAAGTTACGTTCTAACCTTCATCTGCCCGGCGAAATAGTTTACGTTTCAGGTGTTCGCCGGCGGTTGTCAGGCGGTTGTGAGAAGTAAGGTATTTTATCACTTTATGCTCCAGCCAGTGGTGCAGTGGTAACAGCACGGCTGCCAGCCCGATCATAAACAACAGGTCTTTCCACGGTTCACCCTGTGTGAGGGAATAGATATTTTTTTTGAAAATAAGAAAGATAAATTCGAAGAACATGATAAAGGCAAAGAAACCGATCATTTTGATGGTAGTAGCCGATACTTTGAACATACCCAGCACCACCAGTGCAATAAAAAAAAGCGCTATGCCAATGGTGATGGCTAAATATTGAATATTGTTGCGCCGGCGCTTTGCTTCCTCTGTTTCCATTGCCAGTCTTTCCAGGCGGTGTTGTTCATCAGCCGCCTCCACCTGGGCAAGATCTTTTTCCTTATTTAGTTTCTCTATACTGTCCTTATACATATAATATACTCCGCTATACTGGCTCGAAAGTTTATAGTCACCGGACTTTGCATATAAAGTGTCTAATTGTTTTGCAGCATTCTCAGCATACTCAAGTACACCGGTTTTTTCTCCTATTTCCTTCACTTTTAAAAAATGAGCAATCGCCTGTTTTGTTTCACCGGTTTTTTTATAAAAACCGGCCAATTGCCTGTAATATGAAAGTTTGCTGCCTTCATTACTGCTTTGTTCAAAGTAGGGTGTAGCCCTGGTAAAGTATTTGCGTGCCGAGTCAAACTGGTTGAGCTGTGTAAAGACGACTGCATAGGCCTGGTCAATCATGGCAGGCATTCCGAAGTCTCTTAAATAGGTCTGTAATGTCTGGCCGGGTGAAGAGGCCAAATAATCCAGTGCTTTTTGCGGTTCATCCATCCGCAGGTATTGATTCAGCAGGCTCACATAGCCGGGTATTTTCAATGTGCTGAATTTTAATGAATCGGCCAGGGCAATGGATCGTTCAAAATAACTGATAGCAATATCATAGTTTTTTTTCTGGGCAAACAAATTACCCATTGCATTAATATCCATGGCCCGCTGGTAAGGCGCATTCCGTTGTTTGATATCATCCAGCTTTTTTGTTGCCAGTGCATAATAATCTATTGCCTTATCGTAATCTTCAATGCCTGAATAAAAGTTTGACAAATAGAGGTAGCAGTTCCGAAGCACTTCTGCCTTCGAAAATTTTTGTTTTGTTTCTTCAGTAATCCGCAGGGCGGTAAGATAATGGCGCAGGGCCAGTGTCTTGTCATTTCGGGTGAGGTAGACCGTTCCATAGGTGTTGTGTGCCTCCGCCAGCAAGCTGTCGTTGGAAAGCGAGGATATCAAAGAAAAAGCCTGGCTGACAAAGCTGAGTGCCTTATCCTTATCAGGTATGGCGAGGTGAATGGATGCCAGGCGCAATTGTATGCCCCCGATCTCGGGCTCCATTTTATTTTGCCTGGCAATGGCGAGTGCCTTATTGTAAAACTCAATGGAGCGGTAGATATATTCTTTCTGACTGGCGAAATAGCTGCAGCGAAGCCCGTTGGAAATATAAGCTGTCACCATCAGTTTCCGGTCTCTTGTTTCTTCTGCAAAAGTGATCAGTTGCTGGCCATACTTATCAGCCTCTTTAAGGTTCACATTCATCAGTGTGCGGGAAAGATTGTCCAGCCAAAAAACTTTCTCTTCATCTGTCTTTGCTTCATTAACGGCAGCTTTTAATGAATCAACCGCAGCAGCCTGCTGGCCACCGGCGTAATAACAGGTTAATAGCAGGATAAAGAGATGCAACAGGCGAACAAATCTGGTCATGTTTGTATAGTTGTGGTTCCAAATTAGCAAAGATTCCTGCCAATGGGAAATTCCTTTAACAAACATCTAACAGCCAGCCTGTGTGGAGAAAAAACAAGACGGGCATCCCGTTTAGCACAAACCACACTGTATGCACAACACCCGAATGCTGACTCTGGAACGGTCGGCAAAAGTTTTTCTCCGGATGCTGTTCTGGATTCCGGTTGCTGCTTTTAGCCTGTTGCTCATTTACAACACCCTGCCTTACTTCAGTTTTAGCAAGGATTTTGATTTTATTGAGGAAAGAAGTTTGCTGTTTGAAAATAATCTTTACAATTCCTTTTTCTACATCCATATTGCTGCGGGGGCCATCTGCATCGGAACAGCCCTGATCCAGTTTTCCCGGTTTATCCTGAAAAAAACAAAAGCCATTCACCGCTGGTCTGGCAGGTTATATGTGTTTGTGGTGCTATTTCTCGGGGCGCCGACAGGGCTGTACATGTCTTTTTTTGCCAAGGGAAGTTTCTGGGAAAGGGCTTTGTTTATGTTCATGGCAGCTTTTTGGTTCATCACCACACTCTATGGTCTTTCAACCATTCTAAAGAAAAATGTGCTGGCGCATAAGATATGGATGATCCGTAGTTATGCGATGGCGATGACTGCTGTCACGTTCCGGGTTTATCATATCGTTTTCTACCTGCTGGGCTGGGACCACCTGGAAAATTATGAACTGTCGCTCTGGATCAGTGTGATCGGCAACATGCTGGTGGCAGAATGGATCATTTATCGCAAAAGCAGGAATTACCTGAAATCATTCGCCACGTAAGTTTCACCGTTTATCAAACTATATTATATCAACCTCTAAACCACAAAAACATGAAACCAGTATTGTATCTCGGCGCCATGCTGATGATAGGCGCCAGTGTCTATGGTATTGTTGACCACAGCAAAACCAAAAACAACAGGAAATTCAGCAACATGTATGAAACAAAAGAAGTGAAAGAACCCGTTATTGTAAAAGAAGACCCGGTTCCGCTAACAGAAGAAAAGGTAAAAGCGCCGGGGAAGAAAACTAAAAAGATGGCAATTAAAGAGACGGTAAAAGATGAAACAACTATTTATCGCAGTAAGCAGGATGTTGTAGCTGCAGTAAAAAAGGATTCAGACCCGGTGATCACTGAAACCGCTACGCTGAAAGAAAACGGAGCTACTGAAAAATATAAGAAAGCCAAAAAAAGAAAACTCAATCACAAGCTGTTTAGCCGGGCTCCGCTGAGAGAAGAATTTGACGAGGCCGAACTGGTGATACCGGAAAAAGCCGAGACTGAAACAAAAAAAGCTGTGGCTAAAAAACAATAGCCGTTTTCAGTGTGTGTTTATGATGGTCCCGGCATGAATGCCGGGACTATTTTTTTGTCTTCAGGAAGGCTTCCAGCGGAGTGTATTGATAAGATGCAACAGATCCTTTTTCAAAAAATCGTTGACAATGCTCAGTGAATCGGCATTGGGGGCTGTGTCGAAATACAAAGCGCCGCGAAGAAAATGGTTGGTAGAATCTGTCAGAAAGAACTGGTTGGCTGTAGCCGTGTTTCCACCCAGCGAAAAATAGATTCCTTCCACATCGTTGGCTGTTTGCAACAGGCTGTCCTTTATTCCAGTGGAGATGTCTGTATGTTTCCTGTAGGCCATTTTAAAGGCATCATTCACCAGCGAATCAAATTTATTCCGGTTGCTGATCTCCTTATAGCTGATATAAATTCTGCCGGCAAACCGGGGCACATCAATATTGATCCACCAGGGATTTTCCGGTGTGTCATCAAAAAAAGTGCTGTCTTTCACCACCTGGGAATAAACAGGATACTCAAATGAGTAGGGATAGCCCGGCTGATCAAATACCTGGTATTTTTTTTCAGGAAATTCAATTTTGAAATAGCCTTTTTTCTTATAGGTATAGTTACTGTTACAGGCTGCCAGCACGGATAAAATGCAAAATAAAGCTATGACAATTCTTTTCATAGGATAAAGATACTATGCATTCCGGATGATGCTGATTTTGACCAACCGGATGCGGTTATTGTCTGTTTCCAATACGGTAAAATCAAAATCGCCTGCATTCACCACGGCATTCACGTCCGGGAATTCGCCGGCCAGTTCCAGTACCAGGCCTGCCAGCGATTCACTTTCTCCCCTCACTTTTTCAAACGTATCCATCGGCAGCCGCATGGTTTTGCAAACGTCGTGCAGCATCGTCTTTCCTTCAAAAATGTAGTTATTATCGTCCAGTTTACGGTTACCGCTTTCTTCTTCATCAAACTCATCCTTGATGTCGCCAATCACTTCTTCGAGAATATCTTCCATGGTCACAATGCCACTGGTGCCGCCAAATTCGTCCACCACCACGGCAAAATGAATCCGCTTTTGCTGAAACTCTTTCAGGAGATCTTCTATCAGTTTTGATTCGGGCACAAAATAGGGTTGCCGCATCAGCGGGTGCCAGTCAAAATTTTCTGCTTCATTCAAAAAAGGTAACAGGTCTTTGGTGTTAATGATGCCTGCCACATCATCGAGACTGCCCCTGTACACCGGCAATCTTGAATAATGCAGTTCTTCTGCTTTTTTTACCAGGTTGGCAAACGAAGTGTCATATTCAATACCATTCACATCCAAACGGCTGCGCATCACCTGTTTCACAGAGATCTGACCAAACTTCACGATCCCCTTCATGATATTCTTTTCTTCCTGTGATGCTTCTTCATCTGTTTTAATATCTATGGCTTCGTCCAGCTCCTGTATATTGATGGCCTCTGTGCGGTTGGCGCCAGCCCGTTTACCAATACCATCTGCAACTGAAACGATCCACTTACTGATGCGACGCAACAACAGGTGCAGCGCTTCGATGATAAAAGATGAGCCATAGGCAAAACGCAGGTTGTTTTGTGTAGCCCAAACTTTAGGCAGCAATCTCCCGAAAAAAACAAGCACAAATGCAATGACGATGGCCTTTCCCAATATCAGCAACCATTCGGGTGTGTTGTCAAAACTGATAAATGCGTCAATAAGATAATTGGAAAGTATGATGATGCAGATATTGATAAATGTGCCTGCGATAAGCAGGGATGCATACACTTCTTTTGATTCATCGAGCAGGTTGGTGATTCGTTTGGCTGCTGTATGCTGTTTTGTTTTCAGCATATTAACATCCTTACTGTTTAGTGAAAACAGCGCCACTTCAGCGCCGGAAATGGTGAAGGTGAGCAGCAATAAGACCAGCAGCAGCAGGATCAGGATGGTAGTACCTTGCGGGTTGGCCGCTAGCAGCGAAAAGAAAATTGAATCAATAAAAAATAAATGAACCGAGTGAATGTCCAATGCCGGGTGTTTTGGTTAACAATCAAATGCCGCTGCGGGATAAGGCAACAGGCAGATCATTTGGTCTGCCTGCGGGTTGCTGATGCAAAAATATAGTTTTCACTTCTTTAAAACGGAAGGCTTTCAGAAGGGTCTCCCATAGGCATATCCTGCCCGCCCATGCCTTCCATGCCGCTATCGCCGCTGTTTCCTCCGTGGGCATCGGCTCTTTTGTCCAGCATGATCAGGTTGTCACCCACCACTTCGGTTGCAAACTTGCGGTTGCCGTCTTTATCATCCCAGCTACGGGTGCGCAGCCTTCCTTCAATATATACCAGGCTGCTTTTGTGCAGGTATTTCTGCGCCAGTTCGGCCAGTCCCCGCCAAAGGACTACCGTATGCCACTCGGTTTGCGACACAAGTTTGCCTGTGCGGTCTTTAAATGTTTCTGTGGTTGCAAGGGGAAATTTGGCTACAGCAATATTTCCTTCAAGGATCTGCACATCGGGATCTTTTCCTAGGTTGCCAATGAGCATTACACGGTTTACGCCTCTCATACGCTTATTCTTTACGGTTAATAATTCTTCCAGGGCTGTAAATGCTCTTTAAAGTTAATTTTTTTCAGGCGGAACGGGCAAAAAATTTGGGCTGTTTTAATATTTGTTTAATGTGAGGAAAATGTCTTACTCAACCTGAAGCAGAATACTGTGTAATGATTTTCGGAAACGCATACCTCTTCAACCTGTCTTTTCTCACCCATATCAAATCTTTAAAATATGGGGGCTTGCCGGATAATCTGATACTGATAAATTGTGCGGCTATCAGTTGATGAGAAAGTTGCTGTTTGTGCATGGCTGATATGTTTACCGTAACATACTTACTCTTCTTCAGCAGTTTCTCTTTCTCTGCCCAAGCAAGAATTTTTTTAATGTCCGTTTTATCCGGCATTTCAATCATCGGGAATTCATACAACTGCTGCCAGATGTCTTTTGCTGTCCGCTGCCGGATGGCCAATTTGTTTTCATACTCCATCACTAAGTAATAAAACCATCTTTTGCGGATACGCATCTTTTTTTCTTTCACCGGCAATTCATTCACTTTGTTTTGCAAAAAGGCAACACAGCTTTTTTGAAAAATACACTGATGGCACAGTGGTGATACAGGTTTGCAAACCACGGCGCCAAAATCCATAATGGCCTGGTTATATATTCCTGGCTGTTTTTTATCCAGCAACGATCCGGCTAATGATGTGAAATACTTTTTCCCTGCTGTTGTGTCAATAGGCTTATCAACACCAAATAGTCGGGACAACACCCGAAACACATTGCCATCCACAACTGCATAAGGGAGATTGAAAGCAAAAGAACTGATGGCGGCAGCGGTGTAGGGGCCGATACCTTTCAATGACCTGATCTCCTCATAGGTTTCCGGGAATTTTCCTTTTCTTTCTTTCGATATATAACGGGCCGTTGAGATGAGGTTGCGGCAGCGGGAATAATAGCCCAACCCTTCCCAAAGTTTGAATATTCTCTCATCGGGGACTTTGGCCAGCTTGTGAATGTCCGGATATGCTTTGATAAACCGGTTGTAGTACGAAAGTCCCTGCTCCACCCGGGTTTGCTGCAGGATGATCTCACTCAGCCATATTTTATAGGGGTCTTTTTCGCCTTTCCAGGGCATCTGCCGGTTATTCTGTTCCCGGTTCCATTTCAGCAACATTTTTGAAAATTGAATATGCCTGTTTTCCATGCCGGACAAGGTTTATTTGGGGGTTGTTTTGGGGGTTTCGGGGTAAAAAATCAGCATTCGTAAAGACCAGTAGCCGGGATTTTTGAAAAATATTTTGCCTATCCTGTTGACTATCATATAATTTTATCATAAATTAGTCCCTGAAACTAAGGAGAAACCAACAAAAACCCGCCAACAATGAGAAAAGCCGATCTCGTTAACCAAATATCAGAAAAAACAGGCATTCCCAAAGTGGATGTGCTTGTAACTCTTGAAACTATGTTTAAAGAGGTGAAAGATACCTTAGCTGCCGGCGAAAATATCTATATCCGCGGCTTTGGAAGTTTTATCACCAAAAAGAGAGCCGCCAAGATTGGCCGTAATATTAAAAAGAACATTGCAGTTCATATTCCCGAACATTATATCCCTGCATTCAAACCAGCCAAAGAGTTTGTCGCCGAGGTGAAAAAGCTGAAAGAACCCAAACCAGACAGTGGTCCCGGTGAAGATGCAGAATAATCACACTCTTTTACGTGCATTAATTTACAAGGCGTTTTAGCTGTGTTTGGGGTAACTTTGCCCTCTCAAAATTTTGATTGTGAAAAGACCCCAATGGATTACTGTTGCTGCTGCGATTGCTTTAGTGGCTGCTATTTATAGTTTTGGAAAAACAGTTCCTCCCAGGCAAAAAATTGCTGCTGCGGAACAACATAGCGAAAATGATGGTCACGATCATGGCACTGCTGAAGCGTTGAGCATTGATTCAATTCTGGTTATATCTAAAAAGAGGATAAGCCCGGATCAGGCACTTCGGCTCAATGGCTTAGAAAACACGGTATCAAGGGGTAATGAAAAAGATCAGCAATTAAAAGTTTACCATCAGCTATCCCACTTCTGGAAGGATTCGGCCCGGATATTTGAGCCTTATGCCTGGTATGAAGCAGAGGCTGCCAGATTGGAAAATTCGGAAAAAACCCTCACCTTTGCTGCCCGCTTATTTTTGGAGAACCTGCAGCAGGAAAGTGATCCCGGCCTCAGAAAATGGAAGGCATTGCAGGCCAAAGATTTGTTTGAAAGGTCTTTGACGCTCAACCCGGAAAATGATTCGGCCAAAGTAGGTCTTGGTGCCTGCTACCTGTTTGGCAATATTTCCCCGGCTCCCATGGAGGGCATTGCCAAAATAAGAGAGGTGGTTGAAAAAGACAGCAATAATGTGTATGCACAGATGATGCTGGCAAAGGGTTCGGTAATGTCGGGACAGTATGATAAAGCGATCAGCCGGCTGCAAACAGTGAGCCGGCTGCAACCCGATGATATGGAAGCCATGCTGATGCTGGCCGACATATATGAAAGAACAGGGGACAAAAACAATGCTGTGCTGTGGTATCAAAAAACCCTGGATTATATACGGTTTCCGGAGGCAAGGGCTGAGATTGAAAAAAGGATCGCTGAGCTAAAAAAGTAAAAACCCTTCAAAAAGGTTAAGGATAGAAAACTTATTATAAACAAGAACTAAAAAATTATTGAGTATGCCTTGTGGTAAAAAGAGGAAGCGTCATAAAATTGCGACGCACAAGCGTAAAAAAAGACTAAGAAAGAATCGTCATAAGAAGAGGAACAAGTAAGATTTAAAAGGTTCCAGGGTTTCAAAAGTTCAAAAAGCTGTAGTTAACTTTTAAAACTCTTAAACTTCTGGAACTTTTTACAACCTCTTTAGTCCACCGGTTTGTTTGCCGTACAGGTTGCACCCCCACCAATTTCCCCAGACATTATCCTACAGGTTTAACCTCCGCATTCAGTACGGTTCCTGGCAGCCCGGTGTTTACAACAGCAGCACAATGGTGAATCATTTAGGTAAGCTGTAATGAACAAAGAACTTATTATTAATGCCGCTCCCCAGGGTGTTGAAATAGCCCTGCTGGAAGACAAGAAACTGGTAGAACTGCATACCGAAAAAACGGATGCCCGTTTTGCCGTCGGCGACCTCTATCTCGGTAAAGTGAAAAAGCTGATCCCGGGTTTGAATGCCGCATTTGTGGATGTAGGGTTTGAGAAAGATGCCTTTCTTCATTATACTGACCTGAGCCCCTATGCCAGGTCGTTGCTCAAGTTCACCAGCATGAGCATGAACGACAAAAGCGAACAGGGGCTTGATTTCAATAAATTCACTTTCGAGCCGGAGATCATTAAAACGGGAAAGATCAATGAAGTGCTGGGCGGAAAACCAAATATTCTCGTTCAGATCTTAAAAGAACCGATTGCAGCCAAAGGGCCCAGGCTAAGCTGCGAAATATCACTGCCAGGACGGTTTGTAGTCATCACTCCTTTCAACAATATCGTTGCAGTTTCCCGAAAAATCCATTCTTCTGAAGAAAGGAAAAGATTGCAGAAGATAGTTGAAGCCATCAAACCAAAGAATTTCGGCGTGATTGTCCGCACAGCTGCCGAAGGCAAGAATACAGCTGAACTGCACGAGGACCTTTCCGCACTGGTTGAAATGTGGAAGACCATTCAGCGCAATCTCAAAGGCGCTGTGGCCCCGGCCAAGATATTAAGTGAACAAACTAAAACCACCAGTATTCTCCGCGACCTGCTGAGTGCAGATTTCAACAAGATCGTGGTGAATGACAGAACAATTTTCACCGATACCAAAAACTATATTCAGCGTATTGCTCCTGAAAAAGCCGATATCGTTTCATTCTATCAAAACGGTTCGCCCATTTTTGATTCATTTGGCATCACCAAACAGGTGAAATCATCGTTTGGTAAAACAGTCAACCTGAACAGCGGCGCCTACCTTATTATTGAGCACACAGAAGCGCTGCATGTGATTGATGTGAACAGCGGCTATAAAAGTGTTGGCAATAACCAGGAACAAAATGCACTGGAAACAAACCTGGAAGCAGCAGAAGAAGTGGCGAGGCAACTTCGTCTTCGGGATCTTGGTGGTATCATTGTGATAGACTTCATTGACATGAAGCTTCCTGAAAACAAGCGGAAGCTGGTTGAAAAGATGGAAGAGTTCATGACACCGGACAGGGCCAAGCATGCAGTGCTGCCTATCTCCAAGTTTGGACTCATGCAGGTGACCCGCCAGCGGATGAAACCGGAAATGAATATCAACACACAGGAACTTTGCCCCAGTTGCAACGGCACCGGTAAAATTACTTCTACACTGTTGCTGGAAGATGAAATAGAAAAAGACCTCAGCTATCTGATCACTCATAAGAATGCCAGCCTCACCCTGGCAGTGCACCCCATCATGTATGCATATCTTACCAAAGGGTGGCCATGGAACACCAAAATGTCAAAGTGGAATAAGAAGTTTAAGCAAAAAACAAAGTTGCTGGAAGACAGCAACTGCCACCTGACTGAGTATAAATTTTATGACCAGCATGGTGAAGAGATAAAACTTTAATGTAAAAAGGGATTGGCTTAAACCAATCCCTTTTTTGTATTCTGTTTTTTCCGGAATTACCTTGCCATTGACGTAGTTACAGGTGTACTGAAACATGCCCCATAAGTAGGCATACACATCCGGTAATTGAGAGTAATTGTTTTATTACAATAAGAGAACGTTCCCATACTGCCGCCACCTGTTGGTGGTGTTATCCAAACGTTGTGACCGGCAACAATTGAATTGAGGTTACCTGCATCAAACCCGGTGTTCTGGGTCACATAAGTTACCTGCAGTGATGATGGGTTCGACCAGTTCAATGTAAATGTCAGATCATCCCATCCCCAATCATAAACATTCCCAACAACAATATTTGCAGTAGTCGGGCTGGTTGATGTTATTGACTTTACAACAGTAGAATAGGGGCCATAGCTGCCGTCATAAGTGTTTGCATACGTTCCAAGCATGGAGTTCAGATCTGTAGCAATATCACCTTCAAAACAGGGACCCGTTAATGCCAGCCTGAAGCTGCTGTTAAAACCAGCCGGTTCAGAGGAGTTTGTGACTGAAAAAACTACCGTGTCTTTTCTGCCTGATATATACTGGTTATACGCTCCTGTCAGCACAATAGTATCTACAACCTGCCCGGCGGGAATAACTACAGAGGTTTTATCAAGTGTGTAATGTGTTCCTGCCACAGCCCCGGTTGGAGAAAAAGTAGAAATGTTGATCGTCCTGTCCTCTTTAGACACAGTGGTGATGCCCAGCGGGATTTTATAAATGGCCCCGGGAAACAATATTGAAAAGGTCGCACTGGCAGAAGGAGTCAGAAACATAGCCCTTACCGGCGGTATAACTGTTTCGACTTTTTTACAGGCACTGATTCCAGCTACTATAAGAGCGAAGAAAACTACTGCCAGTAATAATACACCATTTTGTTTTCTCATGTGATGATAATTTTTTTTATAAAAAATTTATTCTAATTCCGGATTAATACCCGGGATTTTGAACAATATTCGGGTTAACAGATAACTCATCCTGGAAGAAAGGCATTGCCCATTCCCTGGCATTAGGTCCTAATGTACAATTACCCGCTGCTGAAACCTGTACATTGCCACACTCCGGTCCTCTGACAATAGTACGGGTTGTTCTTTTTAAATCGAAAAAGCGGTGTCCTTCGCAGAAGAGTTCGCGGCGACGTTCATCAGCAATTGCATCAAGCAATGCCTGACCAGTAAGGTTTTGATTTACATAGCCAGTAATCCTTGCAGCTCTCAATGCATTCAGATCAGCCATTGCCAGTGCTTCATTGGCACCACCCATTCTTGCACGGGCTTCTGCACGGATCAGGTACATTTCACCGGTGCGGAAAGGAATAGCATTAGCATTTCCGTCTGATGCTGTTTTACCACGATACTTGGTTACAGCCAGGCCACCGGAATTAGCAGTAAAGAATGCATGATACCGGATATCGTTATTCTGGATAAGACCAGTATTTCCTGCTACGGTAGCAATCGCAGACTCAGGTCTGAAATAACTACGGGCCACAGTAGCAAAATAGACCTGGAAGGTAGGACCGCCTTGTCCCACTTCAAACTGTATATTCCAGATTATTTCTCCCAGGTTGGTCTGGTTATACATACCTGAAAATGCAGCCTGGTTTAAGTTTACCAAAGGACGGGCATTAATAGCTGCAGTAGCAGCAGTAACGGCATCTGACCAGTTTCCTGCATATAAATGTACCCTTGCCAATAATGCATTAACGACAGCTAAATCCATATAGGGCCGAACTAGTCCGGCCGGGTTTACAGGGCGATCAACATTACCCAGCAAGGTTTGAGCTTGAGCCAGGTCGGAAAATATGCCGTCATATACTTCTTTGTTCGTGTTGCGGGCCGGAAGAAACTTGGTTGAGATCAGGAACTGGGTCACATATGGCACAGAAGGTTCAGCACTGTTCCTGTCGTATGTAACAGAAAAATACCGCATCAGGTCGAAATGAGCTAATGCACGGAGTGCATAAGCCTGCCCTTTTATACGGTTTGCCAATGTTTGGTTTGTAGGCGTAGTGAATTTGTCTATATCTCTCAACACCAGGTTGGCCCTGGAAATAACAAAATAAGGAGCAGTTAACATACCGGCCACTAGCCCTGTAGAGGGGTTATAGGTCCAGTCGGCCAAATCCCTTGAATTGGCTAAAGTTTCAGTAGCAGACTCATACAAATTATCAGACAACACATCCGGGGTGGTTACCCAGCCAGATCCTGTGCCGCTGTTACTACCATAGTAATCACCGCTGCGTAAGGCCGAGTAAGCGCCAAGCAACACCTGTTCCACCTGATCCATTGTTGATGGATTATAAATGGCGTCAAGCGTAAATTCTGGTTGAAGATCAATTGCCTCTTTTTTGGTGCAGGCCTGGAAGAAAAATATCGAGGCGAGCAAAACAGCGCAAATGAACTTATTTATTTTAAAACTGGTCATACTTATACGTTTTTAGTAATTAAAGTTAAAATCCTACACTAAGACCAAAAGTGGTTTGGATCAGGGCAGGATACTGAGATCCCGTAAGCACACTTCCTGAAAATTCAGGATCAAAACTCAGATACCTGGTTTGTGTCCACCAGTTTTGCCCTTGCACAAATACACGGGCCGATTTAATTTTCGCTTTGCTCAGCAGGCTGTTGGGCAGGTTGTATGCCAGTGTAACGTTACGCAACCTCCAATAGCTTGCATCTTCGAGGAAACGGGTGGTGCTGGCCTGGTAAGCATTACCGCCGGAAGAACTGGGGCGGGGAATATCAGTAACATCACCTGGCTGACGCCACTCTTTCAGCAATTCAACGTGCATGTTGTCAAAATAATAAGTCGGATTTGTCAGGTTGTTCCTGTCGTTATTATACATCTGGCGTTTCAAGAAGAAAACCAAATGTGCCGACAACTCAAAACCTTTATAAGAAACTGTTGAACTGATACCGCCAAAGAGAGGCGAAATTGAAGTACCTAAAATCTGCCTGTCGTTAATGCTATAGGTTTGTGTAACATTTTTTTCACCTGCTGCATTACGGGTATAATACAGCGCATTTCCATTTGCCGAGTTTACACCGGCATATTCTACCAGGTAAAAACTACCCAAAGGCTTGCCAATAGCAAGAATAGTAGTTCCCTGTGGTATGGAGTCTTCAGACAGTTCGAGAATCCTGTTATCGTTATAGGTTATATTGCCCTCTACAGACCAGCGGAAATCACGGGTTCTGAAAATATCGCCCCTGAGTGTAAACTCAATACCACGGTTTCTAACAGCACCCACGTTACCAGGAATAGTTCCTCCGGGTGCAGCAGCAGCTGCTGATGCCGGCTCATTCCAAAACTGGTCAATTGTTTTACGATCATATAATTCCACTGTACCGGAAACCCTGCGGTTTAAAATGGCAAAGTCAACGCCAAAATTTATTGTACGGTTGGTTTCCCAGCGCAAATCCAAATTACCCGGAGCTGCAGGAGCCCAGCCATTGATACCGGCGTAATTAATTCTTCCCAACTGAGCAATATGTCCAAAATCACCACCGGGAGAAAGGTTGTTACCATTGGTACCGATACTTGCCCTAAATCTCAGTTCATCGATAAGTTTTGAACTTGCCAGGAATTTTTCATCACTGGCTACCCAGGTGATACCGGCAGAGCCAAAGTTGGCAAACTGGTTATTCAGACCGAAGCGGGAAGAACCATCACGGCGACCCACCAACGATAAATAATATTTACCTGCATAACCATAGTTGATGATGGTAAAATAGGAAAGCAACCCGTTTTCAGTACCGTTACCGCGAACTACTGGTATGAAAATACCGTTGGTAACGCTGCCAGGGGTGATGCCAGCCTCATTTTGCAATCCATTGGTCAGGCCATAGCCGGTGAAACCCATACCGCGGAAGGTGTTCTTAACAACCTCCGTAAATAAACCTGCTTCAATCTCATGCTCTCCAAATGTATTCTTGTAATTCAGGCTGGTTGTTCCAGTGTATCGAAGATTTCTATTATAGTCTCTTACTAAAGCGCCTTGCCTGGCACGTCCGCCAGATACCCTTGGGCTGACAAACTGCTCAAACTCGTTTGAGGTAAAATCAACACCCCAGTTGGTGCGGGCATGTAAGCCTTTGACAAAAGGAAAATGAAACTCAAGATAAGTTACGCCTATTCCTTTCAGTTGGTGATTGAAATTATAGTTCAGGAATAGTTCCATGGCACCGTTTGGCTGGCCAGAACCTAGCTGTCCTGTACCGGCACCGCCTGTTTCCTGGTATTCACCAGCCTGGGGATGACCTTCCGGGTATTTGTCTCTTTCATAAGGATTACTCCAGCGAATAGCGTTCAAAGGAGAACTCAAAAATGTATTGCCTTCGGGAGTCTGGGCAATTTTAGAGTAACCCCCCTGGAGGCTAAGTCCAAAACGCCAGTTCTTAATCGTATTATCTACATTGATGCGGGCAGTGTAACGTTTCATACCCGTTGTCTTCACAATACCTTCCTGGTCCATAAAGCTTAATGAACCATAAAATCTTGATGTGGTGCTACCACCACTTGCACTGAGTTGATGCATTTGCGTAAGACCCTGGCGGAAGAGTGCATCCTGCCAATCGAAGTTTACCAGGCGAAGACTGTCTGCTTCTGCAGTAGTCCAGCCGTAAGGATTGCCTCTCTGCAATTCGTAATCTATTTTTTGGTTGCTGTTCATTACGATCAGCCTGTTTTCAGGAAGATCGCTTAAACCAAACTGTGTATCATAATTCAGGTTGATCTGACCTGCACGACCCCTGCGGGTTGTTATTACTATCACACCATTCGCACCTCTTGATCCATACATTGCTGTGGCTACACCATCTTTCAACACTTCCACTCTTTCAAAATCACCCTGGTTCATGGCACTGAAATCAGCAGCTGTCACCTCGATACCATCTACAATATAAAGGGGTACGTTTCCACCACTGATAGAACCATTACCACGAATACGAACTATCGCATTAGCTCCCGGCTGACCTGAATTGGCGACGGCGGATACACCGGCTGCAGCTCCCTGCAGCGCCTGGTCAAAAGATCCGAAAGGCTGTTTTCTAACCTCAGCAGGTGATACATTAGCTGTAGCACCAGAGAATTTCTTACGTTGTACAGTTGTGTATCCGGTTACGACAACTTCAGATATACTTTTTGATTCACCAAGTGTCATAATAACACTGACCGGACTGGTTCCGATAGTCACTTCAATATCATCATAGCCGATCGAGGAAAATCCAAGTTTTGTGGTACCGGCGGGAACGGTCACCGTAAATTCACCGGTGAGGCTGGTAATGCCAACTGACCTGCCGCTAACGCTGATGGTAGCACCTGCAACCGGAGAACCATCCCTGCTGTCAGTCACTTTACCTGTAACCGTCTTTGTCTGTGCTAATAGTAACTGGCCTGCAAGGAGGGAAATGGCCAGCATCAATAGCCTTAGTTTTCTCATGTGTTAAGTTTTTCGTTAAAAAAAAGCAAATGTAGTAAAGATGATGAAAGACAAGTGAAAAAGTATAACCGCTGCTCTAAAGAATCACATGAATTTCATGTTTGAGTCAATAATTTTCATGCTTTGTTTATGATTTTTCGGTTTCAGAATTATTTCTGTTTAAACAAATAGGCCGTCCTGAAATCAGGACGGCCTATTAAAAATTTACAAGTCAGTGATTATCAGTACCCTGAATTTTGAGACAAGACTC
This sequence comes from uncultured Chitinophaga sp., assembly GCA_964412375.1. Lineage (GTDB taxonomy): Bacteria > Bacteroidota > Bacteroidia > Chitinophagales > Chitinophagaceae > CADEDV01. The sequence continues at coordinate 12,747 of CAYPOD010000037.1, read as the reverse complement.
CCTGTGATGCATTGATTTCTCTTTGCGGGATCGGGAATACCATTTTATCTGCATTGTAGGCAAAGCCGTCAGCACTAAGTCGCAAACGCTTCAGATCTTCTGCAGCATGTCCTTCATGGGCTAATTCCAGTTTGCGTTCCAGTAAAATATCAGCCAAAGACACTACAAGCAGTGGTAACAAGCCGGCTCTTACCCTTGTGCGGTTTATGTCAACAAGAGGCGTAGAGCCAACACTGGTTCCAAGACGGAAATTACATTCTGCACGGGTCAGGTAAAGTTCAGCCAGCCTGATAACCGGCAAGTGCCTGTATTGTTGCTGCCATTTTCCACTTCTTGTAGCGCCAGCACCAGTATAAAACAATGCTCTTCTTGCATCAATAGGATCATAAAGGGCAAGGTGCGAAGCCTGGATGGATACATCACCATCACGGCCGCCAAAAGCGGGTATTGACCAGTATAGGTGCATATTGTTTGCCCCATCCTGTGCACTTACCTGCATGGCCAGCAGGTATTCGACAGAATTGCTGGTAGTATTAAATGCTGCTGCATAGGTGGAAGCAAGGTTGCGTCCGTTGGCCACAGCAACCGTAATGCCCCGATCGGCAGCATCTCTGGCATCCGCAAATCTTTCCATCTGGAGATAAACCCTTGAGAGCATGGCAGAAGCAGCGGGTTTGGCAGCATACACAGTATTGGTATTAGGTAACAGGCTTTCTGCCTCAGTCAGATCAGCTAGGATTTGAGTATATACCTGCTCCACCGTATTTCGGGCTACATAGGAGGAAGCATCAATTCCCCGGGTTGGTGTAAGAATGATGGGTACACCAGGATTGGAATTGACAGAACCTGCACTATACGGCTTGGCGAATAATTTCACCAGTTCGAAATACATGGCACCCCGGATAAAAAGAGCTTCTCCTTTTACCCTGTTCTGATCAGGTGCGTTGACCACATTGATTGCACTCAGGATGTTATTGGCAACATTTATAGTGTTATAGGCACTAAGCCATGTTGCTGAAACAAAACTGTTGGTGGTGATCATAGCCTTCAACCAAACCTCCCGGGGTTGGTTAAAGGTACCCTCCCAGCGTATCTCTCCGTTAGCTGCCAATAGTTCGGAATATAAAAACAGGTTGCCACCATATAGATTTCCGCTGCTGATGGCATCCCAGGCGCCGTTCAATACTTTTTTAACATTGGCGTCTGAATTCAGCGCCACTTCCTCTGCTACACTTTGCTGGGGCAGAAGGTCCAGCTTTTTATCGCAGGAAGCGATAAAAAGCGAACAAGCTATTATAGGAATTATATATCGTTTCATAATTATTCAGTTTTTTGATTAAAACCCTAAGTTGATTCCAAAAGTGAATGATTTGATCTGGGGAGCTGCATAAAAGTCGCTTCCCTGGTTGCGGTTGCTGGCACGGTAGTCAGTATTCACCTCCGGATCCCAACCGGTGTAATCAGTGAAAGTGGCCAGGTTAATACCTGTAAAGTAAATTCTCGCTGAACGGATTTTCAATTTGCTCAATATGGCATTACTGAGGTTGTAGGCCAGTGTAACGTTTTTCAACCTGACATAGCTGCCATCTTCAACATAGCGGCTGGATGCGTTGATACCATTACCATAGCCTAAACGTAGTTGTGGCACATCGGTAATATCGCCTGGCTGTTGCCAGCGGCGAAGCTGGTCTCTTGTCTGGTTATCAAACCAGTCGAAACTGGCTGACATGAAACCACCAGCACCGTTCATGATCTGGTTGCCAAATACACCCTGGAACAAGACAGATAATTCAATTCCTTTATAGCTAAAGGTATTGGTCAAACCACCAATCCAGTCTGGGTTAGGATCGCCAACAATAAAGTTGCCGGCTGCATTATAGTTATTGGTAGTGGTTTTGCCATCCTGCAGATAATATAACGCATCTCCATTTGCAGGATCAGCCCCGGCGAATTTGGGACCATAAAAAACACCGATCGGTTCGCCTACAATTAACGAATTCAGGAAACGACCATCATTGCCCGGTATGGTTGTCTGCTCACCATCCAGTTTAGTGATCTTGTTCATATTCCTGGAAAGATTGAAGCTGGTATTCCACCTGAAATCACGGCCTCTTATGTTATCAGAGTTGAGAACAAACTCAAATCCTTTATTCTCCATAGAGCCAACATTGACAGTTTGTGTGGCAAATCCGGATGTGCCGGGAACAGGCACATTATAAATAAGGTCTTTTGTTTTGCGGTGATAGTAATCTATTTCACCGGTTAAGCGATTTCCAAACAAGCCAAAATCAATACCGATGTCTATTTGTTCATTCTTTTCCCATTTCAGTTTGGGATTGGCTAACTGCGTAGGTACAAGAGCGGATACGTTATTATACCTGGCAGCTCCCCACAAACCAAGCTGGGAGAAGTTGCCAAAACCGGCATCGTTACCATTGAGGCCCCAGCTTGCTCTGAGTTTCAGGAAATCAATCCAGGAAGATCCTTTAAGGAAATTCTCTTCGCTCATCACCCAGCCCACTGAAGCAGCGGGGAAGAAACCATATTTATTATCCTTACCAAAGCGGGATGAGCCATCCACCCGACCACTGAGTGCAACCAGGTATTTATTATCGAATTTATAATTCAGCCGGGCAAAATAAGAAAGGATAGCTGATTCGTTCAATGTTGAAGAACCGCCTGTTATCCGTCCCGCACTGGCCAGTCTTTGCAACGCATTGACCGGGAAATCTTCGCCCTGCACAAATGCAAAATCACTACTGAATTTTTGGTATGACATCCCCAATGTGGCATCAATATCATGTTTGCCATTGAGGGTAGTAACATAATTGAAATAATTGTTTGTGTTGATGTTCAGCGTTCTGAACCAGGAAGAAGAACCATAGCCGTTTGTTGACAACCCAGTCAGGGTTCTGTTACCACGAAACAGTTCATCATTCTGAGAAAGGATATCAGCGCCAAATTCAGTTCTGAAGTGTAGCCCTTTCATGAATTTGTAGTTCAGAAAAACATTACCAATGTTTCTGAAGCTGGTGGATTTATATTTGGAATCCTCCAGTTCAATAAGACCGTTGTAATAGGTGGTAACCGGGCGGTCATAGAAAACACCATTTAAATCCCTGGGAGGTGTTATCGGAGCCAGCGCTACTAATTGCATAGGTGTCTGGAAGGCGTTATCCAGGTTATTCCTGTTGCTAACGGTTCTGGATACACTCAGGTTGAATCCAATCTTTACCCTGTCACTGGCATCATGCTCCAGGTTGAACCGGCTGGATATACGCTGAAAATTATTGAGGATAAGAATACCATCCTGGTCATTGAACCCCCCGCTTATAAAGAACCTGGTTTTATCTGTACCGCCAGAAGCTGTGATATCCACCATTTTTGTGGTTGCGTCATCATTAAAAGCAAGTTTTTCCCAGTCGGTATCGGTTTCAAGATTCTGCCAGCTGGAATGCCCGGAATACCTGGTCAACCGTCCTTCTGCAAACTGCAACCATGAACCGGGATATTGTGTAGGATCCAGCGGATTGACCCCTTCAATGATATCACTGTTGATGGCCGCTTCTCTCAGCAGGTCAACATATTCCTGTGCATTCAGAAAGCCCCTGTAACCGGTAGGCTTATTTATACCATATTGAAAATTCACATTCAGATTGGTGCGGCCAGCTTTTCCTTTTTTAGTGGTGATTAGTACAACGCCGCCGGCTGCCCGAGAACCATAAATAGAAGCAGCAGACGCATCCTTGAGGATATCGAAAGTCTCAATATCATTAAAATTTAAATCTGCCAGTGCATTTCCTGAAAGTCCATCTGTATTGATAGGTATTCCATCCACTACATACAAAGGGTCATTGGAGGCCCCGATTGAACCGGTTCCCCTTATCCTCACTTTCACTCCTTCACCTACTTTACCATTGTTGGCCTCAACGAATACACCGGCCGCCCTGCCCTGCAGGGCCTGAGTGAAGTTTGGAACAGGAATATTGGCTACTTCCGAACCCTTAACCCGTGCTATATTACCTGTAAGGTCCCTTTTAATCTTGGTACCATACCCTGTTACAATCACTTCATCCAGTGACTGCGACTGAGATGCTTTTAAAGAAACAGTAACGGCTGAAGCTGATATGGTCACTTCAATAGTTTCAAAACCCAGTGCCGAAATAACAAGGGATTTAATGCTTTCGGGGACTGTAAGTGAGAAAGTACCATCCTGCCCCGAAACAGTTCCACTTCTGGATCCTTTAGCTAAAATTGATGCCCCAACAACAGGGGTCCCATCTCTTCCATCGGTAACTTTTCCAATCACCGTTTTGTTTTGAGCCCATAGCATTTGTGCGGAAATAAAAAATACCGCCAGCAACAGGCTTGCTGATTTTCTCATGTGCATGTAGTTTTAGTAATATCTAAAATATTAAATATAATGTTAAGACAAAAAAAACCGTGCAGATTGCTGCACGGTTACATTTATTTATATGATGCTATAAATTATTTGATAAAAATCATCTGTCCCTGCTGCCCAGGTACAGCAGGATATATTGAACCAGCGTTACAACCGCTGCTAAAGCAGCAACAACATAAGTCATTGCAGCCCATTTCAATGCATCTTTAGCTTTAGGGTATTCCTGTGTGTTGGTCGCATTGGTAGTACCTAGCCAGGCAAGGGCCCTGTTGCTGGCATCAAACTCAACCGGTAATGTCACCAGGGAAAAAATTACTGTAATAGCAAATATGATAATACCAATGAGTAACAAAGTTGTATTTCCGGAGCTGGCCATGATCACCCCTATCAGTAATACCCAGTTTACCAGCATGGAGCTGATCTGTACAGCAGGTACCAACTTGCTGCGCATCATCAGCCAGCTATAAGAGGTAGCATGCTGTACAGCGTGGCCACACTCATGGGCAGCCACCGCAGCCGCTGCCACCGTACGGCCATTATAAACATCGGGGCTCAGGTTAACTGTTTTATTCGCAGGGTTATAATGGTCTGACAAAAAGCCCTCAACCGAGGTCACTTTGACATCATAAATCCCGTTTTCCCGGAGCATTTTTTCTGCAATTTCCCGGCCTGTCAGGCCATTGGCCAGAGGCACAGTGGTGTATTTTTTGAACTTGTTTTTCAAGACCAGGGAAACCAGCATACTGATACCTAAAAATATCAGCGAAACGATCATAATGGATGGTGTCATCTCTTTAAAAAGTATTTAGTGATGTAATAGCAATAACAAATCTACTACCATTTCAGTTGACATGCTTTTTTCCCGTCTTTTTGTCATCTCTTTCAAAAATCAAGGCCTTCAAAATCAACCTGTAGGGTGTAACCGCAAATTTCTTATTTACACTACAATGTATTGTTTATCAATTTGTTAAAAATTATTTTTAGCGATTTTAATTCGCCGAAAAAAACGAATAAAAACCGCTTAAAGTTATTCACAGCTATAAAAATTTATTTTGTAATGTGGGTCATATTTGTAACTTAGCAACAGAATTTAATGGGTTAGTAAGTAAGAGGGTCAGTCGTAAGATTGGCCCTTTTTACATTTCTTTTCAAGCCCTTTTGACGCACCTGTCTTTTCTACTATTCATCTCTTTTTCGGGTCATTTTTTTCAATTTTATTTTGATTTCTTTTCAACTGATGCTGATAAACTAACTTTATTCTATGCGTAAAGTAAAGACCGCTTTTTTTTGTCAGCATTGCGGATATGAAAGTGTGAAATGGGTGGGCCAATGCCCGTCATGCGGCCAGTGGAATTCCTTTATTGAAGAACTCATTCAAAAAGAACCTGCTCAAAAAAACGGATGGAAAGATTACCACGAAGAAAACAGAACCGGTAAAACAATTTCAATAGCCGAAGTAAAAAGCAGTGAAGAAAAAAGATGGGTGACTGCTGATGCAGAACTCAACAGGGTGCTGGGTGGTGGCATCGTACCCGGCAGCATTGTTTTGGTGGCCGGCGAACCCGGTATTGGCAAATCAACATTGTTTTTACAAAATGGTTTGTGGTTAAAAGACAGGATTGTACTTTATATCAGCGGCGAGGAAAGCGAACAGCAAATAAAATTGCGTGCCGACCGGCTGCAATTACAAAATGATAATTTTTTCCTGCTTACAGAAACCTCCACCCAGGTTATATTCCAGGAAATAAAAAAACTGAAGCCGCAATTGGTGATCGTTGATTCTGTGCAAACACTCCAAACTCCTTTTATCGATTCATCACCCGGCAGTGTGTCACAGATAAGAGAGTCCGCCGCCGAGTTTCAGCGTTTTGCCAAAGAAACCAATACACCGGTATTTCTCATTGGCCATATCACCAAAGACGGTAGCATTGCAGGCCCAAAAATTTTGGAGCATATGGTAGATACCGTCTTGCAATTTGAAGGTGACCGTCATTATGCCTACCGTATTTTACGAACACTCAAGAATCGTTTTGGCAGCACTGCAGAATTGGGCATTTATGAAATGACAGATGCCGGCATGAGAGGCGTTGCCAACCCCAGCGAAATTTTAATTACCCAAAAAGAAGAACAACTCAGCGGCATTGCCATTGCTGCCACTATCGAAGGTATGAGACCTCTGCTGGTAGAAGTGCAGGCACTGGTGACTCAAGCTGTCTATGGAACACCTCAGCGAACTGTCAGTGGTTTTGATCTGCGCCGTTTACAACTGCTCCTCGCAGTATTGGAAAAAAGAGGTGGGTTTCATTTCGGCATGAAGGATGTCTTTCTCAACATAGCCGGCGGGTTAAAAGTGGAAGATCCCTCGATTGATCTGGCTGTATTATGTGCATTGCTTTCATCCTATGAAGACACTCCGCTATCACAACATACCTGTTTTGCCGGTGAGGTCGGGCTGAGCGGTGAAATAAGAGCCGTCAACCGGATTGAGCAGCGCATAGCCGAAGCCGAGAAACTCGGTTTTGAAAAAATCATTGTCTCCAAATACAATCAAAAAGGATTAGCCAAACAGAAATTTAAAATTGAAATCGTGACAATGGGAAGGGTGGATGAAGTATATCAATACCTTTTTTAGATGCCCGTTTTTGCTGAAATAAAAGAATCATTGCTGCACCTGCTGTTTCCGCATGTTTGCGCTGGCTGCGGCAGCGATTTACTCAGCCAGGAAACAAATCTTTGCATGAGGTGTATTGAAGCATTGCCACAAACTGATTTTGAATTTCATCCCGGCAATCCTGTGGAGAAAAAATTTTATGGCCGTCTTCCTTTGCAACATGCTTCAGCATTCTGCTATTTCAACAAAGAATCGCTGATGCAGCATTTGGTACACCAGTTCAAATACCGGAATAACCGTGAACTGGGTGTTCAACTGGGCCGGCTGATGGGCGATGCGTTGAAAAGGTCTGACCGTTTCCTGGTAGATGCATTGATCCCCCTGCCTCTTTTTCCCGGCAAGGAAAGAAAAAGAGGCTTCAATCAATCACTGCTGCTTTGCCAGGGTATTGCCAAACATTTACATGTACCTGTTTTGAATAACGTTATCACAAGGGCGCAACATACCGAAACGCAAACCAAAAAAGGACGAATCGAACGATGGAGAAACATGGAAGGAAAGTTTGTGCTCAATGATGCAGATGCTATTGCCGGCAAACATATCTTATTGGTGGATGATGTGGTCACCACTGGCGCCACCCTCGAAGCCTGCGGCAGCGAGTTATTAAAAGCTGAAAATACAAAACTCAGTGTGGCCACTCTTTGCTACTCCTATAGTTAATCTGGAATAGTTCTTTTAATTTTATGCCGATGAAAACGGCAAGCCTGATCCTGGTATCCACTTTAATCCTGTTTTTTTCCTGCCGGAAAGAATCTTTTATCACTTCCTCAGATGCCAGGCTTACCGTGACCGCAGATACACTGAAGTATGATACGGTTTTCACAGCTACCGGTTCTGTTACACAATCATTCCGGATCGTCAATGACAATAACAGAAAACTGCGTATTTCTTCAGTTAAACTGGCCGGTGGCAACAGTTCCGCATATAAGATCAATGTAGATGGAGTGGCCGGTCCCGAAGTAACCAACCTGGAAATAGCGTCCAACGACAGCTTGTATGTTTTCGTGCAGGTTAATATCAACCCGGATGCCAATGATATTCCATTTATTGTCAGGGACAGCATCCAGGTAAATTTCAATGGTAACACCCGTTTTGTTCAGCTGGAAGCATGGGGACAGAATGCACATTTCTACCGGGCAAAAGAGATCACTGCAGATGAAACATGGACCAATGACAAGCCCTATGTGATCTTGGATTATCTGTATATAGCACCAAACCGGACACTGACAATAGATAAAGGCTGCCGCATTTATGTTCATGCAGATGCTCCTGTCATTGTTGACGGCAGCTTGCAGGTTAATGGTCTCAAAGATTCTGCTGACAGGGTTTATTTCCAGGGCGACCGGCTGGATGATCCCTATAAAGATTTTCCTGCAGGATGGCCCGGTATTTATTTCACCAGCAGCAGTCATGATAATGTGCTGAACTACGCAGTAATAAAAAATGCTTACCAGGCTGTCATTGCAGAAAACCCGTCCCCCAATGCCAATCCAAAGCTGACGTTAAATGAATGTATAATTGATAATGCATACTATTACGGCATCATTGCACTCAACTCCAGCATCAATGCCCGGAATTGTCTGGTAAGCAATTGCGGAAAGAATGTTTTTCTTGGTGGTGGCGGCGATTACCAATTCACACATTGCACCGTGGTTGCTTATTCCAATGCTTTCTTGCTGCATAAAGACCCGGTTCTCACCGTTTCCAACACAGCCAATAACGTCGCTGCTGACCTGAACGCCGTTTTTCGCAATTGCATTTTTTGGGGAGAAGGCGGGGTGGTGAATAATGAAGTGGTGGTGCAGCGAAACGGCAGTACCGCTTTTAATGTGAATTTTGACCAGGCCCTTTGGAAAGTGCAGACCACACCAGCCAACATCAGCAGCAGTGGTATCATTAATAACGAACCACCGATTTTTGACAGCATCAGCACATCCAGCCGCTATTACAATTTTCGGTTGCAAAGCGGTTCCCCTGCCATCAATAAAGGAACTGCAACTTCCGTTAACACAGACCTTGACGGTAACCCAAGGCCGGTAGGGTTGTCCGACCTGGGTTGTTTTGAAAGGCAATAAACCCTTAAGGAATTTTGATGAAGTGCTGAACAGAATCGGCCTACCTTTGTTTTCCTATATAAAATATATAAAACTGTTAAACATGAAAACACTATTCATAACACTGCTGATGTCATTTACGCTGACAAGTGGTACCATTTATGATTACAAAGTTCCCGGCCTTGATGGGGAAATAGATTTTGCACAATTCAAAGGCAAAAAGATCATGATTGTGAATACGGCTTCTCAATGTGGCAACACGCCGCAATATGCTGAACTTGAAAAACTCTACCAGCAATATAAAACAAAGCTGGTGATCGTTGGATTCCCCGCCAATAATTTCGGAGGCCAGGAACCGGGCAGCAATGCAGAAATCAAAGAATTCTGTTCGAAAGAATTCAGTGTGACCTTCCCCATGGCAGAGAAAGTATCTGTCAGAGGTGATAACACACATCCTTTGTACAAATTTTTAAAAGAACAGGCTACAGCAAAAGGCCTGGCAGACCCTGTTACCTGGAATTTCGGAAAATTTCTGGTAAACGAAAAAGGAGAACTGATGGCCACCTTCAGTCCGAAGACAAAGCCAATGAGTGAAGACGTGTTGAAGTATTTAAACTAAACTCCCTCTATCGAATAGCAAGCGACCAGCAAATAACTGGTCGCTTTTTTATTATAGAAGATTTATTTTCGCCTCCCATGCTTTTCAAAGACATTATAGGACAGGAAGCCATAAAAAAGCAGTTGGCTGAAATGATGCAGCACAACCGGCTGAGTCATGCTTTACTGTTCTTAGGAAAAGAAGGAAGCGGCGCTTTGTCCTTAGCATTGGCTTTTGCCCAGTTCATAGTTTGCGAGAAGGTCAACGGTCAACGGTCAGCAATCAACAGCCCATCTCTCTTTGGTGATGAACCTGACTCACGACTCACAACGCACAACTCTCCTTCAGAGCCCTGTGGCACCTGTCCCGCCTGCAGCAAAGCACAACAACTTGTTCACCCTGATATTCATTTTTCTTATCCTGTTGTTACGAAAAAAACAGGCAGCCCTCCTATCAGCACAGATTATATCAGCGAATGGCGGGAGTTTGTGAAAAGCTATCCCTATGGCAATGCCTATGATTGGCTGCAGTTCATCGGAGCTGAGAATAAACAGGGAAATATCACGGCGCATGAATGCAATGACATTATCCGTAAGCTGAACCTGAAGAGTTTTGAAAGTGAATATAAGATACTCATCATGTGGCTGCCGGAATACCTCGGAAATGAAGGGAACAAACTATTGAAGCTGATTGAAGAACCGCCGCCTAATACTTTATTTATTCTTGTGGCAGAAAATGAGTCACTGATCCTGCCAACCATATTAAGCCGATGCCAGTTGGTCAAAATCCCCATGCTGGAACCAAAGGATATTGAAGAAGCATTGATCAACAGGAATAAAACCGAAGCTGCTACTGCCCGGCAGGTAGCTGGTGTGAGTGAAGGTAATTATCGGGAGGCTCTGCAATTGGTGCAACATGCCGACGAAGACTGGCAAAGTCTATTAAAGGACTGGCTGAATGCCATTTTGCGAACCGGTCCCATCGCCCAGACCAAGTGGGTGGAAGAAGTGAGCCGGCTGGGCCGGGAAAAACAAAAACAGTTTCTGCGCTATTTTAATCATATCCTTGACCAGGCCATCCATTACCGCATCTTAGGCGAACGGATGCAGCTTTCTGCGGCTGAAAAAGAATTTTGCGAAAAACTGAATAAGAAGGTGACCGATATAGCCCAACACCAGGTCCTCGTGGAAGAACTGGACCGGGCAGCATACTATATTGAACGAAACGCAAATGCCAAGATCCTGTTTCATGCACTGACGATCAAGATCTATCATATTATACAGGATAAGATCGTGTTTGCTTAGTTACCAGGAAACTTAAAACCTTCCTGAGTTAAGCATTTGATATTCGGGATAAGATTGTATTTTTGACGATTGAGATGAGGGCAAAGCCGCTGAAAGTGAAAAAGAGGTAATGAGTAAAGCCCCGCAGGTCTGTTATCATTTGTCGTGTCAGTACTTTATTCTACATATAGTTTTGTTTTAGAAAGCTGTTCTGCATTGCTGAATAGCGAACAGAACGTACAAGTGTGCGACGCAACGGAAGCTTAATAGACATCCCGCAGCCGGGCCCATCATCTCTTCTCAAATACTAATTAAGTAAAAAGTCTGAAAATAACAGATGGGTTGCAGCAATTGTGGTACGGGTAAACCGAATGGATGTAAGAGCAACGGCGGGTGCAGCACCGGTGGTTGTAACCGCATGAATACCTATGACTGGCTGCGCAACCTGCCCATCGCTGATGCGCATAGCAGTTGTAAAGTGGTAGAGATAAGTTTCAACAAAGGCACCCGCAAAGATTTTTTCCGCAACCCCACACTGCAGCCATTTGAAAAAGGCGACCTCGTAGCGGTAGAAGGCGTAAGTGGTTTTGATGTGGGTGAAATTTCACTGACCGGTGAAATTGTCCGTTTACAAATGAAGAAAAGAGGGGTGAATGAAGACAACCCCGAAATGAAAAAGATATTGCGGACAGCCAGTGACCGTGACCTTGACCTGATGAAACAGAACAAGGCCCGTGAGCCGGAAGCAGTGATCCGCAGCCGGGCTATTGCGAAACAACTGAAACTGGACATGAAGATCAGCCAGGTGGAAATGCAGGCCGATGGACGAAAAGCCACCTTCTTTTATATTGCTGATGGCCGTGTTGATTTCCGTGAACTCATCAAAGTATATGCTTCGGAGTTCAGGGTGAAAGTGGAAATGCGACAGATTGGCGCAAGACAAGAGGCCGGCAAAGTTGGCGGCATCGGCAGTTGCGGACGGGAATTGTGTTGCAGCAGCTGGTTGACCGATTTTAAATCGGTGAACACGGCGGCGGCCCGTTACCAGAATCTGTCCATCAATCAAACCAAACTCAGCGGCCAGTGCGGACGATTGAAATGCTGTTTAAATTACGAACTTGACACCTACCTGGATGCATTGCAGCATTTCCCCGAGAATTGTGATACATTGGAAGTAGCAAAAGGCAGAGCCTTTCTCATCAAAAAAGATATTTTCCGCAACCTGATGTGGTACACCCTGCCTGACAGCACCAAGCAATACCCGCTGACGCTGGAAAGGGTGAAAAAAATAAAATCACTCAATCACCAGGGAGTGATCCCGGAAGAACTCGAAGCAGTGGATGTTGTTTCCAGCAAACCCAAAGAAGTGGAACCTGAATTTGTGGATGTGGTGGGACAGATCAGTTTGCGATCACTGGAAAAGGCAGACAAGAAAAAACGACAGCAGCAACATCAGCAAAGACAGGGACAAAGACCACAACAAAGACAGGGCGGGCAACAGCAGGGTGGTCAGCAAAACCAGCAACGCCGTCAACAGGGTGGTGGACAACAGCAGCGTCCGCAACAGCAAAAGGGACAAAGACCCAACCCGCCAAGAAACCAGCAACGTCCACCCCGGCCTGATAACAAATAGCTGCTAAAAAATACCGTCGCTGAATTTCACCGCCCGAAGCCTAACCGGTTAGCGTTTGCCTCCCCCCTTTTCCTGCCCTATCTTTGCCGTCCTTAATTGCAGGCTA
>CAYPOD010000036.1:0-31505 GCA_964412375.1 uncultured Chitinophaga sp. | reverse complement strand
ACAGGCGGAACCTAAATGAATTTGATGAAAGTAGTAGCCTCGACAGGAATCGAACCTGTATCTGGAGCTTCGGAAACTCTTATACTATCCATTGTACTACGAGGCCGGGTAAATTTGGCAATGAATTAATTTGAAAATTTGAAGATGAATACCCGGTTGGCCAGCTATTCATCTTCAAATTACTTAATCAGTCCCGGAGCATTGCTGGCAAATATTTTTACCGCAATGGCGAGCAATATTACGCCAAAAAATTTTCTTACCGCTATTAATCCTGCAGGCCCCAGCAGTTTGGCAATGACACTCAGTGATTTTAAGACAATATAAACAATGATGAGATTGGCAAGAATGGCCAGTAGAATTGTGGTTTCGCCATAATTGGCCTTCAGCGACATGATGGTAGTCAATGTGCCCGACCCGGCTATCAGGGGGAAAGCAATGGGCACCACCGTGGCAGCCCGTATGTCTTTTTCACTTTTGAAAAATTCTAGTCCCAGCACCATTTCCAGTCCGAGAATGAAGATGACAATAGAACCGCCGACTGCAAAGGATTTCACATCCAGGCTGAGCAAATTCAAAAATGGCTGGCCGAGATACAGAAACAATATCATCAACCCGCCGGAAATGATCGTGGCCCGCAGCTCATTGATACCCCCCACTTTTTCCTTCAGCGAAATAAGAATTGGCACGGAGCCAATAATATCAATGATTGCAAATAAAGTGAAGGTAACCGTAAGCAGTTCTTTGATGTCAATGTTCATAATGGCTGGTTTTCGCAGCAAAGGTAAGTCGCCGCCAACTTAACAATAAAGGGATATTTCTTTAATACTATGGTAATGCTTTGGCAACAGCCCGGTCACATGGGGTTTTGAAATTTGCAAAACCGTTACACCATGAAATGCAGGCTGGTCAGCATCTTTTTCATTGCGGCTATTCCTTTTTCTCAACAAACTCCTTCCCGGCAATTAGCGGTTCATTATCCTTCCGGGAATATTTTTATCATCAGCATTGACGGCTTTCGCTGGCAGGAAATCTTTACCGGCGCTGATTCCGCATTGATCCATGATGAACAGCACACTCCCGGTAATGATATACTCAAAGCATTGTATTGGGATCATTCCCCGGAAACGAGAAGAAAACAATTGATGCCTTTTTTCTGGAATGTGTTGGCGGCAAAGGGACAGGTGTATGGTAACCGGCACCTGGCAAATAAAATGAATGTAGCCAACGCCTATGCCATTTCTTATCCCGGCTATAATGAAATGTTGACAGGAAATACCGACCCTTTCGTTTCATCCAACCGGAAATATGAAAACCCCAATATAAATGTGCTGGAATACCTGGACAGCAAAGATGAGTTTAATGGCAAGGTGGCCGCCTTCAGTTCATGGGATGTGTTTCCATATATACTCAGTAAAAATAGAAACGGGTTGCCGGTAAACAGCGGTTATGAAAAGATGAATGGAGAGGCTACTCCTGTTATACAGATGCTGAACCGGGTGCAGCAGGAAACTGTACAACACAAAACAGCCACCCGCTATGACCAGCTCACTTTTGTTGCGGCAAAGGAATACCTGCAGCAACATCGGCCAAAAGTTTTCTATTTGGGTTTGGGAGAAACGGACGGGTTTGCCCATGAGGGCCGTTATGATCTCTACCTGCAGCAGGCCAATGCTACGGATAAAATGATCGCTGAGCTGTGGCATTGGGCACAGACCACTGAAAGTTATAAAGACAATACCACTTTTATAATCACCACTGATCATGGCCGCGGCAGAAAGAAAAGCAAATGGACTTCGCATGGTTCATGGGTGGGTGGTTCGTCCGAAGTGTGGCTGGCGGTGGCAGGGCCGGGTATAGAAGCATTGGGTGAAATGAAATGCGGGCAGCAATTGTATTTGCAACAGGTGGCATCAACCATTGCTAATTTGCTGGGCGAAAAATTTGAACCCGGTCCTGCGATTGCCAATGCGTTGCCAATCATTACTAAAGAAAAGTCCCAGTCAACTGACGGGGACTTTGTAAGGGTTAACGGTGTTAAATGATTATTCATTTAATAACTGCACCTGTTTCTTATATAAAGGTTGGCAACCTTGCTAATTACCGGCGGTAAATAAATTTTTCTTTGAAAAATTCCACCTGGTTCTTCAGTTGCTCCAGGCAATGGCGGCAAAGGCAATCATTATACCGTTCCTCAATAAATGCTTTTTTTTCGGCGGTTAACTTCATGCCAAAACACTGGCATTGGGTGATGTTGCCCGGTTTACATTCAAACGGTTTGCTGCATCCCGGGCAATTTTTAATTTCATGCAGGGTCATGGCTTACCAGTTGAATGTGACACCGCCACAGATGAGAAAGGGAATAGAGTTATAACCACGGATATCAAAGAATTTTTTATCCGTGATATTCTGCAGATCAGCAAAAAACCTGATGTGAGTATTATGCTTATATTCCGCATAAGCATTCAGCAAGAAATAACTGCCGAGCAATACATCATCACTCATATATCCGCCGGTGTCAAAACGGCTGCTCACTGATTTTCCATTAAAACTCACAAACAATGCTGGTGTGAACTGGTAGCCGATATTGATATTGAAATTATGTTTGGGACGACGCAGCAGGTGGTTATAAGTGGTGTCACCAAAACTTTTCCTGCTTTGTGTTTGCTCTTCACCGGTTATGAACGTATAATTGGCTGTGATCTGTAAAGATTTTACTGGAGTGGCTGTAAGTTCCAGTTCAATGCCATTAACCGTTTGCCGCACAAAATTGAAATACTGGAATGTGACATAATTGTAATCAATCCCGTTCTTTATATCACGATGAAAGTAAACGGCCCGGCTGCTGAAAACGGCATGTGATTGCTGAAAACCTATTTCATAATTGGTGGATGTTTCGGGTTTCAGGGCTTCGTTGCCACTGAACTGGTCAAACACCTGGAAGATGGAAGGGGCTTTGAAACCACTGGCTATGCTGCCGAATAACCGCCAGTTGCCATTAATTGTATATGACGGATTGAAAGTATAAGTACTGTTATTACCGTACCGTGAGTGATCGTTATACCGACCACCGGCTTCAATATTCAGTTTCTTTTTTAGCGCACTAAAGAACAGTGAGCCATAGAAAGATGTTTGATGCAATGATTTGTCGGCAAATTCGCTGCTGTAGGGGCCAAATCCGCTGACAGAGAAATATTGCTGGTTCATGTTTCCTTTGCGAAAGTCAAACCCGGCCAGGATAGTGAGCCAGCTGGTTGCAGATATATTGCCATATATTTCCGCATAATTTGTTCTTCCGCCATAGTTGTTTCTTTCAAATTTGGTGAAACCGGGAGCATGAAGACTGTCATTCAGGTATTTTCTCTTCAGGTTGCCAAACTGGTAATTCCCATTGATGTTTACGATCCCTTTTTTGAAATTAAACCCTCCGCCGGCAGCAAGATTGCTGTTATTGATAGTGTAGTCTTTATCATCACTAAAAAATCCTGCATCAATATCTGCTTTGTAGCGGCTGTGCTGAACAAAGGTTTTTATTAATAATGAAGGTATTACCTGGTATTGTAAGGCAGCACTGGCCACCTTGCCATCATAACCATCATTGTCATACCCGCCTGTGTTGTTCTGATCGTTGGCAGAAGAAAAGCCATCCGTGCTTAGTTTGGCAAAACGGGTTGTATAGGTCAGCTTGTTATTAAGACGTCCATACAACTGAACATTATTTCGCATGCTGTTCCTGTTGCCAAAAGCAGTTGTAGCTTTTACATGAAAAGGTTTTGTTATATCCTTCTTTACAGTAATGATATTGATAGTTCCTGCAATGGCATCACTTCCGTACAAGGTGGATTGGGCCCCGCGGCATATTTCAATTCTTTCCACATCATTGATAGAAAAAAGATTCAGGTCAAATTCGTTACTGATCATCGAAGGGTCATTCACCGGAACACCATCCAGCAGGATCAGCGTTCTTCCAGAGGAAGCACCACGCATAAGAACAGTTTGTACACTGCCGGGGGCATTGTATGCACCAGCGATCACAACGCCGGCTTGTTCATTGAGCACCTGTGCCACTGATTTGCCGGCACTTTTTTCTAGTTGTTCCTTGCCGATGACGGTCACGACCTTGCCGGTCTGGCTTTGCTTGTGTTCAAATTTAGTGGCCGTGAGTACAACTTCATCTAGGAGGGTGCTGTCCTGTTCCCGGCCTGTCGGGACAAGTTGCGCAGTTAGCTGGTTGCCGAAAAAAGCAGCAGCCAGCACAAAAAATGTTTTTTTCATTTTACAATGAATTTTTGTGTGACTGCTTCCGGAAAAATAAAAGATAGAAAATAAAAGAATGCCCTTCATTCTTTGATCTTCCAAGCCTTTCACCCGAAAGCCGAAAAAGTTTAAAGCAGATCTGGCAGGTCTTCTGGCTTGCTCCGTTGCTTATTGCCTTCCCGTCCGCCAGTCGGCGGACAGTGGCATGAAGAATAAACAACTGATAAGGAGCTTACAGCTACGGGGATAGCGCCGGATTTACACCGGCTTCCCTTTTCATCCCGGTCATCTGCACCGGGAAACCAAATCGCTGCAAATATAGGCTGTTGCTTTAAAGAATCAAGAAGAGTTGTTAACAGATAAATTTAATATATAGAATGAAAGTTTTGCGGTATAAAATTTGTTACATAGAAAAATTGTAGAAAAAATAAACTTATACGGTTTGCTCTGGTCAATGTGAAGGTTCTCCCGATGAAGTAATTCTACCTGTTTTATTTAAGGACTAATGCAGTGTTCAGCTTGCTGAACAAGCTGCTTCATTTGTTTTCCTTTCCACCAGGAATTAACTGCTGTCTATTTACCCTCCGGAATGAATTGCGATTATTCCGGTAAAATGTTTATTGTATGAAAAGAGACCAACCGTACAAACTTTTACTGATTTTTGTAGCCTCCTTATTTTCTGAATATGTTGTGGCGCAACAACACGCCAATGTATCAAAACACGAAATCGGTATTGCATTAAGTAGTTTTATTTACCAGGGAGACCTGGCTGAAGAAAGATTCGGCTCATTTCAAACTAAAAGATGGGGAGCCACCATTTTCTTTAATAAAATACTGTCAGCTGCCTTCTCCACCCGCACTAACCTGGCTATCGGCGGATTAAAAGGGGATGATGCAGTATATGAGAACCCGGAGTATCGCCGTCAGCGAAATTTTAATTTCCGCACACCTGTTGTAGAAATATCCCAGCTTGCTGTCTGGAATCCGCTGCAAAGAAATTATGATGACCGTGGCTTTTCACCTTATCTTTTTGGAGGTGCGGGATTGAATATACTGAATATCCGCAGGGACTGGAGCAATTACAACGGAGAATATTTTGATGGGTTTTCAGACCTTTCTGCAAGACTGGCTATCGACACCCAACAATCATTGCCCAGAGTTACCCCTGTGATACCGCTTGGGGCAGGAATAAGATTTAATATAAGCCATTCTCTTGCATTTATGGCAGAAACCTCTTACAGGATAATGTTTACCGATTATCTTGATGGTTTTAGTGAAGCAGCAAACCCGGAAAGGAAAGATAATTTTTATACTATTTCTGCAGGACTCATTTTCAGAACCGGGAAGAAAAATACATTGAACTGCCCGGCAGTAAAATATTAAACGCTTTTTACTTTTTTAACCACTGAAAAGCGATACCCACATAATAATTCCTTCGCGGTGCCGCATTATAAAACCGGTTGGCTGCAGCGTTGATATCATTTCCCAAACTGTATTTTTCATCCAGCAGGTTGTCCGCACCTGCGTAAAGATTGAGCAAGTGTTGTTGTTTAATTGTTTTCTTCCAACCTATACGCCAGCCCAGCAATTGATAGGCGTTGGCAACGGCTGTATTGGCATCGTTCAAAAAAATCCTGGAGGCGGCATAGAAAGTAGCATTGCTGTATAAGCCGTTTTTCAGTTGCAGGTCAGCCAACAACGAGAATATGTTTTGCGGAACAGAAGGCACCGTTTTACCGGAAAAATCATCTGATCCCTTAATAAAACTTCCGTAGCGAAAATGATTGTAACTGTAAGCCCCGCGGATGGCAAGGTAGTCAATCAACGGGCTATGCGTAGGAGCAAGTGTGTAGTCTGCGTGCAACTCAATTCCTTTTTGTTTCACATCCCCGGCATTTACAAAAAAATCGGCGCCACTCAGGTCTCTGCGTTGCACCAGGGCTTCATTGAGACGAAAATAGAAACCGGTGGCTTCCAGCCGGAGCTTGCTTCTGAATAATGCATAACGAATTGTCATTTCATAATTCCAACCCTGTTCTGCTTCCAGTTCAGTGCTGATGATGCCGGTGGAGGGAAGCAATTCAGCAATAGTGGGCGGAGAAAACCCTCTTGACACGGTGGCTAACAAAGCAAGGTCAGCATTTATTTTTCTAAGCAGCGATATTCTTGGGGCCAGTTCATTTTGATAAGTGCGGCTTTGGGTAAGCACCGGGAAAATACTCAGCCGGGAAAAATCAACTTTTGTTTTGGTGAGACTAAGCCCGGCCGTAATAAACCATTTTTCATTGACAGCAACGTCTCCCTGTGCAAATATGTTATATGTTTTATTATTGATGTCGTCGTTGGTTCTCAGTGTATCGGGGTTCCCATTGCGGTTATCAGCCACCTGGGTGTTGAAAAAACCCTGCTGGAATTCAGCCCCGGCCACCCATTGCCAAATAGTATTACCCTGTTGTTTATTGTATGTGAAAACGGTACGGCCTCCGAATTGTGGTTCTTTTCGTCTTTCGTAATTACGGACAGCAGCATTTTTCACTTCAGCATAAGAACCATAGATAGTGCTGCTGTTTTTGAAATGTTCATTAAAACGGTACTGATTGCTGAAACCTGCAGTTATATTTTTTTGCCAGATGGCAGCCCTTGCTGCTACAGCAGAAGGAAACCCGCCGGCTGCCGGTCTTGCAGCTTTAGGATCGTTGTTGTATTCTGCCAGTGTAAGGGCACCCGGTGTCTGGTAATACATATCCGAAAACAGCAAGGAGGCAGTGAGTTGTTGCTTATCAGAAACTTTAAGTTGCGATTGCCAGGAGAGATTATCACGGCGCATATTGGTTTGGATACGATAGCCATCACTTTTGTTATGTGCATAGGTCAGCTGGTTGCGGTTTTCATTTTTTCCAAACCGGGCTGATGCAAAAATATTTTTCAGGTTATAACTGCCCCCCATCAATTCCAGGCTGGCGCCCGGTTGCCAGTTATCGAAATTATTCATCAGCACCAGGCCACCGGTGCCGGCGCCATACAAACTGCCAGCCGGGCCTTTAAAAACTTCAATGGAAGAAAAATTATTCCAGGCAAACTGGTTGAAATAGGTGTTGCCGGCGGGATCGGTAATGGGAATATCATTCCAGTACACCTTAATGTTGCGGACTCCAAACGGCGAACGCAACGAACTGCCGCGGATGTTGAGCCGGTAACTGCCAGGACTTCTCTCTTCCATCCTCACACCAGCCACACTGTTGAAACTATGCACCAGTGAAGTTTTATTAACCCTGTCAGTGCTGTTGCCGCTGATGACACGGACAGCGGCCGTGCTGTTGAATTGCCTGCGGTTTTGTTCAAAAGCCCGGATGGTGACTTCATCCAATGTCTTTAAGGAATCAATTTTATCCTGCGGGAAGGCAAAGTGTGCGGATAATACTAAAACAAAAAGCAAGAAAAATTTTTTCATGGAATTGGTTGGATTGTCCGGACGCTAAGGTAGCTCGTTTTTTCCCTAACTTCAAACCATGACGGCAAAGAACAAATTAGGTCTCTTTTCACTCACCATGATCGTTATCGGGCTGGTGATCGGTACCGGTATTTTCCGAACATCAAAAGATGCTGCCGAAGCAGCTGCAACACCAACAATCTTTTTTGCAGCCTGGGTAGTGGCCGGGCTGGTGGCTATCTGCGGGGCATTGACCTATGCGGAAATAGGAAGCCGGTACCCTGTAACCGGTGGATATTATAAAGTGTTTTCTTATGCCTATCATCCTTCACTGGCATTTGGCATCAATGTGATCATTCTTATTTCTAATGCCGCCTCTTTATCGGGTGTGGCGCTGATCGGCAGTGAATACATAACACCGCTGGTGGTGCAGCCGTCTTTGGTGGAACAATGGAAACCCTTTGTAGCTATTGCAGCTATTCTTCTTTTTTATGGGGTGAACCTGATGGGGCTCAGAATGAGTTCGCAAACTCAAAACGTACTGATGATTATCAAGATCGGGATGCTGCTGGTTATCATTGCAGCATTGTTTTTCCCGTCTGTTCATAGTACGGCCCCGGTGCTGGTAGATGAAAGCAAAACATCTGCAGCAGCTTTATTACTGTCATTTGGTGTGGCATTGAAGGCCACATCATTTACCTATGGCGGCTACCAGCAAACCATCAATTTTGGTGAAGAAGTGGAAAACCCGCAAAAGAACATCCCGAGGGGTATTTTTATTGGTATTATCATTATCATCAGCCTATACCTGCTGGTGAGCTATGCTTATGTGAAAGTAATTGGCTTTAATGAACTGAAGACCACATCAGGCATTGCTGCTGTTGTGGCAGAGAAGATGTTTGGCAGCGCAGGGAAATATGCTTCATCGTTATTGTTATTCCTTGCAGTACTGGCCTATGTGAATGTTTTGTTGCTGAGCAACCCGAGGGTAATGTATGCCATGAGCACAGATGGTATTTTGCCCAAGTCTTTCAGTAAAAAGAATGAGAAAAGAGATGTGCTGACAGTGAGCCTGACCGTATTTGCAGCAGTTTGTGTGATAGTGCTGTTCTTTGCTGAAAAATTTGAACAAATACTGAGCTTTACTATTTTTCTCGATTCCATCGGCATGGCTACTTCGGCAGCCACTATTTTTATTTTGAGAAGGAGAACGAAGCATCTTGACGGCACGGGAATTTATTCGATGAGGCTTTACCCGCTGTTGCCACTTTTATTTATACTGGCTTATATTTTTGTTGGCACCATGATCGCAGTTAAAGAACCCATGCTCGCACTGACTGGCACCAGTGTGCTGGCAGGATTTATCATTTTATATTTTATTGTTCAGCGACTGAAGCAGAAAAACTGAAAGATGGACATTTCACAAATCATCAACGAACTGGGCGAAGAAAGAGAAAATTACTTCAATGCCATAGCCCCGCCGGTTATTCAGACGAGCAATTTTGCTTTTAAAAAAGTGGCTGATCTAAGCAAAGCCTTTGAAGACGAGATGGGCGGATATTTATATAGTCGCGGACTGAACCCGACTGTTGATATTCTCCGAAAAAAACTGGCGGCATTGGACGGGGCAGAAGATTGTTTAGTGTTTAATAATGGGGCGGCAGCCATCTTTGCCGGCATTTTTGCCAATATAAAATCAGGGGATCATATTGTGTCGGTAGCCAAACCTTACACATGGGCCCAGCGGATGTTTGATGTGATATTGCCGCGGTTTGGTGTAACGACGACTTATATTGACGGTACCACGATTGACAACTGGAAGAATGCAACGAAAGAGAATACGAGTTTCTATTATCTCGAATCCCCCAACAGCTGGGATTTTGCCCTTCAGCCCATTCGTGAAGTAGCGGAATTTGCCCGTTCAAAAAAAATCATCACACTGCTTGATAACAGCTACTGCACTCCGCTTTATCAAAAACCCATTGAAATGGGTATTGACATGGCCATGCAAACAGCTACAAAATATATCGGCGGTCACAGTGACACACTCGGCGGTGTGCTGAGCGGAGGTCATGCCATGATGAAAAAAATTTTTGACAGTGAGTATTTGAATATCGGCAGCGGCATTCAACCTTTTAATGCCTGGCTGTTAATAAGGGGATTAAGAACGTTGCCTACAAGATTGGAACGGATCACCCGAACCACAAAGGAAGTGGTAGCATTTATGAAACAGCACCCCAATGTTGAATCCGTCTTCTTTCCTTTTGACGAATCATTTCCGCAATATGCACTGGCAAAGCAACAGATGAAGGATGCCTGCGGGCTATTTACATTTATACTGAAAACAAAAAAGCGGGAAGATATTGTCCGCTTTTGCGAATCATTGCAGCATATCATGATGGCGGTGAGCTGGGGCGGTCATGAAAGCCTGGTGATTCCCAAATGTGCCGGTATTAAACAGGAAGACTTTGACCCGTCCAATACCGAACACCGGTATATCCGCATGTATGTCGGGCTGGAAGAACCACAATATCTTATTGATGACCTTCAGAACAGTCTCGGAAAGAATTAACATCCACTGATAAAAAATCATATTCCCGCCAGCTCATTTCGATTATTTTTGCCCAATGATGCGATGCGGAATCTGTTTGTTTATTATTCTTGCCTTTGCCGGTATAGCAAATGCACAGGACACACCGGCTGAAAAATGGGACCTCCGCCGTTGTGTGGAGTATGCCGTAAAAAATAATATTTCTGTCAAGCAGGCCGACCTGCAGGCCCGCTTTGCTGCCCTGGATTTTCATCTCAGCAAGATGGCACAACTGCCGTCGGCAAATTTCAATGGCAATGTCGGCTACAGTTCGGGCCGTAACCAGGACCCTACCTCTTTCAGTCTCATCACCACCGGCTATTTCTTTAATAGTTACACCCTCCAGGCCGGGGTGGATCTCTTTAACTGGTTTAGTAAAAAAAATACAGTCGCTGCAAGAGAATTCAGTCTTGAAGCAGCTATACTCGGATCTGAAAAGGCCCGAAATGATATTTCGCTGAATGTAGCGGCAGCTTACCTGCAGGTGCTGCTGGCTAAAGAACAGGTACGAATAGCCGATGTGCAGGTGAACCAGACCCGCACCCAACTTGACAGAACCCGACTTCAGGTGGATGCCGGAGCTTTGCCTGAACTGAGTGCTGCCCAATTGGAAGCCCAACTGGCTACGGACAGCGCCAACTATGTAAATGCAGAAACTTCTGCCAATCTTTTATTGCTGCAGATGAAAGTGCTGCTGAATCTTGATGCGGCAGCACCATTCGAACTCGAAACACCTGCCATTGATAATATACCTGTTGAATCATTGGCTGATTTGCAGCCGGATGCTGTATATAATTTGGCTATCACTACTCAACCACAACAAAAAGCTGACGAACTGAACCTGAAAGCTGCACAAAGGTTGGTTGAGGCAGCCCGGGGCAGTATGTACCCTACTATTTCTTTATTTGGAAGTTTAGGTACAACATTTAACAGCAGGGCGAGGGAAATTATTTCAAAAACACAGGTGAATGCGCCGGTGGGTACCGTAACGGT
Source organism: uncultured Chitinophaga sp. (assembly GCA_964412375.1). Classification (GTDB taxonomy): domain Bacteria; phylum Bacteroidota; class Bacteroidia; order Chitinophagales; family Chitinophagaceae; genus CADEDV01. The sequence goes on along the minus strand of CAYPOD010000036.1, from coordinate 20,238 downwards.
AAATGGTACTCCTTACCAGGTGTTTCCGCTGCAGCCGTTAGATGTTTACAATTTTGGCAATATTTCTTATTTCGACCAGATGAACCAGAACCTGCGCCAATCAGTGGGAATTGGTATCAGTGTACCGCTTTTTAACGGTCATAACCTGAGGGGAAACTGGCAACGTTCAAAGCTAAACCTGCAACAGGTGGAGTTACAGAAAGAACAGAACAGCCAGACGTTGAAGCAGGATATTTACCGGGCCTACAATGAAGCGATGGCAGCCCTGCAACGATTTCATGCCAATCGTAAAACTGCGGAAGCATCACAAAAGGCCTACGATTTCGCCAAAAAAAGATATGACCTGAACCTGTTGTCCATCTTTGACCTGGTGAACAGCCGCAACACATTTCAAACTGCAAGAATTCAAATGTTATATGCCCAATATGATTATGTTTTCAAAATGAAAGTGCTGGAATTTTATAAAGGGCAGGGGATACGTTTGTAAAGCAGTATTTATAATCTTTTCAAAGTTGTGCAGAAAATAACGTTCAGATGAGCAAAAAATTAAAATGGATATTGATTGGCCTGGCAGGCCTGGTACTGGCTTTTTTTATTGTCAGCAAAATAGCCGGAGGCGGAAAATCGGAAGTGAGTGTTGCAACTGAAAAAGTATCCCGCCGCACCATCATAGAGACGGTAAATGCCAATGGTAAGATCTATCCTGAAGTTGAAGTGAAGATCAGCCCGGATATATCCGGCGAGATAACGGAGCTAACCGTGAATGAAGGCGATAGTGTAAGAAAAGGACAGGTGCTGGCCCGCATCTTTGCTGATATTTATGCATTGCAGCGGGACGAAGCTGCATCAAGAGTGAACCAGTCGCAGGCAACAGTGCAAAATAGTGCCGCTGCATTGGATGCTTTAAAGGCTAATCTGGAGCTGGCCAGGCAGGCTTATGACCGCAACAAAGAGTTGTTTAACCAAAAAGTAATATCACAGGCGGAACTGGAGCAATTTGAAACCACGTTTAAAACAGCACAGGCCAACTACAATGCAGCACAGCAAAATATTAAGAGCCTTGAAGCCGGAGTAGAAACTGCCCGTACGGGACTGGTCTCTGCCAACAAGAACCTGGGTAGAACCACCCTTGTTGCACCGATGGATGGAGTGATCTCATCGCTGAAAGTGAAAAAAGGGGAAAGGGTAGCCGGCAACAGCTTTAACATTGGTACCGAAATGATGACTGTGGCGGATATGTCGGTAATGGAAGTAAGGGTGGATGTGGGAGAAAACGATATTGTAAAGGTAAATATTGGCGACTCGGCCGATGTAACCGTTGATGCCTATAATAACAGAAAATTCAAAGGAGTGGTGACGCAGATTGCAAGCAGTATCAAATCTGCATCAGCACTTACCACTTCAAATGATGTCACAAATTATGAAGTAAGGATAAGGCTGGATAAAGAATCATACAAAGACCTCGTTGACCCTTCACGATCCGGGAGGTTTCCTTTCCGCCCGGGTATGAATGCCAGCGCCGATATTAAAACCATGCGGCTGGATGATGTGCTGGCTGTTCCTATTGGCGCAGTGACCGCAAGGGTGAAAGGAAGCGACCAGAATGTTGCGGATAAAAAGAAAGAAGAACAAACTAAACGGGGAGAAGAAGAATCAGCAGAAACTACTTCACAGTCTTACTCTGATGAACTGGAAGAGGTGGTGTTTGTGCTCCAGGCCGATGGCACGGTAAAAAGAGCAGTAGTAACTTCGGGTATTCAGGATATTAATTATCTGCAGATCACTACCGGCCTGAAAGAAGGTGATGAAGTGGTTACTGAGCCTTATACAGCGGTCAACAAAACACTGAAGGATGGCACGAAGGTGAAAGTGGTGCCTAAAGACAAACTGTTTAATAATTAAACGGGTTTATTTCCCATTAATTAATCCTGGGCAGGCAGCATGAAATTCGGTATCATCGGAAGTGGTAGTTGGGCTACAGCGCTGGCAAAGATCCTGACGGATAAACAGCATTCTATTTATTGGTGGGTAAGAAATGCGGCAACCATTGACCATATCCGCAAACGCCATCACAACCCGCACTACCTGAGTTCAGTTTATTTTGATACCAACCTGCTAATGATGTCGGCTGAGGTAAAAGAAGTGGTGCAGCAATCCGATGTGCTGGTGGTAGCCGTTCCTTCCGCTTATGTCGAAAGCAGCTTTGCAGATTTGACTGCAGATGATTGGCGGGGCAAAAAAGTAGTATCGGCTATAAAGGGGTTGTTGCCAGGGAAAAATGTGTTGCTGAATTATTACTTAAAGGAGCAGTTTGAACTGAAGCTTGATGATTATTTTGCTGTGCTTGGCCCTTGTCATGCGGAGGAAGTGGCTGAAAAGAAACTTTCTTACCTCACTTTTTCGGGAACAGATATAATAGCTGCTTCGGACATTGCTTCTCATTTTTCTACAGAGTATATCAACACCATCACCAATCATGATATACTGGGTGTGCAATATGCAGCCGTGCTGAAAAATATCTATGCATTAGGTGCAGGTATTGCCCATGGTCTTGATTATGGCGATAACTTTCTCAGTGTTTATATCGCCAATGCTGCGGATGAAATGGCCGGTTTTCTCAAGGCATTTGGGGCAGAGCATATCGTTGTTGGGGAACATGAAGGAGAGGATCCCGTCACTCACCGTAAAACACCCAACTACGCCGCTTCCGTTTATCTGGGCGACCTGCTGGTGACCTGTTATTCATTGTATAGCCGTAACCGTACTTTCGGAAACATGATCGGCAAGGGTTATTCCGTAAAAGCTGCTCAGCTTGAAATGAATATGGTGGCAGAGGGTTATCATGCATCCCGCTGCATCAATCACATCAATGCTCATATCGGAGCCGGTATGCCCATTGCAGAAACCGTTTACCGTATCCTTTGGGAAAATGTTAAACCTGGCGAAGGGTTTAAACATATAGAGCAGGTATTGATCTGACCAGTGTAAAGAACCCGGTGGATTAGATCAATTTTAAAACTTTGCCCTATGCCACTCTCTTACCACGGATTTGGACCTTCGGCCATATTAATTATGTTGCTTTGCCTGGTGGGGAAACATGTTTTCGACTATTGGCGGCAACATCAAAAGCTTTAACTTCATGGGTCAGTAAAACTTTGTTACATGATCCAGTTTTTCCAGGTTTTATTCTTCACCGCTGCTGTCATCCTTATCGTCCTGAATGTGCTCCAGTTCAACAAATTCCAGGAAGGGAAAAAAGAAGGCGGCACCCCGCATCCCATCAAGTGGTTCAATTTTATTCTGACTTCAGTAGTGGCCATTGGCTGTGTGCTGAACATTCTTATTGCCTGGCTTAAAAAAGGCTAAAAGAAAAGCGCTGCCGCTATTCCGTCAGCAAGCAACTTTCCATCTTTTGTCAGGATGAGGTTGTCCTTTTCCATTTTCATTAATCCGCCGCTGATATATTGCAGTGAGGTATGCAGCAGTTCTTGTCTTCGTTTCTCTTCCAGTTTGTTTAATGCTAAACCTTCCATCGTTCGCAAAGAGATCATGATCGTTTCATTGAGCTGTTGTATTTCCGTTAGTTCTTCTTTTTCAAAGGGAATAATGCCATCGTTTACCGATTTGATATAAATACTGTTGTTTGATACATTCCATTGCCTGGAAACACCATTAAAGGAATGAGCAGAAGGGCCAAGACCAAGGTAGGGTTTTCCCTGCCAGTAAGATGAATTATGGCGGCTACGATATCCGTGTTTTGCAAAATTGGATATTTCATAATGTTCATACCCGGCAGATTCCAGCCAATTCATCAACAGCAGGAATTGTTCAGATTGTTTGTCCGGGTTGATGTTTGGGCTTTGCTGCCGGTCAATCATTTTTTGCAATGGGGTTTGTGGTTCCACTGTCAGGGCATAACAGGAAATATGCGGAATGCCGGCTGCAATCACTGTATCAACATTGTGTTTCCAGTTTTCATTGGTTAGTTGCGGGCTTCCGTAAATAAGATCAATAGTTATGTTTTCGAAAAAACCGGTAGCCAGTTGCAGGCTGTCCTTTGCCTGGCCGGCATGGTGGGCCCTGTTCATCCACTGCAGGTCTTCATCAAAAAAACTTTGTATGCCGATGCTGAGCCGGTTTATTCCGCTGTTTTTCCAGTCGCTTAGTTTGACTTTGGATATATCATCAGGATTAGCTTCCAGGGTTATTTCTGCATCCGGCGAAACAGCATAATTATTGTGTATGACATCGAGAATTGCCTGGATATCTTCTTGGCTGAGAAGGCTTGGTGTACCGCCACCGATGTATACCGTTTCAACCGTTTCTCCTGCCAGGTAATTGCGCTGTAGCAATGCTTCCTTCAATAAAGCATTCTGCAATTCGTTCTTAAAACGCAGCGAAGTGCTGAAATGAAAATTACAGTAGTGGCAGGCTTGTCTGCAAAAAGGTATGTGGATATATATCCCTGCCATTAGTATGTTTTTATTGCGGCAGGCAGGTAACCTGCCAAATAGTTTGTTATTTATTGAATAATTTAGCTGTGAATATCCACAGAAAAGCCGGATGACAAAATTAAGAGTGCAAATACTGGTTCTTGTTTTTTTATTGAGCAGTGCGGCGGCATTTGCCCAGGGTCAATACCGCTTGCAACTTCACGGTGTGGACAGGGATTCCGCATATCTAATCTCCAGGCTCAGCATCAATACTGTTTTCCCTTCTCGTTTTGCCTGTGCGGAGTATGTTGCCAAACTGCCGGAACAGCTCCGGCTGATGGGTTATATCTCTGCATCCATTGACAGCATCCGTTACGATTCGCTTGTTGCCAGCCTGTACCTGTTTGCCGGCAACAAATACCAATGGGGGCAACTTGATGTTTCAAAAGTGGAGCCTGAGCTGTTGAGAGCAGCCGGGTGGAACGAAAAATCTTTTTCCGGCAAACCGCCTGATGGAAACCGGGTAACAGTTTTGCAGGAACGTATGTTGACCTACCTGGAAAATAACGGGCATCCTTTTGCTAAAGTTTACCTGGATAGCCTGCAACTGACGGGTGAAAAGGTTTCAGCACAGTTGAAAGTGGACAAAGGGCCGGTTTATAAAATTGACAGCATTCGCCTGTATGGAAATGTAAAAATTTCCAACAATTACCTGCAGCGATACCTGGATATAGTCAATGGAAGTTTATACAGTCGGGAGAAATTGCAACAGGTTAGCCGAAAAATGAAGGAATTAACCTGGGTGGAAGAAGAAAGCCCGTCTAACCTGACTATGCTGGGAACCGGTTCTGTTTTGAACATGTATCTCAAACCAAGGAAGACCAGCCAGGTGAATGTGCTGGTGGGATTTTTGCCAAACAATGACCAGCTTTCATCAAAGAAGACATTAATTACAGGAGAGGCTAATATAAACCTGCGAAATGCTTTTGGCTCAGGAGAAACTCTTGGGCTCAACTGGCAGCAATTACAGGTGAAATCGCCGCGGCTCAATATTCTTTACCAGCATCCCTTTCTTTTTGATTCACCGGTGGGATTGGATTTTGCTTTTGATATGTTCCGGAAAGACAGCACTTTTCTCAACATCAATTTTCAGCTCGGCGCCCAGTATATTTTAAATACACAACAGTCCGGGAAAATCTTTTTTCAACGCTTCCAGACCATCGTCAACGGGGCCAATACTGCTTTTGTACTGCAAAACCGGCGCTTACCGGACGAGGCTGATGTAAGTACCAGCAGCGCCGGCCTGGATTATGAACTCAACAATACGAATTACAGATTTAATCCTATTAAAGGGACTGAGATCAGGGTTATCACATCAGTTGGTACGAAAAAGATCAGGAAAAATAATGAGATAATGGAACTGAAAGATCCAGGCGACCCTTCTTTCAATTTTGGAAGCCTGTATGACACACTTAAATTGAAAACATACATCTTCCGAATCCGTCTTTCTGCAGCCCGCTATTTCCAGGCCGGCAGGCAAAGTACGGTGAAAACGGCGCTGAACGCAGGTTTTTTTCAAAGCGGCAATATTTTCAGGAATGAATTATTCCAGATCGGGGGTTATCGCTTGCTAAGAGGATTTGATGAAGAAAGCCAATACTTGTCGCAATTTGCTATCGGAACAGTTGAGTATCGTTACCTGGTAGGGCAAAACTCTTTTTTCTATGCCTTGCTGGATGCAGGCTGGGGCCGCAACAACAGCCAGAATGTGAACAACAGTTATCGCTACCTCGGCACAGGGCTGGGATTGGCGTTTGAAACCAGGGCCGGTGTATTTAATATTGCATGGGCAGTGGGAAAGAGAAACGATACAGAGTTCAGCCTCCGGCAATCGAAATTGCATTTTGGGTTCATCAATTTTTTTTAACCCTTGACGAAACTTGTGGGAACTGCTTCAATACTTTTGCAACTTAATAGTACTGCGTGACCCGAACTGTCTTTCTTTTACCGATAATCTTTCTCTTTTTCTGCTTTGCTGCAAAAGCGCAGGCTGATTCAATCATACAGCCGGGTAACGAATATGATACGATTACGCAGCTTCAAACAGTTTCTGAACCGCAACAACTTCCAACTGATACAACTGCAGTTTCCCGTAAACCTTATTCCACAGGAAAACAATGGCAATTTGACCCTTTGCAAGAGATGCCGAAGCAAATACAAAATGCGCATCCTTATTTTGGTTTTGGCACTGAGCCGGTCTTTATACAAACTAACCTGAAACAGTTCAGGGGAAAAGACCTGTTGTTTTATGTGATCCTGGTATTGTTCCTCCTTTTTGCTTTATTACGAAATGCTTTTCCAAAATATTTCAATGATCTTTTCCGCCTTTTTTTCCGAACCACACTTAAACAAAAGCAGATCAGGGAGCAACTGATGCAAACTCCGCTGCCCTCCCTGCTATTGAATGGTTTTTTTGTGCTGAGCAGTTCTCTTTATATCAGTTTCCTGCTACTTCAATTCCAAAAAATAGAGGGAACAGAGTTTTGGATCTATTTTGCATACAGTGCTGCCGGTATTTCTGCCATTTATTTTGGAAAATTCATCGGACTCAAGATCCTCGGCTGGCTGCTGGGAAAACCTGAAGCGGCAAATTCATACATTTTTATTGTCTTTATTATCAATAAAGTGATTGGGGTTTTTTTATTGCCATTTCTTGCTTTCCTGGCTTTTTCTCAAGGTTTGGTTTATTCTACTGCATTGATTTTATCCTATACCGGGCTTGGGGTTTTGCTGATCTACAGGTTTATATTGGCGTATTCGGCCCTTCATAATCAGGTCAAATTCAATCCATTTCACTTTATTTTATATGTAGCTGCTTTCGAAATTGCGCCACTTTTGCTGATTTACAAGCTTTTACTTGTGGTTTTCCAATAGAACTGCTTACCTTTGCACTCAACTTTAGCCGAACCGCACATGGTAAATAATGGGGTTACAAAGGCCGATGTTCAGGCCAAAGCAATACATAAGATCCTGATTACCCAACCGAGACCCGAAAGCGAGAAATCGCCATATTTCGAGTTGTCACGGAAGTATGCTGTGGAACTTGACTTCCATCCGTTTATAAAACTGGAAGCCATCCCAGCCAAGGATTTTCGCAAGCAAAAAATAGAGATCTCCAACTATACTGGGGTCATTTTCACCAGCCGCAATGCCATTGATCATTTTTTCCGGACCTGCGAAGAAATGAAAGTGAATGTGTCACAGGATACCAAGTATTTCTGTATCACCGAGGCTGTTGCGCTCTACCTCCAGAAATTCATTCTTTACAGAAAGAGGAAAGTGTTCTATGGCGCCGATGGCACCAATAAAAGCATGTTTGATGTTATCAACAAGCATAAGAACAACGAAAAATTCCTCTATGTGTGTTCCGAGAACCAGCAGGATAACGAAATAGTAAACTGGCTGAAGGCCAACAATTGCGAGCATGCCCTTGCATTCATGTATCGCAGTGTCAGCAGCGATGTAAAGGAAATACTTACAAATACTGAATATGATGTCATCTGTTTTTTTACACCAAGCGGTGTAAAAAGTTTGTTTGACAATGTTCCCAAATACAAACAAAATGGTACCGTAATCGGTGCTTTCGGCAACAACACTTCCAAAGCTGTTGAAGAAGCAGGGCTTAAATTAGCCATAAAAGCTCCACAACCACAAACACCAAGCATGGTGGCTGCGTTGGAACAATTTCTTGCAGCCCAGGTTAGCAGGAAGTAATACCAAATACTTTAAAAAATTACAGGGACATTTTCTGGATGTCCCTTTTTTTATGGCTGAACACTTCGGCAGTTTTAATTTTGAATCATGCCTGCTCCGCCAAACCATCTCATCAACGAATCAAGTCCTTATCTTTTGCAGCATGCACACAACCCGGTTGACTGGTACCCATGGGGTGAGGAAGCGCTGCTAAAAGCTGTGGCTGAAAACAAACCCATTCTGTTGAGCATCGGTTATTCGGCCTGCCACTGGTGTCATGTGATGGAGAGAGAAAGTTTTGAAGATGAAAAAGTGGCGGCTATTATGAACCGGGATTTTGTCAATATCAAGATTGACAGGGAAGAAAGACCCGACCTGGATCATATCTATATGGATGCCGTGCAGGCTATGACTGGTAGCGGCGGCTGGCCACTGAATGTCTTCCTTACTCCAGACAGGAAACCCTTTTACGGAGGCACTTATTTTCCTCCGCAACCTGCATTCAACAGGCCATCCTGGACAGATGTGCTAACCGGAGTTTCAAAAGCATTCAATGAAAAAAGACACGAAATTGATGCACAGGCGGAAAACCTTACGGCACACCTGCTACAATCCAACTCTTTTGGACTGAGGAATCCCGAAAATGGCAACACGTTGTTTACAAAAGAAAAACTACAGGAAGCTGTAGCCCATATTTTGAAAACAGCAGATAAAGAATGGGGTGGTTTTGGCAGGGCACCAAAGTTTCCACAGACATTCACGATTAAATTTTTATTACGTTATCATCAGTTTTCTGGTGATGATGCGTCGTTGCGGCAGGCATTACTAAGCCTGGACAAAATGATGCAGGGAGGTATCTATGACCACCTGGGCGGTGGATTTGCCCGTTACTCTACCGATGCAACTTGGCTGGCCCCGCATTTTGAAAAGATGCTGTATGATAATGCACTGCTGGTGGATGTATTTTGCGAAGCTTACCAATTGACCAGGCAGGAAAAATACAGGCAGGTGGTTGAAGAAACAATGGCTTTTGTGCAACGAGAAATGATTGGTGATGAAGGCGGTTTTTATGCTGCACTGGATGCCGACAGCGAAGGTGAAGAAGGTAAGTATTATGTGTGGGATCATGTAGAAGTAACGGAACTGTTGGGAGGGGATGCCGGGTTGTTTTGCCGTTTTTATGATATCAATGCTGCAGGCAATTGGGAAGGAGTTAATATCCTTCGCATCAAACAACCGGCAGCAGATTTTTGCAAAGAAAATGAACTTGACATTGATGTTTTTCAAAACCTGTTGCAGCGCTGTAAGCAAAAACTGGTGGCGGCCAGGAATCAACGGGTCCGGCCGGGGCTTGATGATAAGGTTATCCTGGGCTGGAATGCGCTGCTGAATTCAGCATGCAGCCACGCATTTGCAGCAACAGGAAATGAAAACTACCGGGAACTGGCTGTCCGCAACATGCAGTTTCTCCTGGAAAATTTTATCGTACCAGGTCAAACGGAGTTATATCATACCTGGAAAAATGACAAAGCCCGATACCCGGCCTTTCTTGATGATTATGCTTACCTCATCCGGGCTTTGATTCATTTGCAGGAAATAACTGCTGATACCCGCTGGCTTGAAAAAGCAACAGCACTGGCAGAATTGGTTAAAGAACGCTTTTCAGAACAAGACACCCCGTTTTTTTATTATACAAAGAATGACCAGCAAGATGTGATTATACGTAAAAAAGAAGTGTATGACGGGGCGGTGCCATCCGGCAATGCGGTCATGGCAACGAACCTGCACCGGCTTTCGATATTACTGGACAGAAAAGAGTGGAGGCTTCAAAGCCGGGAAATGCTTTTGTCTTTAGGCAATGCGGTTCTCAGCTATCCCGGTTCATTTGCCGTTTGGGCTGGGCTTTGGCTGGAGATAGTCGCCGGCACCGATGAACTGGCAATTGTGGGAGAGGGATATGAGTCATTGCACAAAGAGGTCCTTGCCTTGTACCTTCCTCATCGAATACTTATGGCGGCAAAAGAGGAAAATGCCTGGCCGTTACTGGCAGGAAAAAAAACCACCGATAATCCGCTCGTTTTTTTTTGCAGGGATTATACCTGCCAAAAACCGGTGGATAACGTAAAAGCCCTTACTGCCCTGATTAACAGGGCGGGGGGTGGATAATATTATTTCCAAAACATGCAATAAACGGTAATAATGCCCGTTAGAGATTTTACCTCGTAAAAGACGCTTTTATTTGAAAAAAATAAACTTTAACGTTGTGCAACCGTTTAACCCAAAATATTATATTTGCCCAATACCCTTTAAGTGTATGAAAATGAGAAACCTTTACTACTCCCTCCTCGCAGTGATATGCGTATCCATGATTACTGGTTGTGGTATCCTTGGAGGCAAGAAAAACAAAGGCGGAAGTCTGCCAAACGACGGACAAGTGCATGGGATAGCCCCGGGAAGCAAGTACGTTTTGCCCAAACCTCCGGGCATGGTGTACATACCCCAGGGTACCTTCCATATGGGTCCCAGTGACGAAGACCCGGCTTATGCTTTCAGTGCCCGCAACCGTTCTGTCTCTATCAGCGGATTCTGGATGGATGCTACCGAGATCACCAACAATGAGTATCGCCAGTTTGTATTCTGGGTCCGTGATTCTGTGGCTGCCCGCAAACTCGGAAAAGTAAAAGCCGGAAGCGATGGAAACGAATATGTGGACTGGGCTGCCATGAAGCAGTTCAAATGGGATGATCCGAAAAACGTTGAAGCGTTGGGTCAAACTGATATGATACTTCCCCCGGAAGAAAGGATTTTTGGAAAAAAAGAGATAGATGTTTCTAAAATTATTTACCAGGTTGAAAAATATGACCTGAAAGAAGCGGCCAAAAGAGAGAATGCCGGTGTTCCCCGCTCCAAGTTCATTCAGCGTTATCCCCAGCAAGTTTATCCTGATACACTGGTGTGGATCCGTGACTTCTCTTATTCTTACAACGAGCCGATGACCAAAAGATATTTTTCTCACCCGGCATTTGGAAATTACCCGGTGGTGGGTGTCAACTGGAAACAGGCTGAAGCTTTCTGCAACTGGAGAACACTTTATCTCAATTCATTCCTTGATTCAAAGAAAAGAACGCAGGAATCTGATTTCCGCCTGCCTACAGAAGCTCAGTGGGAATATGCAGCCCGCGGCGGTCGTTCACAAACGATGTTCCCCTGGGGTAACTATTACCTGAGAAATAAAAAAGGCTGTTTGATGGCCAACTTCAAACCTGGCCGTGGAAACTATCCTGAAGATGGCGGTTTCTACACTGTCCGTGCAGATGCATACTGGCCCAATGATTATGGTCTGTATTGTATGTCCGGAAACGTGGCTGAGTGGACCTCCTCTATCTATTATGAAGGCAGAAATAACTTTCAGCATGATATGAACCCGGATGTTCGCTGGAACGCCAAAGATGATGATCCCCCACTGATGAAAAGAAAAATTATTCGTGGCGGAAGCTGGAAAGATGTGGGCTATTACCTGCAGAATGGTACCAGCACTTATGAGTACCAGGATTCAGCTAAATCCTATGTCGGTTTCCGTTGCGTGATAGATTTGCCCGCAGCTCCGCCAAAAGGACGTCGCAGATAAAAAAAATAAAATAATGAGGTCTTTGTCTGCGACCTCTTTTTTTTGAAAACAATTTTTACGCTTAGTATACCGTTTATACAGTATCGTATTGTTTAAAATTTAATAAACTATAAAAACGAACCCTTTATGCGTTTCTTTAAAACCCAACGAGGCCAGGTAGTCCTCAACTTCATTTTCGCATTTTTCGCTGCCGTTGTAATTCTCGGCGCCCTTTTCAAAATCCGTCACTGGCCTTATGCTGATGAGATGATCACATTGGGTCTTGCATCTGAAGTAGTGGTGTTCCTCGTGATGGCCTTCATGGTGCCGCCCCCGGAAGAACCACATTGGCAACGTTATTTCCCTGATATCAACGTTCACCCTGACCTGGATCCGAACTTCAAGCCTACACCGCTTACACTTCCCGGTACGGGTTCCGGCAACCCCGCTTTGACGAAAATGGAAGATATGCTGCGTGAAGCAGACATTACTCCTGCCAACCTGGGTCGCCTGAGCGAAAACTTTAAAAAATTAGGTACTACTGTAGATAAGATGAGTGAGATCAGTGATGTAGTGGCTGCTACCGGTGACTATACTGCCAAAACCAAGGAAGCTTCTGCGGCATTGGGACAGATGAAAGATGCATATGTTGGTGCTGCCAACAGCATCCAGCACTTTAGCCAGGCAGCAGACGGCACCAAGCAATTCCATGAGCAGGTGCAGGTGCTGACCAAGAACCTCTCTTCCCTGAATACTATTTATGAACTGGAGCTGCAGGATACCAACAACCACCTGAAAGCGATGAACCAGTTCTATAGCAACCTGGTGAATGCTTCACAGGCAATGGAGAGCAGCGTTACTGATGCAAAGAAAGCACAAGACCAGATCGCTTTGCTGGCTAACAACCTGGGCCGCCTGAATAATATTTACGGCAATATGCTCAGCGCCATGCAGGGTCGCAACTAAAACAGGAGGGTTCGTTTATTATTTTAAAAACCAATCCGTATCCCGTGATTTTTGAACAGTCACCATTTCAAAAAACAAAAACCATAGATCGTCATGTCATTACCTCGTGAGCCACGGCAGAAAATGATCAATATGATGTACCTGGTGCTGACAGCCCTGTTGGCACTGAACGTATCATCTGAGATCCTGAATGCCTTTAAGACGGTTAATAATAGTCTGGAGACTACCAATAATACTGTAAATGCTTCCTCCGGAACCATTCTTGCTTCCCTGGAAGATAAAATGAGTGATCCGACCACTGCTGAAAAAGCTAAAATCTGGCATCCGAAAGCCCAACAAATCATGGGCTACACTAAATCCGTATATGATTATATACAAGTGTTAAAAGACAGGATACTCAGAGAAGCTGGCGGAGATCCCAATAATAGTTCTAAGAGCTTTAAAGAAGACAACCTTGACATTGCCACAAGGATAATGGTGGAGAAAGGTGAAGGAAAAAAATTACTTGACATACTGACTAAGTATAAGAGTGATGTTTTGGGTATTGAAGGACTTGATTCAGCAACAAAAAAGAGTTTTATTGATGCTGTACAAATAAACCTGGAAAAACCCCCCACCAAAAGTAAAGGCAATAATACATGGGAAGCAGCTTATTTCAGAATGGTTCCCACTGTTGCAGCTATGACAATTCTGAGCAAGTTTCAGAATGATGTTAAAACAACCGAGAACCGCCTTGTTTCAATTTGCCATGAGCAGGTTGGAAAGGTTACAGTTAGGTTTGATACCTATGCAGCTATTGTAGGTCAAAACTCCACATATCTGAACCCGGGGCAGGAACTGGAGATCAAGGCCGGCGTAGGTGCTTTCAGCAAAGCTTCATTACCAGTTGTTTCTATTAATGGCCAGGTTCAGCAAATGACTGATAGCGGTTTTGTAAAATACAAAACACAGGTAAACTCTGTAGGACCCGGCAGTGTACCAGTCAGGATTGAATATACAGACCAGGAAGGTCAAAAGCAGGTTATTGAAACGAAAGTTGCTTATACTGTTGGCCAGTCAAACGCTTCAATAGCTCTTGACAAAATGAATGTCTTGTATATCGGCGTAGATAATCCTGTTACAGTGGCTGCAAGTGGTGGAGGTGCTGAAAGGATAACTGCTACAATCAATAATGGCAGTATAACTAATAGGGGCGGCGGAAAATGGGTAGCCCGTGTTAACCAGGTAAATGATAATACTATCATCACTGTAATGGTTGATGGTAAGGTAGCCGGTTCTTCCCAGTTCAGGGTTCGTACTATTCCTGAAGCCCAGGCTTATGTGGGTGGACAACCCAGCGGCGCCCAGGTTTCTGCCGGTCAGTTCAAGGCACAGGGTGGTGTTGGAGCCGGTATCAAGAACTTTCCGTTTGAATTAGACTATGAAGTGTTGAGTTTTAATTTCACCTGCGATACGGATGATGATATCGTTTCATTGCCAAACAATGGAGCGGCATTCAGCGGGCAGGTCAGAAATGCCATCAACCAGCATGTGAAGGCTGACAGGATGGTTACCATTGAGAATATTAAAGTAAGAGGTCCGGATGGCCGTGTTACCACTGCGCCTTCCCTGCTTTACTATATTAAATAAATATTACAGGCATGAAAAGTATTTTTTTGAAGTTTGGGGTGTTTCTCTTTTGTGTAGCCTTGCTTTCTCTTGAATTGAATGCACAGCGCAGACCCAACAGGAGACCGGCAACGGATACTACGTCACAGGTAGTAAACAATGTCACATCTCAGCCGACCGGGTTTAATCCTTATGGAGGTCTGCCGATCACGGTGGATTCTTCAGGAGTTTCGGACACCATTACCCGCAAGTCACTGAGGAATGACAATGCATTTGATAAAAGCAATCTTAGTGCAAGAACACCGCTTCCGTATGAGCACCTGCGCTGGGATGATGCCCTTTATGCCCAGAAAGTTTGGAGAGAGCTGGATCTGAGAGAAAAAATGAACCAGTCGTTCAGGTATGAGGCCAGTGATGATAACGGTAGCCAGATGTTTGTAGATATGCTGCTTAAAGCTGTGAGATCGGGTGAAGTAACTGCGTTTTCGGATGACAGGTTCACTACTCCTATGGCGATAGCAGATATTGAGCAGCTGACTATGGGTTCGGCAGATACAGTGGCGCAGTATGATACCAAACAGATAGACAAGATCATTGGTTATGTCGTAACAAGAGCCAGTTTCAACCCTAAAAATGTGGTGAAACTGAGATTGAAAGAAGAGTGGGTTTTTGACAGGGAAGCCAGCAGAATGTTTGTCCGTATCCTTGGTGTTGCCGCCCTGAAGACAGAGTATATCCCTAACACAACAATTGAAAGAGGTACATCTACCATGTTTTGGGTATATTATCCTGATCTGCGGCCTATGCTGGCAAAGAATGAAGTGTATAATCCCAAGAATATGGGTATGAGCCGTATGACCTGGGAAGAATTGTTTGAAAGCCGTATGTTCAGCAGCTATATCGTTAAGTCAACAATTGATAATGCATCAAATAAAACGGTCAAGAATATTTACAAAGACCCGATACTGTCATTGCTGGAAGGTGATAACATCAAAGAAAAAATATTTAATTACGAACAGGACCTTTGGTCATATTGAGTTATAAACAGGTTTAGTTTCTTGAAAAGACCCCTCAACAGAGGGGTTTTTTTTATTGCTGTTAAGATTAAACTGTTTGCAAAAAAAAGTTTTCAAAATCGTAAAAGTCCTATAGGATAATTGGATAATTGTCGTATTTTCGTCTCGGTTTTTCATAGGATATTGGATTTTAAAAACGGGGCTGGATTTCTATCCTGGCCCCATTTTTTTTGGAGTTATTCTTAATCCCGTTTTTTGAGAAGATTATTCAACAGGCTTGTTCCTGAAATAGTTATATATAATTTCTGCCTTATGAATACCCACTACTGCAGCTAAATCATCTTTTTCTTTCTCACGAATGTTTTTAATTGATTTAAATGCTTTGAGCAACAAAGTGACCGTACCTTCTCCGATACCTGAAATTTCCTGCAATTCGTTTTTAAACGTCCCTTTGCTGCGCTTTTGCCGGTGAAAACTTATGCCAAAGCGGTGCACTTCATCCCGGATACGGCGGATCAATTTCAGGCTATCGCTGTTATAAGGTAGTTTCTTGGATTGGCTGTCGCCGGCAAAGAATAGTTCTTCTTCGTTTTTGGCCAAACCTATAAGCGTAGTTTGCCCTGCCAGTTCTAATTCCTCCAGCGCTTCAACAGCCGCATTAAGTTGCCCTTTACCGCCATCAATCACTACCAATTGCGGAAATGGCTGTTCTTCATCTTTGAGCCGTTTATAGCGCCTGTAAACCGTTTCCTTCATACTGGCAAAATCATTAATACCCTGAACTGTTTTTATATTAAAATGCCGGTAATCTTTTTTGCTGGGTTCCCCGTTCCGGAAACATACCATAGCCGACACCGGGTAGCTGCCCTGGAAGTTGGAATTATCAAAACATTCGATGTGCACCGGCAATTCCGGTAATTGCAGGTCAGCCTGTAAATGCTCCAGCAGTTTTGTTTTGCTGGCCGTCTTGCTTTCCAGTTTCAGCCGTTCTTTTTTCCGGGTTTCTTCAATATAATATCCTGCATTTTTTAATGAGAGGTCCAGCAGTTTCTTTTTATCACCGCTCCTGGGCACTGTCAGTAACATATCCTCTTTCGGATAATCTATTTCAAAAGGAACGATGATCTCTTTTGCATCACTTTGAAAGGTTTCTCTCATGCGGGCAATGCTAAAGCTGAGGATTTCTTCTGCTGTCTCATCAAGATGGGTTTCTAATTCAGTAGTTTCAGCTTGCACAATTGCACCCGACCTCACCATCAGGTAGTTCACCCATGCCCGGTCATTTTCTTTTACGATGGAAAAGACATCTGCATCCCTTACCCTGACGCCAGCTACCACAGAGCGGGACTGGTAATTTTCTATGAAGAGGATCTTCTTTTTTACCAGCTCAGCTTTTTCAAAAGACATTGCAGCAGCATAGGTCTTCATTTCTTCCCTGAAATGTTTCAGCACCGGCGCAAGATTGCCTTTCAGCAGGTTTCTGACCTGTTGCAGGTCATCAGCATAATCTTTTTCGCTTTGCAAGCCTTCGCATGGGCCTTTGCAGTTTCCCAGGTGATATTCCAGGCAAACTTTAAACTTTTTTCTGCCAATATTTTTTTGTGACAATGAAAGTTTACAGGTTCGCAAAGGGATGGTTTGCCGGATGAAATCAATGAGTTCCTTTACTTTTTTGACAGAGGTGAAAGGCCCCAGGTATTCAGAACCATCATTGATGAACTTGCGGGTGAGAAAAATGCGTGGAAAAGGTTCTTTTTTGATAACGATATAGGGATAGCTCTTATCATCTTTCAGGTTGATATTAAACCGGGGTTGGAATTGTTTGATCAGTGAATTTTCCAGCAAAAAGGCATCCTGTTCGGAATTTACAATGGTGAATTCGATCCGTGCAATACGATTAACAAGTTCATGCGTTTTGTAACTGGTGAAGGTTTTATTGAAGTAAGAACTTACCCTTTTCCTAATATCTTTTGCTTTGCCTACATACAATAGTTCATTTTGCTTGTCAAAATATTTGTATATACCGGGTTGTCGCGGTATTGTGGCTGCAATATGTTGAAACTGGCCGGGGGTCATTGATCTGCTGATTCATTCCAAATGATTTTGGTGGTGCTGATTATTTCTGGTTGACCGGGTTTTTGCCGGATAGCGGTTACCTGGAAACTGTGGTCCACCCGCCACAGTAATCTTTTTTGCACTACACTGTCCCTGTTTTGGAATAACAGGTCAATAAAAATGCTGTTCACTTCATCGCCGGCAGCGCTGGGAGTGATGAGCACCTCCTGGCGCTGCAGCACTTCTTTTTCCCTGTCAACTGGATAACTGGTGAGCATTACACGGCCCAGTGTTTCGTCAAAATTTGACTGTTCGGTAAACCTTTTGGACAGGGCTGAACTGGTCAGGTCTGGAATATCGAGGAAATCCCGGGCAGCGGCCCTGAACTCTTCTCTCCTGATATAGGATGTGTCTGCATCTGAGCTATCCCGGTAAACAAGCTTCATTATTGAATACAAGGAAGTATCTACATGGGCTACCTGGCTCTGGATAAATGACAGCGCCGGGAAATGGTTTCTTTTTTCGCCTGGTGACTTAGAACGACAGCCTGCAGCATACATTAATAAAGCAATACAGGAAAAAAAAATTGAATACTTCATTTCCAAAAATAACGCAAAAAGAATAGAGAAATTCTATACTGGTATGGGTATGATCTGCATCCTTCAGGGTTAAAAAATATCCCGCTGTATCAATTGATCAGCGGGATACTTAAGCAAAGCAGCAGTTAGTACTGGTTACTGGTTGAGCTGTATGCCCACCTTAAAACCAAAATCAAACAGATTTTCTTTCACCGGGTATTTATCTACAAAACTGGATTTAATCTGGTAACGAACCCGTGGCCCCACCTGGAACAGGGCACCACCAATCGGAATGTTAGCAAAGGTTTCAAAACTGGTGTTCATGTTCCAGCGCCTTACCAAAGAAGGCTCTTCTACATAATTCCTGTAGTCAGTACTGATCAGGAAAGCCCTGTCACGAATGATATAAGTAGGTTGAATCGTAGCAGCTATACCAAACCGGGTCGGCGTACTACTTTTGAACAAAAGTTCGGCACCAATGGGTACGGATGCTGAATAGTAAAGATTTTTTAGCCAGTTGGCATCACCTCCGCTGAAATTGCGATAACTGGTCATGCGGGAAATGGATGAATTTGGCCTGCCGGCGTCAAGCGCAATTGTGGCCACTTCATTATGGTGTTCGTATGCCCTGATGTCATAACGGCTAATATTAAACTGCAAACCGGCTCTCAGGCTGAAACTGTTTGATAATGCATAACGACCGGTCAACCCCAGCTCAAGACCCATGTCAGGTTTGTGGTCAACATAATTGTTGATATCAGTAAAAGCAGCATAGCTGGGAATGACTCCACGGGCCGCAGCATCTTTGAGGAATTCTTTGTTTTCAGACAACTTCCTGTAACTTACCGTTGGTGCTATGTGAAACTGTAACGTAAAATTCTTTTTACGGACTGGCGACGAATAACTGTTTATAACGCTTTCAATGGTTAGCGGGTAAATATCGTTTAGGGGACGGGTTATTGCAAGTCCGTCATTTTTTTCCGACGCAACGTTTTCTGTATCTGTGAAGTTATCATCTCTTACTTGCTGCTCAGCAGGAGAACTGATAATCATTTGTTTCACCTGTGCAATAACTGGTTCAAATGGCTGAATTTTTTGCAGAGAAAGTGCTCCGGGTATTGCAGCATCTGTTTGGCTGATGTTTGCTGAAGCCTGTCTTTCCGGAGAAATATCCTGGGAAACAGTATTAGGAATAATCTTATCTGCCGGTTCATCAAAAGGTGATAAAGATCCCGGCAGTGTAATATTCAGCAATTCTCTTTCTGCTTTGAGACTGGTAACAGAAGAGCCTTCATCCGAAACAGGAAGAATCGATTTTTTTTCGCTTTTAACCAGGTCGTCGGGGCTGTGAAGAATATCTGCAACAGGTTCTTTTTTAGCGGATGAAGTCGTAACCATTACCCAGGTTACAGCAGCACCGGTCAGCATCAGCAAAAATGCCAGTCCCAGTCCATACCATCTGCGACGGGTATGCAGCGTTTTGTCAATGCCCTGCCACACCTTCTCAGAAGGGAACATCCGGTATTGATCAGCGTTCTGCTTGAGAAACTGCTCAAAATCACTGTTATGAAAATCTTTCTGCATAACCAGTTACTGACATTTAAGGATACGAATATTTTTATCGCTGGCTAACAGCAGCAAGCCAATCAATATGTTGTTTTGGTTTTTGAAGGATCTTTTTTCTTACTAAAATATCTTCCAGCATAGCCCTGGCCCTGGTATATTGGCTGCGGCTGGTGCTTTCCTCAATATCCAGCATCATTGCAATTTCCCTGTGACTGTAGCCTTCCACCGCATAGAGGTTGAGCACTGTCCGGTAGCCTATGGGTAACAACCGGATGCATTCCACCACCTGTTTGGCCTGGATGATGGCCGGCACACTTTCTTCCCTCACCTGGATCGCCGTTGCGTGGATAATGTCCACACTTTCATTGAACTTTTTATTCTTCTTGAGAATGTTGATGCAGGTATGAACGATAATACGCCTGATCCAGCCCTCAAATGCTCCCCTGTTTTCAAACGTATGCATTTGTAAAAAGACCTTGATAAAGCCTTCCTGCAGCATATCTTCAGCATCCTCACGGTTGTGAGCAAATCGGTAACAAACGGCCAGCATTTTTGAACTATACCGATTGTATAATTCCCGCTGTGCTACCGGATCATTGTCCAAACAACCTTTTAAAATGGCTTCCTCAGTCATTTGCATCCTTTGGAGGCCTGTA
>CAYPOD010000035.1:1842-32025 GCA_964412375.1 uncultured Chitinophaga sp. | reverse complement strand
AATGAGAAACCGAAACCTGTATTATCCTTTCTCATTTTATATCCTATACTTCAACGCCTACCTGCCCCATCCAAACCAGTCATTACCGTTGGCATACAACATCAGGGCAAAAAGCAAAATCATACCGACCACCTGTGCATATTCCAAAAACTTTTCGTTCGGTTTACGGCGGGTGATGATCTCGTACAATGTGAACATCACATGACCGCCATCCAGTGCCGGAATGGGCAACAGGTTCATAAAGGCAAGAATGATGGAAAGAAATGCCGTGATGTTCCAAAATGCTTCCCAATCCCAATACGTGGGAAACACCGAACCGATAGCTTTGAATCCACCGACACCTTTATACGCCTCTGTTTTAGGATTGAGTATTAACTTGAACTGGTCTATATAAAATTTCAGTTTCTCCCCTGCCTTTCTCACCCCGGCAGGAAAGGCGGCAAAAAATCCATACTTTCTCTTTTCTACCTGGAAGGCGCCAAGAGCCTGATACTGATCTTCGTTCATCAGCGGTATCCCAATCTTACCATCCTCATTAACCTTTGATGTTATCGCTAAGATTGTATTGTTTCTTTCAACAGTTAATACAGCAGTTCCACCTTTTTTTGCAGTCAGCAACGGCACCATTTCATCATAAAAATTTACAGGAACGGAGTCAATCGCAACGATCCTGTCCATTTCCATCAGGCCGGCCTGTTTTCCATACGAAGTGTCTTTATTACCATATTTACCTACGTAAGAAGGCACCCGCTGCATCAGCAGCGTCACTTTTTTCCTTTTACTTTCCACCAGCATCCCTATCAGTCTCTCCGGTAATTCAATCTTTTGCTGCTGTCCTTCTCTTTCCACCAGCACTTCTCTTCCTAATAATATTTTGGGAACCAGGTTTTCAAAATAATCCACCGGTTCGCCATTTACCGCAAGAATTTTATCACCGTTGCGCAACCCGACTTCTGTCATCAGGCTGTCTGTCGTCCAGATACCATGCTTCACAGAAGACATTGGTGTTCTCTTTTCTCCCCAAATCATCAGCACAAAAGCGTAAATAACAAATGCGACCAGTACATTCATGATCACCCCGCCCAGCATGATGATGAGACGTTGCCAGGCCGGTTTACTGCGAAACTCCCACTCCTTGGGAGGTTGCTTCATGGCTTCTTTGTCCATACTCTCATCAATCATCCCGGATATTTTCACATAACCGCCCAGCGGCAACCAGCCGATGCCATACACAGTGTCACCAATCTTCTTTTTTACCAAAGCAAACCAGGGATCAAAAAAGAGAAAGAATTTCTCCACCCGGCACTTAAACCAGCGGGCTGTTATATAATGACCAAATTCATGAAGAATGATCAGGATAGACAGTGCCAGCAGCAGTTGCCCTGCCTGCAATCCTACGTTTGACCAGTTAATTGCTATCAGGTTCATAATTATTAGGCGCTAAAATAAAAAAACTGAACCGACCGATTCAGTATTTTGTGATCAAAGGTTGATAAGGTCGGCTGCAAAGTTACGGGCCTCACCGTCGCTGTCAAAATATTCCTCCAGTGTAGGATTGTTAATATAGGGTATCCTTGCCATGGTTTTCTCAATGACGTCAGTCATATCCAGGAAACCAATCCGGTTGCGTAAAAAGGCGTAAACAGCTATTTCGTTGGCTGCATTCAGCACACAGGGCAGGTTGCCGCCTTTGTTCAGCGCCTCAATAGCCAGCGCCAGGTTGCGGAATGTCCTGAGGTCTGGCTCCTCAAAAGAAAGGGTACTCACTTTTTTGAAATCATAGCGGGGAAATTGATTTGGTATCCTTTTGGGAAAAGCCATGGCATATTGAATGGGCAGCTTCATATCCGGCAAACCCATCTGCGCTTTGATGCTGCCATCTTCAAACTGCACCATGCTATGGATAATACTTTGCGGATGAATGACGACCTGTATCTGCTCAGGCCGCATATTGAACAGCCATTTGGCTTCGATCATTTCCAGGCCTTTGTTCATCAACGTCGCAGAGTCAATAGTGATCTTGGCGCCCATGTTCCAGTTGGGGTGCTGGAGTGCATGTTCTCTCTTGACATTCACCAGGTAGTTGGGCTTTCTTCCCAGAAACGGACCACCGGAAGCCGTGAGTATGATCTTTTCTATTTTATTTCTTGTTTCACCAACCAGGCATTGAAATATGGCCGAATGTTCAGAATCAACCGGGATAACAGGCACCCTGTTTTCAACAGCGGTGCGCATCACGATGTCACCTGCAACAACCAGCGTTTCTTTATTGGCCAATGCCAGCGGCTTACCCTGGCTAATAGCTTTGAGAGTAGGTTTTAGCCCGGCATAACCAACAATGGCTGCTAGCATCAGATCATAACAATCCAATGAAGCCACTTCTTCCAATGCTTTTTCCCCTGCAAATACTTTCACTTCCGTAGAGGATAAGGCATCTTTTACTTTGGAATATTTTTTTTCATCGCCAATCACTACCATATTGGGGCGAAATGTCAAAGCCTGGTGGATCAGCAGGTCTTCATTACTATGTGCTGTCAATACTTCTGCTGAAAATTTATCAGGGTTGGAAGCAATCACATCCAGCGCCTGTGTGCCGATGGATCCGGTGGAGCCAAAAATAGCAATCCGTTTTACCGGTCCGGCACCACTGACCGGCGTTGCCGGCATCACTTCAGGTTTTATAGTATTTCCTTCACTCATTTCGGTAATCAGTTCTCAGCCCATTTTATTAATTCATCGGCAATTTTACGGTCGTTGCTCAGACGGGGCACTTTATTTTGACCTCCCAATTTACCAACAGATTTCATGTAATCAATAAAGCCGTTTTTTCTTACTGGTGTCAATTTCAGTGGCGTCAGGATATTGCCCCCGATCAGGTCGTTATAGTAACTATTGTGGCGACGCATCTGTTCGTCCAGCCGCAATGCAAACTCCTGTATGTTTTCTGGTTTATTTTCAAACTCAATAAACCATTCATGATACGACTTTCCTTCATTTTTACTGACAAAAGGAGCCACTGTGAATTCGGTGATATGCACATTAGCCTCAGCAGCAGTTTTAAGCATACTCTGTTCCACTTCCTCGCCGATGACATGCTCTCCAAATGCAGAAATAAAATGCTTGATACGGCCTGTCACCACCAGGCGATAGGGTTCAGTAGAAATAAATTTTACTGTGTCGCCAATATTGTAACCCCAAAGGCCAGCATTGCTGTTGACGATTAACGCATAATTCTCTCCCACTTTCACATCTTTTAAAGAAAGTCGTTTCGGGTTTTCATTGAATATTTCTGCCGCCGGAACAAATTCAAAGAATATCCCGCTATTGCTGTTCAGCAACAAACCCTCGACTTTTTGTGAATCCTGAAAAGCAAAGAAACCTTCGCTGGCCGGGTACAATTCAATCGTATCGACTTTTCGACCAATACTTTCCATCAGTTTAGCCCTGTAAGGTTCAAAATTCACACCACCCTGCACCATAACGCTGAAATTGGGAAATAATTCCCCCACTTTTTTGCCACTGCGGCTCATCAACACATCAAAATACATCTGCATCCACGGCGGAATGCCGCTGATAAGGGTCATGTCTTTACTGATGGTTTCATCAACAATCTTATTTAGTTTGGTTTCCCAGTCTTCAATGCAGTTGGTTTCATAAGAAGGCAGTTGGTTGGTGCGGAGGTATTTTGGCACATGGTGGTTCACAATACCGCTCAGCCTGCCGGTTGGTATATCGCCGACTCTTTCCAAAGTGGGAGATCCGGATAAGAAAATCATCTTGCCGTTGGCGAAAAGAGAATTCCCCGATTCCGCCATATAACATAGCAGGGCATTCCGGGCTGTGTTGATATGATTGGGGATAGAATCTTTTGTGATCGGGATATATTTCATCCCGCTGGTGGTGCCGGAAGTTTTGGCAAAATAAATGGGCCGGCCTTTCCACAACACATTATGCTTTCCTTCCTTTATCTTTTCGATCCAGGGGCGCATCTGCTCATAATCCCGGACAGGCACTGCTTGTTTGAACTCTTCATAGTTATTCACCTTATCCAACTGAACCGACCGGCCGAATTCGGTATTCCGTCCTGTTTTAAGCAGGTTTTTGAAAATATTTTCCTGGTCAGCCACAGCTGTGACCATTCCTTTGCGGATTCCTTTATATATATATGAAGCGAAAGGCCTGGCTAAGAAAGACTTGATTTTCATACATTCTGCAATAACTGACACAAATGCCCGGCTGCCTGCAACCTGTTTTCCTTCAATCATTTCGGCACAATGGCAGGCTGGCGTTACAAATATAAAGGAAGCCCCCGTCAAAGCCGGTCATTTTATGCACATAAAACTTTGATTTTCCGTTTGCCGGTACAGTTTTTCCCCTTACCTTTGCCTCCCTAATTTTGAAACTATGATCGCAGTAATAAAAGTAGCCGGACAGCAATTCAAAGTGGAGAAAGACCAGACATTATTTGTTCCTCACCTGGAAGGCAACGCCGGCGACAAACTGGAACTGGAAGTTCTGTTTGTTGATGCTGATGGCAAACTTTCCATCGGTGCGGATGTAAAAACAAAAGTAAAGGCCGAGATCCTTGACCAGGTGAAAGGCGACACCGTGATTGCCTACAAACAAAAAAGAAGAAAAGGCTTTCACAAAAAGAAAGGTCACCGCACTGCTTATACAAAGATCAAAGTAACCAGCATTGCTTAATTCATTCGTTCATCAACTCATTAAACGTATAAATCATGGCACATAAGAAAGGTGAAGGTAGTGTAAAGAACGGCCGCGACTCACAAAGCAAACGTCTCGGTGTAAAAATCTTCGGTGGTCAGCCTGCTCTTGCCGGCAATATCATCGTTCGTCAACGCGGCACTGTTTATCATCCTGGTAAAAATGTGGGTGTTGGAAAAGATTATACTTTGTTTGCCCTCAGCGACGGTGTTGTTGAATTTCGCAAGAGAAAAAACAACAAAACCTATGTTTCAATAGCTGTTGCCGAAGCATAAGCAGGATTCCTCCGTTACAATTTTGTTGAAAAAAAATTTGGGTAGTATAAAATAATGTTTATTTTTACTAGCGTTAATCCATTTTACTAAACATTAAATTCAACAAAAATGGCAACAAAGAAAAAAGCTGCTAAGAAAAAAGCCGCTCCAAAAAAGAAAGCCGCTAAGAAAAAAGCAGCAAAGAAAAAGAAATAAGTTTTCGAAGTTTCTTGAAAGTAATAGAAGTCCCGGTTCTCCGGGACTTTTTTTTTGCATTACACCCTCGCATCGCCCCCACCAATTTTTATTTTACCCTTTCTGCCTGCTACAGCCAATCCAAAACATGTTTTCTCCCTTCATTCGTAACTTGCAAGCATGGATAATTATACCATCGCTGACAATTTTTCTTTGCTTTCCAGGCTGATGGACATTCATGGTGAAAATTCCTTCAAAAGCAAAACATACGCTGTTGCCGCCTTCAATATTGAAAAACTGCCTGCACAACTGAAAGACACCCCCCGTGAAAAATTATTTTCCATAAAGGGAATTGGTGACAGTGTGGGCCGGAAAGTAGTGGAAATGCTGGATACCGGTAAACTGGAAGTACTCAATCAATATATCAGCAACACCCCTGCGGGTGTGGTGGAAATGCTCAATATCAAAGGGATCGGGCCTAAAAAAATTAATACCATCTGGAAGGAGATGGAGATAGAGTCTATCGGCGAGTTGTTATATGCCTGTAATGAAAACCGGCTGACCCTTTACAAAGGATTCGGGGCTAAAACCCAACAAAATGTTATTGAAGCTATTGAGTTCTATTTACAGAACCAGGGACATTTCCTCTATGCTGAGCTGGCTGATCTTGTTCCGCAGGTTGAAGCTTATCTCCAAAAAATCTTTTCTCCAGAAACCATCAGGGTAACCGGTGCCTATCGGCGGCAGGAACTGACTATTGAAGAATTAGAGTTTGTGGTATTGGAATCCCTGGAAAACATTAAACCCAAATTCCTGACAGCACAACCCCCGGAACTGCTGGAAGAAAATGAAAAAAGTATTTTATATAAACTAAAGAACGGGCTGAAACTCCGGCTCTATCATGGTAAAGACAACCGGGCAGAAAAATTATTTATGACGACCGGGTCACCGGCATTTCTTGAATTTTTTCAGAAACAATTTCCAAAACTGGCATACGACGGAACAGAAACCGAAAATGATGAAGTCATCTTTGAAAAAGTCGGTATTCCTTTTATCCTTCCCTGCCTGCGTGAATCAACCAGTATCGTGGAAAAAGCAAAAAAGAATGTGTTGCCGGATCTGATTCAGCCCGGTGATGTTAAAGGGATCATTCACAGCCATAGCAACTGGAGTGATGGCAGCAACACTATTGAAGAGATGGCCAATGAATGCATCAAAAGAGGATTAGAATACCTGGTCATCTCCGATCACTCCAAAGCTGCAGCATATGCCAACGGGCTGACTGAAGAGAGAATACAGGAGCAGCACCGCTATGTGGATGAGCTGAACAAAAAACTGGCACCTTTCCGGATATTTAAAAGTATTGAGTGTGATATTTTGAATGATGGCAGCATGGATTATGATAATGCTGTTCTTGCTACGTTTGACCTGGTGATCGCTTCTGTGCACAGCAACCTGAAGATGAACGAAGAAAAAGCCATGATGCGGCTGATGAAAGCTATTGAAAATCCCTACACCACCATATTAGGACATATGACCGGGCGGCTGCTGCTCAGCAGGAATGGCTATCCGCTTGATCATAAAAAAATCATTGACGCCTGTGCTGCCAACCATGTAGTGATAGAACTGAATGCTCACCCCCGCCGGCTGGATATTGACTGGCGCTGGATTGATTATGCTCTTGAAAAAAATGTGCTGCTCTCCATTGATCCCGATGCCCATGCTTTGGATGGGTTTGAGGATATTCAATACGGCGTATATGCTGCACAAAAAGGCGGTCTGAGTAAAGAATATAACCTGAGCAGTTTTTCCCTGAAAAGATTTGAAGAGTTTCTTGCCAAAAGAAGGCTGTTAAAAGGAATTTGAGTAACGCAGAATTACAACTTTCTGAACCGATCAGCTAAGGTTTGTTTCAATAAAAGAAATAATCGTTGCCGGCTCCGATGCCGAAAACCAATTAATCTCTTTGTCCTTTCTGAACCAGGTCATCTGCCGTTTGGCATATTGCCTTGTGTTGGTCTTTATCTTTTCGACTGCTTGCTCTACTGTTATTTTTCCATCGAGGTATTCAAAGAGTTCGGCATAGCCGACAGTTTGCAAAGCATTCAGGCTTTTTTGCGGGATTAAGCCCTTTACTTCCTCCAGCAAGCCTGCTTCCATCATTTTTTCTACCCGTGCATGAATGTTACGATGAAGTTCTTCTTTTGGCAATTCAAGACCGATCTTTATTATATTAAAATCTCTTTTTGTTTTCTGACCGCTGCGGAACGAAAGAACAGACTGACCGGTAGCTTCCACCACTTCCAATGCCCGCATCATCCGTTGCGGGTTGTGTATTTCCCCCTGTGCAAAAAAAGCCGGGTCTTTTTCTTTCATCTGCTGTTGCAGCCATTCCATGCCTTTTGTTTCATATTGCTTAATGATACTTTCCCTGACAGCGGGGTCAATTGCCGGTATTTTGTCCAGCCCTTCGCAAAACGCTTTGATGTATAATCCTGTGCCGCCAACCATCACCAGCACATCATGCTGCTGAAACAATTCATTAGCTTTTTGCAAGGCGAATTCTTCAAATGATGCAGCTGTCACTTCTTCATGAACGGAGTGTGAAGCAATAAAGTGATGCTTCACCTGTTGCAGCTCTTCTGCTGAAGGTCTTGCTACACCTATGTTCAACTCCCGGAAACACTGGCGGCTGTCAGCTGAGATTATTGCTGTGTTGAAGTGTTTGGCCACTTTTATAGCAACAGCTGTCTTTCCCACAGCCGTAGGTCCTGCAATAACAATAACTGTTTTTGTGAAAGACTGTTTCAAGGAGTGAACATTATGCAACCGGGGTTAAAAATGAGGGAAAGCCACTTCTAACTTCCTGTTTAACATCAGGCTTCTTCTTCATCTGTATCTGCTCCCTCATCTGCAATGCCAAGGTCTTCGCCATCCTCATCTTTTTCGGCAAAACCATCAGCACCATTGCCCAGGTCATATTTCTCCTCCACATCGGCGAATTTCTCTCCCAGCAAACCTTTGGTTCCATATTGGCTGGGGGCAATACCCTCCACCCTTACCACAGAAGGATAACTGATCTTGGGATTTTCTTCTTTGGAAACATTGATGAGTTCTACCAAAAATGTCCAGTTCTTATTGAAGTCGTATAAATAAATGAACCGCTGGTTGGGATCCCTGATTTCGGAGCCAATGGTTGTTTCATTCATCAGCAGCGGCGGCGCTTTATACTCTTTATCATATTTCTCCAATGATATTTCACGACCCCGCTGCCAGTGATCATTACTGCGAAAAAAAGTGGCTTTGTGTTTGTTGTCAAACTCATAGGCCCTTAGTATCATTTCATGCAGCTCAAAAAATGTCTGGGTGTGCCTTACCGCCACATCGCGGTAAACGCTTTCATCTTCTTCAAAATAAACCCTGAATCGTAAAATAGCCATAGAGCAAATTTAGGATTTTAGGTTTAGGATTTTCGATTTTTCGCTTCCAATCCGATTTCCTTCGCCTTAGCAAGCATGAACTCAAAAGCCGCTTCATAGGTATTGGGGATGATGCCATCCAGCATAGCATCTTTGACTGCATCCTTAATGACACCAACTGGTTTGGAAGGCGGCAAGCCGAATGTTTCCATGATCAGTTCCCCGCTGATAGGTGGCTGCCAGTTACGGATATGATCTTTTTCCTCCACTTCTTTGCAACGCTGCCTTACCAACTGGAAATTTTCCAGGTAGCGTTTTACTTTTTGTTTATTCTTCGAGGTAATATCAGCCTCACAGAGCATCATCAGTGCATCAAAATCATCACCCGCATCAAATAACAAGCGACGAATCGCCGAATCCGTAATATTTTCTTTAGTGAGACTGATAGGCCGCAAATGCAGTTCAACCATTTTCCTCACAAACCGCATCTTTTCATTCTGCGGCAATTTTAATTTTGCAAAAATCTTAGGCACCATACGTCCGCCCACCACTTCATGTCCGTGAAAGGTCCAGCCATGTCCATCCTCAAAGCGTTTAGTGGCCGGTTTGGCAATATCATGCAGCACTGCCGACCAGCGAAGCCACAGATCATTCGTATTTGCAGATAAATTATCCAGCACCTGTAGGGTGTGATAGAAATTATCCTTATGCCCATGACCATCTTTATACTCAGCACCTGCCAGTTCCACCATTTGCGGGAAAATGAGTTTCAGCAAACCGCTTTTATACAACAGGTCAAACCCCACAGAAGGTTTGGGCGATGCAATGATCTTATTTAATTCATCCGTTATTCTTTCCTGAGAAATGATGCTGATGCGACCGGCACTGTCAATTATGCCCTGCCATGTTTTTTCCTCAATGGTAAATCCCAATTGCGATGCAAAGCGAATGCCCCGCATCATCCGCAAAGGATCATCACTGAAGGTTTGCATCGGTTCAAGCGGTGTACGGATTATTTTGTTATTCAGATCATCCACGCCATTGAAAGGATCAACGAGTTGGCCATAATCCTTTTCATTCAAACTGATGCCAAGTGTATTGATGGTAAAGTCGCGGCGGTCCTGGTCATCTTTCACCGTGCCGGGTTCCACATCCGGCTTACGGGAATGGATCATATAACTTTCCTTCCTGGCACCGACGAATTCAAGGTCAAAGACCTCACCCCCAACCCCCTCTCCAAAGTGAGAGGGGGCTTTGGGAGAGTCATTATTTTCGTAGAGATTTATTTTAATATGAGCTGTACCGAATGTTTTAAAATAATTTACTTGTGGCTTGGGGTGAAAATGTTTGGCGGCTTCTTTCGCCAATTGAATTGCATCACCCACACAAACAAAGTCGGCATCCCTAGTTTCTCTTCCCAATAGTTTATCCCGCACAAAGCCACCTATCAAATAGGTTTCTAGTCCCAGTGCCTGGGCAGCACGGGCCACTTTGTCAATAAATACCTTTTCTAAAGCTGAACAGGGAATCTGCATCGGGCAAAATTAATGAGACGAACGGAAAGGCTACGACTTTAATGTTTCCAGCAACTGATCATCTGTAATAAGATTAGCACAATGAAAATGTTGTTTCGGGCATTTCTTTTTCCCATGCAAACCGCAGGGCCGGCAATCAAGCGGACTTTTCACTTCAATAATTGTACGTTTGTCTGAAAGCGGACCGTAACCAAACTCAGGGACAGTTGAACAATAAACAGCCGTGACCGGTGCATTCATTGCCGACGCAAAATGCATAGGAGCAGAATCATTCACATAATTCATCATCGCCCCTTGTTGCAGTGCGGCAGACTGCAGCAAACTTAACTGACCACAAATATTCTGTACATTTTTTCCAGGACAGGCACTCCTGATCAGATCACAGATTGCTTTGTCGGAAGGAGCTCCAATGAGGAATATCTTTTGGGATGCAGGTAATTTATTGATAAAACTAATCCACTTTTCTGCAGGATATTGCTTGGTGAACCACACCGAAGCCGGAGCTATCACTATATAAGGCTCTGCCTGAAATTGCTGCACATGCCGGTAATCGCCGGAAGAAGGATAGAGCTTTGGGTTTGAGACCAAATCATCAGTGATGCTGCGAATGAGCAACTGGTTTCGTTCCACTTCATGCAGCTTATTGCTTTTATCTCCTATTGTATGTTTCACTTTCGTGGTAAATAAAAAACTTAATGGATTCTTATCAAATCCTACTTTTAAAGGCGACCCTGAAAATGCTGTCAGCAACCCTGTAGCAAAAAAACGCTGGACATTTATCACCGCATCATATTTCCGGGCTCTGATCTTTCTCAGCATTAAAAAGAGATTGCGGAGCTTTTTTTCTTTTTTGTTCCAAACCAGCACCTCGTTGAGCAACGGATGACCGGCCAGCAATGCCTCATTACCCTTCCTGAGCAGGAAATCAATTTTGGCTGAAGGATGATGCTGTTGTAATTTTTCAATCAATGCTGTCGCCAGCACCACATCACCAATAAAAGCAGTTTG
Organism: uncultured Chitinophaga sp.; assembly: GCA_964412375.1. Classification (GTDB taxonomy): domain Bacteria; phylum Bacteroidota; class Bacteroidia; order Chitinophagales; family Chitinophagaceae; genus CADEDV01. Next base: position 20,889 of record CAYPOD010000035.1, on the reverse strand, counting down.
TATAATCAGTATGCGCTGCATTTTCTGTTATGACCGGAGTATTACCGGTCCGTTGTCCCATTTAATCAGCATTGAAGCCTGGCCCGGAATGTTATCATTTTGCCTGTATTGCACAATATAATCCACTCCCTTTCTTATCTCATCACTTACTTCGGCAAACACAGCGGCTGGCTTTTCACCAGAAAGATTTGCTGAAGTGGAAACGATCGGCTTTCTGAACCTTTTTATCAAATGCCTGCAAAAATCTTCCTTACAAATGCGAATAGCTATACTGCCGTCATTCGCTACCAGGTTGTCTGCAAAACCAATAGCACCTTTATAAATCACTGTAGTCGGACGTTGCTGCTGTTGCAGGTAATGGAACACAGAAGGATCCGGGCCGGCCACATAGCGCAAAATATCATTCTCATCACCCACCAACACTATCATTGCCTTTTCATCCGGCCTTTTTTTCAACGCATACACTTTTGCCACAGCTTCTGCATTCGTAGCATCGCAGCCAATGCCCCAGATAGTATCGGTGGGGTAAAGGATGAGGCCACCCTGGTTCAATACACGGAGGGACGCCGTAATATCTTCTTCGTAATCAGTCAGCATATTTACGCAGTAAATAATGATTTTTTATGTATCCTGTTGTCATTTTTCTTTCAGCAGTTCAATCTCCCCCAATTTCAGCAATCCATAAAAACAGGCATTTAAATGAAGAGACTGGATGACCTGGTTGTCACGCATCAGTTTTTTTAATGTTGCAAAAGAAACCAGCCTTGTTCTGATATCTTCCTGTAAATCGGGGTTAGTCACCTCTCCAGGCTCTCCGCCTGTTGCCAGGAAAATATAAGTATAGTTATCCAATATGCCGGGATTGCCTGCCAACTTGCCCAGGTATTCAAATCTGCTGAAACGGTAACCCGTTTCTTCCAGCATTTCCCTTTCTGCCGCCTCAACCGGCTGCTCCTTTTCGTCAATAAAACCTCCGGGCAATTCCAATGACAAAGATTTAACCGGGTGGCGGTATTGTTCAATCATGATCACCTCGTTTGCACTTGTCACACCAAAAGTGATGACAGATGCTGCCACTTCCACCACATAGTATGCCGGAATGCTTACACCATCCGGCCTTACACAAACATCTTTTCTCGCTGAAAAAAATGGCGGGTGCTGGTGTATGTATTCTGAACTAACCGTTTTCCACTCCCTGCTATCCATGCTGCAAGTTTACGATTTTGAAAGCTAAGAATGATTGCAATTTTTTATTATACATGCAGGCAACAGCTGCAGCGAAGCCATAGGTTGTATATCCCATTTTCAGTTATGTTTGCAAAAAACTTTTTATGTCACTACAACAACATATACAAGAGGCATGGAGCAACCGTGAACTATTGAAAGAAACAACATACAGCGATGCAGTAAGGGCCGTGATAGAAGAAGTGGACAAAGGAAGATTGAGGGTCGCCTCCCCTTCTGATGCCGGCTGGGTGGTGAATGAATGGTTGAAACAGGCTATCCTTCTCTATTTCGGTATTCAGCAGATGCAGACCTGGCAGATAGAGCCATTTGAGTTTTATGACAAGATGCTGCTAAAGAAAAATTACAAGGAATTGGGTGTTCGTGCCGTTCCTCATGCGGTGGCGAGATATGGCGCCTATATTGCCAAAAACGTAGTGCTGATGCCTTCTTATGTAAACATCGGCGCTTATGTGGATGAAGGCACGATGGTGGATACATGGGCCACCGTGGGCAGTTGTGCCCAGATCGGCAAAGGCGTTCACCTGAGTGGTGGAGTGGGCATTGGCGGTGTGCTGGAACCATTGCAGGCTTCGCCGGTGATAGTGGAAGATGGTTGTTTCATCGGCAGCCGCTGTATTGTGGTGGAAGGCGTTGTAGTGGAAAAAGAAGCGGTGCTGGGCGCCAATGTGGTGCTCACCCAATCCACGAAGATCATTGATGTAAGCGGACCGGAGCCAATAGAAATGAAAGGCCGGGTGCCGGCAAGAAGTGTGGTGATACCGGGCTCTTATACCAAAAAATTCCCGGCGGGTGAATATGGGGTGGGTTGTGCCCTGATCATTGGCCAGCGGAAAGCCAGCACCGATCTGAAAACAAGTCTCAACGATGCGCTGAGGGATTTTAATGTTTCAGTGTAAGGGATAAAATCATTCCCTATATTTGCAACCCCAATCCCGAAAGCTATCGGGAGGAAGCCCGGATGGCGAAATTGGTAGACGCACCGTCTTCAGGTGGCGGCGCCGCGAGGTGTGCTGGTTCGAATCCAGTTCCGGGCACAAAACTCTGGCAGTAATGCCGGAGTTTTTTTATTGTGTAAATCCCGGAAATATTTTTTTGGGAAAATTGATAAAGCCGTACATTTATAAAAGAAAAAAGCAGGCCGGTAAGACTACCACCTGCGTTGGTCTTCGATGACCGTTCACATGAGAAAACTTCTTTTATGATGATCCCGGGCTTACCGGGATTTTTTATTTCTGTAATAAAATTATTGTCGTATCAGCTGACATGCAACTATGTTTTACCAGAGCATGAATTTTTAAACTTGTAATGTTTCACCTGTAAACCATCATTTGTTTTAACCGCCTATACTTCTCCGGACAAAAAAAGAATACCTCCGGTGAGGAGGTATTCCTGAAAAAAACAAGATTTCGTTTTAATCAATATCCCGGGTTTTGTTCAACTGCCGGGTTCTGCTGTATTTCCTCCAACGGTATAGGCCATATAAAACGAAAATCGGCATAAGGAATGGCAACAATTGCCTTGGTCAATGCCGGGTTTGTTGAGCAATTGTAGGTGGCAAAAGTTGCACTGGCAAAAGCCATTTTTGCAGGAATGCCCCCGGTTGAAAAATCAGGGTCCATCACCAGCCGGTGAATATCGCCCCAGCGTTTTCCTTCTGCCAGGAACTCAATCCTTCTTTCATTAAGAATAGCACCAACGAGTGCAGTTTTATTAGCAAAACTTGCAACGGTGTAAGTTTGCGTCGCCGCATCAGCCAAAGCCCTGTCACGAACGGCATTTAAGAGGCTGACAGCCCTGGGACTAACAACAGCAGCTGTTCTCGCTTCTGCTTCTGCCAGCATCAATAAAACTTCGGCATACCGGATTTGAGGAGCTGCATCCGTCCAGTTCACATAGTCCTTATACTTGGTGGTGTAATAACTTCTGCCATCCTGGGTAAGCAGTAATGATCTTCTCCTGTCATCACAACCCCAGCTCTGCAGGTTAAAAGAAATGGGACTTACTCTTACCAAACCTCTTCCATTCAAAGCAGGTGAGCCCAGCATTCTTGGCAATGCCGCATTGGTGCCCGGGTTGTCGTTCGCATCATTCTTGATGGAAAAAATGGATTCGTCTGACTGGTTATTCAAGAATGGTCCGTCTGCTGTCGGTGTAAGTTTCCATCCGCCGATCGGGCTAATATAAGGCGCAGCGGCAGGAACCAGCTTATTTCCTTCTGTGATCACAGCAGCCCAGTCGCCCATGTGCAGACGAACCCGCATTTTCAATGCAATGGCTGCTGCTTTATTTGCCCTGTAAGTCTTTATATCACCTGCTTCAGTCAGGTTAGCCTCGGCAAAATCAAGGTCTTCGAGAATTTTGGTATAGTTCTGCGCCACCGTTTCTCTTGGTAAGGCTTTTGCAGCCGCCACCGTAGCGTCATTATTAATTCCAAAATCACGGTACATTATGCCCAGCTTATTACCAGCGCCGTCAGCATAAGGTTTTGCAAAATTGATCACCAGTTCGTGATGGGCCATTGCCCTTAAGAAACGGCATTCTGCTTCGTACTGATTGGCCAATGCTGCAGGGATGATGTTGTTGGAGGCAGCAGCCTTCACACCTTCTATGGTCAGGTTGGCAGTGTTGGCAAGGGCATACAATGTTTGCCACATGTACACATTATTGGCTGTTGTGGGATTATAAGTGCTTTCATGTGTCACCTGGTAAAAGGTGGCCTGGTTCAGCATATCCTCTCCACGCATATCGCTTTGCTCAATATTTGCAGCTCCAAAAGGATAGCCACGGATAACATTGCCCTGGTAAAATCCACTCTGGGCAGCATCATACACGCCATTCAATGCCAGCAGGCAGCGTTCGGGTGAAGAAAAAGCGGTTACATCTGAAAATGATGTATAAGGTCCTACGTCAAGAATTTTTTTGCAGGATGTCATAGCAACAGCCGTACACGCAACTGTTGCTATCAATATTATTTTTGTTCGCATAATTGTCATTTTAAATTCAAAGTTTTTCAAAATCAAAGTCCCATGTTCAGGCCAACAGAAAAAGACCTCGGCATCGGCACACTGGCATTATCTATTCCCAGCTCAGTATAAGCATCAGGGTCAATGCCGGTGTATTTTGTCCATACAGCCAGGTTCTGTCCGTTGAAGAATAATTTCAACGACTTGATCACTCCATTGGTAGAGGATTGCAGTTTTTGGCTATTAAACGTATAGCTGAATGAGACATTCTGTAACCTGAGGTAATCTCCGTCTTCTACAAACCTGGTCACCCCGTTGCTTTGAAGATTATTGTGATTATCCCTGCCGATCCAGACTCTCGGCACCTGTGTGATCTGTCCCGGCGTGGTCCACCGGCTGAGCATTTCTCTGCCATTATTTACAAACGCCATGCTGGACAAAGCCTGCTGGCGGGTGATATTGAAAATCCTGTTGCCACCGGAATAGCGTAAGAAAACATCAAGGCTGAAATTCTTATAAGAAAATGTATTGGTTAACCCGCCAAACCAGGTAGGAATTACATTGCCCATGATTGCCCTGTCGCCAGTAGCCAGTGTGGTTTGTGTACCTAAGGTTGGATCATCTGACTTGATAACTGTGTAATAGGTTGTGTTAGCAATGTTACCCTGGATAAGGGTTCCGTCTGCTTTATAATACATCGGGTTACCATTGCCGCTGTTCACCCCTGCATAGACATATCCGTATAATGCATTGATAGGCTGACCGACCCGCAGGATGTTCATAGTTGAATTATTCGGTCCGGGCAGTACAATGTCCTGTCCTTCATAAAGCGAAAGCACTTTGTTCTTTGAACTGGTAAAATTGGCATTGAAGTTCCAGGTAAAGTCTCCGCTGTTTACAAGCAACCCGCCAACAGAAATTTCGAATCCTTTGTTCTCCATGCTGCCAATATTCCGGAAGATGGAATTGCCGGGTATGCCGAGTGAACTGGGCAATGGCGCTGCCAGCACCAACTCATCATTCTTATTTTTAAAGTAATCAAAGCCAACCGTAAACCGGTTATTCAGCAAACTCATGTCAACACCGATATCAATTTTCTTGTTTGTTTCCCATAGCAGCGAACTATTGCCCACTGCTGAAATAGCAATACCATTGATTGATGCATAAGGTGACAGACCATAGGTACTGAGATAGGGGAAGCCATTAAGAGTGTTTCCTACCACCGCATAAGAGCCTCTGAACTTCATTTCATTAATCACCCGGTTCAAACCACTGTTAGACCAGAAATTCTCTTCCGAAATTCTCCAGCCAAGCGAAAAACCAGGAAAGTTTCCATAACGATTATCAGCAGATAAAGATGACTGACCATCTCTTCTGAACGATACCTGGGCAAAATACCTGTTTCGGAAATCATAGTTGATCCTACCAAATAATGAAGTAAATCCTGATTTGGCATAACCCCCGTTTACACTTTGCGTTCCGACTGAATTATTGATAATATTATTACTGATGAAGAACGCATCAGAAATATTAGTGCCCTGTGCTGAAAAATATTCTGACTGATCTCTCTGGATCTCCATACCACCGGTCAGCAGAATATTATGCTGGCTGAAAGATTTGCTGTAGTTAAAATAATTTTGCCAGACGTAGCGATGCCGGTTGATCGTTGTATTTTCAACCAAGCCGTTTGGACCTCGTCCGTCACCATGCCGGGGATCCCAGGAGCGGAAATCCTTGCTGCTTTGGTAATCCACTGAAGCCTGGCTGCGAATGGTGAGCCCGGTCAGTGGTGTCGCCTCAATAAAAGCATTATTGGTAATAAAATACTTGATCGAACTGTATTGGTTATTGTCAAGACCAAAAATGATATTCTGGTAATTATTATCAATAGGCCGCAGGTTAGCATCCTGCCCCAGGGCAGCGCCATCAGGAGTGATGTTGTAACCGGTTGGATGATCCGGGTTATAGATCCTTACATTTGGCAATGCCCGCAAGGCTGCAGAAATGGCTCCTCCCAGCGAATTGCCACCATTATTCTGATCCCTGTCATCCACTCTCGATATAGAAAGATTGTTACCAACTTTCACCCATTTGTTGATCTTTTGGGTGATATTCATCCGAATGGAATAGCGTTTTGAATTGTTTGTCTTGATCATCCCGTCCTGTGTCATGTAATTGAACGAAGTGAAATAAGAGGTATTGGCTGTGGCTCCGTCGAAGCTCAGTGAGTGGCTTTGCACAAAAGGGTTTTGATTAATCACAGCTTTCTGCCAGTCGGTATTGGTGCCTTCAGCACTCATAAAGGCCTGGGCAGGCTGGCCGGCATTGGTGAATTTCTCATTATTGATCAAAACAAATTCTTCTGCATTGAGCAGGTCGTAGGTCCGTTGCGGACGGAATGTGCCTATGTACATGTTGTAATTCACATTCATCTTGCCCTGTTTCCCTTTTTTGGTAGTGATCAGTATCACTCCGTTGGCAGCCCTTGAACCATAAATGGCAGTTGCCGAGCCGTCCTTTAATACTTCAATGGATTCAATATCGTTGGGATCAATAGATGAAAGCGCATTTGTATTGGCGACAGAAGACAAACCAGTGTTATTGGATACACCGGATACCAGCGTAGTGCTGGTGCCGTTGGCCACAGCTACAGAGCTGTTGATATTCTGCAGTACACTTCCTGTCTGAAAAGGAACACCATCAATCACAATCAGCGGGTCACGACTGGAGTTGATAGAGTTTACACCACGTATACGGATACGGGGCTCCTGGTTGGTAAGACCGCTTGGTGTCGTTACCTGCACACCCGGCGCCCTTCCGGCTAACTGCTTGTCAAAACTTGCGCCGGCAAGATTGTTAATGTTATCCATATCAATCCGGGATATGGCGCCAGTCACAGATTTTTTCTTTTGGGTTCCATACCCAATCACTACCACTTCTTTTAACGCACTTTCCTCGCTGCGAAGCGAGACATTAAAAGAAGAACGGTTACCAATGATCAATTCTTCCGAAAGCATGCCCACAAAAGAAACGACAAGCGTTTTGGCCCTGTCGTCAACTGATAAACTATAATTACCTTTTTCATCTGTGGTGGTGCCGGTACCGGTTTCTTTTACCGATACGGAAGCACCGGAAACCGGGTTTCGGTTTTCATCTGTAACCTTGCCAGACAGTGTACGCTGGGCAAAAAGGAACATAACGGGTAGCAATAAAGCCACCGTCAATAGAGGTTTTTTCATACGCTTATTTGTTAGTTTAGAATTAGAACTTTGGACAAGGCAATATTTTCCACCCAGTTGCTTCTCATTCAGGACTGATTATTACTGAAACATGAATTATAACTACCGGTCTGTTACAGGCAAATACTCAAATTTGCCAGGGTTTTTATGAAATACTTGCCACCGTTACCAAAAATGGCTGAAAAGAAAAGCGGCGCTAAAAAGCGCCGCCGGTAAATGGACCTAAAACTAACTACAGTTATTATCAGTAACCAGGGTTCTGAACCATATTCGGGTTAGCATCCAGTTCCGTTTGGTGAAAGGGCCAAATCCTTTTATTGCTGGTTGTTGGCAGTGTCAAAGGTGTATTGGGGGGATAATTATCTCCAATAGCAACCCGAACAACATCCCTGTTCAAACGGGCCAGATCCCAATACCGATCACCTTCAAATGCCAGTTCTTTCCTTCTTTCATTGATGATATCTTCCAGGAGGGCATTACCGGTGGAAGCATATCCTGCAAAGGACGGATCCCTGTTCTGCGCCAGTTGATTCAAACGTAACAAGGCGCTTGGCTCGTCATTAGTACGGGCATAAGACTCCGCCAAAATAAGAAGTAACTCCGCATACCGCATAATCTTTACATCATCCTTATCTGAATTGTTGTTGGTGTTCGGATACTTAGTAACAATCTTCACATTCTGACCACCTCTTACGCCTGCAACAATCAAATTTCTGCGGACGTCGGTCGCAGAATACTTATTATACAAGTCATCGGAACATATAGCATCCCCATATCCGGTAGGATCATAGAAGTATGACAAGGCATTAGAACCATTGTTGGCGATCGCATCATGAGCTATTTCAAAAATCGTTTCCACCTTAGTGGAAACCGGGACAGGATTGGCCCAATAACTGACATAGCTGGCGCCAGGAACCAGGGTATATCCCCCGGTGTTCACAACGTCCAAAGCAAATGTTTTTGCAGCGTTATAATCGCCTTTGTAAAAAGCAATCTTCGCCTGCAATGACCTCACTGCATATTTATTGATATAAGAGGAATTTTTCGTAGTACTTGTAACAAGTGTAAATGCATCAGCAAGGTCAGCTTCTATTTGCTGGTAAATTTCAGACACTTTACTTCTTGCAGGTTTCAGGTTAGGATCATAAGACAGCACCAGCGGAACTCCGTCTGCATTTGGATCCACTGTATAGGGTTTCCCGAATAATTTTACTAATTCAAAATACATAAGGGCACGAAGTGTTTTTGCCTCTCCTCTCATTTGGTTCACATTGGCTGAAGTTGCAAGTGAAGAATTAATAACATTGTTTGCCCTGAGAATAGCAACATATGCATCGGTGTAAGTACTTAGGCTTTGTGTAAAATTATTATTGAAAATGTAATTGAATTCACCTCCATACCTGTTGGAATTCACCGTGGCGATATAAACATTATCAGCCATAAGGTCGCCTATCAGGGGAAGTGTGCGGCCATGTAAATTAACCGACCTGAATTGTGCATATGTGCCATTTAGTGCAGCCTGCATATCTGCCTCATTTGAGATAGCCACATCAGAGGCTATCTGGTTATAGGGCAGCAGATCGAGAAAGCTCTTTTTACAGGAAGTCAATCCGAACAAAGCTGCTGCTATTATTATAAACTTATTTTTATTCATATACTTGTTTTTAATTGTTCATAGATCAGAACCCGAGAGAAACCCCAATGGTTAGCGTTTTGGGAATCAGCACCTGCAGATCATTGGTGCCGCTAAATCCTTGTTCCGGATCGAATGGAATTTTCTTATCAAATGCTTTTGTCCACAGGTTATTAGCTCTCACATAGAAAGATGCATTTTCAATTTTCAGTTTTCCTGAAACACTCTTTGGCACCTGGTAAGACAAGGTAACTTCACGAAGACGAATAAAGTCACCTTTATAATACCAGCGGGATGACTCGCCATTTGAAGCGCTGTTGTTGTTATGAACATAACGGGGCAGTTCTGCAATGTCGCCCGGTTGTTGCCAGCGGTTCAGTTGTTTGCGTATTTTATTGATTGTCGGGAATGCACCGTCACTCCACATAATAAAACCCCAGTTGTCATACACCATATGACCATACTGGTAATAAAACTGGGCATCAAGATTAAATCCTTTGTAAGTGAGACTTGTGCTGAAGCTTCCAAATCCTTTTGGCATAGCCTGACCGATGATCTCCCTGTATGCGGGCAATGTACTTGTTGTATTCTTATTTGCATCTGCATACCAGAGTGCATTACCATTTGCCGGATCAACACCTGCCCATAGGCGGGTATAAATGGCAGTTACATTTTCTCCTGTTCTGCGGATAAAATTGAAACCCGGAATATCTGCATTGTTATTAGGCAGTGAAAGTATCTCGTTCTTATTAAGCGAAATATTAAAGCTGACATCCCAGCGGAAATCTTTGGTTCTTACAGGCACTGCATTTAATAATAGTTCCCATCCCTTATTCTCCATACTGCCGATATTACCTTTAATGCTGGTGAAACCCGTTGCTCTTGACGTGGGCACATCAAATAACAGGTCAGAACTCTTCCTGCGATAATATTCAACCGTTCCTGATATCCTGTCTTTCAGCAATGAGAAATCAACAGCAACATTGGCTATGGCATTCTTTTCCCATGTCAAAGCCGGATTTCCTACGCTGTTGGGTGCACTGCCCGGTTGCTGATTATAAGCGCTGGCTGCACCATAAGCATAGGTGGCCCTCCAGTCATAAGGTCCTGTTCCGGCATTATTACCATTTTCACCATAAGAAACTCTCAGCTTAAGTGCATCAACAAAATCAACTGACTCAAAAAATCTTTCTTCATCAATATTCCATGCTGCTCCAATAGCATAAAAGTTACCGTACCTGTTTTGCGGACCGAAACGAGATGACCCGTCACGGCGAAAACTACCAGAAACAGAATAACGGCGCTGGTAATCAAACTGTGCAGTTGAAAGAAGAGAAATCTGTGAAAAATCAGTTCTGGCACCGGTTGCCAGGCTGGGTGTACTTGGAGCAGGTAGCGTGATCAGGGTTGTTTGCGGAACACCTTCTCCCCTTGCACTGATATTATACTGCTTTGAACGCTGTGCTTCATATCCAACTTTAATATCCATGCCCAGATCTTTGCTCTTCAGGAAATCATGGTGAAAATCAAGAGTGTTGGTCCACACCCAATTGGCCACCCTGGTATTATAATTATATATACGACCTCCCACTGTCCGAGAATCCCCGAAATAAGGGTTATCATAACGTTCCTCCTCAATAGTCAGGTAATCAATCCCAAACTTAGAAGTGTACTTCAGTTGTTTCAGAATGTTATATTCAATCGTTGCTGTAGAAATTAGCTTAAGATTGTTATACAGTCCCCTGTCATACTCAACAATGGCCAGCGGATTGTAAGTTTGATTAAACATGACGTTACTGATATTCAGGGTGCCGTCTGTATTATAAGGATGCTGGCTTGGCCTGAGAAAATAGGCTGCAAGCACCGGGTTTCTGAAAGCCCCTGACTGTGTTGGAGTGTTTTGTTTTGTATAACTACCCACTGCATTAAAACTAACACTTAGTTTATCCGAGGCTTTATGCCTCAGGTTAAGATTAGCACTGTACCGATCGAAATCTGATCCGATCACGGGTGATTCTTGCCTGAAATATCCAAGAGAAGAATAGAATGTAGTCTTGGCATCACCACCAGATGCAGATACATTGATATTGCGGAAACCTCCTTGTTTCGTTACTTCATCAAGCCAGTCAATATCATAACCATTACCAAATCCGTTTGAAGCCATAATTGAGTTAACTTGGGCTTGGGTGGCACCTGCGTTTACAAGCCCCTCTTGCAACAATTCAAAGTATTCTGCAGCATTAAGTGGTTTACCGAGATCACTCTGGAAAGCAACATTGCTAATTCCAGCTTCTACATCAGCTCTGATTTTAGTTTTGCCAATTCTTCCCTTTTTGGTGGTAATAAGAATTACTCCATTGGCTGCCCTGGAACCATAAATGGAAGCCGATGCAGCATCCTTCAGTACTGTTACACTCTCGATATCATTGGGGTTAATTCCTGCCAAAGCATTTGAAGTATTAGTTAATCTCGAAAAATCACCGGAATTGATAGGAACACCATCTACCACATATAGTGGGTCGTTGTTTCCGGTTACTGAACTAACTCCCCTGATGCGGATGGTCTGAGAACCACCGGGCTGGCCGTTTGGTGAAACAGACTGCAGACCGGCAACCCTGCCCTGTAACATCCTGTCAACTGAAGAAAAAGGCCTGTTTTCCAACTCTTCGCTTCCCACTCTTGCTATAGAACCTGTCGTTTTCTTTTTTACCTGGGTTCCATAGGCCACAACCACCACCTCTGACTCAGAAATAGTGTTTGATCGCAAACTCGCATTGATCACATTGCTACTACCAATTGCTTCTTCAACCGGTGTCTTTCCAACGTAAGAAAATACAAGGGTTCTGGCCCGGGCATCCACTTGGATGGAAAAATTACCGGAACCGTCTGTTGTGACGCCAATCCCGGTTTCTTTAATGGTAACAGAACCGTTAACAACCGGGTTGCCATTTTCGTCTGTGACCCTGCCCGTAATGGTTCGTTGTGCAAACAAAACCGCTACGAGCAACATTGCTGTTGTAAGCAGTACTAATTTTTTCATAAGTCAATGAGTGTTATTTAAAGAATGAAAAATCCGGTTTAAGGCAACAATTTCAGGAGTTATGCTTCCAAAAATCACTGCATTATTACTGAAACATGAAAACAGCAGAATAAAACCCACTTTATTGAACCCGGTGAAGAACCATAAGCCGGATTAGTTTATTGGACATTAGCTGTTCCATGAAATGTGATAAGCAAAGCAGCGTTTCCAACCATTGAAACCTCTAACCGGCAAGTTCAACCCGGCTATATTATTTTCATCATACACCATTTACCACTTGTAAGGGATTTCATCCGTGAAAAGAATATTTGCTATTGGTTAACAGGTTGTACAAATAGTTTTATACCCGGTTTCGTTATACTATGCACATGAGAAAACCCGGAAAAACAAACGGCCTTAATAACCCTAACCGCTGCCATGATCAAGGATGCCCGTTTACGCCTGGTTTTTATTCCTGTGCTGGGGATTTTTCTCCCGCTTGTGTCCGGTATTATCACCTATGACCGCTATACTGTTTCCGGGCTGATTTTTGCCAATCTCTTTTTTACCCTTACATCTTATTTTATCTGGATCGGATGCAACTGGATCCATGCCAGGCTCAGGTCATTATATCCTTCAGCAGGTAACCCATTTACGAAAATTGCTGCTGTTTGCAGTGTCTCTGCATTGTATGGAGCCTGTATCGGTTGTATGTCTGCCCTTGCCTGGATGAAATTTTCAAAAGATATTTTTTCATGGAACAGTCTTGGGCGTTTTATTCTGCTGTGTATGCTGGCCGTGATCGTTTTTACCCTGATTTATGAAATACTTTTCTTAAGCAAGGAAAGAGAATTAGATTCTAAAATTGTACTGCAATTAGACCAGGAAAAGACGCAGGCGGAACTGCAGGCATTGACCAACGAACTGGATCCCCATTTTATATTTAATGCCCTCAACACCCTGAATCATCTTATTGCAAGCAACCCGGAACAGGCCTATCTTTTTAATAACAGGCTTGCACAGGTGTATAAATATTTTTTACTAAACAGGACAAGAGAACTCATTTCACTGACAGACGAACTGGAGTTTATTGACAATTACTTCTACCTGCTGCAAATCCGGCATGACAATAAACTGCAGCTTCATTCTGTGCTGGGGGAAAATTACCAGGCCTTGATGATCCCGCCCTGTGCCTTGCAGATTTTACTGGAAAATGCCATAAAGCACAATGAGTTTACGGAAATCACGCCGCTGCAGGTAAATATTGTTGTAAACGGTCAATACCTGAAAGTGAGCAACAACACCCGGCCTAAGCCTTATGCGGTTAATTCGACGGGTATTGGACTAAAGAATCTCCGCTCGAGGTATAAAATTATTTGCCGTAAGGATATTGTGATCGAAAGGAACCGGGAAAATTTCACTGTCAAACTACCACTGATAAGATAACCCTAAAACCATTTGCCATGTTAAACGCCATTATTATTGAAGATGAAAGACCTGCCCAGGAAAATCTAATACATACTATACGGGCTGTTTCAGATGATGTTAATATTATCACCACACTCACCAGTGTCAGGGAAAGTATTGCATTCCTTGACTCCTCTCCTGCTGCTGATCTGATCTTTAGCGACGTGCAGTTGGGAGACGGATTGTCGTTTGAAATATTCAACCAGTGCGGGAATCATATCCCCGTAATATTTATTACCGGCTATGATGAGTTTATGCTGAACGCATTTGAGTATAATGGCATTGATTACCTGCTGAAACCGGTGGAGAAAGAAGGTATGCGTAAAGCCCTGGCCAAATACAGAATGCTCGAGAAACATTTTTCAGGGCAACATTCCATGAACAACCTGCTGCAATATATCGGCAACCACAAAAAGAAGCGGCTGGTGGTCAAAAAAGGGATGGAAAACATCTCACTCCGGCTGGAAGATGTCGTTCTTTTTTACACAGAAAACAAAATTGTATATGTCATTGATCGCCTTGGCAAAAAATACCTCACCGATAAAAACCTTTCAGAGCTGGATCAAACCCTGGATGAAAATGTTTTCTTCCGGGCAAACAGGCAGTATATTATCAATATCAACTTCATCAAAGGGTTTAAATCTTATGAAAAAGTGAAGTTGCAGGTGGACCTGACGCTGCCGGAATTGAATCACAACATTATTGTTAGCCAGGAAACGGCCCCTCAATTCAGGGAATGGATGTATAATGCATGACCTGAAAAATGAAAATTCCAGCCCGACCCATTAAAGGAATCACCTGTTATCTCAGGAAAAGGTTTTTCCTGGTTTTAATTTTAAAGTAAATATCAGCATCATGAAAAGAACACCTTGTTTGATATTTGCATTCCTGCTTATATCTGAATTTTCCTTTTCACAACCCAGGCGAACCCTACGGGTAAAAGCAGGCGAGGATATGGCACAGGCGTACTCCAAACAGGGCTTTTACCGGTTTCCGCAGTTCATTCCGGGAACCGTATTCTTTAATGACGGTAGTCAAAACAAGGGAACAAAATTCAACTATAATATCCTGGACGGAACGATGCAGTTCATCAGTAATACTGGTGACACCTTGAATATGTCTAAAAACAACAACACCGATTCAGTTGTATTTTCTGAAGTGGTTTACTATTGCAAATCCGATGACTTTTTGGAAGTTGTTACCACTGGCAAATCTTCTGTCAGGTTGCTAAAAAAGATCTTTATCAAAAAACAAATTGAGAATATCGGGGCTTATGGCCAGGCAAACTCTACAGCATCTATTGATAATATTAAGAATTTTTACTTTGGTACTAATGTATTCAGCTTTATCATTAACCAGGATATTGTACTGATTGAAAACGTTACATGGTTTTTTGCCGGCCCGGGCAATCAAATTGAAAGAACCGGGAAAAGCAGTTTCCTGAAATTAATACCCACAGAAAAGCAAAATGAGGCTTCTGAATTCATTAAAAAGAATAAAATAAATTTCGACCGGGAGGAAGATCTGAAAAAATTACTCGGTGCGTTTGGGTGAAAGTAATCAAGAATACTATCTCTCTTCTAACATCAGGCTGCAGCCCCGTATATCGCTGTTGTCCACACGGCCGATAATTTCAAAACTCCCATCAGGATATAGCTTGCCGGCATCGTCTGTGGCAACAAAGCTGCATGAATGTATGTTTGCCAGATCTATGATGTTTATTATACCCCTGGCTACTGTCTTTTGTTGCGATGAAGGCAGGTGTAAAGTGAAAGGATCATCTTCATCCCGCAGCAACACTCTCATCCAGGGCGGGCATCTGAATAAACCTTCACCCGAAGACCATGCCTGGGATAAGAGTTCTGTCATGCCATACTCTGCATGAATGGACGGCAACCGGAATGCCTGTTTTAGTTCCATATGCAGTTCCTCCCGGATCATTTCTTTTCGCCGTCCCTTCATACCGCCGGTTTCCACAACAATCGTATTTCGTAATGGCATAGGGTACTGTCTTGCAAAATCCAGCAAAGCAAAGCTCACACCGATCAGCAGGGTCTTCTGACCTGCTTCTTCTAACTGTCGCAGCACTGACGCTAATTTTGTAAACTCGTCAAGATAAAAACCGCTTTGGGGATGGCCGCACTGTCTTACCAGTTCATTCACCATAAAAACGAGTGAGGAATTTCCCCGTTCCAGATACGAAGGCAGCAAGCCGATGACACAATACTCACTGATGTCGCCATAAAAAAGCTGAAAACCCCTGCAAAAACTTTCTTTATATAAAGAAACATCTTTTACCAGGTGACGGCTGCTGACAGTTCCCGTTGTACCGCTGCTGTGAAAAACTGCCTGTGGGGTAAACTCACCGGTCTTAATTGCATGAGATTTAAAAAAACTGACCGGTAAAAAGGGTATCTGCCGGAGAGATTGAACTTTTTCCGCCTCAACCTGTAAAGCATCTGTATAAGCCCTATATTCCCTGTTTTCCCGGTATTGAAACCGAAAAACATCCAGCGCCAGGGCCTCGAACCTGTCCCGGCTGTTGTCAAAAATTTTGTGAATCTCTTGCCCTTCCATAAATCCATGCCCTTATAAAAAAGCTTATATTTGTTTTACCTGAAAATTAAGTATGAAAACAAAATTGGCCTGTATCGTTTTAGCAGCCACTATTCTTTTAGTTGCCTGCGAAAAAAATAAGTTTGAAACCATTCCGCAAATTACTGTGAAATCCATTTCACCGGGAACGGTTGTCCAGGATAATGTAATTAAACTGCTGGCCGGATTCACCGACAAAGAAGGCGATCTTGATTCCATCCTGATCGTCACCAAATGGTATGATGATGTCACAGTAACAAGAACACTTGATACACTGCGTTACGGATTTGATGTATTTAATCTCCCACCTAATATCAAACAAGGCGATATTGCAGTTGAATTTATTTATGGAAGACTTTCCGATAATTATGCTTTATTGCCCGGAAGCCCGGTGTCAAGAGATACAACGGCCACATTGGGTCTTGTTATCATTGATAAAGAAAAAAACAGGAGTCTTTTTGCTGAGTCGGACAAGATCAGGCTTAAGGCACCATAATTTTTTTACACTATTTTGTTCACCAGCCTGCTTCGGTTTTTAGTTTACAGCAACCTTTTTATTGCCGGTTGTGCTACACTGATGGTGATACAAACCTCTCAACTCTTATTGCAATCGCAGGTCAATAGTGATTATTTATTTTTTGTTTTCTTTTCCACTCTCTGCAGCTACAGCTTTCACTGGTATCTTACAGAAAATACAGTGTTGCCTTCACCCCGCACAGGCTGGCTCGTACATTACCGGTGGTATCACGTTGTCTTATTTATAGCTGGGCTGGCAGGATCTGTGGTTTATTTCTTTTTCCTTTCTGCAAACTGGCACTGGCTGCTGGTCGCAGTCATTATTACATTTTTATATTCAGCCCCTAAAATTCCCCATCCCTTGTTCAGGTCGCTGCGAAAAGCGGCTGTCGGCAAAACCATTTTTCTTGCTTCGGCCTGGACCTATGTGACTACCGTGATCCCCGTCATCCTTTCAGGAAAGGGATTCGGCGATCCTGAATGGTATTTTATTGGCAGCAGGTTTTTCCTGGTGTATGCGATCTGCATATTATTTGACTATCGGGACCGTGAAGATGATAAAGCCCGGGGTGTACGCAGCCTCATCACCTGGCTCTCTGAAAAAAATATTAGCCGTCTATTTATTATAACCCTGTTGCTGTTTGCCATCAGCACAGCCGCACTTTACTTTACCGGCATTCCTGTAAATACAGTGATAGTGTTGCTCATTCCCGGTATTATTGCAGCAATGTTATACAACTATGCCCGGCAGCATTTTTCAGACATGCTTTATTATTTTATATTGGACGGCTTGATGGCCCTGTCGGCTTTATTGATGCTGGTAATGGGCATTTAACTATTTTTGAAGCCTAAAATTAGCGCATGGCAAAACCTCTTAAAAAAACTCCTGCAAAAAAATCAATCCTCAGTAACCAGTCACACGAATTTCTCCGCAACTATATCAACAACGCATCGCCAGTGGGTTTTGAAACCTGGGGCCAGAAACTCTGGATCGAATACCTGAAACCCTACGTGGATACTCATTACGTGGACCCCTATGGCACTGCAGTGGGCATCATCAACCCGGATCATCCCTTTAAAGTGGTGATAGAAGCACATGCTGATGAAATTAGCTGGTTTGTGAATTATGTAACGGCCGACGGGCTGATCTATCTGAAGCGAAATGGCGGGGTAGATCACCAGACCGCACCAGCTTCCCGTGTTTTTATACATGGTAAAAAAGGAAAAGTGAAAGCTGTTTTTGGCTGGCCGGCTATTCATACCAGAAACAATACAGCAGAGCCAAAAGAACCCACACCCCGTACCGATAATCTCTGGCTTGATTGCGGTGCCCGCAACCGCAAAGAAGTGGAAGAACTCGGTATTCATATCGGCGCCGTGGTCACTTACCAGGATGGGTTTGATGAACTGGCCAATGGCAACTATGTGGGCCGTGCATTTGACAACCGGGTGGGTGGATTTATGATCGCTGAAGTAGCAAGATTACTAAAAGAAAATAAAAAGAGATTACCCTTTGGTCTTTATGTAGTGAATGCGGTGCAGGAAGAAATCGGTTTGCGTGGAGCTGAAATGATAGCAAGACGAATAAAACCTAATATCGCCATAATAACCGACGTGACACACGATACCACTACCCCTATGATCAATAAAAACATTGAAGGCGATGTGAGTACCGGCAAAGGGCCTTCCCTATCGTATGCACCTGCAGTTCATAATAAACTATTGGGAATTGTTGAGAAAGTGGCTGCTGATAAAAAGATACCTGTTCAATGGAGGGCATTAAGCCGCAGCACAGGAACCGATACCGACTCCTTTGCGTATTCCAATGACGGTTGCCCATCTGTGCTCATATCAATTCCTTTGCGTTATATGCACACTACAGTGGAAATGCTGCACCGGGATGATATAGAAAACACTATCAGGCTGATGTATGAAACTTTATTAACTTTAAGCCCGAAAACGAATTTGAGTTATATCTGATGCTGACTCATTTATTATATATTGATCCCGGAAGCAGCAGCTACCTGGTGCAGGTGATCGTTGCCGCATTACTTGGCGCTGCTTTCTGGATAAAAATGTCCTGGCAACGTATCAAAGCTTTTTTCTCGGGCACAAAACTGAAAAGAGAGCAAAACAAAAGGGATAAACAAGCCGATTAAGCCTCCCTGATCTTACTCATTACATAGCTCAATCCCTGGCTATACGCTTCATCATCATTGTAGAAAGTCTCTTTACATAAATCATCCATTCTTTGTGTAAAGCCCTTAGCCAGCTTCTCAACTTCTGCAATTTTCTGTGGCAGCAGTTTCATTTGTGAAGGCAACAAAGAAACTCCCAATTGCGAACGCAAATGATTTTCTATGGGTT
>CAYPOD010000035.1:0-1742 GCA_964412375.1 uncultured Chitinophaga sp. | reverse complement strand
TGTGAAGGCAACAAAGAAACTCCCAATTGCGAACGCAAATGATTTTCTATGGGTTCGATACCCAGTTTTTCCCAGTCAGGATTAGTTTGCTTCAGTGCAGTATCTATAAACAAAACAGGTTTGCCGGCGCCAAATGCAAATTCAAAAGAAATGCCAGAACGATCGGTGATCAGAATATCTGTGGAAGAAAGTCTGTCCATCACATTAGGCATTTCGTCAACGGAGAGGCTGGGATAAGCAGTAACTAATTTTTTTATTCGCTTAAATTCCCTTTTTTTCCTCTTCTCATATTCCGGGTGTGAACGAAGGATCACTTTATAGGGTAACAGCGTTAACTGCTGCAGCAATTCCTCAAGACATGTGTCGAAAATGCAGCCTTCAAACCAGGAAGGCGCTACGAGAATTTCAGGTTCAGAATTACTTTTGCCGGGTGACTTTTTTCTTATCGCATCAAAAAGAGGATAGCCGTAACGGACAATTTCTTTTTCTTTTTGCCCAAAGTGTTGTTCTGCTGCTCTTATTTCTTTCACCTGGAAATCGCCGGCACAAAAGATGCAATCATAGTTAAAAAAAGCTCTTGTCCTGTATTGCTGGTGAGTGCTGACAGCCGCATGAAACATATACAAATAAGAACCCACTCCTGCTGACCGTTTAAAGAGATAATTTCCCAGATCAGGCATGGTCATGATCATAACATCAGCCCGGATGCGGGTAAACAAAAAACCAAGCATCCATTTTACATAAACCACTTTCATTTTCACCGGAGACTTATTCAGTAACGGATCGTTTTTATCAGAGGTTATATAACATATCTCAATGGTACCAGTGTTCAGAATGTCATGGATCAATTTTTCGTAGTAAGCATAATAATGCCTGCTCTCTGCATAAAAAACAACCTGTTGCTTTTGTTGCAACAGTTGCGAAACTGCTTTATACTCCGAAAAAAATCCCATTATTTAAATATGCTCTGCCAAAACCTCTTTTAGCTTTTGCCTGTCAAATGCAACAGGGTTATTGGCAAATCTTTCCTCATTTACCTCATCAAGAATGCTATCAATCACTTTATCCTTATTTATTTCCAATTCAGCAAGAGAGACGGCCAATCCTGCTTCTTTCATTATCTGCCTGATCATTCCGGCTGCTGCAACTGCATCATTTACCCCTATTAAACTGCAAAGTTCGCTACCGGGTGAATTATAAATGAAAAATGCGGGCAGAAACAACGCCACTGCCTGCCCATGTGGTATCTTAAAATTTGCTGTCAGAAAATAAGACAAAGCATGTGGGCCCGTTGTTCGTGTTATATTAATGGCTTTGCCGGCGAAATGTGCTGCTTCCAGCATTTTTTCTCTGCCTATCTTATCACTACCGTCTATAACCACATTCAAAAACCACTCTATCCATAACCTAATTGCATGAACTGCATATCCCTTCGATTCATCAGTTGCATTCCTGTTCCATAAAGATTCTGTTGCCTGCGCAAATGCATCCATTCCAGTGACAGCGGTTTGATAAGATGATAAAGAATAAGTGAGTGCCGGGTCGAGCAGCACGACTTTTGGCAACAAAGAAGAATGTACCAATGAAAATTTCTTTTTGCCTTTGTAAACTACTGCAAATGCCGTGGCCTCACTTCCCGAACCGGCAGTGGTAGGCGCAGCCACAAAAAATGGAATGCCCGCCGATGATTCAATAAGCTGGTAAATGATGGCTTTGGCAAGATCCAGTACACTTCCGCCACC
>CAYPOD010000034.1:0-32416 GCA_964412375.1 uncultured Chitinophaga sp. | reverse complement strand
TCAGCCAGCAAAATGCAGCATTGGCCGGTTTTGAAGCTACGATTGACATCCATCCGCACCCGCTGGACTGGCTGCATTTTGAAAACAATATCTCTTTTGTCCGCGGCCGTTTCAGCCAGGCAATTGACGGAAGCAGGAACCTTCCTATGATACCGGCAGCTAGATGGGTGAGTGAATTAAGAGGTAATTTCAATAAGGCAGGAAAATCATTTCGCAACCTCTATGTGAAACTGGAGGCAGACAATGTGTTTGACCAGAACAAAGCATTTACCGGGTATGACACTGAAACCATTACCGAAGGATATACTTTACTGAATGCAGGATTGGGTTCAGATATTGTAGGAAAGAATAAAAAGACATTGTTCAGTGTTTACATGGCGTTGAATAATATTACTGATAAAGCATACCAGAATCACCTCAGCCGGTTGAAATATACAGCAGAGAACCTGGTGACCGGCAGGGCAGGTGTTTTCAATATGGGGCGCAATTTCTCGATAAAGGTGAATGTACCGCTGGAGTTTTAAATTGTCTCATAGTTGTCTGACCAATGCAGCTGGTCTGACAACTATATGGCATTGGGTAGTATCTCAGTTTGAAATTTTGAACCACGGAGGCACCGGGAACACAAAGCAACACAGAGTTAGCCCTGTGAAACCCCGTGTCGCTGTGCCTCCGTGGTTAGTTTTTAATAGATACCATTTCGAACTGAGACATTACCTGGCATTGCTATCCGCTTTGATCTTTGCCGTGTTTATTTACATTTGTGTGTATGGAAATCACTTTCAACACCCCGGCGCTGCTTTTTCCTGCCATCAGTTTATTATTGCTGGCTTATACCAACCGCTATCTTGCATTGGCTAATCTCATCCGCAAATTGCATGATGAGTATATGAGAGGGGAAAAAACAAACCACCTGCTGCAACAGATCAAGATACTGCGCACCCGCATCAATATGGTGCGGCAGATGCAGGCCCTCGGTGTGTTTAGCTTTCTTTGCTGTGTGGTCACCATGTATGGGGTGTACCAGCAGTGGGCAGAACTCACACAATTTGTATTTGCCGCCAGCTTGCTGAGCCTCCTGGCTTCACTGGTCATTTCACTGCTGGAAATATCCCAAAGCACCAAAGCTCTTGAATGGGAGCTGAGTGATATGGAAGAACTGGAAAGAACCAATTTCTTTACTGACCTCTGGAAAGGGAAAGACAAAAAAGAACCCTGATGATGAGCAGGTAACCAGACCGGTAATTTTCAGAGAGAACGAAGCTGGTCAAATACTTTTTTCCAGTGGCCACCGTCATACACTTCTTTCAGCCCGTTTTGTTTTAAGATTGTAACGGCCTTTCTGCTCCTGCTGTCGCCATCAGCAACAAAGACCACCGGTTTTTCCATGCCTTTGATGCGCTGTATGCTGACCGGCATTCTTTCTAAGGGAATATGAACAGAGCCGGGTATTCTTCCCTGGTCATATTCATGAACGGTTCTCACATCAATGATGACCGCATCGTTACGCAGCGCTTTTTTTATTTTATTGCCGGAGAATAAACCAAACATGCATTAAAAATAGAAAAACCTCATCAGATGAAAGCAATCGTCATGCTGTTAAAAGATCAGGCTGCCGTGATCCTGGCTTTTCTTTCGCCGATCTGCTGGCGCCACATGGCATAATACAACCCTTTTTCTTCGAGCAGTTTTTCATGGCTGCCGGTTTCCACCACATCTCCTTTTTCCAATACATAGATCCGGTCGGCATGCATGATGGTTGATAAACGGTGTGCTATCAAAATGCTGATCTGGCTGCCCTGCATCGAAATGTCACGGATGGTATCGGTGATCTCTTCTTCCGTCAGCGAATCAAGGGCAGAAGTGGCTTCGTCAAACAACAGCAGTTTGGGTTTGCGCAGTAAGGCTCTTGCAATAGACAACCTTTGTTTTTCACCACCGCTTAGTTTCAACCCGCCTTCACCGATCATCGTATCCAAACCATTCTCTGCTCTTTTCAGCAGGTTCTGGCAACTGGCTTTGTTCAGCACATCCACCAGGTCATCTTCTGTGGCAGATGGATTTACAAACAACAAATTCTCTCTGATCGTTCCGGAAAATAACTGGGTATCCTGCGTCACAAACCCGATCTGGTTGCGCAGGTCTTCAAAGTCAATACTGTTTTCATCCACACCGTTGTATAATATTTTTCCCTGTTCGGGTCTGTAGAGCCCCACCAGCAATTTCATCAGTGTCGTTTTTCCAGAACCGGAAGGACCCACAAAAGCAATCGTTTCTCCTGTTCTCACTTTAAAACTGATATCATTGATCGCTTTGTGCGCAGCGGTATGGTGTTTAAAACCCACATGATCAAATTCGAGTGTTTGTATTTCACCCAGGTGTTTAGGATTATCCGGCTTGGGTTCCGGGGCTTTTTTCATCAGGTTGCCAAAATTTTCCAGGGAAGCCTGCGCCTCACGATAAGTGAGAATAATATTGCCGATCTCCTGTAAAGGACCAAATACAAAAAAGGAAAATATCTGCATGGTCACCAATTGCCCGGCATCCATCCTGTCGCGGAAGATGAGGAGCATCAGCATGAATAAGATCACCTGCCGCAGGGTGTTCACAAATGTGCCCTGCACAAAACTGATACTGCGGATGCGTTTCACTTTGGTGAGTTCAAGTCCCAGTATTTTAAATGTGTTTTTGTTGAGCCGGCTTACTTCCTGTTGTGTCAGTCCCAGGCTTTTCACCAGTTCAATGTTGCGTAAGGATTCCGTTGTTGCTCCGGCCAGGGCTGTAGTTTGCCCCACAATTTTCTTCTGTATGGTCTTTACTTTTTTACTGAGCAGGTTAGAAATGATGGTGAGCAGGAAAATTCCCCCGAAGTAAATAAAAGGTAAACTCCAGTGAATGGTGGTGGCATAAACGGCCACGAACACAATGCCCACTATCACCGGGAACAACACATTGATGAAAGAGGCCACAAATTTTTCCGTATCAATTCTCACTTTTTGCAATACACTCAATGTTTCACCGCTGCGGGCATCCTCAAACTCTTTATAAGGCAATTTCATCGCATGTTGCAGGCCAACGGTGAAAACAGTAGCACCGAATTTTTGTGTAATGAGATTTAAAAAATAATCCTGGAAGGCCTTGGCAATACGGCTGATCATGGCCACGGAAATGGAAAAGGTCAGCAACGCTGCCACACCATAGTGCGGGTTTTCTTTGAATGACCAGAAGAATTTATTGAAATCATACTGCTCATTATTGTGAACATAATGATTGGCAAGATTCACCAGTTTACCAAAAATGATCGGGTCAACGAGGGAAAAACCAATATTGATGCCGGCAAGAACGAGGACCAGAACTACCAGCCATTTGTAAGGCTTCAGGTAGTGAAATAATATTTTCATATAAAAAGGAGATCAGGTAAAAGATGTATAGTAGGCAAACATCGTACAAGTTCGGGAAAAATGACAATATAGCAGGAGGGGGGTGGGTTTCAGGGATTCACAAAAACCGCAAATAACAAAACCCATATTGTTTTTCCAGGGTTGCCAACCCTTTCTGATTTTACATTTCTTATTGCTTATTTCACATTCTTCAACCAGCCCAACCTTCCCTGTCAAGACTGCGGTACTGAATGGCTTCGGCCAAATGTTCAGGTTTGATGTCATCACTTCCTGAGAGATCAGCAATGGTCCGGGAAACTTTTAAGATGCGGTCATAAGCCCTTGCAGAAAGATTTAGTTTTTCCATGGCTGCTTTCAGCAGGTTTTGGCCCACTGAACTGATAACACAGATCTCTTTCAGCATCTTGCTGCTCATTTGAGCATTGCAATAAATGCCGGGATTGTTTTTGTATCGCATTTCCTGTTTTTCTCTTGCCTGTATCACCCGGTCACGGATAGACGAAGAGCCCTCCTGTTGCCTGGTGGCGGACAGTTCACTGAAAGCAACAGGCGTCACTTCCACATGCAGGTCAATACGGTCAAGCAGCGGTCCCGATATTTTATTCAGGTATTTCTGCACAGCGCCGGGCGGGCAGGTGCATTCTCTTTCCGGGTGATTATAAAACCCGCAGGGGCAGGGATTCATGGAAGCGATGAGCATAAAGGATGCTGGAAAATCCAATGCCACTTTAGCTCTTGATATGGTAACTTTTCTTTCTTCCATCGGTTGCCGCATCACTTCCAGCACCGTTCGTTTGAATTCGGGCAGTTCATCCAGGAATAACACACCATTATGCGCCAATGAGATTTCACCCGGTTGCGGGTTGCCGCCGCCTCCCACCAGTGCCACATCACTTATCGTGTGGTGTGGTGAACGAAAAGGTCTTTTGGAAACCAGTGTTGCATTCTCCGGCAGCTTGCCTGCTACGGAATGGATCTTTGTTGTTTCCAGCGCTTCCTGCAAAGTGAGGGGTGGCAGAATGGTAGGCAGTCGTTTGGCCAGCATGGTTTTTCCGGCGCCGGGTGGGCCGATCAATATTGCATTATGACCACCTGCGGCTGCTATTTCCAATGCCCGCTTGATATTTTCCTGTCCCTTTACATCAGAAAAATCAAATTCAAAATCCGATTGAGAATGGAAGAACTCGTCTCTTGTGTTAACGATCACCTGTTCCAGCCCCGTTTCTTCGTTTTCAAAAAAATCAATCACTTCTTTGATATGACCGACGCCATACACTTTCAGGTTGTTGACCATTCCTGCTTCTCTTGCATTCACATTGGGGACGATCAGCCCTTTGAAACCTTCTTTTCTTGCCTGTATGGCGATAGGCAATGCACCTTTTATAGGCCGCACTTCACCGTCAAGACTCAGTTCACCCATGATCACATACTGTTCCAGCGCTGCCGCATGGCTGAGTTGTTCGGTGGCGCCGAGGAGACCGATGGCAATGGGCAGGTCAAAGGCAGTTCCGCTTTTTCGTATGTCCGCCGGTGCGAGGTTCACCACCACTTTGGTACGGGGCACCTGGAAATGATTGGTCTTGAAAGTGCTTTCGATGCGTTGAAGACTTTCTTTTACGGCATTATCCGGCAGGCCAACGATCATCGTGTCTTTGCCCTGGTTGTGGAGCCAGTTCACTTCAATGGTGATGCTGATTGCCTCCACGCCATACACAGCGCTGCCGAATGTTTTTACAAGCATGGTTTGAAGGTAGAGAAAATAATCATGCAGAAAGATCATTCATCGCTGCGAAGCACTTGTTTGTATCCAACCACATGCATACTGTCATTCACTGCCAGCCGGATGGTGTTGGCAGATACATTTAATACATGAAAGGTATAAGCTGAATCGCCTCCCGCTGTGGTCAGCACCAACTTATATTCTTTGTCTAATTGCCAGGAGCCAGTGTTGCTGTACCCGTTACTGATCAAGGCCCCGGTATGGTCATTGTTCAATGAAAGTTTTTCTCCGCTGAAAAGTAGGTCCCAGTCTCCAATAATATTTTGTAAAGTTCTTTTATACTCATCAGGAAGTCGCTTGGCAAACCTGAAAGTATAAAGCGGCCGGCTATAGGACTGTGTCAGTTGTTCCAGTATATTGCTGATGGTGGAGCTGTCCCTGTCAATCAGGTGCATTCGCCGCCGGTTGTACGTATTCATGATATCAACAGAAGCCGTTTCAACTTTGTTGTTGTAGCTGCTGTCACTATCATCGTTGGTCCTCGGAACATAGAACACCGGGTTTTCCGCCAGCTTTACCATACTGTCAAGGTAAACATCCGTAAGCCGGTGAATCTGGTTATAAGTGTCCGTCTTGCAGTTGATCACGGCCAGCAGGCGGCTGTCAATATTGTTTTCTTCTTTGATGTTGCGGTAATTCTCTGTCAGCATCTGAATCTGGTGCATCAGGTCGTCTTTGTATTGCTTCAGACCGTTGATGGTTTCGGTGCTGGCAAAACGGGCCGTAGTGATGATATTGTTATCATAGATCTTTTCATACTGGATCACTGCATGCCAGGCAGCCTGGGTGGCCCTGCCTTTGATTTTTCCGGGGTTATTGAAAAGCATCACTCCGGCAGTGCCGCCGATGAGTGAAACGATGATTCCCGGTAAAACTACTTTCACAGCATTGAGGATGCCTGAAAACCTGTTCTTGTTTCCTGCCATAGCGGGTAACTGTTAAATAGTAAAGTATGAAATATCTCTTCTCATTTCCTGCAGCAGATCCTTTCGGTCTCCTGGTCGTCAATCGTGAAATAGATATAGGCAGGATTGAAACGGGTAATATGCAATTCAACAGAACCGCTGCCATCATCAAAGGTGAGACGGGCTGTCTTACCATTTAGTTTCCATCTGCCGGAAAATTCTGTTCCGTCGAGCAGCATGACAAAGTCCGTTTCATTTTTAAGGTGAAAGATCTTATTAACGCCGGCTTCTTTCCATTGACCAATAAGATCAGATTTGGTAAATGCCCGTGGTTCAGAAGCGCCTTTGAATTTGTTCCCGTATTTTTTGGACAGGTTGCGAAAAATGCTGTTGAACGAGGATGTATCCCGTATGCGGATCAACTCCATCTTGGAAGCATAAAGGCTGTCTATGCGTTCATATTCTTTCTCTGCCAGCGGTTCATAGGGATTTACCTGCTTGTAATCGGCAAGGTATCTTTCCAGGATCTTCTTTTCAGCGGATGCATTGCCGGCTGCACGGGTAGTAAAAGATGCCAGGTCGTTGTCAATATTATCTTTCTCGCTGATAAGGGTGTAGTTCTTTACCAGCTGGTCTTTTTCATAGATCAGTGCTTCCAGTTGCTCTTCCTTGTCTTCAATACAATAGGCGCCGATATAGTTTTCTGAGAACAACTCCTCGTAACGTATCATCGAATTCCAGGCTTCGATGGTGGCCGCTTTTTCTTTGTTCTTTTCTTTATTGATGAAAAGAAAATGAACAATGACATAGGCAGCAACAGTAGTGAGCACACCGATGATCACATTTTTCCAGGTGCTGCCTCCGGAAGGAACCCCGCCCATAATGTTTAGATTTTGATTGAATTTGCTGCTGCCAATATAGGAATATTACAGGCAATAACAATTTCCCGGGAACAGGTTTGATGGATTAATAGCCTGTATTTCTTGTCAGGTAATAACTGTTATAGGGCGGCACACTTAATGTCATCGTGAATTCATTCCGTGACACATTGGAAAGATTGAACACCCAGGTAGCCTGCTGGCCATTGTTGGCATGGGTGGCTTTCATGTGCAGTTGCCCGTTTTTCACCTGCCAGGGTCCGCAGGCATGATCGCCGGTGGTGGTCACATCCCAGGAAAACTTGGCACCTTTTTCAAAACTCAGGTAGGCGCCGCTTGTCACCCAGTTACCGGCCAGCATGTTTTCGGTCACAAGAGGGCGGTTATTCGGTTCTTCCCGGTCATTTTCCGTGTTTCCTGTTTGGCGGGTTTGATTATTGCCGGTAACCTTACCACCGACCTTGTTGTTATTGTCCGTTGCTACTGCACGGTTATCGGCATCTGAGGGCACAGGTTGCTGGTTGTTATTGTTTACGGGTTGATTTGTTTCAACACCACCATTGTTAACAGCAGTATTATTTTCCCCGTTTGTTTGATTATTATTTCCAGCAGGCTGTGTTTTTTTATAATCGTTATAAAAAAGAAAATCGGTCAGGTTAAATGCCTGGCCATATCGTTCAGCAAGTGTTTTAGCAATATCTTCCACTTCCGTTGCGGCCCTTACAAGCGCCGCCTTGCTGTACCTTTCAAACTTTTTTCCTTCTTCAGTAGCTTTTTCCATCATTTCATTTTCCCCAAGACCTGACTGCTGCAGTCTTTGTATAGCGGAAACATAATCATTTATTTTATCCAGTGCTTCTCCTTCTCTTTCGAGTCTCCGGCTGAGCATGGAGGCAAATGTCTTGTCTAAATTTTCTTCTTTCTGCAGTTCCTCCACATCTTTCCTGAAACGGTCGGCTTCTTTTGTTATTTCCTGCTTGTACATGGCAAGATCAGGTGATTCCTGGAAATCTTTATTGATGCTTAATAGATTTTTATAGTAAATATTATCGGTGGTCACATAGGATTTCCATGCTTTGGTGGTCACTTCTTTCATCACCAGCAGGTTCTCTGCACCCGAAGGACCGCCTTTTCCTCCCTTATTATGAAAGCCAAGAAAATATATGGCGGTTGAGCCTAAAACAGTGGTGGTGACGCCAACAAGAATATTTCTCATGATGGTGGAGGCGCCGGGTGAGGGTGTGCCCTGAGTTGTTGACATAGATGGTTTTTTGCGAATGCCAAATTACGATATTGACTGAAACCTGTAAAATCCGATTTGCCCGGATAGCTGTCCGGTGACTGGAATTTCCCCAATAGGGCGTTAAAAAAAGTGAAAAGGTGCCAACCTTTTGGAGTGCTGGCTATGAACCGAAAATGCTGTTGTAAGGTTGGCAACTTTGGAAAGCTTTTATAATTTTTCCAGCATCTCCACCACTTTTTCTCTTTTAAGGATCACATAGCCGATGCGGTCATTACTGATGCCCTCTTTTAACTGGTAGGTGAATTCAAGCTGATCGTCTTTCACATTGGTTTCAAAATAGCGGAATGAAATATTGGGATAGTTTTTCAGTTCCTCGCCTATCTCGTAGAGGTGGGTGGAAAGGATGAACAATGAGTTTTTGATCTTTATCAAACCCTTGATGACCGTGGTGGAACATTTCATAGCATCCTGCACATTGGTGCCTTTGAACAATTCATCAATCAGCACCAGCCATTTTTTGCCGGTGTTCACTTTTTCTATTGTGTTTTTGATGCGCTGCACTTCATTGAAGAAAAAGCTTTCTCCTTTGGCAATATTGTCCACCACGTTGATATTACTCAGCAAGCCATCAAATAAGGTCAGCTTCATGTTTGCCGCCGGCACACCCATGCCGATATGTGCCAGGAAAACGGCAGAACCCACAGCTTTGATCAGGGTGCTTTTGCCCGCCATATTGGCCCCGGTCAGAAAAAGGAAATTATGATCGGGGTTCATTTGCAGGTCATAGGCCACTGGCCTGGGAATAAGGATATGATAAAGACCTTTGGCTTCCACCATCGCTGTTTCCTGTTCGATAAATTCAGGAAAACTCAGTTGAAAGGTTTTCACTGCCACGGCCATGGAATACCAGGCATCGAGGCGACTGAAAATATCAATCAGTTCAAGAGTGTTGTTGCGGTAGCGGCCCCGCAAATGAAAACCGTAATAAAGGTTTTCGCTGGCGGAAAATTTTTGACCGGCGCTTGTTTCCGACAGCTTTTGCAGGGGCGGTTCTTTCAGCAACCCGCTGATGCGTTCAATGTAAAGTTTGATATTGGGAGGAAGGTCAAGGTCTTCGAGCAGTGCTGCAATATTTTTTAGCCCACGGAAAAAATCGGCGAAATGAGTAACGGAATATTTCAGCATGGAATAATCCTCGCCGTGCAGCCATTTATAAATAACACTGTTGAAAGCATTAGGATTTTCCGGCACCGGGTCAAGGGCATAGTCCATGAATTTATCCATCACCAGGATGGTGCCGTTGCTGATGTCATCAGGCCAGTCTTTCACATGCTCCATCAGGGTGCGGATGACCCGCTGGGTGCCTTTGATCTTTTTCAGGTCGTTGTGCGGCTCGCTGAAAAATTTGCGCAGCCATTCTTTACCGCCTACGGTCCGGGTGAAATTCAGTTTATGAAAAATGGAAAATTCTTCCTCATGATGGAAGATAGAAATATCACCGAATGAGATTTTATCAATTTGCATACCCCTAACCCCTACAGGGGAATATTTAATTGTTTTAGTTTATAGCCTTGCTCCTCTTTAGGGGCCGGGGGCTTTATCTGTCAAATTTCAATCGTTGTCCCTTTTGAGATTCATCCCAGGCATCGTTGTTAAATACAGGGTGCCCGTTGACAAATGTATAGGTAACAGATGCAGGAAAAACAAAATTCTCCAAAGGACTCCACCCGCATTTGTAAAAAATATTTTCCCGGGCCACTCGTTGCGGCCGGTTCATATCCACGATCACCAGGTCGGCCTGGTAACCTTCACGAATATAACCCCTGTCTTTTACCTGGAAACAATCTGCTACGGCATGGCTCATTTTCTGTACGATCTTTTCCAGCGAAATTTTTCCCTGCTTATAATAATATAGCATCAATGGTAATGAGTGTTGAACTAAAGGCAGGCCAGCATGTGCCTTTATATAAGGCTCATTTTTTTCTTCTAATGTATGTGGTGCATGATCCGTGGCGATCACATCGAGACGGTCATCGAGCAGGGCATTCCACAATGCTTCCCGGTTGTGCGGTGCCTTGATGGCCGGGTTGCACTTGATGCGGTTGCCCAATTTCCCATAATCGTCGCTGGTGAAGTGAAGATGATGCACACATACTTCTGCAGTAATGCGTTTATCCTTCAGCGGAAACATATTCGTGAAAAGCTGTAATTCTTTTTCAGTGCTGATATGGAGGATATGCAGCCGGGTGTTATATTTCTTGGCGATCTGGATAGCATACAAGGAAGATTCATAACAGGCTTCTTCATCCCGGATAATGGGATGATCGGCAGCGGTTAATTCCCTACCTGCTGCTTTCAGCTTCTCAAGGTTTTGCCGGATAATTTTTTCATCCTCACAATGTGTTGCGATCAGTAATTCGCTTTCACGAAAAACTTTATCCAATGTGTTGGGATTATCCACCAGCATATTGCCGGTGCTGGAGCCCATGAAAATCTTGATGCCGCATATGTCTTTTTTCTTTTCGTTTGTTTTCAGCACTTCGTCCGCATTGTCATTGCCGGTGCCCATGTAAAAGGAGTAATTGGCCAATGAGGTCCGGGCTGCAATATTGTATTTATCTTCCAGCAGTTCCTGTGTCAGCGCATTGGGAATAGTATTGGGCATTTCCATAAAACTGGTGATGCCACCTGCTACGGCAGCCCTGGATTCGGTATAAATGGTTGCTTTATGTGTGAGTCCCGGTTCCCGGAAATGTACCTGGTCATCTATCACACCGGGCAGCAGGTATTTACCTTCGCCATTGATCTCTGTTAAGTGAATATCCTTTCCGCTGATGATGGAAGCGATCTTTTCGATCCGTCCGTTTGCAATGAGTACGTCAGCCGTATGTATGTTTCCTTCGTTGACAACCTGTATCGCTTTTATCAGATATTTTTGCATACTTTGTTCTCTTAAACTGAATCCTGAACTCATGCAATTTAAACAAACCCTGGTAAGACTGCTGTTGATTTTTTGTCCTTTCATAGCTGCTTCGCAGACCACTTTTTTACACCAGGGAGATAAACAAAATATTTTACTGGAGAGGATGGAAATAAAGGCCGGAACGGATTCAGTCTTTAACTTTTCCAAAACGAAATACTACAGCCGCAAGCATTTTATACAAAAGGCTATTGATGCCTACCATTTAAGCGATGCTCACCTGTCCAAAGTGGACAGGCACAACCTGCGCAGCATGATGCTGAATAACCAGGAATATTTCAGGTATGTAAATAACGATCCGGGTGAATTCAAAAGCAAAAAACCTATTGGAAAAAGATTTTACCAGACTCCGGCCAACCTATATGAAGTGCATGTAAAGGACTTTGATCTTATCATCAACCCGGTTTTTCAATACACGGTTTCCAAGGAAAACAACAACGATCAGCATCTTTTTCAAAATACAAGAGGCCTGGCATTACGGGGCCGCATTGCCAATAAGATCGGCTTCGCCGCTTACCTGACCGATAACCAGGAACGGCCTCCCCTGTATGTGCAGCAATGGATCAGCGACAGGAAAGCCGTACCGGGCAACGGTTTTTATAAACCTTTCAAAGCAGCCGGCGGTGTGGATTATTTTGATGCACGGGGATATTTCTCTTTTAATGCAGCCAAATACATTGACATCACATTTGGCTATGACAAAAATTTTATCGGCAACGGTCATCGCAGTTTGTTCCTGAGCGATTTCAGCAACAATGCACTGTTCTTAAAGCTCAATACCCGTATCTGGAAGATCAATTACCAGAACCTGTTCATGGAAGTGACCCCTGCTGAAATACCCGGTGGCGACCAGTTGTTGCCCAAAAAATATGTGGCGATGCATCATCTTGATGTAGCGATCAATAAATGGCTCAATATCGGTTTGTTTGAAGGGGTGATCTTTGGACGGAAGGATCGTTTTGATTTCAGCTATCTCAATCCTGTCATTTTTTACCGCTCCATTGAACAGCAAAATGGCAGTTTTGATAATTCAATAGTGGGACTGGATTTCAAAGCCAATTTTGCAAAACGTTTCCAGGCCTACGGGCAACTTTCCCTGGATGAATTCCTGCTTTCCGAAATAACAAAAAGCCGTGGCTGGTGGGCCAACAAATGGGGCATTCAGCTGGGAGCAAAATATATTGATGCCTTTAATATCAAGAACCTTGACCTGCAGGTGGAGCATAACCGGGTCCGTCCTTTCACTTATTCACACCGTGATTCTGTAGCCAATTATACACACTATAACCAGCCGCTGGCGCATCCGCTGATGGCCAATTTCAAAGAATTCATCGGCATTGCCCGCTACCAGCCGGCCCCCAAATGGCTGGCTGTAGCCAAATTGATATATTATCAGCAAGGCAGGGATTCCAGCGCCGTCAGCTATGGCAGCAATATCTTTTTGCCAAGTGTTCCTCCCTATCGTACGATGGATTATGGTTTTAATATCGGCAGTGGCTGGCAAACAAATGTATTCTATGCTTCCCTGCTGCTGTCGTATGAACTGAAGGAAAATCTTTTCCTGGAACTGAATGCGCTGCACCGGAAACTCGACACAAAAACGGCGCCTGTTACATCAGCCAGCACATCGGTGATCACTTTTGGCATACGCTGGAATATGCACCGGAGAGAATTTGATTTTTAGAAAGAATCATCTTCAATTGTGAAACCATTTTTTGCAGCATAGGCATCCTGTGCTTTTCTTACTTTCTGGAGGTATTCATTTTCTGTATCAGCAACTGTGGTCAGCAGTTCAATGGCTTTGTTGATCTCATCCTGGCTGGATTGTTTGTTGAGTTTTTCAATAGGCAAAAATCCTTCCCGCACCATGCGGGCTTCAAAGAAAAGCAAATCCAGCATGGCCAGCCGCAGTTTTTCGGATCCACCAATGTCTTTCAGGGTGATCACTTCCAGTTGTTTTCTTTCAATGAGTTTTTCCATCGATACCCTTAAGGGCTGCAATAATGCGAATTCTTTAGTCTGATAAACCGCTGTAAATTTTTCGCCCCAGGTCTGTCCCGCATTGTACAGCGAGTCAGTGATGGAAACAAGATAGTCGTTCAGTGCTAAAGCAGTCGTTGGTTTTTGTGCTGAAGAATGAAGACTTGAACAAAAAAAAGCAATTGTAAAAAAAGCAGTGTACAGGTGCGTTTTCATACTTACGAATTATTTGAAATGACAAAAGCGAAATTAATGAATTAACCTTCAATATGAATACTGAAGACGATCATCCGGGATTGAATTCTGTCCAGTACATTAGAGTATTTCAGGTGTTCATCGCGGCTGTGAATATTGGGGATACCGTTGCTGATCTTTATTTCAGGTGAAAGAATAAAACTCGGGAAGAAAAAATTGAAACCCAGGCCGAGTTCCACACCATAATCATATTTGTTGATCTTCACTAATTCTTCAGCCCGTTTGGCACGGGCATTACTGGCCAGGTCAATATCAGCTTTGATGCCGGTCATCATATATACCCGGAAATTATTGATGCGGTCTGATTCAAACTTCAACTGGAAAGGAAAAGATACAGTCACTGATTCTACTCTTTTTAAAATATCCGTACTGGCTTCAAAAGGATCCGGGTATTTTAGTTTATAGGAAATATTTCTCTCCATGAACATCAGTTGGGGATTGAACCGTACCAGGAATCGGTTGCTGATGCGGCCGGTGGCCATCAGCCCCAGGCTGAAACCGGCAGAGTTTACCGGTTCGGCCACATACACACTGTCATACTGTAAAAAACGGGGGTGCATACTGGTATGAAAACGGCTGGAAATTCCGCCTAAGGTGATGCCAAAATAATAGGGTTTGCTGTCATGGTCATACAGATGCATTTCCCGTTGCTGCGCCTGCACCGTTTGCAAAGAAGCCAATACTGCCAACAGGAAAATTAATCCGGTTTTCCAGGATATCAGGTTATCTTTCTTCCGCTGTAAATACAACATATGCCTAAGCTTAGGGGTTTAAACCGGGTATCGGAAAAACCAACTTTTTTTAAAATATCAACAAATTGGCCGCGGTCGGGAAAAGCATTGGAGGAGGCGCAAAGGTAATCGTAAGCTTCTTTGTTCTGTTTGAACCACTTTGCCATCCTTGGCGCCATGATGCCCATATAAAAATTATACAAACCCCTCACCGCTTTTTTTCGGGGTCGGGAAAACTCAACGATCAGCACCTGTCCGCCGGGTTTTAGCACCCGCAGCATCTCCGCCAACCCGTTCTCTAAGTTTTCAAAGTTGCGAACCCCGAAAGCCGCCATCACCGCATCAAACGTGTTTTCACTATAATTTATTGTTTCTGAATCTCCTGTCTCTAATTTGATTTTTTCCCCAAGCCCCTCTTTCTCAATCTTTTTACGACCGGCTTCCAGCATTTGTGCCGAAATATCAATACCTGTGATCCGGTCGGGTTGCAGCATCTTCCAGGCCAGCAGGGCCATATCGCCGGTGCCCGTGGCCACATCCAGGATGTGGCGGGGTTTGTCTTTTTTCAGCATCCGGATGGCTTTTTTTCGCCAGACCAGGTCGGTGCGGGCCGACAAAAAACGGTTCATAAAGTCGTAGCGTCCCGCAATCCGGTCAAACATTTCAGCCACCTGCTCTTTCTTGCTCTTGCCCGAATCTTTGAAAGGGATGATATGATCGTGGGGTAATGGTTCTGCCATAAGAGCGGCAAAGGTACAATAAACGCAAGTGATGGGAGTTTGTAATAAAAAACAAGGAACTGACAAGTGTGATGTTTTTGGGAGTAAATCATCGCCAGTTTATAAATATCTCTTTGAAGAAAAATCAGGAAATTGGCAGCATAAAAAATTATAACATGGCAGCCTATGTGATAGTGGAAGTTTCCATTCATGATCCAAAGGAGTATGAAGAATATAAAAAGCTGACACCGGCATCTATTGAAGCGTACGATGGAAAATTCATCGTCCGTGGCGGACAAACAGAAACTCTCGAAGGTGATTGGCAACCGGAAAGAATTGTCATATTGGAATTTCCCTCAGTCGAAAGGGCTAGAGAGTGGTGGAGTTCTGAAACATACAGCAGGGCAAAGCAGATCCGCTATCGCACCGCAACCTCAAAGATGATTGTGGTGCAGGGAGTTTGATTATCCTGAAAAAATCCTTATCCAAACTCTACAAAACAACATATAGATTTAGTAATTAATTATAAAAAGACGCTCAAACACATCAGAACCTTTGAAGTGGAGGTTACCGGAGTCGAACCGGTGACCTTCCCGATTCCATCGGGACGCACTAACACCCCGGGCTAATCAGGGATTCAATATATTTCCTGCTCTTCATTCTTTTTATCTGCATTTCTCTTTGATATGCGGCTGTTTTTGCAGGAAAAACTTCTGTGTACACTACTTTCCAGTCCTTAGCCTTTTTAGTTGCCTTACTGCCAGCGTTATTGTGCCGGAAAAGCCTGTTCTCAATATTTGCTGAATGACCTATATAATATTGATCAAACGAGGGAGAAAAAATGATATAGACTGTGTAAGACATGAAAATAAAAAAAGTCCGCTGACAGACGGACTTTTAGTGGAGGTTACCGGACAAGTATCGAATATAATTTTCACAGATTTGCAAATCCTGGGTGAATGTTTGATTCCATCGTAATGATAAGTAAACAGTCATGTAATTATACTTGGCATGAGAGATAGTAGAAAGATCTATTCAAACCTGTTAGAGAATACTAAATTCTGTTTAAATTTTTCAGGTAAACAACCGGGCAAAATGATTTTCAAGGTGGGTCCTCATGCCATTTCGGAATGCTTCGGGTGTTCCGAATTCAAGAATTTCAACAAGTTCTTTGTGGGAAACAAAGGTTTTTAACTTAGGTTGATTTTTAAGAAGTCCACTGTTATGGACATAGTCAAAAACCGGGAGCAGCATTTTCTGAAATTTCTTCATTGTTTCATTTCCGGTAATCTCATATAATTTCCCGTGGAAGGCAATTTCATGGTCAATATTAAACAAGTGATACTTTGTTGCAGGCGGCTCACTGCTTACAATTTTTTTCAATTCTGCCAGGTCTTCTTTAGTGATGCGATGAAAAAGAAGGTCTGCCATACCTATTTCTAATACAAGCCTTATTTCAAAAATTTCTGTTAGGGTCCCCTGATCCAGAATATGCGGATTCATACTCTTGCCAAGGACTGCAAATAGGTCAGGGCTGGTTATAACAGCTCCTTTTTTCTTTTTTGATTCGATTAACCCGATCAAGCGAAGCCGAAGAAGCGCTTCTCTGATGACTGTTCTGCTTACACCGATGGCCTCAGCTAGTTCAATTTCCTTTGGAATATTATCTCCGACCTTAAGTTTTTTTTCTTGAAGAAGCTTTACAAGTTGGTCTTCAACTTTGTCAACCAAAGTGCTGGTGTCCACCAACTTAAAAGAAGATTTTATATTTCCATCACTCATTTTGGGATTTATTTTTTATGAACTAAATCAAATTTTTGCCAGCTTCCTCCGCAGAAAGTTATCATGTTTACGCAAACGTTTCTCCTTTTTTTTCTCCAATAGGCAAAGTTAAATATAAAAATAGTAATTTTATTATGTCATACATAATTCAAAGTTTAAAAACTGCTTAACATGAAACTAGCTTGTCTAAAACTATTTATGCTTGTCGGCTTTTTGTTTTTTTCTGTAACATCTTGGTCTCAGTTAAAAAGAATAACCGGCAAAGTTTCCTCCTTAGAGGACAACCTTCCCCTTAGTGGAGTTAGTATAACATTGAAAGGGAAGCCACTAGGTTCCCAAACTGATGCAAATGGAGAATTTTCTTTAGAGGCATCAGCAGATGACATTTTAGTAGTCAGCTATACAGGTTTTCTTAGTCAGGAAATTGAAATAAGTGAGAAAAATAGTTTTGTCATCACCTTGCAAAGAGAGGAGTCAAATCTTGGTGAGGTAGTAGTAATAGGATATGGAACGCAATCAAGAAGAAACGTAACAAGTGCTATTGGCAAGTTGGATAATACAGTGCTTAAAAGTGCTCCAAGAGCTAACGTAGGCACCGCTTTACAGGGTTCTGTTGCAGGTCTGAGAGTGATTAATACGACTGGTGCTCCAGGTGCTGCTCCATCCATTTTACTTCGCGGAGGTGCATCTATTAATAATCCTGGTGCCCCTTTGGTTATTGTAGATGGAATTATCCGGGCCTTCAATGATATTTCCCCTGATGATATAGAGTCGATCGAACTGCTCAAAGATGCTGCTTCTACCGCCATTTATGGGGCCAGGGCTAACAATGGAGTCATTCTTATTACCACTAAGCAAGGTAAAGCGGGTAAAGCTGAGGTAACTTATAAGTACACTTTCGGACACAACCGTGACAGGGAAGATTATAAATACCTTAATGCAAAGGATTATATCTATTATACCAGGTTGGGGCACCTGAATTCTCAAAGAACACTGGCACAGGTGAACTCCCAAAGAGGATTCGGGCTTTCCACAAACGCTGCAGATCTGGCACTTTTTGATATCAGGAGTTACGGTCCTTCTACCCAGTTTTTGTTGGGTATGGGATGGGATACGGTCGGCGACCCCTATGGTGGTACAATCATTTTCAAAGACCATAGTGGCGAAATAAAAGACATTGCTTTCAGAAATACCAATACACATGACCATTACATTAATGTAATCGGGGGTAATGATAAAGGAAAATATTTTGCGAGTTTTGATTATTATAAAGAGGATGGAATTATTGTAGGCTCTGATTATAAAAGATACACTGCTAATATAAACGGATCATATAAAGTAAAGCCTAATATAGAAGTAAGTACAGGCGGTACGTTCTCAACAGCCTCAGGATTTGGTTTATTAGGAGGTGATGTAAATACTTTATACCGGAATATGTCAGTATGGCCAACTATGAACCCCTGGTTAGATTCTGCTAAAACACAACCTAATCCCGGCAACGGCATAACAGATGGTAACCCCCTGTATTGGTTAGGCAAAAACTACAGGAAAAATGAAGTAAACAGAATTACCGGTAATGCTTCAGTAAAGTATGATATCATCAAAGGCTTATATGTAAAAGCAAGCGGCAACATATATTATTTCCAGTCACAAAATGAGAGTTTTACAAAAGCGACGCAAACCTATACACAATTATATACGAATCCTCAAGGCTTCAACACCACCCGCCCGGCATCATGGTCGCAATCAAAGACAGTTCAGCAACAATACAATGTCATCGTTAATTATACGAAAACACTGGCAGGAAAGCATCATATCAATCCGATGATTGGCGTGGAATCTTTTACACAAAGGGCTTTAAATGCGCAGGTATCGGGTACCGGGGCTCCTACTGATGATATAACTTCTGTAAATGCGTCTACTCTTTTTGCTGCAGGAAGTAATTTCACTAACAAGTCTGAATACCGTATTATCTCCAATTTTGGCCGGGTAAACTATGATTTTGACAACAAATACCTGCTTACATTGGTTTACAGGTACGATGGCGTATCAAGCCTGGCTGCAGATAATCGTTGGGGTTTTTTCCCTGGTATGTCAGCGGGATGGAATATTCACAGGGAGAACTTTTTTCAGAATAGTTCAGTTTCAAAAATTATTTCAACACTTAAACCAAGAATCAGCTACGGTGTAAACGGAAATGTAGCAGGTATTGGCGATTATGAAGTACAGGGTGTATATGGTTCTCAAGGTAATTACAACGGTGGATTGGGTTTTTTGAATACGGGAGTCATAAACTCTGGATTGCGATGGGAGAAGAGCACCACAACTGATGTTGGTCTTGATATAGGTCTTCTAAACAACCGGGTATCTTTCATTTTTGATTACTATAACAGGGAAACCAGTGATCTGTTAACTAACCTTGCGTTGCCCAGTTATCTTGGTTTTGGCTCAGTAAGAACTAATCTCGGTTCATTTCAAAACAAGGGTTTTGAAGTAACAGTTAATGCAAATGTTTTTAAGCTTAAAAATGGATTAACATTGGATGTTAGTGCCAATGTTGCCAGCAATAAAAACAAAATATTAAAGCTGCCATTCAATGGAAATGAGAACAACCGGCAGGGCGGCTTCCAGATTTATGATGCGAAAACAGGCAGAATAATCTGGGTAAGCGGTCTTCAGGAAGGCCAGCCTTTAGGCGAAGTGTATGCCTATAAGCAATTATCTATTTTTCAGGATGATGGGGAAATTGCAAGAATCGCCAATACAAGAAGGGATATTATTGGGCAAATCAGCGGCCCCGGCGTAACATACGGAGCAGGTAAAATCACTCCTGGGGATGTAAACTGGCTGGATGTAGATAACAATGATACCATTGATTCCAGGGACCAGGTATATGTTGGTAATATTAATCCCAAGTTAATCGGGGGTTTTTCAACTACGCTTTCTTTTAAAGGCTTTTCCTTATATACAAGATGGGATTTTGCAACCGGTCATATATTATACAATGATCTGGTCGCAAGAATTGTAGGTAACTATCAAGGCACATTCAACCATATTGATTACATCACAAAAGGTTTCTCCGGTGATAATTCTATGCCGGACATTCCAAAAGTGTATTGGGCTGACCAGGTGGGTGCGCCTAACGGCAAAAAGAATATAACAAGAGGAAACAATGCCGGCCAGGTATTACAAAGCAATAATTCCCGATATTACGAAAAGGGTGATTACTTGGCTTGCCGGGAGATTACGTTGTCTTATGATTTTGGTAAATCACTGCTTAGCAAAACGAGGGTGCTGAATAATGCCAGGATGTATGTGAACATGAATAACCTTTTTTACATCACCAAATTCAGTGGCAATTCTCCCGAGCCAAGAACGGATGGTTTGTTTGTCGGCAACTATCCAACGCCAAAATCATTTGTATTCGGCGTACAGGTAACATTTTAATCATTATTAAAATTATTGCAATGAAAAATTTATTGAAATATACAATTGCCGGTATTAGCTTGTTTATCTTGGCAAGCTCCTGCAGGAAACAGTTGGACCTAAAACCCATCAGCACTATAAGCGATGCTACCTTTTGGCAAACACCAGACCAATTTGATGCTTTCGTGTCAGGGGTTCACTCTCGCTTCAGAAGCCATGTTTCTTCTTTCCAGGCATTAGGTGAAATGCGTTCGGACATATTCGGTACTGAGCCAGGTAGCGCCGGTACATTTTCAGGAGAAGCGACTCAGGGAGTCGAAAGAATGTGGCAGCAAACATTGACATTGGATGCCCCGGGTGTAAGTAACTTTGGGGGTTTTTATAACAATATTGTACAACTTAATTTGCTTATTAGCAAATTAGATGCAACTACTGTGGTGACACCGGCCAATAAGAGTTATTACCTCGGTATTGCGTACGGGATGAGGGCCTTTTATTATTTCCAACTTACAAGAGCTTGGGGCGATGTGGTGATACAGACAGATCCCGTTGTTTCTTTTGATGTAGCGAATTTGTCGAAAGCAGCTTCTCCCGCAGCAGATGTAATGGCTTTGATTAAGTCAGATATTGATGCTTCTTTGTCAGCGTTTGGGGCAAATTACTCATTTCGAAATACTAAATCCTATTGGAGCAAAGCTGCCACATTAATGCTAAAAGCAGAAGTGTTTTTATGGACTGCTCACAGAAGCGGTGGTGCAGCTGACGCAACGATAGCACTAAATGCACTTACAGAAATTCAGACAAATGTTGCAGGGCTTTCGCTCCTGCCATCTTTTGCCAATGTTTTTGCGGCAACCAATAAGGGTAATGCTGAAATTATTTTCTCTTTACGCAACGTATTAAATGAAAGTAATTTACCTTTTGCAGGTACATTCTATCCTCAAACAGCTCTGCTGGCTAATTATCATGATTCATTAAATGCGAGACAATTTAGTGTGGCTACAGATAATTGGGGCGGATTATTAAGGGCGCCAATACCCAGTACTACTTTTAGAAAATTTGATGACCGGGATAGTCGTAAATGGTTTTCTATCCAGGGTGCTTATAACAGACCTTCACCTGGTGTATATGTCCTTGCCGGATGTTTTGTAAAAAAATATGAAGGAGAGCAAAATGCAGGTGTACGGGTGTTTACAAATGATTACCCAATTTATCGTTATGCTGACCTTTTATTGTTGATCGCAGAGGCAAAGGTTCTGTTAAGCCAAAATCCTGCAACTGAAATAAATCTGGTAAGGGCAAGAGGATATGGAAGCAACTATGTTGCAGCAACGCTGGGATATCCCAATCAATCTATAGATGCGAATCCTAAAAATGCTATTCTTCAGGAAAGATTATTTGAATTTGTGTTTGAAGGCAAGAGATGGCTTGACCTGAGAAGATTTGGGGATAGCTATGTTTTTGCCAATACAACAGTGTTGCCAGGTGAGGCATATAAAGTGCTTTGGCCGATAGACAGAACTTCATTAACTAATAATCGGGCATTGACCCAAACACCTGGTTACCCTGCTTTTTAATCGCAACTGGCTTCTTTAAACCTTCCTCTCATATAGCAAGCGTAAGCAGTAGTTTGGCAAACAGGGGGTAGTAAAATACCCCTTGTATTTTTCTAACAAAATGTTTAAAAATGGGAAAGAAATATTTACAAGGCCTTATCGCCGCACCGTTCACTCCTATGCACAAAGACAGTTCGTTGAATACATCCATCATTCCGGATTATTATGCAATGCTGAAAGCAAATGGGGTTAATGGTGCATTCATCTGTGGCTCTACCGGTGAAGGCGTTTCTATGACCGTTAAAGAAAAAATGGTGGTAGCTGAGGCATGGGCAGCTACCACCAAAGAAGATAGCGATTTTAAAGTAATGATGTTTTTGGGTGGCACCAGTCTTGCTGAGTGCAAAGAGCTGGCACTGCATGCAAAGCAAATTGGCTTATATGCTATTTCCTTTACAGCTCCATACTATTTCAAGCCTGCTAATGTGGATGTACTGGCGAAGGCCTGTGCCCATGTAGCAGCGGTAGTTCCTGATATGCCATTTTATTATTATCATATACCCGTATTGACCGGCGTCGGTTTTACCATGTACGATCTGCTACAGGCGGTGGACGGAGTAATTCCCAATTTTGCGGGTATCAAATATACTCACGAAGATTTTATGGACTTTCTCTCCTGTATGAATTTTAAAAATGGTAAATATGATATGCTATGGGGCAGGGATGAAAATATGCTGGCAGCTCTGTCGCTGGGTGCCAAAGGTGCGGTAGGCAGTACCTTTAACTATGCTTCCCCTCTTTATCAAAACATGATAAAACAATTTGAAGACGGGAATCTGGAAGCTGCCAGGTATTTACAGCAGCAGTCCATAGATATGATTCGCCTGTTAGGAAAGTATGGAGGCATTGCTACTGGCAAAGCATACATGAAGTTGATCGGTTTTGATTGCGGCGAATTCAGGTTGCCTGTTAAAAATATGACGGAGGACGATTTTGAATTATTCAGGCAAGACACTGAAAAAATTAATTTCAATAGCTTTTGTTCCGTTGCAGACCGACCGATTTATATGTAAAATGAAAAATGCAGGTATTTTATTAGTAGTAGTGACTATGATTGGAAAAATGGAAGTTTTCGCCCAGGAAAGTTGTATTGAAACGGTAGACTGGAAGATCAGAGCCGAAATTCAGACACCAGGGAGTCAACCAGCCCTTGGCCTGGCAGGACCGCTGGCAGGCGTTCATAAAAATGTTTTAATAATAGCCGGCGGGGCCAACTTTCCTGATAGTTTGCCTTGGGAAGGAGGAAAAAAGAAATATCATGCTGAGATTTTTGTGCTGAAAAAGGAAAAACTTCAATGGGTAAAAGGGATCAATGCAGCATTGAGTGAGACGACCGCCTATGGCGCCAGTGTAAGCCTGGCTGATGGTGTACTTTATATGGGAGGTGAAAATGAAGAAGGCACTTCAAAAAAAGTTACCCTTGTTCAGTGGAACGAAAAAAGAAATACCATCACAACAAGAAGTTTTCCCGATCTGCCCATTCCACTTACCAACCTGATGGCTGCTACTGACGGAACAATTGTTTATACCGGAGGCGGAGAGTCAGCAGATGGGCCTTCAAGCAGATTCTTTTACCTGGACATCAATAATGTTAAAAGGGGCTGGCAACGGCTGCCGGATATTCCGTATGCTGTTTCAAATGCTGTTATGGCAATACAATCTGATGGGCAAAAGAATTTTGTCTATCTGGTTGGCGGCCGTAAAAAAAATAAAGAAGCAGTGTCCAGTTTTTACCGCTCTGTTATCGCCTTTAATATACAATCACAGAAATGGGAGGAAAGAAGCTCTATGCCCGAAGCAAAGGCAGCAGGAACCGGCATTGCATTTGGTAAACATCATATCCTGCTTT
Organism: uncultured Chitinophaga sp.; assembly: GCA_964412375.1. GTDB lineage: Bacteria > Bacteroidota > Bacteroidia > Chitinophagales > Chitinophagaceae > CADEDV01. The sequence goes on along the minus strand of CAYPOD010000034.1, from coordinate 8,871 downwards.
TTGGTGGTGACAATGGTACAACTTACAACAAAACGGAAGAGCTGCTCCTTGCAATTAGCAGGGAGAACGATCCTGACAAAAAACTTAGACTGATTGATCAGAAGAACAAACTGCAGCAATCGCACCCGGGATTTTTGCGGGATGTTTCTGTTTATAATTCGAAAACCAATGTTTGGACAAAAACGGATTTCATTCCGTTTGCAACACCAGCCACTACCACTGCCTTGCAATGGAATGATTGTGTTGTAATACCCAGCGGAGAAATAAGAGCTGGTGTACGTACGCCGCAAATTTTGTTTGGCCGATTTAAAGAGAAGAATAAATGATGAATGCAAAACGATATCCCTGGATGGTAGTCGGCCTTCTATGGGTGGTAGCCCTGCTGAATTATATGGACAGGCAGATGCTGTCCACGATGAAACCATCCATGATGGCTGATATATCGGAACTGCAATCAGCTACCAACTTTGGTTACCTGATGGCGATTTTTCTTTGGATCTATGGATTCATGAGCCCAGTATCAGGAATTATTGCAGACCGTGTAAGCCGGAAGTGGCTGATCGTTGGCAGCTTGTTTGTTTGGAGCGGGGTCACTTTTGCAATGGGCTATGCTAAAACTTTTGATCAGCTTTATTGGCTGCGTGCCGTGATGGGGGTGAGTGAAGCTTTGTATATTCCGGCCGGCTTATCACTTATTGCAGATTATCACCAGGATAAAACAAGGTCTCTTGCCATAGGCATTCACATGACCGGATTATACATGGGCCAGGCGCTGGGAGGCTTTGGAGCTACCATTGCTGCCGAGTTTTCCTGGCAAAAAACATTTATGTCTTTTGGCTTGATCGGAATTGTATATGCATTGATACTCGTCATATTGTTAAAAGAGAAAAGAGTGAAACAGGAAATCGCTGACAATTCCTCACAGTCAAAACCATCGCTCTTCAAAGGCCTTGGTGTATTGTTTGGCAATATAGCTTTCTGGATTATCCTTTTTTATTTCGCTGTGCCCAGCCTTCCAGGATGGGGAGTAAAGAACTGGTTGCCGACCTTATTCTCAGAAAGTTTAAATATTGAAATGAGCAGAGCAGGACCGTTATCAACCATAACCATTGCTGCTTCATCATTCCTGGGTGTTGTCTTTGGTGGTATGTTGTCTGACAGATGGGTACAGAAAAACCTGAGAGGAAGAATATTTACCAGTGCCATTGGTTTAGGGTTAACAATTCCTGCATTAGTGCTGGTAGGATTCGGTAATACCATTGTTGCGGTTGTTGGTGCAGCCTTTTGTTTTGGTTTTGGATACGGAATGTTCGATGCCAACAATATGCCGATACTCTGCCAGTTTGTTTCCGCAAAGTACAGGGCTACTGCTTATGGTATGATGAATATGGTGGGGGTATTTGCAGGTGCATTTGTTACCGATTGGCTTGGAAAGTCGACAGATGCGGGCAACCTGGGAAAAGATTTTGCTTTGATGGCAGCAGTAGTAGTGATAGCGCTGGCTCTTCAATTATCTTTTTTGAGACCAAAAACAAATGATTTTAAAGAGACGTAAGATATGCATATGAAAAAATATACTTCCGCTTTTATTCTATGGATTGTCTTTGCAGGGTCGAGTGCTTTTGAATGTACTAAAAAAGACCCAATTCTAGCGGCTGAGATAAAGGCATTTGCCTGGTCACCGGCAGTTCCTGTACTGAAAGGTCTTTCTACCAATCCTGTTTTGAAAGTTGCTGTTACCATCCCGGCTGGACAGCCGGAGCAGAAGTATCGGAAACTATTTTGTAGCCTCAATACAGAAGCGATCAGCAGTATTCAGAAGGTTGAAGTATTTCATACCGGTGCCGAACCTTTTTCTGCAAATAATCTTCTCACTTCTTTAACTCCGGGTTCTTCAAATTTTGAAGTTCCGGTTACCATAAGTATGAATCCGGGTGTGGAGTTTATCTGGTTCAGTATTGTGCTGAAAGAAGACGCAGACATAAATGGAAAGATTGAGTTGCGTTGTAATAAATTAGTTAATGATGCGGGAAAAGAAGTAATCGTTGAGCAGGGCAGCTCAGTGCATAAAAAAAATATTGGAGTAGTTGTCAGAAAAGCCGGAGATGATGCCGTCAACACATACCGCATACCTGGCATTGTTCAGACTGACCAGGGTACGTTGATTGCCGTGTATGATATTCGCTATAAAGACAGCAGGGATTTGCCGGGGAATATTGATGTGGGAATGAGCCGCAGTACTGACTTTGGTAAAACCTGGGAACCCATGAAAGTGATGATGGATATGGGGGCGCCGCATGAGAACAACGGAATTGGAGATCCATCTATTTTATTTGACCCGGTTACGAAAAAAATCTGGGTAGCTGCTTTATGGAGTAAAGGGAACCGTTCAATCGCAGGTTCATTGCCGGGTTTATCTCCGGACACTACTGGTCAGTTTGTAGTGGTCAGCAGCAGTGATGATGGATTGACCTGGACAAACCCTTATTCAATAACAACACAAGTGAAAAATCCTGCCTGGCATTTGTTTTTTAATGGTCCCGGCAGCGGGATTGCCATGCAGGACGGCAAGTTGGTATTTGCTGCACAATATTGGAATGAAACAAAAGTTCCTTATTCTACTATTATTTACAGCGAAGATCATGGTGATTCATGGAAAGGAAAGATCAACGGACCAAAATCAAATACTACAGAAAGCCAGGTGGTGGAAACATCACCGGGTACCCTCATGCTGAATATGCGGGATAACCGGGGCAGTTTCCGCAGTGTGGCTACTACTTCTAATATGGGTACTACATGGACAGAGCATACCACTTCCTACAATGCTTTACCCGATCCTGTATGTATGGCCAGCATCATCAAAGCAAAAGTGAATGTGAAAGGCCAAATGAAAGAAGTGCTTTTTTTCAGCAATGTTGCGACTACTTCAGGGCGCTACAACATGACTATAAAAGCAAGCTTAGATCTGGGTGAAACCTGGCTTCCGGCAAACCAGTTATTAATTGATGAGAGGCAGTGCTACGGTTATTCTAGCCTGACAAAGATTGATGATCATACAATCGGGCTCTTATACGAAGGAGTTAAGGATCTCTATTTTGTAAAAGTACCGGTGAGTGATATTGTAAAATAGCATGGAATGTATTCAAAACAAGACTTAATACCATTAAAAGAGTTTTATTCAAATCAGTTATTGGATGACACTGTTCCCTTTTGGTTTCCCCGCTCGTACGACAAAGAACATGGTGGTTTTTTATTAATGAGAGATGCTGATGGCTCCTTGATTGATGATGATAAAGCTGTCTGGATTCAGGGAAGAGCAACATGGTTATTGTCAACTTTATATAATACGGTTGAAAAAAAAGAAGAATGGCTCAGAGGTGCAAAGCTGGGATATGATTTTTTAAACAAACATTGTTTTGACAGCGACGGGCAGATGTTTTTCCATGTAACAAGAGATGGTAGGCCGATTCGCAAAAGGCGTTATTTTTTTTCTGAAACATTCTATGTAATAGCTGCAGCAGCCTATGCCAAAGCAAGTGGCAATGAGGAAGCAGCTAATAAAGCTAGATTGGTTTTTGGAAAATGTATTGAGTATGCTACTATACCGGGTCTGCTTCAGCCAAAATTTACCAATACCCGACCTGCAAAAGGGATAGGTGTGCCCATGATCATGATAAACACAGCACAACAATTGAGGGAAACGATCGGCGATCCACACTGCGACGAATGGATCACCAAATGGATAAGCGAGATTGAAACATATTTTGTAAAGGACGATATCAAATGTGTGATGGAGCAGGTGGCGCCTGACGGTAGCATTATTGATCACATAGATGGAAGAACGTTAAATCCTGGCCATGCCATTGAAGGTGCCTGGTTCATATTGCATGAAGCAAAACAACGCAACAATGACCCACATTTGATTGCTCTCGGTTGTAAAATGCTTGACTATATGTGGGAACGGGGATGGGACAAAGAGCATGGGGGCATTTTGTATTTCCGGGATGTTTATAATAAACCGGTACAGGAATACTGGCAGGACATGAAATTTTGGTGGCCGCATAATGAAGCAATCATCGCCACGCTGCTGGCTTATTTAATGACGGGTAAAGAAAAATATGCTCAGTGTCATAAACTTGTGCATGATTATTCGTATGCTCATTTTCATGACAAAGAAAATGGTGAATGGTTTGGTTATCTGCACAGGGATGGATCGCTGGCTCAGTCTGCCAAAGGGAATTTATTTAAAGGCCCATTCCACTTGCCGCGGCAGGAATGGTATTGTTTACAGATACTAAATGAATATTTGAAATGAAATGCGGGTTCTTTGTTTCATACTCCTTCTATTTCCATTAGCTGTCATTTCTCAGCTAAAAGTAGCCCCGGTCTTTTCCTCCAATATGATTTTACAGAGGGATATGCCAGTGACCGTATGGGGTAAAGCTGCTCCGGGAAGTAAAGTTGAAGTACGTTTGGGTATCGCAATACAAACAATTTTGGTTGCAAAAGATTCCACATGGAAGGTTTACCTGCCAAAGCAACCAGCAACAAATCAACCTCAATCCTTATTAATTAGCTGTGGTGATACTGCTGTAGGGTTTCAGAACATTCTCATCGGGGATATATGGGTCTGTATCGGTCAGAGCAATATGGAATGGCCTTTGGCGAAAGAGATGCATTTTAAAGAAGAGAAAAAGAACAGTAGTCAAAAGCTCATTCGTTTTTTCAATCCATCGTATGCCGGTAAAAATATATTCGGAACTGCTTTTACTGATTCTGTTGTGCAAAGACTGTCCCCGGAGAAATTTTACGAGGGTGAATGGCAGCAATGTGACAGCAACAGTTTTAAAACCATGAGTGCAGTCGCTTATTACTTCGGAAAGGAAGTTGCGAATACAATGGACGTCCCAATCGGTTTAATCAATCTTTCAATCGGTGGAGCACCCTTGGAAGCATTTATTGATAATGAGGTTTTGAAAAACAACAGTCAATTCGCAGCAAAAGTAAATGGCGATTGGCTGACCAATAATTCGCTTCCGGTTTGGGTAAGAGAAAGAGGCAGGCAAAACATAGGCGACTTGAAAAATGTAGCTGCTGATGAAAATGGCAGGAACCATGCTTACAAACCGGGTTTTGCTTATGAAACAGGAATAAAACCTTTGTTGCAAATGCCAATCAGGGGAATACTTTGCTACCAGGGTGAAAGCAATGCTCAGGAAATTGAAAGAGTGAATGAATATGCTGCACTCTCAAAACTGATGGTTGATGACTATCGCAAGAAGTGGAATCAGCCTCAGTTGCCCTTTTATTTTGTACAACTATCCTCAATTGATACCGTAAAGTACAAAGGGCATCTCTGGCCAGCCTTCAGGGATGAACAAAGAAAAATGCTTCAAGGTATTCCCTATAGCGGCATGGCAGTATGCAGCGATATTGGCGCAAGAGATGATGTACATCCGGCCAATAAAAAAGAAGTTGGAGAAAGGCTGGCAAGGTGGGCTCTTCATGAAACTTATGATCTGAATATACTTCCTTCAGGGCCATTGCCATTACTTGCAAACTTTGAGGAAAACAAAGTGATTATCGGATTCAAAAACATGGCTGATGGATTAAAGACATCCGGTGGAGGGGATTTAAAAGGGTTTTCATTGGATGGCCTCAATGAAGTAACGGCGTTTTTTGGCGATGGAGGTATTCTTATATTGACAGAAAAAAAGCCTGAATTTGTCTATTACGGGTGGAAGCCGTTTAGTGATGGCAACCTGGTAAACTCAGATAATTTGCCTGCGTCAACTTTTAAAATAAGAGTGCAATGAAGAAGCTGCTTTTTTTACTCACTCAATTTTTTACAATTTCTTATCTCTGTGCGCAGGTTTCTCTTCCAGCATACCCGGATTCAATCTTTTCCACCTATTACCACCAGCGCAAAGCATTATTTGATTTGCTGCCGCAAACGAAAGAGGATATAGTTTTTATCGGCAACAGTATAACAGATGGGGGAGAATGGGGCGAGCTTTTCAATGATACGAGAATTAAAAACCGGGGCATCAGCGGCGATATCTCAGCAGGTGTTATCATGCGGATAGATGAAGTAGTGAAAAGAAAACCATCCAAAGTTTTTCTAATGATAGGTGTGAATGACCTAGCAAGAGGAGTTTCAGTTGACAGTGTTGTGAAGAACATTTTATTGATTACCGATTACCTGTATGAACAATCACCCTCCACAAAACTGTTTGTTCAGGGCATTCTCCCGGTTAATCATGATTTTGGACGATTCGGTAGCCACACGAGCAAATCACAGCAAATAAAACAGGTAAATGGGCAACTTCAGAAGGAATCAAAACCACACCGGTTCACATATATTAATCTCTATTTATTTTTTTGCGATGATAATGAAAAGTTGAGTGCAAAGTATACTAACGATGGTCTTCACTTGATAGGTGATGGTTACCTGCTCTGGAAACATCTTGTATTTCCCTATGTTTATGATCTGCAGGAGAAACCTTCTCTGATTCCATGGCCTCAGAAAATTAGCTGGAACGAAGGTTGTTTCCCGCTTTATCAATGTCAATCCATACTGATTTCACAGAATGAGTTGGAGCAAGAGGCTAATCAATTGAAAATGATGATTCATGCATTTGGTTGGAATGCTGAAGTAAAGAGTAAAGTGACCGGTGAGGAACTGCATATCGAATTACAACTAAATAAACACAGTCTGCCATCCGATGAAGCCTACAAGCTGATTGTTTCAAAACGAAAAATTTTAGTTTCTGCATCTTCAAAGCATGGAATTTTTAATGGCTTACAGACATTAAATCAACTGATGCGTGATGGAATTATGGTTGATGCCTGTGAAATTACCGACTGGCCTGCATTTTCATGGAGAGGTTATATGATTGACGTTGGAAGGAATTACATGTCTGTTGATTTGCTGAAACAGCAGATCGACCTAATGAGCCGGTATAAAATGAATGTTTTTCATTTCCATGCGACAGAAGATATTGCCTGGCGGATTTCAATAAAACAATATCCGCAATTGACTTCACCTGAGACTATGCTGCGCAATAAAGGCCTGTATTATACCGAAAGAGAAATAAGAGAATTAATTAATTATTGTAAAGAAAGACATATCACATTTGTTCCCGAAATTGATATGCCGGGCCATAGCGCCGCTTTCAAAAGAGCCATGGGAGCAGATATGCAAAGTGATAGCGGGCTAAGGTACGTAAGAAATATCCTGAAGGAATTTTGTGAAACTTACGATGTGCCCTATATCCATATCGGTGCAGACGAAGTAAAGATCACGAACAAAAATTTCATCCCCGATGTAACATCCTATATAGAAAGCTTTGGAAAAAAAGTAATAGGCTGGCAGCCCGGTGGAAATTTTTCGGATAATACCCTGCGGCAGTTATGGATGGATGATAACGGAAAAATCACCAGGAATGATAAACTGAAGTTTATTGATTCCAGGCACCTTTACCTGAATCATATGGACCCGCTGGAGTCGGTCGTTACCATATTCAATCGAAAGTTATGTGATAGAGACCTGGGAGACAGTAGCGCATTAGGTGCAACTTTATGTATGTGGCATGACCGGGCAGCTGCCAAAGAGGAAGATGTTTTAAGAATGAATCCCGTTTACCCCGGCATGCTGGCATTTGCTGAACGAAGCTGGCGTGGAGGCGGAAAAGCGGGTTGGGTTGCAAATATCAGTGATGGAGATACTTTTGCTTTTGCGCAGTTTGAAAATCGTTTGCTGGATAACCGGCAATTGTATTTTTCTGATAAACCATTTGGATATTCCAAGCAGGCAAGTTTGCAATGGAAGCTCTACGGACCTTATCCCAACGAGGGTGATCTGACAAGGAAGTTTGATCCGGAATCAAAAACCTGGGACAAGGAGAGGGGGAAAGCATATAAAGTTGTCATAGGTGGCACAGTGGTTCTTCGGCATTGGTGGGCACCATTGATCAAAGGCGCAATTAATGAACCTAAGGAAAACTCAACATGGTATGCCACTACAAAAATCTGGATTGAAGAAGAGGGAGAAAAAGATTTCTGGATCGGCTTTAATAATCTTTCCCGTTCTCCGGCAACTGATTCGCCACCACAAGGTGTATGGGATAACAGGGGCAGCTCTGTCTGGGTAAATGGGAGATTGATTGAACCACCTAAATGGAAACGTGGAGGGCAAAAGGGAAATTCCGAAATTCCATTAATTGATGAAAGCTATGAATATCGTGAGCCAAACAGAATATATCTTAAGAAAGGATGGAATAATGTGTTAGTGAAATGTCCTATTGGAACATTTAAGGGAAAGGATTGGCAAAATCCGGTTAAGTGGATGTTTACTTTTTTGCCTTTGCTATAACTGGGATTCAATTATTCTTTGCATACATTTTGGGCCGGTCAATTTTTCTGCTTAGACCATAACGTGTATAAAAAAAGGCTCTGAAACTTATCAGAACCTTTAAACTGTGGAGGTTACCGGAGTCGAACCGGTGACCTTCCCGATTCCATCGGGACGCACTAACACCCCGGGCTAATCAGGGATTCAATATATTTCCTGCTCTTCATTCTTTTTATCTGCATTTCTCTTTGATATGCGGCTGTTTTTGCAGGAAAAACTTCTGTGTACACTACTTTCCAGTCCTTAGCCTTTTTAGTTGCCTTACTGCCAGCGTTATTGTGCCGGAAAAGCCTGTTCTCAATATTTGCTGAATGACCTATATAATATTGATCAAACGAGGGAGAAAAAATGATATAGACTGTGTAAGACATGAAAATAAAAAAAGTCCGCTGACAGACGGACTTTTAGTGGAGGTTACCGGAGTCGAACCGGTGACCTTTTGCATGCCATGCAAACGC
>CAYPOD010000033.1:0-34590 GCA_964412375.1 uncultured Chitinophaga sp. | reverse complement strand
CAAGAATAGCAGAAGTAGCGGCACCGATGTTTAAAAAACTTTCATTGGAACTTGGGGGAAAAAACCCGGCTCTCATTTTTGCTGATTGCGATTGGGAGAAAATGATGACAGAAACGATCCGTTCTTCTTTTTCCAACCAGGGAGAGATCTGTTTGTGCGGCAGCCGAATTTTGATCGAAGAAAGTATTTATGAAAAATTCAAAACCGATTTTATTGAAAGAGCAAAAAAACTCAAGGTAGGCGATCCGCTGGAAGATTCTTCCAGGCAAGGCGCTATTGTCAGTAAGCTGCATTTCGATAAGATCATGCGATGTATAGATACAGCAAAACAGGAAGGCGGAAAAATATTGTGTGGCGGCAGGGCTGTGAAATTAGAGGGTCGTTGCACAAAAGGTTATTTTATAGAACCCACTGTGATCGAAGGTCTCGGCCCTGATTGTCAAACCAACCAGGAAGAAATTTTCGGGCCGGTGGTTACTTTGCAGTCTTTCAAAACGGAAGAAGAAGTATTGAAACTGGCTAATGCCTCGCAATATGGATTAGCCGCCACCATATGGACACAGGATATATCGAAAGCCAACCGTGTGGCGGCAAAGTTGGAAAGCGGTATCATCTGGATCAATTGCTGGCTGCTCAGAGATTTACGGACACCGTTTGGTGGTATGAAGAACAGTGGTGTGGGAAGAGAAGGTGGCTGGGAGGCGCTTCGCTTCTTTACGGAAGCAAAAAATGTTTGTATCCGGTACTAGGAAAACAGAGTGTTATAAGTAGCAATGATGCTGCTAAACATAATTTGCCTATTATAAAAAATCATCGTACAGAAATATTATGAAAGAAAACCCGATAATAACAAGCAATGCTTCAACACCACTTGGCGCCTATCCGCATGCCCGAAGAGTGGGTTATCTTCTTTTTCTTTCCGGTATCGGCCCAAGGAATCATAAAGACAATACAATTCCGGGTTTGGAACTGGATGCGGACGGTAATATTGTTAAATACGATATTGAAGCGGAGTGCCATTCCGTTTTTGCCAATGTGAAAGCCGTGCTGGAAGCCAGTGGCAGCAGTTGGGAAAAGATAGTGGATGTGACTGTTTACCTGACCAATATGAAAAAAGACTTTCCGATTTATAATAAAATATATGCGGAGTATTTCACTTCGGTGCAGGCCTGCCGCACTACAGTGGAAGTGAAAAGCCTGCCAACGCCGATAGCTATCGAGTTAAAAGTAATTGCTACAATAGGTTAAAATGAATTTTCAGAATACAACGGAGTTTGTAAAAGAACTGGATGAAAAGGACACATTAAAAGATTTCAGGAAGAAATTCTTCATTCCTCAGCATGCAGGAAAGGATTGTGTGTATTTCACAGGTAATTCATTGGGCTTGCAGCCGAAGACCACTTCCCAATATGTGCAGCAGGAATTAGATGATTGGGCAACAATGGGAGTAGAAGGACATTTCCATGCAAAGAATCCCTGGATGCCTTACCATGAGATTTTCCCGAAACAATTATCAAAGATCGTTGGATGTAAGGAAAACGAAGTGGTAGTAATGAACTCCCTTACGGTGAATTTACATTTACTGATGGTAAGTTTTTACCGGCCAACCAAAGAACGGTATAAAATTATTTGCGAAGCCAAAGCCTTTCCTTCAGACCAGTATGCTTTTGAATCGCAGGCAGGATATCACGGTCTTGACCCGGCTAATGCGGTAATAGAAGTTTCACCAAGAGAGGGTGAACATATGCTGCGAACAGAAGATATTATTTCTGTGATAAGGCATCATGGCGATAGTGTTGCACTTGTTCTTTTTGGCGGAGTGAATTATTATACCGGCCAGTACTTTGACCTGAAGGCAATCACGGAGGCAGCCCATGCAGTTGGAGCCTATGCTGGTTTTGACCTGGCACATGCTGCAGGTAATGTTGAATTGCAGTTACACGATTGGAACGTTGACTTTGCCTGCTGGTGTTCTTATAAATATTTAAACAGCGGCCCTGGTGCTGTAGCCGGAATTTATATCCATGAAAAACATGCAGCCAATACAGAGTTGCCAAGATTTGCCGGCTGGTGGGGCTATACCAAAGAAACCCGTTTTAAGATGGAAAAGGGATTCCAGGCTATTCCAACTGCAGAAGGCTGGCAACTGAGCAATGCACCGGTACTGAGCATGGCAGCACATAAAGCTTCTTTGGATATTTTTGAGGAAGCAGGGATGGAACGGTTACATGAAAAAAGAAAGCAGTTGGCGGCTTACCTGCATTTTGTTTTGAATGAAATAAACAGCAGTCAAAATGAGAGGGTGATAGAAGTTATTACTCCGGCCAATGAGAATGAAAGAGGCTGCCAGGTTTCGATGCTGATGCTGAAAGACGGAAAGAAAATATTTGATGAATTAACAGCACAGGGTGTAATTGCCGACTGGAGAGAACCGAATGTGATCCGTGTGGCGCCGGTACCTTTGTATAATTCCTTTGAAGATATTTACAGGTTTGGAAGTATTATAAGTTCACTTACAAATTAAAGCGATGAAAACCCCTCCTGTGGAGGGCTTAGTGATGCTATGTCAAAAAATATTACCATAGTAGGCGCCGGTCTCGTAGGCTCACTGCTTTCCATCTATTTATCCAAACGTGGGTATAAAGTGAAGATCTACGAACGCCGCAGCGACATACGGAAAGAGAAAATTGCAGCCGGTCGTTCCATCAACCTTGCATTAAGCGACAGGGGATTGCTGGCTTTGGAAAAAGTTGGACTGGCAGATGAGATCAGGAAAATCTCCATCCCCATGCACGGCCGCTATATCCATAACCAGGATGGCAGCACCGCTTTTCAGCCCTATGGAAAAGAAGGACAGTTTATCAATTCGGTTTCAAGAGCCACATTGAACATGAAACTGATGGACCTGGCAGAAGAGCAGGGGGTGAATATCTATTTCAATGAAAAGCTCAGCAAGATTGACTGGAATAACGATGTGATCGAATTTGAAAATGCAAAAAATAAAGGCCTTCCTTCCTCAAAAACCGATTTGGTATTTGCGGCAGATGGTGCTTTCTCGGCAGCCCGGATGCAACATATGCTGCAACATGATAAATTCGACTACCAGCAATATTATATTGATTGCGGCTATAAAGAACTGACCATTCCACCAACAGCAGACGGGGAATTTGCAATGGAAGTAAATGCCCTGCATATCTGGCCAAGAAAAGATTACATGCTGATCGCATTACCGAATTTGGATAAAACATTTACCTGCACCTTGTTCTTCCCGTTTGAGGGAGAAACTTCTTTTTCAAAGCTGGACACCGAAGAAAAGGTTAAGGATTTCTTTGCAAAAACATTTCCGGATGCGGTGCCGCTGATGCCGGATTATATCAACGAGTTTTTTACCAATCCCACTTCCTCACTGGTTACGGTAAAATGTTTTCCCTGGATAAGAGATGACAAGTTTGCCCTTATCGGCGATGCGGCTCATGCCATTGTTCCTTTTTTCGGACAAGGGATGAATGCCGGCTTTGAAGATTGCCGGGTACTGGATGAATTGATAGAAAAACACCAGGAAAACTGGACTGAAATATTAAAGGAGTATCAAACGCTTCGCAAACCGGATGCAGATGCCATAGCTGATCTTGCTATTAATAACTTTACTGAGATGCGGGAAAAAACTGCAAACCCCAGATTTCTCCTGCAAAAGAAAATTGAAGCAAGGCTGCATGAAAAATATCCGGATAAGTGGATACCGGCTTATTCTCAGGTCACTTTCAGTCCACATATCCGTTACAGCGAAGCGCTGAAAAGAGGGCAAATGCAGGAAGCTATTATGCAGGAAGTGATGGCGATGCCGGGAATCGAAGGGAAGTGGGAGAGTGAGGAACTGGAGAGAGTGATCCTGGAAAAGTTAATTCATTAATTTGTTTGTTAGCATTTCAAATATCCTGGCAGGTTCTAATGTTCAAGAGGCTTCTTCATTAACCAATTAACCAATAAACCAAATATCTTCGCAGCCATGACCCGCCAGCAATTAATCGAGCAGATCAAAAAAAAGCAATCCTACCTCTGCGTTGGCTTAGATACCGACATCGTTAAAATACCAAAGCATCTTTTATCAGTACCTGACCCCGTATTTGCTTTTAACAAAGCTATCATTGACGCAACAAAGGACTTATGTGTCAGCTATAAGATCAACACTGCTTTTTATGAGGCCCTGGGAGTGAAAGGATGGGAAGCGATGGAGAAAACGGTGAATTACATTGGCATAGACCATTTTAAAATTGCAGATGCAAAAAGAGGAGATATTGGCAACACTTCCGATCAATATGCCAAAGCTTTTTTTGAAACCATGCCATTTGATGCCATAACAGTGGCGCCCTATATGGGAGAGGATAGCGTCAGACCTTTTTTACAATACCAGGGTAAGTGGGCTATCGTTCTCGGCCTGACATCGAATAAAGGCGCTGCGGACTTTGAATTGCAGCAGGCAGGTGATGGATTGCTTTATGAAAAAGTATTGACCACCGTTTCTCAATGGGGAACTCCTGAAAATTTAATGTTTGTGGTTGGCGCCACACAGGCTGATTCGTTTGTCAATATCCGCAAACTTTCTCCGGATCATTTTTATCTCGTTCCCGGTGTGGGGGCACAGGGCGGCAGTCTGAAAGAAATTTCTGAAAAAGCGATGAATAAGGATTGCGGTATTTTGGTGAATGCCAGCCGGGCTGTAATTTATGCTTCGGATGGAGAAAATTTTGCTGATAAAGCAAGGGAGGTTGCTAAAGAGTACCAGGCTGAGATGAGTCGGTATTTGAGTTAGCTTTTTTGCGCATTCCTATCAGTCCTCCAATTAAAACAACTGGGATAAATCCAAAGTATGCTATACCTAAATCTGCATGTTGCCAGTTAAATTCAAAATCATTTATATGTGCATAAAGGTAAGTCAGCACAATTCCGGCAATGATAACATGAATTAAGTCAAAACGGGTAGAAATCCTGGCTGTTACAAACCCTCCGGACAAACAACCGGCAACAATCCCAGAAATCATCAATACAGTGGAAAATATTTCTTGAGATTTTGGAATGGCTGCATCTGAAAAACTCAGTAATGCAGCAAAAATCCCGACAGGTATAATAATAAGCAAGGAAATTATCACCCCGGCAACTACCGAAAATATGTTTCTTAATATTTCTTTTACAGTGGTGTTCATTAATCTTTATTCTTCGGCTTTCCCGGCACCAAACTTCCCGTTGGTTCAGCATACCAGGGTACTATATCATAGATAAAAACACCTGCAGCAACAGTCGGGTCGGTTTTTACAAGCCCTTCTGCTTCTTCTTTTGTTTTGCAATCAAGTATAAAAAGCCCCCGCCAGGTGAAATCATTTTTGCCAAACGGCCCTGCCAGTTTTAAAAAACCATCATAGTATAACTTCTCCATATTCGAGAAATGGCCTGCAAATAGTTTGCTGCGTTCTGTGCTGTCCTTGATTTCTTTATCCATCGGGCCGGTCTTCAGCACTACCATCCAGAATTGTTTGATGTTGGCGCCGGGATCTTTGCGGGTGGAATCTTTTTGACTGAAAGCAGCAGTATATGACAATATTGCAACGATCGTGAATACCAGTATTTTTTTCATGTCATCTGAATTTATTGCAAAGTAGAAGTTTCCGGGCAACTATTACAATCACTACAGACGAAAAAAGGAGATCGGGTGATATGACCGGAAAACAAGGGGAAGAGTTTTCCTTGTTTCCAGTATCCTTTTCCCTATGAGTGCAGCCTGTTTTTCTTGCTGCGTACACCAACGTAGCCACCAGTGAAAGCTCCAATGGTGATGGCAAGGCTAAAGGCAATAACATGCACAGCTCTTGCCTGCAGAATTTCGTTGCCGGATATGATGAGTATCACCGCTGCAGCAGTAACAAGGGCAATGAGCAAGTCAATAAACTCACGGCTGGCAGCTATGCGGGTACAAACAAAACCACCGGCAAAACAACTGATAAAGGCCCAGCCAAGAAAGGCGAAAAGTTCCGTCATGTTTTTTTGCCAGGTTTCTGCTGGTGGTTGAGCAAAAAACTGTAACTGAAAATTGTTGTCAAAAGCCATATTGACCAGTGGCCACAAAATAGCCGCTGCGGCAAAAGTGGTGATAACACCGGAAATGATGGCAACTGTATTCTTCATGCTGGCGGGTTGTTTCGTAAGATAGAATTTGTGCCCAAAATCTCCAAAAGCAGTATGGTTGCTATAACGTTAAAAAAGAAAGATGGTCACCAGGGACCATCTTTCAGCATGTATGAAATGTCTATCACTATATTGACTTCGTCTTTGTTTTGGTTTTCTTTTCGTTCATGTCCACTTTCAGGTCGTGGCCTGCAGTGGTCTGACCAAAATTGGATGAAATGTTGATCTTTGAACTGCCGCTTCCGGATGTCCCGCTGTACTTATGATTGAATTGCGGACCATATTTTCTGTCTTCCTGTCCTTCTTTTTTAATATCAAAACCACTTTTGTTGGAAAACGCTCCATGCGATGTGCTGATATTGTAGCTGGCCGAAAGGTTTTTGCTCAGGTCCAGATAGAGATCTGAAAAGGAATTATTGATGTCAAGGCTTTTCACATCATTGTCAATATTCAGTTTTGCTTTACTGTGTTCAACACTTGTTTTCACATCGCCGCTCAGTTTATTGACCGAGCCGTTGGAAAATTTGATATTCAGTTTGCCACCGTTGATATGGCCAATGTCGGCATTCCCAAATTCAACCGTCACTTCTTTCACGTTGCTGAGTTTTCCTGAGGTAAGCGAACCAAACTTGCTTTCCAGCGATACTTCGCCCCGGTAGTCCGGAATGATCATTTTACCAAACTGGTTTTCTGCAGTTAAAGCGCTGCCGGCCGGTAGATAGACCAGGTAGTTGATCTCCATACCCTCATGGTAGCTCTTTCCTTTGTTTTCGTTGTTCCAGTTTTTGTTTTCGTTGGCAAATTTGGTTTTGAAATAAACGGTGTTGCCGTCTTTACCATCGTTGATGCTGATACGGTCAACAATTTCCTGTGCTCTTTTTTCATCATCCGATTTACCGGTAATGCTTACATCCACTTTGATCTCGTTCTTTTCCCAGGTAACCAGTTTCATTTCGCCAAACTGGTTGTACAGGCTCACCTTATCACTGCTGCCGAGTGGGTAAGATTTTGAATAGGCCTTTGATTTCTTAAACCTGGGTTCGGTTCTTTCTTTTTCCTGTGCAAGGCCTGCTGAATTGATCAGCAGGCAGCTTGCCAGGATCGCAACGCTAAATAGCATGTTTTTCATGAGCTTTACTTTTTTGTTTGATGTCCTTAATGATCTGCAATTGGCGATTGAGCAGATCGCTTTGCCACTGCAGGTTTTGTATCATGGCTTCTATTAATAGTTCCCTGTTGGGGTTGCCGGGCAATCTTGTTTTCAGCACCCGGTAGGCGCTGTCGAGTTCGGCTATATCAGTAAGAAATTGCCTGTAAAGATCAGGCTGTTCTTTTTCGAGCAATTTCAGTTCGGTTTGCTGCAGGCCGATCACTTCTTTATACTCTTGTATTTGCCGGGTATAGACAGGGTTCATAAAGTCTGTCACATCACTAAACTCTGCAGCCCCTTCTTTGGGAGTGGACGGAGATGTATTGTTTTTTGAAAGAGTTACAAAAACCGTGACCGAAACAAGGAGAATTCCCGTCAATGATGCGGCCCACAACATCGGTTTGCGCCAAATGCTTTTAGCAGTTGTGCCCGGCAGCTTTGCAGCAATCTTTTCCCATGGTTTTGCTGTAGGGGAAGAGGCGTCAAATGCTTCCCGGTTGCTATCTATAAATTGTTTCAGTTTGTCGTTCATCACATTCCTCCGTTTTTAAGATTTGTCCCAGTTTTTGCCTGGCCCTGTGATATTGGGTCCGGGCAGTGGTGGTTGTTATATTCAGCAGTTTTCCGGCTTCCTCGTAACTATAATCCTCAAAAAGAACAAGAGTAAGTACAGTCCGGTAACCATTGGGCAATTTTGATATTGCTATCTTGATCCGTTCCACCTGCAGATCGGTTTCCTCTTCACTATATCCTGGACTATCTGCGGTTTCAGCTACAGCAGTGCCTTCAATATCCACGGTCAACAGTTTCCGTTTGCGCAACAGGCTGATGGATTTATTGATAACGATCCGTTTGAGCCAGGCGCCAAAAGCCGATGAATAATCAAAGTCACCTATATGGCTGAAGGCGGAAATAAAAGATTCCTGCAGCACATCTTCAGCATCCGATGCATTGTTTACGATACGAAGACTGGTATTGAACATGGCTTTGGCATAGCGTTGATACAAAGCCCGGAAGCTTTGCATATCGCCCTGCTTGCAGCGGGCTACCAGGTCATCAAAATACAAGCTTGTATTACTTTCCAATCTGCCGGCTTTAGATTAAGTACGCAGGTTACGGAACTTTGTTGCACGGAAATGAAAATGGCTACGTAAATAATATTTTTTCCGGTATAGCCGGGAGAAAATGCGTATAAGTGGCGGCGGCTAACTATTTATAATTTTTCTCCTGGAGGAAATTTCCAGCAACTGTTGCAGGTAATATCATAAATAAAATGACCAGGAAGAAAGTCTTGTCATTAATCCTGAAATCAAACGCAAAATAATAAGCAGTGGTTAAAATTAAACCAGTTAGAATGGTGTTTAAAAAACCATTATTCTTTGATAAAATCCCAGTCACATATCCCGCAAGGCAGCTGCACATTGCGATTACTATGACCATAATAATATAGGATGATATATTTGAAATATTTTCGTTTACTGAAGATAGGAACCCCGAAAGTATTAACCCAAGAATAGATAAAGGGATAAAAACGATGATGCCTGTTATCGATCCGGTTATTATGGGTACTAAGTTTAGTTTATTTTTAGTTCTTTCTACCCCCATATACCAAATATCTCCATTTTTCCCATAACCTTTACCTTTGCGGCATTCAAAACCAGGTTTCATAATCTAAAACCGTATTCAACGATGGCGGCCCGCACAGACCTTTTCCAAAGCCCGGATTATTTTAATGTAGATGAACTGTTGACCGATGAACATAAACTTATCCGTGAATCTGTCCGCAACTATGTTAAAAAGGAGATTTCTCCCATTATTGAAGACTATGCACAAAAAGCAGAGTTTCCCGAACATATCGTAAAACAGTTGGGCGACCTCGGCTGTTTTGGCCCCACAGTTCCCGTTGAGTATGGAGGTGGTGGTCTCGATTACATTTCTTATGGCCTGATGATGCAGGAATTGGAACGGGGCGATAGCGGTGTTCGTTCCACAGCCTCGGTGCAGGGTTCGCTGGTCATGTTTCCTATTTATCAATACGGAAGTGAAGCGCAACGAAAAAAATATTTACCTAAACTGGCAAGCGGTGAATGGCTGGGATGTTTTGGACTGACAGAACCCAATCATGGCAGTGACCCAAGCAGCATGCTCACCAATTTCAAAGATGCAGGTGATCATGTGATATTGAATGGTGCCAAAATGTGGATCAGTAATGCACCTTTTTCGCAGGTGGCTGTTGTTTGGGCAAAAAATGAAGCCGGTGAAATACAGGGACTGGTTGTTGAAAGAGGAATGGAAGGTTTTTCTACTCCCACCACTCATGGCAAATGGAGCCTGAGAGCTTCTGCTACCGGTGAACTGGTGTTTGACAATGTGAAGGTGCCAAAGGAAAATATTTTCCCGAATATTAAAGGACTCAAAGGCCCGTTGAGTTGTTTGACAAAGGCCAGGTATGGAATTGCCTGGGGTGCTATCGGCGCCGCCATGGATTGTTACGATACAGCATTGCGCTATGCAAAGGAGAGAGAACAATTCGGAAAGCCAATCGGAGCTTTCCAGCTACAGCAAAAGAAACTGGCAGAGATGGTAACAGAGATCACCAAAGCTCAATTATTGAACTGGCGGCTCGGTGTATTGATGAATGAGGGGAAAGTGACCCCGCAACAGGTGAGCATGGCGAAACGCAATGCCTGTGAAGTGGCAGCCAATATCTGCCGTGATGCCAGGCAAATGCTCGGTGGCATGGGTATCACCGGCGAATACCCGGTGATGCGCCATATGATGAACCTGGAAAGTGTGATCACCTATGAAGGCACACATGATATTCATTTGCTGATAACAGGTATGGATGTAACAGGCTATAATGCCTTTAAATAAATCAGGCAATGTACCGATTTGAGAATGATTTGTATGAAATTGGCAAATTGATTAATGATCAAATTGGCACATCAGTATGAAGATTTTTCTCATCGGATTTATGGGTTCCGGTAAAACACACTGGGGACGGCAGTTGAGCCAAAAGCTTAACATCCCGTTTTTTGATCTTGATGAACAGATCGTTTCACAGGAAGCAAAAGCCATCAACGAGATCTTTTCACAGCAGGGAGAAGAATATTTCCGGTTGCTGGAAAAAGATACCCTCCATATCATCACCGAAAGCCATGATAGTTTTGTGATGGCCTGTGGCGGAGGCACTCCCTGCTATTTTAATAACATTGAATATATGAACCAGGCCGGCATTACGGTTTGGATCAATACGGCTACAGAAACATTGTTTCAAAGACTGATAGTAGAAAAAGATAAGCGGCCTCTTATCCGTGAACTGGATGATGAGCAACTCCGGAGCTTTATCGGGAAAAAATATGCTGACCGGCGCATATATTATGAGCAGGCCGATGTGGTGATGGATGAAGAGCCTCTTCAGTTAGACAGCCTGATCGAAAAAATATTTCATGCATAAAGGATTTTTGGCAACCGGGGCAATAGCAGGGGGCCTGGCCGTGGCGCTGGGAGCTTTCGGGGCTCATGGCCTGGAAAAAATTACCAGCGATCCCAAAATTATTCAAACATTTAAAACAGGGGTGGAGTACCAGATGTATCATGCCCTTGCATTGCTGGCAGTTGCCATCATCTTTGAAAAATTTCCGGGAAATTTATTGCGATGGGCGGGCAATTGTTTCTTCACCGGCATCCTTCTTTTTTCCGGGTCTTTATACCTGCTGACGTGGTTAACAATCAATGAAAGCAGCGCTACGAAACTGGCAGGCCCTGTGACACCGCTGGGCGGACTTTTCTTTATCGGGGGCTGGTTATTGCTACTTCTTGCAGTGCTGAAAAAGAAATGATCAGAGAGGCAAGGTTAAGGTGGTAATGGTTCCGTTATTATTTTCAATATGGTAAGAACCGCCGATGCTTTCCATTCTTCGGGTAATGTTTTTTAAACCATTGCCAAACTGTCTCACTTTTTGCAGATCAATGCCTGTACCATTGTCGGAAATGCGTATAAGCAGTTGATGGTTGGTTTCAAACTCAATTTTTATCAGGGTGGCTCCGGAATGTTTCAACGCATTGTTCAGTGTTTCCTTTACACACAAAAAAATGTTTCGGCGTTTATCGCCGGAAAGGTCTTTGGGTTCAATATGGTCAGGTGTGATCACCCGGCAATCAACCGGTGTATTATCAAAATACTCTAAAGCATAAGCCCGGATATAGGAAACGAGGTTGTCCAGAGTGTCATTGCCGCTGTTCATACTCCAGATGATGGCATTCATTTTATTCAGTACTTCATCTGCGGAAGAAGATATTTTATCAATCTCCACCGGTGTGTTTTCTTTCATTTTGTTGCGGGCAATCTCACTCATCAGCCGTATGGCTGTCATCCCGGCACCCAGTTCATCATGCATGTCGGCAGAAATGCGCTGCCGTTCTTCCTGCTGGGCTGTAAAAACGGCAATCTTTTTCTCGTATTCTTTCAACTGGTTCTCAGCTTTCAGTCTTTCCCGTTCACGGGTTTGTTCAATGATCAGCCTGCGGTTTTTATGATTCAGACCCGCCAGGAAAAAGACGAGTTCGAGAAAGAGACCCAGTTCATAATAAAAAAGAGATGAACCCAAAATACCGGGGAACGTCTGCGTGTCTATCATCAGCATCAGTTGTGAAACCAGGGAAAAGAGAAACAGAAATAGGTTGCCCCAGAAAAGATAACGCAGTAGCCTGTCCGACCAATTACGTACACCATAGACCAGAAACACTATGGTCATGGCCAGCAATACCAGTTTGCTGATGTTTTCAACCCAGTTTTGTAAAGTGAAATTATCTGTAAAAAAATGAAGCAGGCTGTAAATTACAATCGATACCGAGAGTAAAATCATACCGAAATTGTAGAGACGGTGCAGGAAGGGATGTTGTTGCCGGGTCCGCAAAAAACCCTGCATAAAAAACATGTAGAACATGATGCCGGCACTTTGCATGATGAAATCGAAATAACCTTCCAGGAAATAACTGATCGTATTGGGCCTGAAATCATACAGGGCTTTGGTGAAAAGCATACCGCCGAGAAAAAATGCATACCCGGAATAATAAAGAAATTCTTTGTTGCCTCCCTGCAGGTAATTGGCAAGTGAAAAAAGGATCATCATCAGCAAGAGACCGCTAAAAAGAAAGGTGACCATATTGGCCGTATCATGGGAGGATTGCAGGTCGCTGATAAAGGGTTGAATGCGATGTTTGTGAATTAAGCGGGGCCGCATGCTGTTAATATATGTCCTCACCAGTTTCAGTTCTGCATAAATGGTGATGGACTCTCCCGGCGGCACGGTCAACAGACAAAAACTGAGATTGTCATTGCCACCGGGCCGGGTAGCCGGCAAAAGGACAAGACGGTCTTGCTGCTCCTCATAAAGCTGCGACTCCCAATAAAAAAAGCCCGGGAAAAACCACACACTTACAGCGGTATCGGCACTGTTGCAGACTGAGAACTTCAAAACAGGTTTTTGTGTGACATGGCCGGGAGGTATGGAACCGTTGAACTGCATTCCCTTTTTCAGGGAAAGAGAACTATACACCTGCGGCAGCGATTGGTTGCCTGGAATAAAAGCGCTGTAAGATTCCCGTGAAATGGTTTTTATAAAATTGATCTTGCTTACATCAACACATGAAGAGGATGTACTGTCCTGCGAATAAGCGCTGCATAGCGACAACAGCAGACAACAGGCAGTAGAAAGATACCGGGATACTTTTGATGGCTTGCTATTCATGGAAGTAAGCTGGCCAAATGTAATGCATAGGTTTTTCTTTTTACAATGATAGGGCTACCACTTTCAGGGTAATTTTAAGTAAACAATACGCCGGGCAACTTCCTGCAAAGCCTTAAACTATATTATCTTTGCCGCCATGGCCCAAAAGAGGAAAAAGAAAGCCGCAAACAGTCCTAAGAACAAACCAGGAAAATCGTCCCCGGGAGCCCTGAAAAGGGAAAAAGAGGAGAGCATCAACTGGCGTAAACTGGTGCGTGATGAAAGAACATGGAAAATAACCGGCGCTGTATCCATATTGCTTTCACTGTTTTTGTTCATTGCCTTTGTATCCTATTTTTTTACCTGGAAAGAAGACCAGGCCGAAGTGACGCAGGGCATCAGTGTCCTGGTTGACAGCGAAGCCAATGTGAACAACCTCCTGGGCAGGCTGGGTGCTTATTTTTCCCACCTCTTCATCTACCGCGGGTTTGGAATCGCCTCACTGCTTATTTGCACTTTCTTTTTTGTAACAGGGGTGAACCTGTTGTTCAGCCGCAAAGTATTTTCAGTTCGCAGAAACCTGAAGTATGTTACAGTGGGTTTGCTGGTTTTATCAGTATCGCTTGCCTTTATATTTTCTAACAGTAGTTTCCGGTTTGGCGGCTATATAGGAAACCGCATGAGCGACTGGCTCTCCGGTGCCCTTGGAACGATAGGAACAGCTGCCGTGCTGCTGGTGGTAGGGCTTGGTTATATTATCTGGCAATTCAACCCGGCGTTTAATCTTCCTGTGAGAAAAGATGAATCATTTGAAACGGAAGAAGAAAAGGGAACAGATGAAACGGCAGCAATCGCCCCGGTGACAGGCAAATCAATTAATGATATTTATGCTGATAAAAATGAAGCTGCAAAAAAGGGAAATACATTAGTGCAGGAAGGAGGACTCTTGCTGAACCCGGTTGAGGAAAACAACAATTCTTCGTTTAAGCTGATTGAAAAAGACGAGCCCATCATACCGCTTGAACCGGTATCGCCGGAAAAAGAAATTGTGAACGACCTGATGCATGTTCATGACCTGCAGGAAGAGGAACCCGAAGCAGAAGGCATCGTACAGGAAGAAGAATTCATTCCGCCGGTGGCGGAGAAAAAACCAGCCAGGGAAAAGAAACCCTCTGGTGATCTGGAACTGGAAATAAAAGAAACTCCGGCAATTGCAGATGAACCTGAATCAGCCATTGAAAACCTGCCGCCTTATGAGCCGACATTGGATCTCCGGGATTATAAATACCCGACCCTGAATCTGCTGGAAACACATGGCAGCGAAAAGATCGTTCAGGATGCCAATGAACTGGAGAATAATAAAAACCAGATCATTGCCACTTTGCGAAACTACTCTATCGAGATACAAAAGATCAGTGCCACCGTCGGGCCAACGGTTACACTCTATGAAATTGTTCCGGCAGCAGGTGTCCGCATTTCCAAGATCAAAAACCTGGAAGATGATATAGCCCTCAGCCTTGCCGCTTTGGGCATCCGCATTATTGCCCCCATACCTGGCAAAGGCACCATCGGTATTGAAGTGCCAAACGTGAAGAAAACAGTGGTAAGCATGAAAACACTGCTGGCCTCAGAAAAATTCCAGCATAATAATTACAGTTTGCCGATTGCGATTGGAAAGAAAATTGACAATGAGAATTTCATTGTTGATCTTACTTCCATGCCCCACCTGCTGATGGCCGGTGCAACAGGGCAGGGTAAGTCCGTTGGATTAAATGCAATACTTGTTTCCCTTTTGTATAAAAAACATCCTTCACAGCTCAAGTTTGTGCTGATTGACCCGAAAAAAGTGGAACTGAGTGTTTACCGGCATATCGAAAATCATTTTCTCGCCAAATTACCGGGTGAAGATGATGCCATCATCACCGACACCAGGAAGGTGGTGCACACACTGAATGCGTTGTGTATTGAAATGGATAACCGTTATGACCTGCTGAAAGAGGCGGGGGCCAGAAATATCAAAGAGTACAATGAAAAATTTATCAAGCGAAGACTGAACCCGCAGAAAGGGCACCAGTTCCTGCCATTCATTGTGCTGGTGATAGATGAATTTGCCGACCTGATCATGACGGCAGGCAAGGAGATCGAAATGCCGATTGCCCGCCTGGCGCAGTTGGCCCGTGCCGTAGGTATTCACCTTATCATTGCCACACAGCGACCTTCGGTGAATATCATTACGGGTACCATCAAGGCCAATTTCCCTTCACGGATCGCTTTCAAAGTTTCTTCCAAGATAGATTCACGGACCATCCTCGACACCGGAGGCGCCGAGCAACTGATTGGTAAAGGCGACATGCTGATTTCGCATCATGGCGAAGTGACCCGCCTGCAATGTGCATTTGTGGACACACCGGAAGTGGAACAGGTCGTTGATTTTATCGGTGATCAGCGGGGCTACCCGCAGCCTTTCCTGCTGCCGGAATATGTGGATGAAAAAGAGCTGGAAGGAAAGGATTTTGACCTTTCCGACAGGGATGCATTGTTTGAAGAAGCAGCCCGGCTCATCGTTCAAAACCAGGTGGGCTCCACCTCACTTTTACAAAGGAGAATGAAACTGGGCTATAACCGGGCCGGCCGGCTGATGGATCAATTGGAAGCGGCAGGAATAGTAGGCCCCAACCAGGGCAGCAAGGCAAGAGATGTGCTGATAAAGACGGATGCCGACCTGCAGCAGCATTTAGACATGATGGGTTAAGGCTTTCATAAGAAAAATCAGTGGTTTGCAACCCGGTACAATGATTGCCCATCCTGATAGGCGAAAAACATATCTTTGCGCCGCTTCAAGATTAAACGATATATGATGAAGAAATTATACATACTTATGGCCGGCATTCTCGTTTCAGCCTTAACAATGGCGCAGAGCAATGATCCCGAAGCCAAGAAAGTGCTGGATGCCGTCAGCGCTAAGTTCAAGACTTTCAAGACTGTAAAAGCAACATTTACATATAAAGTAGAAAACAATGCCGGTAAGGTTCTTTCGACCAAAACAGGCTCTATTATGATGAAGGGAACCAAATACAGGGTGAGTTTCAGCGGCCAGGAAATATTTTGTGATGGCAAAACGGTTTGGAGTTATGACAAAGCAGCCAACGAAGTAACGGTTAATACGCTTGATGCATCCGGCAATGGCATCACCCCCCAAAAGCTATTTACCAATTTTTATGACAACGATTTTCTGTATAAAATGAATGGCGACAAAAAGGTGGGTGCAAAGACCCTGCAGGAAATTGAAATGACCCCCACGGATAAAAGCAAACCCTTTCACAAAGTATATGTGTTGGTTGACAAGGCGGCTAAAACCATTTACAGCACAAGGGTGCTGGAAAACACCGGTAGCCGTTATGTATATACCATCAGCACCATGAACACCACTACACCGGTTGCCGATAACCAGTTTGTTTTTGATAAAACAAAATACCAGGGTGTGGAAGTAGTGGACCTGCAATAAGATTGCCCGGAAAGAAAGTCGCCGGGATCAGATCACTTCTCTTATTCGCATGCACTTTTCAAGAAGTGCTTCAAGTTTATCAAGCGGCAGCATATTTTTCCCATCGCTTAAGGCTTTTTCAGGTTCAGGATGTGTTTCAATAAATAGCCCGTCAACACCGGCTGCAATTCCTGCTTTACATACCGTGTCTATCAGTTGCGGCAGCCCACCTGTTATTCCTGAGCTTTGATTGGGCTGCTGAAGAGAATGGGTGGCGTCAAGAATGACCGGCACACCCAACCCCTGCATGATGGGAATACTGCGAAAATCTATCACCAGGTCCTGGTAGCCGAATGTGGTTCCTCTTTCAGTAAGCATCACTTGCTGGTTGCCGGTAGATCGAACTTTATCCACGGCAAACTTCATACTTTCAGGAGAGGAGAATTGTCCTTTTTTAATATTTACCCATTTCCCGGTTTTGCCGCAGGCCAGCAACAGGTCTGTTTGCCTGCAAAGAAAAGCAGGGATCTGGAGATAGTCCACAACAGCAGCCACTACTTCCACTTCATGAGATTCATGCACATCAGTGAGCACCGGCAGGTTGAATTGTTTTTTTATTTGTGCTAAAATATCGAGGGCTTCTGCAAAATCAATTCCGGTGAAAGAAGAAAGGTTCGTCCGGTTAGCTTTTTTAAAAGAGCTTTTGAAAATATACTGGATATTGAACCGGCGGGTTATCTCCAGCACCCGTTCGGCCACTTCAAATGGGGTTTGCCTGTTCTCAATCACACAAGGCCCGGCAATGAGTATAAGTGGCGCTTTCATTTGTTATTTGTTGAACCGAGGTATCCCCCGTGATGACGTTTGTAAAATTCTTCCCTGGTAAAATTGATCTCTTCCATCACCAGCACACACAGCACATCGCCAAGAGCCAGCATAGTGGTAGTCGAAGTTGTGGGTGCCATACCCAGCGGGCAAACCTCCTGCACATCGCCAATGTCCAATACGATATCAGCCATGGTGCGAATGGGTGCATCGGGATGCGAAGTGACCGCTATCACGGTAAGTTTATCTTTAAACAACTGCGT
The DNA here is from genome assembly GCA_964412375.1 of uncultured Chitinophaga sp. Taxonomy (GTDB): domain Bacteria; phylum Bacteroidota; class Bacteroidia; order Chitinophagales; family Chitinophagaceae; genus CADEDV01. The sequence goes on along the minus strand of CAYPOD010000033.1, from coordinate 16,959 downwards.
TGAAAGCATGATCATTTCCAGGATCTCTTTGGTTTTTCCTGAATGAGAAAAAACCAGCAATACATCATTTTCGCCCAGCATACCCAGGTCGCCATGTTGCGCTTCACCCGGATGCAAAAAAAGCGAAGGGGTGCCTGTGGAAGAAAAAGTGCTGCTTACTTTTCTGGCTATGATACCGGCTTTGCCCATGCCGCTGGTAACTACCTTGCCCTTGCAGCGGCTGATCACACCCACTGCTTTTAAAAGATTATCGTCAAGAGGGATGTTTCGTATAGCGGTGCTTTCGGTTTCTAAGATTTCCTTGGCTCGCTGAATTTTTCTATCCATTGTCCTTCCTCCCAGTCGTAAGTATGTATTGTTTTGTCGTCAATGAAAATATCATAAGGGGGTTTGTCCAGTCGCAGTTCATGATATTTGGCGCCCCATTCTTTCAACTGTCCTTCGGTTAGCGGCCGCCAGTTGATCCCCGTCTTCATGCCTCTTGCCGTCCAGTAAGTGATACGGTGTCCTTCGTCATAGAGCTGGTTTACTTTTTCAATATTACGGGTAATAGGTTTTGCATTAGGATAATCCATGCCATCCGTGTAGCAAATGGTATTATCAATGTCAACAAATATGTCCATGCTGCAAATATATTGTATTTTGGCCCATGTATAAGTTGGAAGCAGTTATACTGACAACACGGTTTTGTTTAAAATAATAGTATGATCGCAGGAATAATTCCGGCCAGGTATGCATCCACCCGTTTCCCCGGTAAGCCATTGGCAGCAATAGCCGGGAAAACAATGGTACAACGGGTGTATGAGCAGGTTTCACAATGCAAACTGGTAGATGATGTCGTTGTGGCAACTGATGATAAAAGAATAGTTGATCATGTTGTTTCATTTGGTGGCAAAGCCGTTATGACTTCAGCGGATCATCCAAGCGGCACTGACCGTTGCAGGGAAGCCATTCAGTTACTAAAACTGAAGCCGCAGTATATTATAAATATCCAGGGGGATGAACCCTATATTGATCCGTTGCAGATTGATGAACTGGCAGCAACACTTGCTGATGGAACTGCAGAAATAGCAACACAAGTATCTGTTATTGACAATGCAGCTATTTTATTTGATAAGAATGTGGTGAAAGTGGTATTGAATAAAAACAATGAAGCCCTTTACTTCAGCCGTATGGCGATCCCGTGCATCCGCGGAAAAGAAGAGAATGACTGGTTCAGCCAGCATTCTTATTATCGTCATATTGGTATGTATGCATATCGTTCAGATATTTTAGAAAAGATAACTCAACTACAGGTTTCATCATTGGAGAAAGCTGAATCATTAGAGCAGTTGCGCTGGTTAGAAAACGGGTATAAGATAAAATGTGTATTGACAAAATATGAGAGCCACTGCGTGGATGTGCCCGGGGATATTGAAAAAATTTTACGATTAAAAAGATTGAAATAATTTGCCTGCTATGCAAAAAGAAAAAATTCTTGTAATCGGCGCCAGCGGCCAGATAGGAGTGGAGTTGACGCTGGCACTACGCAAAATTTACGGCAACAGCAATGTGATTGCCTCTGACCTGCGGGAGCAAAACCCTTTGCTCGAAGGCACGGGTCCTTATGTCAGTATGGATGTGATGAATAAGGAAATGCTGCATGTGCAGGTGATACGACAAGGTATTACGCAGGTTTATTTATTGGCAGCCATTCTTTCCGCTACAGGTGAAAAAAATCCCGGCCTGGCCTGGAACCTGAATATGCAGGGATTGTTGAATGTGCTGGATATTGCAAGAGAAGAGAAACTACATAAAGTGTATTGGCCTTCTTCCATCGCTGTTTTCGGGCCTACATCTCCTAAGCAAAACTGCCCGCAGCAAACCATCATCGAACCGACAACGGTATATGGCATCAGTAAATATGCCGGTGAGTTCTGGTGCAACTATTTCTTTCAGCGGTTTGGCGTGGATGTGAGAAGTCTTCGCTATCCGGGTCTTATCAGTTATAAGTCTGCACCGGGTGGCGGCACAACCGACTATGCTGTTGAAATATTTCATGAAGCCCTGGAGGAAAAAAGATATACCTGTTTCCTCAATGAAGATACTTACCTGCCCATGATGTATATGCCTGATGCCATCAGGGCTACTATTGAACTGATGGAAGCACCGGCAGAAAAGATCTCTATCCGCACTTCATATAATGTTTCCGGTATGAGTTTTTCACCAAAGGAAATAGCAACGGAAATAAAAAAGCATATTCCTGGTTTTATCATCACTTATGAGCCGGATTACCGCCAGGCTATTGCCGATAGCTGGCCACAAAGCATTGATGACAGTGTGGCAAGAAATGACTGGGGCTGGAAAGAAGAGTATGACCTTGCTGGTATGACTAAAGACATGCTCGATAACCTGGGTTCCTAAGCAATGCATAGCAGCATGCCCGGAATTTCAGGCAATTCTCAGAAAAGTTCCCTTACTTTTTCTGGCAGGACTTTTGCAAAACGAGTACCAAACTATTCGTTATGAAAACAAAATTTCTTTTGCTAACGTCAGTAATGTTTGTAATCGTTGCAGCAAATGCGCAGGAATCTTCAGCTTTTATCAGGGGTGGGATCAACCTCGCCAATATTACCATCACCAATGACGGAGATATTGATGATGCAAAAACACTGACCAGTTTCCAGGCTGGTATTATCGGGGATATAAAGATGACATCATTCCTCTATTTTCAGCCCGGATTACTCTTTACCGGTAAAGGCAGTAAAACACAATCAGGCAGCACAGCAGATAACACATACTTCAGGGCTACCAGCAATCCCTTTTATATTGAAGTACCAGCCAATTTTGTTTTTAAATCACCAACAGGTCCCGTTAAATTCTTCGCCGGTGCCGGTCCTTATTTGGCGATTGGTTTAGCAGGTAAAAACAAAACGGAGGGACGTTTTGCAGGAATTGCATTTAACAGCGAAGAAAACATACGCTGGTCCAACGATGACCCTTCCACACTGAATTATGAAGAAGGCGCAGGTTATGGTATCATGAAGCGATTTGATTATGGCCTTAACGGTACAGCAGGTATTGAAACAAAATCGGCACAGATTGCTGTCAACTATGGGTTGGGTCTTGCCAAACTGCAGTCAGGCAGTAACAGCTCTGCTGACGACAGGAACAAGCATCGTGTGTTCAGTATAACTTTAGGGCTCAGGTTGCAGTAATTATAAAAAAACCGGCAAAGTTTATTTCGCAAAGTAACATGGCAGGCAGGTAGAAGTTTTCCAAATAGCCGGCAGTGTTGCTTTGCGGATTTTTCCCCAGGCATCTATTAAGCTTCTTTTTTCACAGCAGGGGAATTGGCTATCTTGCAGCTCCAATTTTTTTTCTATGCGTTATATGAAATGGATTGGTTTGCTCTCGGTAGCGTTACTGGTATTTTCCTGTTTTTTGCCCTGGGTGGTAATCGGGTCAAAAGGGATTGTGGTCAGTGGTGTTGAAGCTACCGGTACCAACTATGGCAAACCTGGTTATTTCAACCTGCTGATGGCCGGTTTTTTTTTATTCTTTCATCTTGTTCCGAAGGTTTGGGCAAAAAGAGCCAATCTTGCAGTGGTGGCATTGAACATAGGCTGGACCATCCGCAATTATTTATTACTTACTGCCTGCGAGGGTGGCGAATGCCCTGATAAAAAAACAGGCTTATTTCTCTTACTGTTTGCATCCATCCTGATGCTTGTAGCTGCTTTGTTTCCAGATATAAGGGTGAAAAGAAAGTAACACGTTTTGCTTATATCATCCGGCATGTGAATGATTCTTCGCTGCCGGCATCAGCTATCCAGCCTGGCCAGGCTTTTGCTGATGATCGCAACAGATTCTTTCACCTGTTCTGCTTTAATCACAAGCGGTGGTGCAAACCTGATCTTATCGCCATGGGTGGGTTTTGCCAGCAGGCCCGGACTGTCCGGCAAGCAGGCATTTTCTTTTAAGGCGAGGCAAAGCTCCCACGCTGCTTCTTTATTATGATGTTGAATAACGATGGCATTCAGCAATCCCTTTCCTCTTACCGTTTGTATATATTTAGAATGAAGAGCTTTCAGTTCATTGCGCAGCAGATCGCCCATTGCTGCAGCATTTTCAGCCAATTTTTCATTTTTCAGCACCTGCAAAGCGGTGATGGCAATTTTACAGGCTAAGGGATTTCCTCCGTATGTTGAGCCATGCTCTCCCGGCTTTATGGTCAGCATGATCTCGTCATTCGCCAGAACGGCGCTGACCGGCATGATACCGCCACTCAATGCTTTTCCGAGGATGAGGATATCAGGTCTTACGTTTTCATGATCACAAGCAAGCATTTTACCTGTCCGGGCCAGGCCGGTTTGAATTTCATCAGCAATGAACAATACATTGGCTGCTTCACAGAGTTGTTTTGCTTTGGCAAGATAACCTTCATCCGGAACCATAACACCGGCCTCACCCTGTATCGGTTCAACAAGAAATCCGGCTACGTTTTTATCTTCTAAAGCTTTTGCCAATGCTGTTATGTCGTTAAAAGGGATGGATTTAAAGCCGGGCATATAGGGCCCGAAATTCTTTTTCGCTGCAGGGTCGTTGCTGAATGAAATAACTGTGGAAGTGCGGCCATGAAAATTTCCTTCGCATACCAGGATGACCGCTTTGTCCCTTTCAGTGCCTTTCACTTCATAGGCCCATTTCCGGCATAATTTGATGGCGGTTTCAACGGCTTCAACACCGGTGTTCATCGGCAACACTTTATCATAGCCAAAGAAATCGGTTATGAATTTTGCATATTCTCCCAGCACATCACTGTGGAATGCACGACTCGTTAATGTTAGTTTTTGAGATTGTTCAATAAATGCCTGAACAATTTTTGGATGACAATGCCCCTGGTTTACGGCAGAATAGCCACTGAGAAAATCATAATAGCGTTTGCCATCAACATCCCACAGGAAAACTCCCTGCCCCTTTTCCAGCACCACTGGAATGGGATGATAATTGTGGGCACCATATCTTTCTTCCAGTTCCAGGTAGTATTGTGTTTTGGAAGATATATCTCTAACAGCTTGCATAATGCGTATGATTGAGTAATTAAAAAAATGAAATGAAAAACAACCCGGTACAGGATGAACCGGTAAACAATGACTATCCTCGGTGATTGAGCAGGTCGAGGTTCTTTTTCAGAAAGAATGATATGTAGGAAATCCGTGGGATAATCCGAGATTTGTTGCAAGATAAGGTAAATTGTCTGATGGGCAAATTACCGTTTAACTCAATCTGGAGATTACTTATTCTTTCAACAAATAAAAACAGGCTATGACATATACAGTTCCACCTGGCACAAAAATCGGCCATGTTCATTTAAAAGTGGCCGACCTGGAGCGATCACTGAAATTTTATCGTGACCTGCTGGGGTTTGAAGTGCAGCAATATTATGGTGACAGTGCCGTATTTATTTCAGCCGGTGGTTATCATCATCACATTGGGCTGAACACCTGGTATAGCAAAGGCAAAGACCCGGCGCCCAAAAATGCAGCAGGTTTATTTCATACGGCCATATTATACCCGGAAAGAAAGGACCTTGCTGTTATCCTTAAAAGACTGATCGAATCAAAATATCCGCTTACAGGTGCCTCTGATCATGGTGTGTCGGAGGCGATTTACCTGGATGACCCTGACGGAAACGGGGTAGAATTATACTGGGATAAACCAAAGGAACAATGGCCAATAGATGCAGCAGGAAATCTGCAAATGATAACGGCGCCGTTGGATTTGCAGGATTTGCTGCACTTAGCCGGCTAGCGTTTTTACAAAATAATTTTCAGGGAATTTCAATTGTGGTGTTTTGTCTTTGTCAAAAATGCCATACACGGTGCTTCCGCTTCCGCTCATTGATGCAAACAAAGCCCCCGCTGCGTATAATTTATCTTTAACATCTACAATATCAGGTTGATCTTTAAAAACTTTATTTTCAAAGTCATTCAACAACTGATCTTTCCATCTTTCTATAGGCAACTTCAGTATTTCTTTTATTGTTGTTTCAGGTGAAGAAGTGCCTACATCCAGGAATGCCCGCCCGGTATTGATATGAATGCCGGGATTGACGATTATAAGATTATAAGCAGACAGGTCGAGGTCAATGGGTTCCAGTATTTCGCCACGACTTGTAGCATAGCAGGGTCTGTTAAGGATGAAAAAAGGACAATCACTACCCAGCTCCAGCGCATACTCCATTAGTTTTTTTTCGCTGATGCCTAAAGCAAACTTATCATTTAGCAGCCTGAGGGTAAAGGCCGCATCTGAACTGCCTGCGCCAAGCCCTGCACCTGTTGGCACGGATTTATGCAGGTGCATTTGTATCAAAGGCAGTTTGGGAAAATCCCTTTTCAGCAGTTTGTAGGCTTTTATGCAGAGGTTGTTACTGGTATCGCCATCGATCATAAAACCACTGCGACTGAATGGAATGCTGGCCGTGCGAACCACTTCTTTGTATTCGATAATTTCCAGGATGTCGCTCAGGCCAATGGGATAGAATGCAGTTTCGAGGTCATGATATCCATCGCTGCGTTTTTGAAGGATTCTGAGTCCCAGGTTGATCTTACAGTTGGGAAATACGATCACGGATGAATGGATTGGTTTGAATTTTCAGGTAAAGTGAACTATATCTAAATTATAAAAAGGATTTTCTCAACGACCCTTTTTCCGGCTATTGATCTCATCTCTGATTGCAATGGCACGAATATAATCTTCATTGTCGAGCACTTCACTCAGCAAATGGTTCAGTTCTTCCAGTGACATTGTTTTCAGGTCTTCATTTCCGGTGGGGCCATCATTTTCCACCACCGCTTCCTGTTTTCTTTTTTTCTTCTTTTCGCCGCCACTGTCTTCCATCAGGATGCCAGCACTTTCCAGGATATTTTCATACGTATAAATAGGACAGCCAAACCGCACTGCCAGTGCCAGTGCATCTGATGTTCTGGAATCAATTTCAATCGTATCATTTTCTGAAGAACAGACCAGTTTGGAATAAAAAATACCTTCCTGCAGGTCGCAGATGATGATTTCATGCAGATCAATGGCAAAAGCAGTCAGGAAATTTTTCATCAGGTCGTGGGTGAGGGGACGACTGGGCTGCATTTTTTCCAATGCCACTGCTATCGCCTGTGCCTCAAACCCCCCGATAACAATCGGCAGGCGTCTCAAACCATTCACTTCGCCCAGCACCACGGCATATGAATGGGTTTGTGTGATACTGTGAGAGAGGGCAACAATTTCCAGTTCTATCTTCTTCATACGAGCCACGAATTTAAGTCATTCATTTTAATAAGCTGGAATTTGGCGGGCATAAAAAAATGCTCCCGGTCGAGAGCATTTTAAGAAAAAATACGGAGTATTTTATGCTGTTCCTTTCAGCTTTTTAATTGCCGCTGTAATCTTTGGTACCACTTCAAAAGCATCACCAACGATGCCATAATCGGCAGCTTTGAAGAAAGGTGCTTCAGGATCTTTATTGATCACCACAATCACTTTACTCCTGTTCACACCAGCTAAGTGCTGAATTGCGCCGGAGATGCCGATGGCAATATAAAGGTTCGGAGCAATGGCCACACCGGTTTGCCCCACATGTTCGTGATGCGGACGCCAGTGCGCATCAGCAACGGGACGGCTGCAGGCCAATGCAGCATGTAGTGCCTTAGCAAGGTCTTCCACGATGCCCCAATGCTCGGGCCCTTTCATACCGCGACCGGCACTCACCACCACTTCCGCTTCTGTCAACGGCACTTCACCACTTGCTTTATTTACACCGGTCACTTTCACTTTAGGAGTATCTGCAGCGGCATTGAAACTAACAACCTCAGCAACACCATCGCCGGCAGTCACCTGGTAGGCATTTGGATTTAATGCAATGATCTTTATGTCGGTGCTGACAGCAATATTGGCAAATGCTTTACCTGAAAAAACATTCTTTTTAACTGCAAAACCATTGCCTGTATCGGGGAGCGCTACCGCTCCGGAAACCAAACCAGCTTTTAGCCTGGCCGATAATCGGGGGGCAACGGCTTTACCATTTACATTGTTGGAAAAAACGATCACTTTGGCCCCGCTTGCTTCTGCCACCTGTGCCAGCACTTTTGTATATACCTGTGCATCGAAAGCATTCAACTGATCATTATTGACATGATGAATTTTCTTTACACCATATTTTCCCAATGAAGCAAGATCATCACTAGGGGTGCCCAGCACTACGCCTTCAGCAGATGTGCCAAGTTGTTCAGCTACTTTTGCGCCATAGGTCATTGCTTCAAGAGAGGCTTTTTTCACATGGCCATCGGCCGTATCTATGAAAATTAAAACTGACATATAAGAAGTTTGTAATTGATAATTTGTTGTAGGTAGTTAAATAGCTTTTGCTTCTTCGTGAAGTAATCGCACCAGTTCTTCCGGGTTATCAGGCGATACTAATTTAACCCCGGCTTTTGCAGGAGGCAGACCAAAACCGGCTACAGTGGTCAGCGAATCAGCAGCAACTGGTTCCAGCACCTTTAAAGGTTTTGTTCTTGCGGCCATGATGCCTCTCATATTGGGGATTCTTGCTTCGGCCATTCCTTTCTGACAGCTTACTACAAGTGGGAGTGCTGCTTCACACACTTCTTCTCCGCCTTCAATCTCCCTGGTGATCGTTGCATTGCTGCCGCTTAATTCAAATTTTGTAGCCAAAGCAATATAGGGCTGGTCGAGCAATTCGGCCACCATGCCGCCAATGGAGGAACCATTGTAATCAATGGTTTCTTTGCCGGTAAAAACAAGATCATAACCGCCTTGTTTGGCAATCTCAGCAATTTGCGAAGCGATATAGAAACTGTCGTGGCTGTCTGCGTTCACACGGATGGCCTCATCGCCACCCAGCGCCAGTGCTTTGCGTATGATGGGCTCAGCATCGGCACCGCTCACTGTAACCAGATGAATGACGGTAGAAGCGTCTGCTTCTTTCAATTCAATGGCACGGACCAAAGCATACCACTCATCATAGGGGTTAATGATCCATTGCACGCCATTGGTATCGAATTTCGTGTTGTTATCGGTGAAAGCTATTTTTGCCGTGGTGTCCGGCGTTTTGCTGATACAAACTAAAATTTTCATAATTGATATTTTTAATAAGCATAAACGGACTGTTATTGCCAGAACTACCAATTAGTTGTTTATGCAACTAAAACAAAGATAAGTGTTGCAAAGGTAATTCCGGGCAAATCACTCACAATTTTTTATATCAACATGGACAGGATAGAAAAGTTGAAAGCATTTTTGAAGCAAACTCCGGCAGATAGTTTTCTGAATCATGCATTGGCCCTGGAATATATTAAGCTGGGTGATGACAGGCAGGCACGGACTTTATTTGAGGAAATATTGCGTAGAGAGCCTGGCTATGTAGGCAGCTATTATCATTTGGCTAAACTGCTGGAAAGGACCGGCTATACAGATGAGGCTGTAAAAGTATATGAAAGAGGAATGGAAGAAGCGAAGAAAGCGGGGGACAATCATGCTTTTGGTGAATTGCGTGGAGCATATGAGGAACTAACTTATTAACATGTCATTAGCAGACAGGTTTAAAAAGCATATCAGCGAGGAAAATCTTTTTTCAGGAAAGGATAAACTGCTGCTTGCCGTCAGCGGAGGGGTGGATTCTGTTGTTTTATGTGAACTTTGCCACCAGTCAGCGTACGAATTCGGTATTGTACATTGCAATTTTCAATTGAGAGGGGAGGAGAGTGAACGAGATGAACAATTTGTGAGGCAACTGGGTGACAGGTATAAGGTAAGTGTGGAAGTGAAAAGGTTTGAAACGGAGAAGTACGCTGAAGAGCATAAACTGTCGGTGCAGGAAGCTGCCAGGGCACTTCGTTATGAGTGGTTTGAGGAATTGGCAGTAAGTAAAGCATCTGCAGTGGGTCGCCTGGTGATCCATCCTGTGCTTACAGCTCATCATAAGGATGATAATATAGAAACATTGCTGATGTATTTTTTTCGTGGCACGGGTTTGCAGGGATTGACGGGCATTCCTTCTGCCAATGGTTATATTAAAAGACCATTATTACCTTTTTTCAAAGAAGAACTGCTGCAATTTGCAAAAGAGCATCAGCTTGATTTTGTCGAGGACTCCTCGAATCTTTCTGACAAATACACCCGTAATTTTTTTCGAAACAAGATCATACCTGCCATCAGTAAAGTTTATCCGCAGGTAAAGGATAACCTGCAGGATAATATTGATCGTTTCAAAGAGATTGAAAGACTTTACCGGATTGCCACAGACGGGTTGAAGAAAAAGCTTTGCAAAGCCAAAGGTGCGGAATGGCATATACCGGTGAAACAACTGTTGCAATACAACAACAGGGCTTTGATCTACGAGCTCATCAGGGATTTTGGCTTTAATGAAAAGCAGGTGGATGAAGTGATCAAACTGGCTTCCAGTGATTCAGGAAAATTCATTGAATCGCCCCTGTTTCATTACCGTCTCATCAAACACCGGAATTGGTTTATCATCAGCCCGGCATATGACGGTGGTTCGGTTACTATTGTTATTGAGTCAACGGATAAAGAGGTGCTGTTTGAAGGCGGCAACATTCAAATTGGAAAATTGAACGATGTTCAGATGTCAACGGATGACCGGGTCGCCACCCTTGACGCTGCGGGCATTCAGTTTCCGCTTTTGCTGAGAAAATGGAAAGCCGGTGATTATTTCTACCCGCTGGGCATGCGAAAGAAAAAGAAACTTTCCCGCTTCTTTATTGATCAGAAGATGTCCAGGACGGAAAAGGAAAATAGTTGGGTTGTTGAAAGCAACAAAAAAATTCTCTGGTTAGTTGGTCGCCGTATTGATGACAGGTTTAAGATCACAGGAAAAACAAAATCCGTATTACGACTCACACTCAAAAGGCCGGAATGATTTTAATGACTGGATCTGTTTCATAAAGTTTTCTATTACATCCATATTCCCGGCGATCTTCACACACACAAATACAAACAGCATTCCGAACAATGCTCCCCACAGGTGGGCGGAGTGATTGATATTGCCGCCTCCCCGTTTATCAAAATAGGCGGACCCAAAAAGATAAACGATGGCAAATATGAATCCGGGAATATCAATAGGAATAAAGAAGAAACGGATTGGCAGTTGGGGTAGCAGTATAATAGCGGCAAAGATCACTGCAGAAACAGCTCCGGAAGCACCGAGGCTTCTGAAATGATAACTGTCTTTATATTTTACATAATCGGGAAGGCTGGCCATAATAAGTCCGCCAAAATAAAGCAAGAGGAAAAAATATTTTGCATTTTCACCAAAGATGCAGGGATGGGTGAACAGCCCCTTTTCCACCGCTTCACCAAAAGAATACAAAGCGATCATATTAAAAGCAAGGTGCATGAAATCTGCATGAATGAATCCATGACTGATAAAGCGAAATGGCTGGCGGCGAATGGCAGGCGGATAAAAGATAAGATCATCTATTATCTTTTGGTTGCTGAAACCACCGATTGAAACAAGGCAAGTAACAATGACAATGATGAGAGTGATAGACAATTCCATGCTGCGATATTGATGTCCGAAAATAGAGATTATTTGTGATGATATTTTTCATTTTTAATGATCGTACAGGCCCTGTAGAGTTGCTCTGCCAGCACCAGCCTGACCAACTGGTGTGGGAAAGTGAGCTCGGCCAAACTCCATTTGTAATTGGCTCTTGCCAGCACTGTTTCATCAATGCCATAAGCGCCGCCAATAAGAAATACCAGGTTTCGGGTGCTTTCATTGGCTCTCGTCTGGATGAACGAAGCCAGTTTTACTGAAGTCATTTGTTTGCCTTTTTCATCCAGCGCCACTAAGTATTCGTCTTTCCCAAGCATACTTAAGATGATTTCAGCTTCTTTTTTCTTTAGTTCAGTTTCACTCATCATGCCGGCATTTTTTGGAACGGGAATGATATTCCATTTTACTTTAAAATATCTGGAGATGCGTTGTGTAAAATCTTCCACACCGGCTTTGATATATGGCTCATGATTCCTGCCAACTGACCAGAGATGAATATTCATGTGTTAAAAATAAGACAGAGGCTGTTTCAAAAGCCGTTTTGCGAAGACAACCTCTTTCTTTTCTGCCTTCAGGCGATACCATGCCTGGCTTGCCGTTGCCCGCCAAACAGGCTAACGGCTAAAGAATGCCGGTGAAAAATCTTTCCACCGGCACGCAACAGCAGCAATGAAAAAAAAATCATGTATAGCCTGTTAAAAATCATTACTAGACGGTGAAGCAGCTGGATTCTTATCCTGGATTAAACGAGCATCAAGTGGCTTATTATTACCTCCCTGTCAAATTATTTTTTGGCGTCAAAAGAATTTCATATTAGATTGCCAGAGATTACAGCAACCATTAAAACTTATCACATGAGAAAATTCTTCTTTTTAGGGGTTCTGTTATTTACCCCCCTTATTAGCACTATAAACAAAGTTTCGGCAACACAATTACTATACCCAAGGGGATAAGTGTCTGTTTTAATAATGAGCCTCATCTGCGAGGCTGCCTGTTATTTACCAGAATTAAAGCACAGGAAAAACAAAACAGATATGAAAGCCCCCAACCAACTGCCAAAAGATAATAGTCCGCCGCTTTCTGCGCAACGAGTCCTGGCTAACTTTTGTCAGGAACTACAGTCTGCAATCTGCATTACTTATAAACGGTATATTATGAAAAAGACATTGCTTTGCTTTATAATTAACACGGCTTTTCTTTTCTTGCATCTTGACAACGCAGTAGCACAGGTAAAAGGGGGAAGCCATTTATCACAAAAACAACCAGCCAGAATTGAGATTACCCAATATTTCAATATAGATAAATATCCAGAATTCAGGGTTCCTGTTAATCCTACTTACGATCATATAATAAGCATAAAAGGAGTTAGCTGGGGTATGGATGTAGGATATAGGATGAATGTATTTAGGAATATCTACATCAAACCATTTGTCGGATTCTACAGATTTTCTTTTAATAAAATTGACAATTACAATGAACTCTTTAACACACATGCTAAAGCAAGGCATATAACATCGCCCCCGGGTCCAGTTTTTTGGACGTATTCAACCGACAGATATTTCTATAAGTGTGTAAACATTGGCCTGTCAGCTGAAAATGAATTTGTGAAAGAAAAATATTTATCGTTTTCGGGTGGATTGCTTATTAATAACTACCTCACCTTCTCACAAAAGTATTTTTTAACAGAGAACCCGAACCAGATTGAAAACCCCCGGAAACGCAGCAGAACTGATTTTTGGGGATTCAGGCTCGATGTATTTGCAAAATTTTCAATACCAGTTAATAAGTTTCTTGTTGGACCTGTTGTTAGTTTGCCGGTATATACTATGTGGAAAACAGACTCTGAATTTCCCTATGAAAGCAATAGTGATACAAGAACTAAATGGATAAAGGGGGGAGGGATGGGAATATCTATAAGTCATACTATTAACTAACATTTTAAAAATTAAAAAATGAAGCCACAATCATATAGCATTTTTGCAGCATTAGCAATGCTTACTTTTTGCAACATAGGATTCTCTCAAGTAAAAACCAAAATATTTAAAGATGGTATCCCAGTTGAAAGAATTCGCTCAAATATTGAAACCAAGGAAGTTATCTTTGATGAACCTGAAGAAATTGAAAAGATTAGAAGTGAAATAGAAAAACAATCTTCTTCAACGTACTCAAACAGGTTTGCTCATTCAATATCAGCAAATTTAAACTTTATAAAAGAGGCTCCTATTACGACAGTATCACAATACACCCACTATTCATTAACCATAAAAGCAACCGGCGCATTAAACCTGTCACTAAATTTTAACAACTTCGTACTCTCTCCAAATGCTGTTTTGAGCATTTATAATGATTACGAACTAACCGATAGTATAACGGCGAAAGAAAACAATGAACTTAATCTATGGGCTACGAGGGTATATCAGGGAAATAAAATCATTTTATTATTAACAGTACCAAATAATGAAATAGGAAAGTCTGTTATCAATATTTCACACATCAATTACGGAATTGAAAAATTTGGTGGTAGTTATTTTGGAAACCCCGGCACTTCTGCAACCTGTAATATTAATATTGCTTGCAACTAAGGCAATGGTTGGGGAAATGAACAAAATTCTGTAGCCATAATACTTATTAATAATGGTCAAAGTACTTGCACCGGTACATTAGTGATGAACACCTGTAACTCAACCATGCCTTATGTTTTAACTGCAGATCACTGTTTACTGGGGAATTTAGCAAACTGGGTATTTCAATATCAATATTGGAGCGAAACCTGTACGCCAAATTCTGATTGGAGTGAAGATGTCCAATTCAATGGATGTACATTAAGAGCCAACAATTGTGAATTGGATTTTGCACTTGTTCAAATGAATCAAACCCCTGCTTCAAATTCAGGAATTAATTATGCAGGCTGGTCCCGGTCAACTACTCCGGCTACATCCGGGGCATCCTTGCACCATCCCAGAGGCGATTTAATGAAAGTGAGTTTATTCAACACACAGGCTACCTCAGTAGCCTGGGAAGACCCTAATAGCCCCTGCCCATCCCAAACTTCTAACCACTGGCGTGTTAGTTTTAGTGATGGTATCATACAGTATGGTTCTTCCGGAGCCGCCTTGTTTGACCAGAATCATAGGGTTGTAGGACAACTACACGGATATCAAGATAATATTTGTGGAAATCCAGGAACTAATGAATGTTGGTGTACTACACAAATACCTTCCATTGGCGAATATGGACGTTTCGATTTATCATGGACAGGTGGCGGTACTAATGCCACAAGACTGAGCAACTGGCTTGACCCTACGAATACTGGAGTTACTACTACAAATACTACAAACATCTCAAATTTGGATCCGGTGGATTTTACCCATGTTACGATGACAGGAGATGCAACCATTTGCGGCTCGGCTAAAACATATTCATTATCAGGCTCACTTTCTGGTTTGTCAGTCAGTTGGTCCGCTTCAAACGGTTATATTACCTTGTCCGGAAGCGGGTCTTCAATAACAGCTACTCCCGCTTCCGGGGCTAATGGCTTTGTAACATTAACAGCTACGATTGGCGCAGTGGGCTGCCAGACAAATAATGTCAAGACAAAGGTTATTCATGTAGGAAATCCTGTCGTCGGATTCAATATTGAATCTTATCCCTATGAAGAACCAAGCTGTTATTCAGAGTGGGGTATCTATACGTACAGAGCCACAGTGGCATGGGGTTCGGGCAGCACCGGTTATGAGTGGGGCTATCGTCTCATTGGTTCGCCACCTGATGTTATCTCGCCTTATGATTCGCCTTACTTTACTTTCATACCTGAACAGACAGGCACCTATGAAATATTTGTAAGACCAAAGAATGCCTGTGGCGTTGGCAGCCCTGAAACCACCAAAGAAATTGAAGTGGTTTATTCCTGCCCCTTAAGATTGGCTGCCCCCGGCAGACCCAAACCAATCTTATTCCCCAACCCTGTTAAGGGTGATGAGGTAACGGTTTTATTAGACGGAAATGGTAAAGGATTTCCGGCTGACAGATCAAAATCCGTCAGCGGCAGAATAAGAATTGAGTCGCTTGATGGCCGTTTATTATCCGAAACAGCTTTTGATGTTCATGCCGGTCAGGTGAAACTGAATGTGGCAAAGCTTCGCAGCGGCATCTATATCGTAAGAATTATCCGGGGAACAGAGATGGATACCCAAAAATTAGTGGTGCAGAAATGACAGGTAATATCATTTAGCATTAATGTGATGCGATTGCCCAGATAAAAGATGCTGTTTCAAAAAGTCTTTTTGAAACAGCATCTTTCAGGATAATTTTATCAGAATGCTTTCTTTGGTTCTTCTTTTATCTGCACTTCGGTGACCGGACCATATTTCTCCGCTATCTTTTTGATCTCGGCCGATTTGCCCACCAGCACAAACTGCAGTTTGTCTTTTGGAAAATATTTGGCGATGATCGCTTTTGCTTTATCTAATGTCAATCCATCAACGTTCTTTTCAAAATTGTTGATGAAGGATTCATCAAAGTTGTACCAGAACATCTGCGTCAGCAATCCGGCTAATTGCCCGGCTGTTTCATAACGGGGAGGGAACTGACCTTTTACATAGTTCTTGGCGGAGGTCAGTGAAGTTTCATCAATACCGTTGTTATGTAATTTATTCAGCACTTCCAATGCTTTATCCACAGCAGGTTCTGTTGTCTTGTTTGCCGTAAAAGTGCTGATGGAAAATGTGCCGCCATTCTTTAATGAGGAAAAGCGGCTGTTGGCTCCATAGGTGAGACCTGTATTTACCCGCAACTCATCATTGAGCATGGAAGTGAAGCGGCCGCCAAACAAAGTGTTCACCACTTCAATAGCCACAAAGTCCGGGTTGTTGCGGCTGATGCCAGGTGCACCGATATAGAAAGTGGTTTCTCTTGCATCATCTTTGTTCACCAGTAACACCCTGTTGCCCGATGGACTGCTGATGGGTTTGGCAGCAAGATTAGCCTGGCGTTTTGTTCCTTTTTTCCATGGAGTAAGCAAATTGGTGACAGTGGCTTTCATTTCTTTGCTGTTAAAATCACCGGTAATGGCTATGGCAGAACCTTCGGGTAAATAATTGTCAGCGTAAAAACTTTTCACATCCTCCACTGTCAATGCCGATACCGTGGAAATGGTGCCCTGAACAATATTGCCATACACATGATCACCGTAAAGGAATTTATCAAAATATGAACTGATCACTGAGCGGGGACTTTCTTTTTGCTGCTCCAGTGAAACCAGCAGTCTTTTTTTCTCTTTTTCAAACTCTTCCGCATTAAATGCCGGCTCCATCAGGGTTTCTTTCAGCATCAGCAGCACTTTATCCCTGTCTTTGGCGGCAAACCTTGCCGAAAGACCGGCAGATTCT
>CAYPOD010000032.1:0-36560 GCA_964412375.1 uncultured Chitinophaga sp. | reverse complement strand
TAAATTGTCCCCCGAACCGAATAACTGATTGCCCATTGGCATAACCGCCAACGTTCGAGGCTTGCCGCAGGGCTGGTATTTTATAACTGTCTGCCCGGCAACTGAAGCCGATTAAAAAACTGATGTTGAAGTTAACAACTAAAAGCCAAATAGAATTCGGTCAAGCCCGATATTAGATAATAGTAGTACAACTGCTGATTGTTATTCCGTCTGCCAGCCTTGCGGCAAACCTTTTGTTGGTTGCAGTTAATACTTCCAATTCATAATTATTCCTACTTCTTTCCAAGTGTCGCCTTGTAAATGATACAAAATAATTCCACCACCACCGCCAAGTCCACTATGAGCATTGTCCCATTGAACAATTGCATATTTTTTTGAGTTGTCAAACACTGGTCTTGAAAAGTAGTAGAGATTTCTATCATAGCTGTCAGTCGAGTTGTAGCGGTTGATTTGTTTTTTATACAACTTGATTTGGCTTTTATCTGTCAATTGTAACTTTTGAAATGCTTTTTTCTTTGAAATTGTCGCTTCTCTACTGCTAGTAACTATCAATGACTTTAACTCTGTGTCTTGCCACAAAGTTGTGTCAACAGATTTGGAATTTTCAATTATTTGGGCAAACATTATTGTGTCAAGCACTTTATTAGCATAATCACGGTGAAAATAAAAATAGTTCCACATATCCGTTTTTTCAAGCTGGATTTTAGTAATGGGTTTTGAATACACAATTAATGCTCCGTTTCCACTTAATGCTGTGTCCAAAAGATTTTGGTATTGCTTTGTCTGTCCAAACGAAATTGAATGAATTATAAGTGAAATTGCAAATGTTAGAAGTCTCATAAGTGTTTTAGAAGTGATGCAGTCTAACCCTACTTTGCATATTAGGGTGCTTCAAATTTAATTGCAACCAACGGATCGGGGCTTGGTGCAGTTTTGTGGCGGTTCCCGGCGCTGAGCCGGGAATAAAGCTACAAAACAAGCCTGACATCCGAATTAGACCGCCACGAAATTGCGCCAAACCCAATGATGGCGGACAGTGGCTCAGTAGTTCAGTTACCCGGATGTCATGCCCCGATCCGATGGACAGAATTAAGAATGACAAAGCCTTTGCAGGTTGAATGAATTTGCCAATGATAAAATGAATGATTTGAAATGAAGGAAAGCCAAAGGCGGTCATTCGTGGCCGCCAATACTGTGCGAAGACTTTAGTGATGTGCTATGCGGCCATTTCTGTCCATCACATAAATATACGCTACTCCTGGTATAAATTTATATTGAAAATCAGTGTAAATTCATACCAGCTTGTTTCTCAAATGAAATTTTTAATTGAGATAAAATACTTTCATCCTGTGTGGAAGATCGGGCTTGAAAATATCAGATCGGCCTGGCTGCTTTCAGATATTAAAAAACCTGTTGAGCTGAAAACCGGCATTCACCAGGGTTGCTTATATTTTCGTTTACCGGGTTCAGGCAGAAGGATCAGCTACAGAAGCCTGAAAAAAGGATTGATTAAAAAAACGATCCGTATTAATCTCCCGGTTAACCTGCTTCCTTTTTAAACATCATAATCCCGCCAGCCGGCTTATCTCCAGCATCTTGTCAATCGGTTTCTTAGCCGCCAGTCTCAATTCTTCTTCCATCGTTATCTCCGGTGTTTCATACTCCATGCACAGGTAGAGTTTCTCCAGGGTGTTCAGCTTCATGTGGGGGCAGTCGTTGCAGGCGCAACTGTTGTTGGGGGGTGCAGGGATAAAAGTTTTGTTCGGTGAGGCCTTCATCATCTGGTGCAGGATGCCTGTTTCAGTAGCCACGATGTATTCCTGTGATGTATCGCTTTGGGTATATTTCAGCAAGCCGGTGGTACTGCCGATAAAATCGGCAATACGAAGAATAGGTTCTTCACATTCAGGGTGTGCAATCAGCTTGGCCTGCGGATGCCGCACTTTCAGTTTGGTTATTTTTTCCAAACTAAAAATTTCATGCACCATGCAGGCGCCGTTCCAGAGCAGCATGTTGCGGCCCGTCACTTTGTTGATATAAGCGCCGAGGTTTTTATCCGGCGCAAAAATGATGGGCTGGTCTTTAGGAAAACTCTCCACGATGATCTTTGCATTGCTGCTGGTGCAGATCACATCGCTCAGCGCTTTGATGCCGGCACTGCAGTTGATATAACTCACCACCACATGATCCGGGTGCTGCTCTTTGAATTTTTTAAACAAGGGCGGCGGGCAACTGTCGCTAAGTGAGCAACCGGCTTTCAGGTCAGGTATCACCACTTTTTTTGCCGGGTTCAGGATCTTGGCTGTTTCAGCCATGAAATGCACACCGGCAAAAACAATCATGTCCGCATTTGTCTTTTCCGCCTGCTGGGCCAGTCCCAGGCTGTCGCCGATATAATCTGCCACATCCTGTATGTCGGGTTCCTGGTAGTAATGCGCCAGCAATACTGCATTTTTTTCTTTCTTCAGCCTTTCAATGGCTGCAAAAAGATCGAGAGTAGGATCAAGGTCAATATCCAAAAAACCTTTTTTTTCTACATGGGCCCTGGCAGCGGCGATTGTTTGGTCAGACATGACTTTCAGTTTTTGAACAGGGAGCAATATTCCACAACGGTTTTCAATTTTTCAAAACAAAATTTTTCAGCCGGGCTATAAATACAATAGTATTAATAATATAATTTTTATAAAAAAAGCTTATTATTATTATGGCTGTGAATTCGTGGAAAACTGTTTCCTGTTTTCTTTGGCAAAGTTACCAAACCCGGTTTATTCACATTTCAATTATTGAAATACACATACTGCATCCAATACCAGCCGGGGTTTGCGGGGCATTTCCACAACAATGTGAAAAACCCGGCTGCATAATTTTTTAGCGGGTAAACTATTACTATGATGTGAATTGGGATAGGATAAATGTTGATTTGCGGACAGCAGCAACCATAACCCGGCTGATTAAAAAAGATGATCGCTAAAGACGCAGTTTCATATCCACGTTTCACAAAGGGATATGCACATTTTTAATTGTCTGTCCACAGGTTGGCGGGGAAAAATTGTTGGTTGAATGATGCTTATTACAGGTTTATAGAAGATGGAGATGGTAAAAAAGGAAGTCTTATTTTTATCATCCAAATTTAAAAGCATGAAAATTTTGAAACGATTGCTGTTTGCGTATAGCCTGTTGTTATCAGCCTTTATTAGCCGTGCCGATGAGGGGATGTGGCTGCCGCAACTGCTGGCCCAGCTCAACGAAAGAGAAATGAAAAGCATGGGGATGAAGATCAGCGCTGCCGATATCTATAATATTAATAAAAGCAGCCTCAAGGATGCCATCGTCAGTTTTGGAGGATTCTGCACCGGGGAAGTGATCTCTTCAAAAGGATTGTTGCTGACGAACCACCATTGCGGTTTCGGGCAAATACAAAATCATTCCACGCTGGATAATAATTATATACGGGATGGGTTCTGGGCAAGATCATTTGCTGAAGAAATTCCCAACCCCGGTTTGTTTGTCACTTTTATTGTACGGATTGATGATGTGACCAAAGCAGCGCTGGCGGGTGTTTCAATAGATATGAGTGAAAGCGAACGGCAATCAGCTATTGATAAGAATATTGCCGAAATAAGAAAGAATGTAAAGAAAGAATCTTACCAGGAAAGCCTGGTGCGTCCTTTTTTTGAAGGCAACCAGTATTACCTTTTTATCACAGAAAGATATAATGATGTGCGGCTGGTGGGGGCGCCTCCTTCCAGCATTGGCAATTTTGGAAAAGACACCGACAACTGGATGTGGCCAAGACACACCGGTGATTTTTCCATGTTCCGTATTTATGCCGGCAAGGATAATAAACCCGCCAACTATTCAGCCGATAATGTGCCCTATGTGCCGAAAAGATCACTGGCCATTTCACTGGATGGTGTGAAGGAAGGTGATTTCACAATGGTGTTTGGTTTTCCCGGTCGCACCATGGAATACCTGCCCTCTTTTGCCGTGGAGCAAACCATAGAAGTAAACAACCCGGCAAAGATAGGGTTGAGGGATAAAGCGCTGGCCGTTATTGATGGTTTTATGCGCAAAGACGAACAGATCAAAATTCAGTATGCTGCCAAGTATGCCAGCATCAGCAATGCCTGGAAAAAATGGCAGGGAGAAGTGCTGGGTCTCACCCGGACCGATGCCATCGGCAAAAAGAAAACCTATGAAGCCGAATTTCAAAAACGAGTGAATGCCAACGCCGGCTGGAAAATACAATACCGCACCCTGCTGGTTGACCTGGAAACTGCATACACCGAGCTAAAACCATATGGTCATGCAAGAGATTATTATATGGAGACCGTTCCGAGAATTGAAGTGTTTACGGTGGCGTCACAACTCAATTCACTCGTTACTGCATTTGAAAGAAACGGCGAACAGGGATACCGGGCAAGGGCCGGCGAATTAACGAACAGTTTAAAAGAACTGTACGACGAATATGACGCAACGGTGGACAGGAAATTATTTAAATCACTGGTGGATATGTATGTGAAGGATCAGCAGGAGTCCTTTGTTTCCCCGTTGCTGAAAGATTGGCTCAAAGAAGCCGGCGGCAATATTGAAAAGCTGGCTGATAAAATATATAAGGATGACATTTTTCACGACCGGGCTGCTGTGAGAGCTTTGCTGGAAAAACCATCAGCAGAAGTGCTGGCCGCTTTGAAGAAAAGTGCTGCCATTCAATTATACCTTGACCTACTTAAAACATATCAAACACAGGTGCAGGGCAAGCTGAATGATGTACAAAACCGAATCAACCGCCTGCAACGCACCTATATGAAGGCGCAGATGGAAGTGATGAAAGAGAAAAGGTTTTATCCGGATGCCAACAGTACCCTGCGGGTTACTTATGGCAAGGCGAAGGGCTACGAAGCAAGGGATGCGGTGAAATATGATTTCTATACTTACCTGGATGGTGTGATGGAAAAATATAAACCCGGCGATTATGAGTTTGATGTGCCAGACAAACTAAGGGATTTGTACAACAAAAAAGATTATGGCCAGTATGGACGAAACGACAAGATGCCCGTTTGTTTCATCGCCATGAACCACACCACCGGCGGCAATTCGGGCAGCCCGGCGCTGGATGCCAATGGCAACCTGGTCGGGTTGAATTTTGACCGGGTGTGGGAAGGAACAATGAGTGATATCAATTATGATCCGTCCATTTGCCGGAATATTATGGTGGATATCCGTTATATATTGTTCATCATTGACAAGTACGCCGGGGCCGGCCACCTGGTGAAAGAAATGAAACTGGTGAAGGCGGGACAACGATAGAAGAGGCCAAACCTACTGCCCCGATGTCGTAAAAGCCACGATTTTCAAGGGTTTTGGAGGGTTTTCCACAGTTTGTTCAGAACGATATTTCCCCTATTTTTGCCCGCCCGAACCGGCAACATGGCCCGGGCGGGCAATTATTTTTTAAAAATCCGTTTATCATCTCATTATTATGTCAATTATTCAGAGAATCAGGGAAAAAGGTGCGCTGATCTCAGCGATTGTTATTGCACTGGCTTTATTGGGTTTTATTGCGATGGATGCTTTTACGGGCAGAAGCAATTTGTTTGGAGGCAGCCGGTCAAATACGCTGGGTAATGTAAATGGTGAAAGCATTGACATCAATGATTTTCGCCAGATGGTGGATGCCGTGGAACAGAATATGCGTTCACAAGGCTATCCCGCCGGGCCCGCATTAAGTCAGCAGGCCATTGAAAACGCCTGGAACCAGGAAGTGAACAGGATCGTTCAGGAACAGGAAATGGATAAGCTGGGTTTTACATTGAGTAAAAAAGAAGTCAGCGATCTGCTTTATGGTCCGAATCCTTCTGCCATCGCCAAACAATATATGGGGGGGCCGGAGGGACAGTATAACCCGGAACAGGTGAAACAAACCATCCGCCAGATAGAAAGAGGCAGGAACAACGAGCAAAAGCAACAACTGGCCCAGCTCCTGAAATATATTGAACAAACCAGGCTGACAGAAAAATTCAGTTCCTTGTTTGCCGGCAGCGTGAATGTACCCGCCTGGAAGATAGAAAAAGAAAACGCAGACAACAGCCAGGTGGCAACCATCTCGCTGGTAAGAAAATCCTATACCGAAATTCCTGACAGCACCGTTACGATCAGCGACAAAGAGATCAGCGATTATATCAATAAAAACAAAGAAGAATTCAAACAAAAAGAAAGCCGCAGCATTTCTTATGTCAGCTTTAGCGCAGCACCGAGTCCGGCTGATACCGCTGCTGTCATCAGCAAACTTGTTGCATTAAAAGAAGAAATGCTCAACAGCCAGGATATTGAACGCTTCCTGATGCGTGAAGGACAACCTGGTTTTTACAACAGCTATATCAGCGGCAGCAGGGTACAAATTGCGGCTAAGGATTCTATTTTCAGAACCCCCGTTGGCCAGGTATATGGGCCTTATGCAGATGGTGGCGGCTATTCGCTGGCCAAGTTGCTTGGTGCAAGACAAATGCCGGACACCGTAAAGGTTCGCCACATTCTCATCGCCACTATGCAGCAGGACCCGCAATCGGGCCAGCAAATGATGGTGAGGGATTCTGCCACAGCCTATAAATTAATTGACAGCATCCAGGGTCTTATCCGCGGTGGCGCCATCTTTGACTCTGTGTGTGCACAGCTTTCAGAAGATCCGGGCAGCAAGGACAAGGGTGGTGTATATGACAATGTGCCCAGCGGGCAAATGGTGCCGACGTTCAATGATTTTATTTTCACCAATCCTGTCGGTTCAAAGGGGATTGTAAAAACTGAATATGGGTATCACTATGTAGAAGTGCTTTCGCAAAAAGGAAACTCCATGGCCTATAAAGTGGCCTACCTGAGCAAGCCCGTTTTGACCAGCACCGATACAGACAGCGAAGCCCGCAACGCTGCCAGCCAGTTTGCCGGCAGTTGCAAAGACGAAAAGACATTCAACGAGTCGTTTGAAAAAACACTCAAGCCAAAAGGATACAACAAAGGAATTGCTTATGATATCCTCCCCAACTCTTATGATGTGATGGGGCTGGGTGTATCCAGGGATTTTGTCAGAAAGATATATGAAGCGGACCGCAACGAAGTGCTGCAACCGGAACGTGTAGATGATAATTATGTGGTGGCAGTAGTGACGGAAGTAAATAAAGAAGGCCTGGTTCCTGTAGCAAAAGCAAGACAGCGGGTAGAGCCGCTGCTGCGTAACAAAAAGAAAGCAGAGCTTATCAAAAAAGAAATCGGCAACATCACTACACTGGAAGCAGTGGCCGGCAAATGGGGAAAAACCGTTGAAGTGGTGGACAGCGTTCGCATGACCGGCGCCCAAACCAGTCCCGCTGCCCAGACAATCGGTTATGAGCAAAAAGTGATCGGCGCTGCTTTTAATGCAGCCAACAGGGGCAAGCTGGTACCGGAAGCCATTGAAGGTAGCGGCGCTGTTTTTGTTGTAAGGGTTGATAATGTGATGGCGGTGGCCCAGGCCACGGGATCGGTGCAGGAGCAACGAAAAGCAGAAATGGAAAGGGCAAAACAGCAGGCAGCTTACAACTCTCCGGTGACCTACCTGCGGGAGGCTGCAAAGATCAAAGACAACCGATCTACACATTACTGATAAAAAACGATGCAAAAAGGATTAAAACCCCGGCCAAAGGCCGGGGTTTTTGTTTTCGCCTGTCGTAAACAAGAGCCCGGCAGCAATTGTTATTTTTGCAATGAACAGCGACACGACCATGAGCGAACCTATCATCAATAAAGTAGCGGAAAGCGGGTTAATCACCCTTGACCTGGAAAAGTACCTGCCTGCCGGCGAAACCGCCGTGTTTGATCTTAAAGATCATTTATTCATGGGTATGATCCTGAAAGAAAAAGAATTCAGGGAAGCCCTGAAAAATACAGACTGGGAAATTTACAAAGACAAGAATGTATCATTGGTATGCAGCGCCGATGCTATCATTCCCGTGTGGGCATGGATGCTGGCGGCTGCTTATTTGCAACCCGTTGCCCGGGAAATTGTGATGGGCGATGAAAAAGAACTCCATAAAACCATTTTTTTAAAAAACCTGGCATCTGTCAACAGCGATGACTTTGCAGACAAGCGGGTGGTGATAAAAGGATGCGGCGACACACCCATTGGTGATTTTGCCTACATGGAAATAACGAAACTGCTGCGGCCTGTGGCCAAAAGCATCATGTATGGAGAGCCCTGCAGCACGGTTCCGGTGTTTAAGAAAAAATGATCAGAACCAGCCCCTTCTTTTAAACCAATAGAGCATCGCCAGTGGCACCAGCAGCATGATGCCCACAGCAAAATAAAATCCCCATTGATGATGTGCATAGGGAATGATATCGAAGTTCATTCCAAAGATGCCGCCTATCACAGTGGCCGGCGCCAGCAGGCAGGTGACGATGGTCATCACCTTCATTACTTCATTAAGCCGCAGGTTAACATTGCTGAGATACAGGTCCTGCATGTTCATCATCACATCACGGTAGTTTTCGGTTAGATCATGCGCCTGCACCACATGGTCATACACATCTTTAAAATATTTGGTGGTTCTGTCTTCGAGCAATTCACTTTCGCTGCGGATGATATGATTGACCAGGTCACGCACCGGCGCCACATTTCTTTTTAATACGATCAGTTCCTTTCGCAACTGGTTGATATGTGCCAGGGAGCGTTTATTGCTTTTCCGCACCACTTCTTCTTCAAGCATCTCTATCTGTTCGCCCAGTTTTTCCATGACGATAAAGTAGTTGTCCACGATCAGGTCAAGCATGGAATAGAGAAGATAGTCAGCAGTGCGCTGCCGTATCTGGCTTTTGGCACTCTTTAGCCGGTTGCGAAGCGGATTGAACACATCCCTTGAGGCATCTTCCTGGAAGCTGATGACAAATTTTTTTCCCAGCACAATGCTGATTTGCTCAGACTCCACTGTTTTCTTCTGCGGATTAAAATAGAGCATGTTCAGCAGGCAATACAACACCCCTTCCACTTCATCGGTTTTGGGGCGCTGGTTGATGCTGAGAATATCTTCCAGGAGCAGCGGGTGAATATCATAATGCTGGCAAACAGCTTCAACATCTGCTTTTCGCAAACCATCTATATTGATCCAGGTAATGCGGCCGCTGTTCTTATAGGCAAGACAATCATCCGTGCTTGCCAGGCTTTTTTCTTCCAGGTGGTTATGATCATAGTCATACGCATAGATCAACACCTCTCTTGCTTCTTCCCGTTGCGGAATAACGGTTGGGTTCACTGCCAGTATCTCTTTGGTGCGTTTGGTGCCAAAGAGATTGGGCAGGTAGAGATATCGCAGGTATTTCTCCGGCCTGATGCGTCGGACGTCCATGATAAATGAAAGTTAGGAAAAGATGTTCAATTGTTTGAATCAAAGCAATTGCTGTTCTCTTACGGTCAGCGAATTGTTTTTAACACCCATGATCAGGCCACGACATTGGGGAGAACCACAGCGGCACTGAAAGGGTTCCATATTTTCATTAAGAAACTGCGCATAGTCCAGTGTCAGTTCTTCTCCGGCGCTGATATTTTTTATAGCCAGCACATTCAGCCCGTCAAAAGCAGTGTTGGGTTCGCAGCTATGGTTTTGTGGCGCCCATTCCGATGGATCTTCATCCCAAAGAATGAATAACTCATCGCTTACAGGATAGGCATAGCGGCGGAAATGAAGTTTTTCATCTTCGTTCCAGTTTTTTTCTACAAACCGCCTGGTGATGATGCGCTGCGATTTTCCCTCCCCGGAAAAAATGATTTCCCCTTCTTTAATTTTTCTGCTGGCATAGATCCCAAATCCTGCGATCGAATTGCCCCGCATTACATAGGGCTTTATATTTCGTTTATACCGGGCAATACCTTCTTTGATGATATGGCGGAGAAAACCCGACTGCCCGATACCGTCATATTTGATGACAAAATCGGCTGAGCCCTCAAAGCCATCCGTATAAAAAACCGAACAGGTGAAATTGATCTCCAGGAAAAAAACTTCGTTTTTATCATTCACCCGGAAATCAAGCCGGGCATAGCCCACACCGTTGAACCCGTTAAAAATTCTTTCGGCAGCAGCCCTTAATTGCTTATCCAATACCGGGTCGTTGCAGGGTATGTTGCAATCGGGGTGCAGTTCCGATGTTTTGAGAGCATAGGTTTTATATTCTCTTCCTTCAGGGAAAACATATTCTACCGGCCTGAAAACCGAACAGGTCTTTCCGTCTTCATTAGCAGCCACCAATACGGTGAACTCCCTGCCTGCAATATATTCTTCAACCAGCAGAGGCCCGTATTCTTCAATGATGCTGATACATTTTTGCTGCAGTTCGATCTTGTTGTGCACCAGCGAAAGCTCATCTACTCCCAAACTATCACCGGCTTTGGCAGGTTTCACAAACAGCGGGAAGGATAAGTGTTTCACCGCATCATTCACATCTTTTAATTCATTGATGATAACATAGCCCGGTGTTTTCACATTCTCACAATAGGCTACATATTTCATCAGCTCTTTCGGCGGATCATAAAGTTTGGTTGTCGGCCCGGTGAAAGGAAGGTTTAATATTTCCAGCGTATAAATGACATCAATAGAGGGCACTTCCCACTCCAGGTATCCTTCGCAGAGGTTGACAAAGATGTCGTATCCTTTTTTGCCCAGTTCTTTTATTTGTTTGTAAGTAGTGAGTTTGTTGAGAAACACTGTGTGCACTTCTGCTTCGGGAATGAGAACGGACAGGTCGCGGGGCGGATCATAATTTTTATAATCAACACCGGTGGTGGAATAGTCGGGCTGCAAAACACAAACTCTCATACGTCACTAAGGTAATGACAAGGTGTATAATAAAATACAGGGCTACTTGACAACAACCGGTTTCTTTTTTGCTTTTTTGCTGCGGGAGATTTTTTTAACCAAAACAGGCCGGTCAACACTTCTGCGCAGGGCATCTTTTAGTATTTCGGCAATGATGGCCGTATAGCTGACACCCGAGGCTTTGATGATAGCGCCAATGGAGGTATAATCTTCGTCTTCGCTGAGGCCGCATTGTGCATTCACCTCAAGCATATAGAGTTTACCTGTTGCGGCATCCATGCGGATATCCAGTCTTGCATAACCTTTACCGCTACAGGAGCGGAAAGCTTCCAGGCTCAGTTGTTTCAGTTGCGGAACAAGACCCGGAGCTGCCGGACGGTATTCATAAAAATTCTCCTGCTGCGGCATGGGTGTTTCGTCTTCATATATTTCCCAGAGCCGGTCGAAAGAAAGAAATCGTTCTGATTCCGGAAGCGAATGATGAAAGACTCTTTCCACGGGTTCATATACAATACAATTCGATGGGTCATTCGCAGAGCCGGTGATAAAAGTAGTAAACTCGGGACCGGTAATGAACTGTTCTACAAATAAACCATCAGCCAATAAATTCCAGCCGCGATAGCCGTTATTTATTTCTTCAACCCGCTTAAGCAACTCTTCTTCGCTGTTCACCACATTTTTCACCGACACCCCCATGCTGCCGCCGGAAACAGCAGGTTTGATAAGCAGCGGAGTGCCCACCCGTTTGCAAATGCCCTTTGTTGAACCCTTGCTGCCATTGATCACCCGCCAATTGGCTGTTGATACCCCAGCTTTGTCAAAAGCTTTCTTCATCGGTATCTTGGAAGTGGTGATATTATAAAAGAATTCATCCGAACCGGTGTAGATCAGGTCATACTTTTCTAATTCACGGATAACGGAAACGCCGGGTGTTCCGTTCACTTCATCTCCGTCGCAGAGATTCATCACCAGGGGCGTTTTTCCATTAGCGCTAATGGAAATATTTTTAATGACCTCTTTATAATTATCAATGGTAACAGGTTGCCATTGCCAGTCAGCTTTCAGCTCTTCAAACACTTTTGTGTATTCAGCAATGCTTTGGGTGAAGTCGTAATAGTGCCGGATATTCGGATCGTCTGACTCAAGGTGTGGAGCCAGCACCCATATCTTGTAGGGCTTTAATAAGCGGATAACTTCTTTTACTATCATGAGGATCGGGTCTCAGGCCACTTTCCTGGCTCCTCGTTTGGCCAGTTGTTGTTGAATAAAATCCGTTAGCCGGTATTGCTTCCACAGCTCTTCAGTTAAAAACGCAGCGCCTCGTATTTCACCGATGCAACGGGGACTTCCACAATAGCAACTAAACGACTGTGTCATTTCCCATTCGGTGGAAGGATAAAAGAATGTCATTTCTTCTTCGGCGTGAATTTCTTTTAATGCCACCAATTGCATGGATGTTGTGTCAAAGAAAACATTGGGATCACAACTGTGGTTGATGTATTGCAAAAACTCCGGTTGTAATGTGATGTGCTTGCCAACGTCTACCTGTACAGTCAGGTATGTGGGCTCTGCTGCAATGGTTCCGGCAGAAAATGCAGCGATAATTTCACCGGGTTGAAATGTTCGCTGTGCAAATAATGCGTTTTGCTGGTTGATAAGGCTTTGCCGAACCTGGGCAATGCCGTGATCGCTGATCAGGCGATAGGATGGGGTAGTAAGGGTGGTCATAAGTGATTGGTTAATGAAAGATAGATATAAACTTTAATGTAACAAGTGTAAGCAGAATAAATGTGAATAATTAATGGTTAGCAATGAGGCCAGTTGATTCTAAAGAAACATTCCTCTTTTACACCGGGGCAATATCAACCAACCAATCGCTGTACATTTGCGGTTTGCTTTATACAGTATGTGGATCCGGATAAGAGATTTTTCATGGCGAATAGCGGGATTACTTTTTCTATGCTGGCTGCTATCCGGCAAACTACAGGCCCAATGCAGTACTCCCATTTCTGTTTTTCCCTACCGGGAGGACTTTGAATTGAATGACGGAAACTGGACAAGAGGGGGAATGGGAACAGATTGGGCATGGGGTTCTCCGGTAAAAGCAGTTATTAATTCAGCGGGAAGCGGCTCCAATTGCTGGATCGTTGGCGGACTGACCGGCAATAGTTATACTGACGGGCAGGCTTCTTTTTTACAAAGCCCCTGCTTTGATTTCACCAGCCTGCAGTACCCGTATATAACTTTTAAAGTGTTTTGGGAAATGGAACAGCAGTTTGATGGCGGCAGTTTTCAATACTCGATTGACAACGGCATAAACTGGATAAATGTTGGATCGGCCAGCGATCCGGTAAATTGTCTTAACACAAACTGGTTTAACAATAGTTCTGTCACTTACCTGGCACCACTTACTTCGGTGCGGCACGGCTGGTCTGGAAATATTCAGCCTACAGCAGGCAGCTGCCGCGGAGGTAATGGCAGCAACGGGTGGCTTACCGCCAGGCATACAATGCCTTATTTGGCGGGTCAACCCAATGTGATCTTCCGTTTTTTGTTTGGTGCAGGTACAATCTGCAACAATTACAATGGCTTTGCTATTGATGATGTAAACATCAGCGAGGCGCCACAAAACCAGGCCGGTTTTACCTATACCTGTAGCAATAGCAATACGGTGGAGTTTGTCAATACATCCACACCTTGTCCCACCCGGTTTTCCTGGAATTTTGGCGATCCTGCTTCGGGAGCCAACAACACGTCTTCAGCATCAAATCCCACTCATATTTTTTCTGCTCCAGGCAACTACACTGTCACTTTAACTGTTTCAGGACCCGACAATGCAGCATCAACCACTACCGCTGAAATATCAGTGCTGGGTTTATCTACATCCATAATTTCTCCTGCGGATTGTGTCAGCGGAACCGGCGGCTCTGCATCGGTCGCTGTTACCGGAAGGGCAACAGACCTTTCCTTTAACTGGAACAGCAGCCCGGTTCAGTCCACTTCCATTGCCGGCAACCTGAATGCGCAGACATATATGGTTACGGTAACCGCTCCGGAAACCTGTCCTGCATCAGCAGAAGTTACTATCCCGCTTGATTTTAGTTGCATTGGTGTTTATTTTCCAACAGCATTTACTCCCAATGGAGACGGGTTGAATGATCGGTTCGGACCGCTTGGTAGCATCGCCGCTATCAGTGATTACAGGCTCAGCATCTATAACCGCTGGGGAGAAAAGGTTTTCTTCAGCAATGATCCCGTGCAAAAGTGGAACGGCAATACACAAGGTGTGAAAACAGGAAACAACATTTTTGTATGGTATGCTGAATTTTCGTTGCAGGGACAACCTAAAGAATTGCGAAAAGGTACGGTGACATTGATCAGATAGGATCAAATATCATTGACGCGGCGCAGGGAGGCAATCACCAGGCGGATCTCCCCATAACTTACCGCATCACCCAACTGTTGTTTAATGGGATTGACAGAGCCGCCTTCAAATGAAGCAAGCAGGGGTTCGATCAGCAATATCTTTTCCGGGCTCACCAGTTCTTCAATCTTAATATCACCCCGCAGCACAAATTTGGCCAGGTGTCCCTCAATGGTGGATATTGTTAAGCCTCTTTCTTTAGCAATATCAGCAATTGTTTTTCCTTCACGAAACAGCCGGAAGGATTCGGCATGGGTATCTCCTTTTTTTGGCGCCGACCCCGTTCTTTCTTTTCTTTCCCGTTTGGGTTTCTTTTCATGAATAAGGGATGAAAGATTGTTTTCGCGGCAGTATTCAGTGATAATATCAAGAAACTGCTGGCCGTATTGTTCGGTTTTGGCATCGCCAAAACCACTGATCTTTCGTAATTCGGGCAGTGTTTGCGGCAAGTAGGTTGCCATTTCCTGTAGTGTTGCGCTTCCTGCGACAATATATATAGGTAGATCTTTTTTGGCACAGATGGCATCCCTCAGCTTTCGCAACTGCTGATGCAAAACGGGGTGTGGGCTTTCTGTCTGGCGGTTATTTGAACCGGCATAAGCATTGACCGGAAAAGAAGGCAACACAAAATTCTTTTTCTGTTGATGCCAGTATTCGGGGTCAAGGTTGCCGGCAAAACCCGAAAGCAAAAACAGCTTCATTGATAATTCGCTGAAGATCTCTTTTGTCGTTTCATTGAATTCTTTGGCATGTTGGCGGCTGTCGGTGGAAGCGGGGCATTGTTTCAACAGTTCCGTAATTGTTGTTATCTCATTCTTGAAGTGCCCGGCGGCCCTTTGTGTTCTTTCTACCAGTGCAACATTTTCTTCCGGTGCAATTGGCTGTGAAAACTGGCTGCTAAGCCAGGTATGAAATTTCAAAACGGTTTCCTGGAGTAAAATAATTTTTTCTTCTATGGTTTCTATCCAGCGAAATGCCTCCTGGTTAAACGAGGTTTTGTTCTCTTCAAGAAAACGGATCAGTTCTGCACAGGTGTTTTTTGCATGGGCAAGATCGAAGGTATTTCTGAGAATCTTTTCCTGGTAGTCCTTCCTTGCTTCCGTCATCAATAGCTGCAATGACTCATCGGTTGATTGATGTTGCGAGAAATCAACAATGCGTTGGTCCACCCGCAGGCTTGCTGGCCTGATACGGCTTTTCAGTATTAAGCCATCGAGGTTGGTGCAACGGCTTAATGCGACATACACCTGGCCGGGTGCAAATGCTTCGCCGGCATCAATAATGGCTTTTTCAAAGGTCAGCCCCAGGCTTTTGTGAATCGTGATAGCCCAGGCGAGCCTTAATGGAAACTGTGAAAAAGAGCCCAGCACTTCCTGTTCCAGTTGGCGGGAGTTTTTATTGAGTGAGTAGCGGATGTTTTCCCATTTCTCTGGTTTCACGACAATCGCTTCGGGTTCGCCTTCACATTGCACGGATATTTCATCCTGTTCAAGAGCTGTTACTGTTCCGATCTTACCATTGAAAAATCTCTTTGCTTTGTCTGCGTCATTCTTAATGAACATTACCTGGGCGCCTTCTTTCAAATAAAGGAGTTCGTCGGCGGGGTAAGCCGTTTCGGGGAAATCGCCTTCTACTTCAACCCGATAGGTATGCGATGCAGCTGACAGTTTGTTTAGCTCAGCAGCATTGATATTGCGGGCCATTTCATTGTGGGTGGCAAGCACAATGCAGCCATCGTCTTTTTTCTTTTGAAGGGCGGATTGATGAAGCTGTTCTAAAATGGCAATACCATCTTCGTCAAGCCGGTTATTTCTTACCTGGTTAAGCAGGCTGATAAACCCGGCCTCGCTTTGGCGATAAATTTTATCAAACTCAATGTACACGGGTAATTCTTCCCGGATAACATGACTATCGAAAAAATAAGGACTGCTGTAGAACTCAGATAATATTTTCCACTCCTCATCTTTGACAACAGGAGGAAGCTGGAACATATCACCAATAAAGAGCACCTGCACGCCGCCAAATCTTTCAAGGGGGTTTCTGCGGATGTGGCGTAATACAAGATCAATGGCATCAAGTGTGTCGCATCGAACCATGCTGATCTCATCAATGATCAGCAACTCGAGCTGTTGCAGCACTTTTCTCTTTTCTGTGGTGAAGCGGAGGCGACTAAGGAGGCTATGTCGCCCAACAGCGATGTCGTTGTTTGAAAAACCTCTTTCTGCCGGTACAAAAGGAGATAACGGCAGTTGAAACAGCGAATGAATGGTAACACCCCCGGCATTAATTGCGGCCACACCTGTTGGCGCCGCTACCGCCATTTGTTTGGGGCAGTTTTCCCGGATGTATTTCAAAAAAGTTGTTTTTCCTGTACCGGCTTTTCCTGTCAGGAAAATATTACGGGAGCTTTGGTTGACAAAAGAAGCAGCAAACCGAAACAGCTCATTTGTTTGATCATAGTTCATAAGACGATTGCTAAACTATGCTAAAAATAACAGTGCGGATATCTGGTCCGCACTGTATATTATAGATCATGCGGTTTTTGCACCCAACAAAAGCAATTCACTCACTTGCACTTCGGTGATGTATTTTTTATTGCCTTCTTTGTCGGTATAACTGCGGTTGACAAGCTTGCCTTCGAGGGCCACTTCTTTACCTTTATCCAGGTACTTTTCAGCGATCTCGGCCACTTTGCCCCAGGCCACCACCCGGTGCCACTGGGTTTCGGTAACTTTTTCGCCTTTTGCATTGCGGTAGCTTTCGCTGGTGGCTACATTGAATTGCGCCAGTTTCTTTCCGGATTCTGTTGTGCGGACTTCAGGTGCATTACCCAGGTTGCCGATCAGTTGAACTTTGTTTCTTAATGCGTACATAATTGACACGTTTTAAAATGATGAATTTTGTTATCTCAGCCAGCCTTTTGGCGACTGACAACACAAAGATGATAGTGCCGGAAAGCCATACCCGGTTTTTAGCCGTTTACTCCCGAAGCTAAACGGGTATAAACGTTTATACACGGATATTTTTCTGTACCTTAATGTTTTACAAACCTTACTATGAACCAGCCACAAACAAAAAGAACCTGTCTCTCCTGCGGTGCCGTGTTGCACGGCCGGGTGGATAAGAAGTTTTGCAATGATTATTGCCGCAACAATTACAACAACCTTCAAAAAACAAGCCTGGGCGGTAATGAGTTGGTAAAAACGATCAACAAGGCGTTGTTGACCAACAGAAAGATTCTTGAAGGCCTGATGAGAGATGAAGAAAAGACATCTGTTAATGTAAATAAAGAAAAGCTGCTCCGGCTGGGTTTCCAGTTTAAATACCTGACACATTTATATACTACCAAAGCTGGTAAGACTTATTATTATTGTTATGACTACGGCTATCTCCCACTCGAGAACGATTGGTTCCTGGTAGTTAGAAAAAACGAAGGATACAAAGAGTGATCAGCGACCCATATATACCATCAGAATTTGCACATCGCTTGGGTTGATTCCGGAAATGCGGCTTGCCTGTCCCAGTGTGCGGGGTTTGATGCGGGTAAGTTTTTCTCTTGCTTCGTTGCCGAGAGCAGCAATTTTTTTATAGTCAAAGGAATCCGGGATTTCTAATTCTTCCAGTTGACCCATTCTTTTCACCAGCTCTTTTTCCTTTTCAATATACACGTCATATTTCACCTGTATGGAAGCCTGTTCAATTGCTTCACGGGAATAGCCATTTAGTTGATCTGAAAGCTTTGGCAGCTCTTTAACCAGATCAGTTAATTCCACATCTGGACGAAGCAATATCTTTTGCGCTTTTTGTTTTTCAGCAATAGGAGAAGATCCTATCTTTTCAAAAAAGGGATTTATTTCTCCAGGTTCAACAGGCAACTCTTTGAGAGTTGTTATTATTTTTTCTACTCTTACTCTTTTATCAATCACACGGTTCATCCTCTCCTGCGAGGCGAGACCAAGACGATAGCTTAATTCCGTTAGTCGCAGATCGGCATTATCCTGCCGAAGCAGTGTTCTGAATTCAGCCCGTGAAGTGAACATGCGGTAAGGCTCATCAGTTCCTTTACTGATAAGATCGTCAATCAGCACACCGATGTACGCTTCGCTTCTTTTCAGAATTACGGGGTCAAGATTTCTTGTTTTCTGATGGGCATTAATGCCCGCCATCAACCCCTGGCAGGCCGCTTCTTCATAGCCGGTGGTTCCGTTTATTTGACCCGCAAAAAACAGGTTATCAATTAGTTTTGTTTCTAATGAATACTTAAGTTGCGTGGGAGGAAAATAGTCGTATTCAATCGCATATCCGGGACGAAACATTTTTACATTCTCAAACCCGACTATTTTACGAAGAGCTTCGTATTGTGTTTCTTCCGGCAAAGAAGTAGAGAAGCCGTTTACATAAATTTCCACGGTATTCCACCCTTCCGGCTCTATAAACAGTTGATGACGTTCTCTTTCTGCGAACCTGTTGATCTTATCTTCAATGCTCGGGCAATACCTGGGGCCCACTCCATCAATGCGGCCGGCAAACATCGGGCTTCTGTCAAACCCTGTTTTGAGGATGTCGTGAACAGCCGGATTGGTATAGCTGATCCAGCAGCTTCTTTGTGTCTTTGGTTTTTCTGTTTCAAGATATGAAAAGCCGACAATTTCATTATCCCCAGGCTGTTCTTCCATTTTGCTGTAGTCGAGACTGCGGCCATCAATCCTTGGCGGCGTTCCTGTTTTCAGCCTGTCACTTTCGAAACCAAGCGAAACCAGTTGTTCGGTGATACCCGTTGCGGCCTTTTCGGCCATTCTCCCGCCCCCAAAGTTCTTTTCCCCGATATGAACGATTCCGTTAAGAAAAGTACCGTTGGTCAGCACCACCGCTTTTGCCTTTATTTCATGCCCAAGTCCTGTGATGACACCTTCTACTCTCCCCTCTTTCACAATCAACCCCTTCACCATGTCCTGGTAAAAATCAAGGTTGGGGGTGTTTTCCAGCATCTCCCGCCACTTCAAGGAAAATAGCATCCGGTCGTTTTGAGCCCTCGGGCTCCACATGGCAGGTCCCTTTGACCGGTTCAACATCCTGAACTGGATCATGGAAAGGTCGGTCACAATTCCGGAATAACCACCCATTGCATCTATTTCCCTGACAATCTGGCCTTTGGCGATCCCGCCCATGGCGGGATTACAGCTCATTTGGGCAATGGTCTGCATATTCATGGTGACCAACAGGGCTTTAGAGCCCAGATTAGCCGCCGCCGCTGCCGCCTCGCAACCAGCATGGCCGGCGCCCACCACTATTATATCGTATTGAGGAAACATGGGGGGCAAAGATAGCTGCTATCAGGAAGATTTACTCCAGCTTCCAGGTTCCACGGGAAACGCAGAACTTCTTTTGGATAAAACGTGTCACATGAAACACTACTTGAAATATTCTGAGAGAAGAGAGTCTTCTATCGCCCTCATTTTTTTACTTTCTTTCGGGGTCTTATCATCAAATCCGCACAAATGAAGTGCCCCATGAAACATAACACGGTGAATTTCTGAAGTAAAAGACGCTCCCATTTTTTTTGCATTATCCCTCACCCGGTCAACGCTAATATAAAATTCACCAACAATCCTACCCGGCTCTTCTGAAAGGTCGAATGTGACGATATCGGTGTAAAAATCATGTTTCAGGAACCGGCGGTTGATTTCCAGAAGTTTCTTGTCTGTACAAAAGATATAATTCAACGAGCCCAACTTCTTCCCTTCTTTTATAAAGAGCCGCTCTATGAACTTTTTCAACACGATCCGGTTTCTTAAGTTCGGATCAGCAGATTCATAAAAGAAATAAACCTTTGGCCGGGATATTTTACGGGTTGAAGAAGAAGCCATAATTTCAAAATTCGTAAACGGTTCACATACAACAATGGTAGTTTTGTAAAGAATGGAATATTATGGAGAAAAAACTTTCAGAACTGGAACCCGGTCAAAAGGCTATAATCCGAAAATTTAATAATAATGAGCTCTACCTCAAACTGATGGAAATGGGGTGCTTGCCGGGAGAAGTGGTTGTTTTAGAGCAGGTTGCGCCCCTGGGCGACCCAATTTCTGTAAATATTGCAGGTTATTCTTTAAGTCTTCGACTGAACGAAGCGGACAATATATTTGTTGAATTAATTGATTATCAATTAATTAAATGAAAGTCGGACTCTATTTTGGCTCTTTCAACCCCGTCCATGTCGGCCACCTGATCATTGCCAATCACATCTTGAATGAAACCGGGATTGAAAAGATCTGGTTTGTGGTTTCCCCCCAGAACCCATTCAAAATCAATCACTCTCTGCTTAATGAATACGATAGGATACACCTGGTCCGTATCGCCACCGAAGATGACAACCGGATAAAAGCTTCAGATATTGAATTTGGCCTTCCCAAGCCTTCTTTTACGGTTGACACTCTTGCCTACCTGGAAGAAAAACACCCGGAACATGAATTTTCCATTATCATGGGTAGCGATAGCTTTCAAAACCTGGACAAATGGAAAAACGCCGAAGTGATTATTCAGCGATACAAAATTTATGTTTACGAAAGACCCGGGTTTAAAATCAATAATTCAGCCGGGGCCAACTTACAGATCGTGGATGCCCCATTACTTCAAATTTCGGCTACACATATCCGTCAGCTGCTCAAAGAGGGAAAATCGGTTCGTTACATGTTGCCGGATCGGGTTAGAGAAGAAATAGAGAAAGGCGGATATTATAAAAAGTGATCAGGAAAAAACAAACCCCAGCAAAAGACAAGCCGCAACAATCAGTGGCGGAATAAATCTTGTAAAACTCAGCAAAAGGATAGTGCCGATAATAACCAGCACGTTAACCAGGCTGACTGTTTTTATTTCTGTCAGCGAAATATCTTTCATGATGTAAAAAGTGGAAGCGATCATTACACCTACCACCACTGCGTTAATGCCTTCCAGCGAACGATAGACTGCCGCATATTTTTTTAAGTTGTGCCAGACAGGAAAAAAGAACAATACCAGTAAGGCGCTGGGTAGAAAAATAGCTACCATCCCTATAAGACAACCCAGCAATTGCATTTTGGTGCCCATATCCCGGAGTGCCATTCCGCCAGTAAACGAAGCGATGGAAAAAACCGGCCCCGGCACTGCCTGCACAATACCCATTCCTGTATATAATTTATCATGGTTTATTTGAACCACATTGGGATTTTTTTGCCTAATGGCCTCTGGTCTAACACTCCATTGTTCCACCATCATGGGCATCAGTACTTGTCCACCGCCAAAAACCAGGCTCCCCATCCTGTAAGTGTTTTCAAAAAGATTTACAGGGGCACGGTTAGGCCAGTCGTTTTTTCTTGCTACTTCACTGGTAATACCCGCAATGATGAAAATGATACCAAAGAGCCAAAAATTCCACCACCTCACTTTCCGGGGCTTTTGCTCTACTTGCGGGATACGTTTCTGACTGAAGTTGGTAACAATTCCACCTGCAATGATTAACGCCGGTATCACCCAGGTTTTTCCAAACAGTAAATAAGTAGCGGCGGCACTGCAGACCATGATCACTTTTGTGATGGTGTTTTTTATAGCATGTGGAAAAAGATTGATCACCGCATAACCCAAAAAACCCGCAGCCATGGGTGGAATAAACTTAAAAATGTCTGTGCCAAGCTCTTTTTTGTCAATATACTGTAGTAAAAAGGAAAAAGCCCCCATCAAAATGCTCGCCGGTAATATCCAGATCAACAGGGTGAGAACAGCCAGTGAAACTCCGCCTCTTTTGTAACCGATCAGCGTTAAGATTTGTGTGGAAGATGCGCCGGGGAGTAATTGGCAAAAACCATTGTATTCCATCAATTCCTTTTCCGTCACATAGGGTGTTTTCCGTACAAAACTTTTCATCATCATGCCCATATGTGCCTGCGGGCCGCCAAACGCAGTGACACTATGCAGCAATACAGTCTTTAAAAATGAAATATGGCGGAGCAGCATGGTGCTTAAAAATAAAAAAAATAGAAAAGCCGCAGGTATATATCTGTATGAAAAATGAATTACAGTAAATTCATCAAAATTTTTTAAATGCAAAGAATTAGAGCAATCATCCTGGGCCTGATAGTTTCCATATCCGCAGCGGCACAGAATGATGCGGCAAAGCTTAAAGAAAAGGCTGCCCCGGCAATTGACAAGATCGAGACACAGTGCATTGCCTGGCGCCGGCAGATCCACCAATACCCCGAGCTGGGCAACCGGGAATTCAACACGGCAAAGCTGGTGGCGGATCATTTGCGAAAGCTCGGGCTTGAAGTGAAAGAGGGAGTGGCAAAAACCGGCGTGGTGGGCTTGCTGAAAGGTGCAAAACCCGGCCCTTGTATAGCCCTGAGAGCTGATATGGATGCACTCCCAATTGTCGAAAAAGCGAATACACCGTATGCTTCCAAAGTCAAATCAACCTATAACGGACAAGAAGTGGGAGTGATGCATGCTTGCGGACACGACACCCATGTGGCTATGCTGATGAGTGCAGCAGAAGTGCTGGCCGGAATGAAAAATGATATTAAAGGGACAATCAAATTCATTTTTCAACCAGCAGAAGAAGGACCGCCGGAAGGAGAAGATGGTGGGGCAGCCCTGATGGTAAAAGAAGGGGTGATGGATTACCCAAAAGTAGACGCCATCTTTGGACTGCATATAGAATCCAATATTGAAGCCGGACAGATACATTATAAACCCGGCGCCTTCATGGCATCATCTGATTGGTTTTCGATAAAAGTAAAAGGAAAAGGCAGTCATGGCTCACAGCCCTGGCTAGGTGTTGACCCCATTGCTGTTTCTGCCAAGATCATCGAAGGGTTGCAATCCATAGTGAGCCGTCAAATGGAACTGACCAAAGCTCCTGTTGTTATAACGGTCGGAAAAATTCATGCTGGTGTCCGCAACAATATCATTCCGGATGAATGTGTGATGGATGGAACCATCCGTACCCTCGACAGTAAAATGCAAAAAGAAGTGCATGATCGCATCCGCCATACTGTAACGAAAATTGCTGAAGCCGGTGGAGCAACCGCTGAAGTAAGTTTTGATACCAAAACCCTGGTAACTTACAACACTCCCGAACTGGTGAAGAAAATGATTCCTTCGCTGCAATCTGCCGCGGGTATCAATAATGTCAGTGAAAGAGAATGGGTGACCGGTGCCGAAGACTTTTCCTATTTCGGCACAAAGGCTCCTTCTTTCTATTTCTATCTTGGCGGAATGCCCAAAGGAAACGACCCGGCCAAAGCACCTCCGCACCATACTGCCGAATTTTTTGTGGATGATGCAGGCATGAAAACCGGCATCAGGGCATTTTGCCATATTGTTTTTGACTATATGAATATGAAATAGCGATGAAAAAATTTTTGTTACCGTCACTCTGTATTTTTTTGTTTTTGCCTGCTTTCTCCCAAAAAACTGATAAAAAACTAAAGACAAAACTTGAAGAAACCATTGCCGGCTTCAATGGTGATATTGGTATTTATGTAAAAAACCTGCGTACCGGAAAAACAGTTGCTATCAATGCAGACACGGTATTTCCAACAGCCAGCATTGTGAAAGTGCCTATCCTGCTGGGAGTGATGAATAAAATGGAAAGAGGAGAACTTAAATATGACCAGGACCTGGTTTACAAAGATTCATTGCTCTATGCCGGGGTAGATATTTTGGGTTCATTTAAGAATGAGGAGAAAATAAGGCTGAAAAATGTAATCATGCTGATGATGACCACCAGCGATAATACGGCCAGCCTCTGGCTGCAAAGCCTTGCCGGCACCGGTACAGTGATCAACAATCTGCTCGACAGTTTAGGATTTAAAAAAACAAGAATAAACTCAAGAACTCCCGGAAGAGAAAGTTTCCGGGCCATTTACCAATGGGGTCAAACCACTCCCTATGAAATGGGAACCCTGTTTGAAAAAATTTACCGCAATCAACTATTTTCTCCTGCCGCCTGTGACCGGATGATGCGCTGTCTCGGCAGAAATTATTGGGATGAAGCCGAAGCTATTTCACAAATACCTCCATACATAGAAGTGTTCAGCAAAAACGGTTGTGTAAATGCGGTGCGCAGTGAAGCGATGATCGTGAATGCACCAAACAATCCCTATGTTTTTTGCATTTTCACCAAGAACAACAAAGACCAGCGCTGGACAAACGATAATGAAGCCTGGACAATGGCCAGAAAATTATCGGCAATGCTCTGGGACTATTTTGAGCCGAAGGATAAATGGGTAGCGCCGGTCAGGTAAATTATTTAAACAACTGGTAAACCACCCAGCTCATCACATAAGCCAATGCTGTCATATAAACTAATTGTATCAGCGGCCACTTCCAGCTTCTTGTTTCTCTTTTCACGACAGCCAGTGTGCTCATACACTGCATGGCAAACACATAAAAGATCATCAGCGATAAACCGGAAGCCAGGTTAAAAACAGGTTGTCCGTCGGGACGAACAGCAGCTTTCATTTTTTCTTTGATCAGTAATTCATTGTCACTGTCACCAACACTATACAATGTTGCCATGGTTCCCACAAACACTTCTCTTGCTGCAAATGAGGTGATAAGAGCAATGCCGATCTTCCAGTCATAACCCAACGGCGCTATCGCTGGTTCAATGCTTTTACCCAGAATGCCCGCATAAGAGCTTTCTAATTTTTCGGTATGATACGCTTTATCTAATTGTGATGCATCAGCGCCGGGCTGAGCAATAAGTTTTTCATATTTATCAGCCACGTTTTGCATGCTGTTGCCCGGACCAAAGGAACTGAGAGCCCACAACACCAGGCTGATGATCATGATAATTTTTCCGGCATCAAAAACAAAAATCCTTGCCTTGCTAAGCATGGTTTGCAACACATTTCTCCATCGGGGGGAACGGTAAGTGGGCAATTCGAGGATGAAAAAGCTTTTTTCTTTTATTTTAATAAACCATTTTGCCACATAGGATACAACAAGGGCCATCACCAGTCCCAGTAAATATAACCCCATCATCACCAGCCCCTGCAGGCCGAGAAAGCCAAAGAGGTAAGTTTCCGGTATAACCAGTCCGATGAGGATAGTATAAACCGGCAATCGTGCAGCGCAACTCATCAGCGGGGTTATCAATATTGTCAGCAACCGTTCTTTCCGGTTTTCAATATTCCGGGCACTCATGATAGCGGGCACCGCACAGGCAAAACCGCTGATCATAGGCATCACACTTTTTCCATTCAGCCCAACGGTGCGCATCAGCCTGTCGGTAAGAAAACTGATTCGGGCCATGTAGCCACTATCTTCAAGCATAGTAATTAGACCGAACAGGATCATGATCTGCGGCACAAAAACAAGGATGCCGCTCAGCCCGGCCAGGATACCATTGATTAAAAGGTCGGTCCAGCGGTTGTCGGGCAGCGAAGAAGAAAGGTTGTTGCTTAGCGAAGCAAACCCCGCATCGATCCAGTCCATCGGGTGCTGCGCCAGCCAGAATACACTTTGAAAAAGCAGGAACAATACGACTAGTAAAATCAAATAGCCCCAGCGACGATGCAATAAAACATTATCCAGCTTTTCAGTAAATAAGGATTTTTGCACCGGGTCGGGCTCTGACACGGCCACCTGCATAACATGTTTGATGCGGCTGTAGCGCTGAAGGATTTCTTCTGCCTGTGTTTTTGTAGAGTTGAAAGGATGCTTTTTTTCTATAAGTCCTATTTTTTCCTGCATAGCAGCATCCAGCTCAAACGACTCGTGGTTGATGAGGTAGTGTATAGCAGCATAGTCACTCAGGTGCGGAAACAATGCTTTCATTTCTTCCACCGGAGCTTCTGCCAGCGACTTGTTATCAATAAAATCCCTTGCCGGTGTTTTATATAACTGTTGGGCCGTTTGCTCAATCACTTTTTTTAGCTGTGCAATACCTTTTTGTTTTCTAGGGTTCACTGCCACCACCGGCACACCAAGTTCTCTTTCGAGAGCTTCAGTGTCTATGCGTATACCTTTTCGTTTGGCAAGGTCCATCATTGTAAGTACCACTACCACAGGTATTTTCAGGTCAATGAGCTGGGTGCAAAACAGAAGATTTCTTTTTAGGTTGCTGGCATCGGCCACTGCAATCACCACATCGGCTTTAAGATCTTTATCCTCGTTGAGTAATATCTTATAGCTCACCCATTCGTCCAGCCGCCGGGGATATAAACTATAAGTGCCGGGCAGATCAATGACCTCTGCTTCGGTATTGCCGGGCAGGGAAGTTGTACCGGTTTTTTTATCAACTGTCACACCGGGAAAATTGCCTACCTGCTGGTTCAGACCGGTCAGGCAATTGAACAGCGAACTTTTGCCGCTATTGGGATTGCCCACTAAGGCGATATGGAGTTTTTCTTTTTTCAAGCGAAAGCTACCAGTATCCGTGTCACGGTTGAGACCGGGCACGGATGTGCTGATGCGGCCCGCAAAAGTAAAATGACCCCCTCAAATCACCTTACGAAATACGATGTTTTGAACCCCTTGTCGCCAGATATTAATCGATAAACTTTTAAGAGCAAGAAGTAACCGGAAGCTACCTGTGCAATACCTTTGCGGCATGATCAAGATACACATGAAATTCCTCCGCCTTTTTATCCTGTTATCGGTTGTTACCGCTTGTTCTGTTTCAAAAAATACCGGCAAAGCAGGCACCCAGCTCACCGATAACCTGAAAAAACATATCAGCTATCTTGCCGAC
The DNA here is from genome assembly GCA_964412375.1 of uncultured Chitinophaga sp. Taxonomy (GTDB): domain Bacteria; phylum Bacteroidota; class Bacteroidia; order Chitinophagales; family Chitinophagaceae; genus CADEDV01. Next base: position 9,568 of record CAYPOD010000032.1, on the reverse strand, counting down.
GATAAACTCGAAGGCAGAAGAACCGGCACTGAGGGAGAAAGGCTGGCGATGGAATATATCAGCGGGCAATTTAAAGCGATTGGCCTTGAAGCAAAAGGTTCCAACGGCTTTTACCAGCTGTTTGAAGTGAATGATGGCAAAATGATCGGACCTGCTACAGCATTTATCGTGAACGGCACAAAACTGGAAACAGGAAAAGATTTCTTTCCTTTTCCTTATAGCGCCGCTAAAACCATAGAAGCATTACCGCTGCTCTCCGTGCAGGAGCCTGATATGCCCTGGTTTATTGACCTGAAAGAGATTTTGGAAGAAAATAAAAACAACCCGCATTTTGACCTGCCCGATTATATCCGCAAAAATGCTGCAAAAGCACAGGACAGGGAAGCCACGGCTGTGATACTTTATAACTCTTCTGCAACAGATGATAAACTGGTTTTTGATGCTAAAGACAGAACAGCTTCGCTGAACATCCCGGTTGTGTATGTCAGTAAAGCAGCGGCTGCAACCTATTTCAGTGATGCAGCCGCTTCAATGAAAATAAAACTGACCGTTGCCATTGAAGAGAAAAAAAGAACCGGGCACAATGTTGTGGGTTATATTGATAACGGCGCCGCTGCGACAGTGATCCTGGGAGCTCATTACGATCATCTCGGCTATGGTGAAGATGGCAACTCCATGATCCGCACCGGCGAAAAACTCATTCACAATGGCGCCGACGACAATGCCAGCGGAACAGCAGCGCTGATAGAACTGGCGAGAATGCTGAAGTCATCAAAGGCGAAGAACAACAACTACCTGTTTATTGCTTTTTCCGGCGAGGAACTCGGTTTATACGGCTCAAAGTATTTTACTGATAATCCAACGGTTGATTTGAAGACGGCCAATTATATGATTAATATGGACATGGTGGGCAGGCTGAATGACAGCTCACGGGTGCTGACAGTGGGAGGAGTCGGCACTTCGCCCAGTTGGGGGAAAGTGTTCCCGGCGCCACAAAACGACGGCCGCATGGAGAAAAGATATTTCAATATCAAATATGACAGCAGCGGCACGGGCCCCAGTGACCACACGTCCTTTTACCGCAAAGACATTCCTGTCCTGTTTTATTTTACGGGACTGCATACAGATTACCATAAACCCGGCGACGATGCGGATAAAATTAATTACGAAGGTCAGCAAAAGATTGTTCAGCAGATCTTCTCCGTGATTGAATCATTGAATGAAGAAGGTAAACTTACGTTTACCAAAACAAGAGAAACACAAACCACCACTACGGCAAGGTTTAGTGTTTCACTGGGCATTATGCCCGACTATACGTTTGCCGGAACGGGAGTGAAAGCAGACGGGGTGACACCCGACCGTCCGGCAGCTAAAGCCGGTTTGAAAAAGGATGATGTTATTCTGCAGATTGGTGAACACAGCATTACTTCCATGGAAAGCTATATGCAGGCATTGGGTAAATTCAAAAAAGGGGATAAAGCCAAAGTGAAATTCAAAAGAGGTAACGAAACACTGGAAGCAACGGTTGAGTTTTGACCAGCGCCGGCATACTATTCGGTGCTTCAGTGGCTGAAGAAAACGCTACGTTGCCGGAAAAGGAATAGAAAAGCGCAGCCTCATTCACCGTCTTCTTTGTAACTTGAAGCAGAATCGTTTTATTATGGCCGAACGCAGCAGCGCCAAACTAATTCTCAGCAACAAAGACATTGCCGATGCCTTTTTTGACGATACCCGGCTGCTGGGCATTATGTCGCCGGTAAAAGTCTACCAGTTTTGCTGGCATGTCAACAATGTGATGGGCACCGACTTTCGCATTAACAGCGACATCGAGATTCAGCTCACCCGCAAAAGCCGGAATTATTTTTTTGCCGTGTATGAATACAACGAGCCGGTCAATGCCTTGTCGCATTACATTTATAGCAACCAGTTTGACGGCGAATACCTTTTGCCCGAGTTCAGGCACCTGGATTTTATCTGGCTGATGAAAGGCGACCCTGTTCCCGACGAACAGTTGCAGCAGATCATAGAGCCGGTCCGTTCCATCCCCGGTGTGCAGCTGGTGGTAGAATTATTACATGAAAAAATAAAACACAAAGAACATTTGGTGTTCTGACAGCTTAAATCATTCATCATATGTGGCAGGAAGAAAACAATGCATTGTATCGAAAATTTCAGTTCAGCAATTTCAGTGAGGCTTTTGCATTTATGACCCGTGTGGCCATCGAAGCGGAAAAGATGGATCATCATCCCCGCTGGACCAACGTATGGAATACCGTGGAGATATGGTTGAATACCCACAGTGCCGGCAATATCATCACAGACAAAGACCGCCGTCTTGCCTCAAAAATAGATTCCTTACTGCCATAGCTTAGAATAAAAAGCACCGGAACCTGGCAACCGCATCTACCATATTAATGATCCGCCCGGCAGCTTTTCGCTTTAATGCAGAAACAGCGGCTGATAATTATTTTCAATCCAGCCCGGTTGCAGACGCTGCCGAATTACAACAACAGGCTTTGGCAGAATTTGACAACATGGTCGCTGTTCTCCGTAGTCATGACATCCGGGTGCTGGTGATAGAAGACACTGCATTTCCGCCTAAGCCCGACGCTGTTTTTCCCAACAACTGGATTTCCACATCACCGGGAGGTACGGTTTCGGTTTTCCCGATGTGTGCACCCAGCAGGCGGCCTGAGAAAAGGGAAGATATACTGCAACTGTTATCAAAAAATTTTTTAGTGAAAGACCTGCAGGACTGGAGTGAGTATGAAGTGGAAGGAAGGTTTCTCGAAGGTACCGGCAGCATGGTGATTGATCATGATAATAAAATGATCTATGCCTCTGCATCAGAACGAACCTGCATCCCGGTGCTGGAAAAATATGCTGCAGCCAACGGCTTCCAGGCCATTGTGTTCCTCGCCACAGACAAGAACGGTCACCCGGTCTATCACACCAATGTGGTGATGGCGCTGGGCCACCAGTTTTGTGTATTGTGCGAAGAAGCGATTGAAGAAGAATGGGAGCTGATCGCGGTGCGGCAGCTATTGGAGTCAACGGGTCATAGCATCATCCCAATTACAAGAGAACAGATGCACCGTTTTGCAGGCAACATGCTGGAGGTAAAAAACACAAGACAGGAACATTTCCTGGTAATGAGTCAAACTGCTTATGAAGCATTGCGAAAAGAACAGAAACAAATGCTGGAAGCCTATGCCACGCTGTTGCCCATACCTGTACCCGTTATTGAATCAGTTGAAGGTGGCAGTGTACGCTGTATGATGGCGGAAATCTTTTTGGAAAAAAAGCAGGAGTAAAAATACCCGGTACGACAATTTGTTTTGACCTAATATTGTCTCTTGATTCATTCGCTTTGTCTCAAGGAAAAAACTTCGCCCCTTCCTTTTCTTCTTTTATCATCTCCAGCACTTTCTCGATCTTAAAGTCGCTTCCCTTGCGGACAGCTTCAACACTGGGCTTGGCTTCCACTTCGGGTATCACCCCTCTTCCGTTCTTAGGCAAGTTTTTATCTATCACCAGGCGAAACAAAGGCAAACGAAAACGTACACCGGTCACTGGCAGCGTTACATCCGGTATCAGCCAGGCTGAATTGCCATAAGCCCCGCCACCGGTTTCTTCTCCCACCACCGTCACATTGTCCTGCTGCATCAGTGCTGTGGCAAATAAAGTGGTGGCGGAAAACGAATTGCCACCCGTGAGGATATATACTTTACCGTCAAAATGATTTTTCTTTTTGGGTTTAAAGTAATGCCGTTCAAAATAACCAAAGTGGCGATAGCCGTTTTGCTTTCTGCGGGTGAAGAGGCTGATAAAAAGATTGTTCCAGAAACTGTTCTGGATATAACGGTTATATTCACTGCCTTTACGGATAGCATACAGTGAATCACTGATCTTAAAGGATTGTTTTGCAAGAAAACGGGTGATCAGGGTGGAATTGGTCACACTACCGCCGCCATTGGTGCGTACATCAACGATCAGGTGCCCGATCTTGTCTTTACGCAACCGGCGAAAGGACTGCCGGAAAAATTTTTTCAGTTCATAACCCCGGCCAAAGGTTGACAAGGTCATCATCGCTGTGCGGTTGGCCGTGTCTATCTGCAACAGCCGAACGGAAGCCAGCCGCTGTTGCTTTATCTCTTCACGGGTTCTTTCAGGCTGTGGTGTGCCGGGTTGTCTTCTTATGTTAACCCGCAGGCTGCTGTCAGCGGCGGGCACATAAGCGGGTATCACGGCGCTGGCTGCCTGCCCTGTGCTGTCTATATAATCTATCCTGTAATTTTTTTGCAGGCCAAAAACAGTAGAATACATCGAACCAAAAAAACCACGGTTGCTCAGCACCTGGAACTTGTGGGTCTTATTATAGCCATCAGTGGAAATATGCTGAAACAATGTATCAATGATCTCTTTGCTGGTTTTGCCATTGATGGCGGTGATGATATCGCCTCTTTTCAACACACTTTCGCGGCGTAGGGTGGCAGACACCACCATGGTATCATCCCACAACTTCATGCTCAGTGGAAAAATGCTGAAGCTGCGGCTGCTGTCAACATAGCGCATTGCCGCTTTGGAAGAACGGACCGAAGTATGCCCGCAATTGATCTTTGAAGTGACATAACTGAGCACTTTGCGGAACTCTGCTTCATTCATCGAATCTTTCAGCAACTGCCGCCCCCGTTCAAAATAATGATCCATGCTGTCTTTGGGAGTATACCAGTAAAGACCCGGGTGATGTTTTTCCAGAACAGACTGGTAAACAGAATAATCTTTTTCCAGTTGCTGCGGTGAAAACTTTTTTGCAGGTGACCAGGAAGCTTTGCCGGCGGCACAGCCATAGAGCAGGGTGGCGAGGATAACGATAAGGAATAGTGGTTGCTTCATAGACAGGTCACACATGCATACAAAATACAAAGGATTTGCTTTTGAACGAAACCGCCCGGCATATTATGATTTTCGGGCCAGGTGGTTCCAGCCCTGCGCTGTGATGGGATGTTTGCCACCGCTTTTGGTGATGATATGTGTTCCCTGCTCCGGTTCTGTCATATAACCTACTACACTGATCTGTTCATTCAATACCAGTTTATCATATTCTGCCTGAGGAATAGTAAACAGCAACTCATAATCTTCGCCGCCGCTGAGGGCACAGGCGGTCGGGTCGAGCTTGAATTTAAAAGCAGCCTGTTTGCTTTCCTCCGCAATGGGCAATTTGTCTTCATACAACACACAGCCCAGGTTACTTTGTTTGCAGATATGCAGTATCTCAGAACTGAGACCATCGCTGATGTCCATCATGGACGTGGGTGTGATAGATGATTTTTCAAAAAATGCAATAATGTCTTTCCTGGCTTCAGGTTTCAGCAGGCGGCCGATCACATAAGACTCTCCTTCCAGGTCGGGCTGCACACCGGGGCTTTCGAGAAAAATTTTCTTTTCTCTTTCTAAAAACAGCAAACCGATGTAAGCTGCGCCGAGATCACCGCTTACACAAAGCAGGTCGCCTTTCTGCGCCGTACTTCTTTTTACATATTTATCCGGCGCCACTTCGCCAATGGCTGTAATTGAAATGATAAAACCTTTTTGCGAAGATGTAGTGTCGCCACCAACCAGGTCCACGCCATAATTATTGCAGGCCGCATAAACGCCTTCGTAAAATTCATCAATGGCTTCGAGGCTGAAGCGGTTGCTGATGCCAATACTGATAACTACCTGTGTGGGCAGGGCATTCATGGCATAAATATCACTGAGGTTGACGACGACAGCTTTGTAACCAAGATGTTTCAGCGGGGTGTACACCAGGTCAAAGTGCACCCCTTCCAGCAGCAGATCAGTGGTCACCACGGTTTGTTTGCCAAAATGATCTATTACGGCAGCATCATCACCCACACCCAACACGGAAGAAGCGTTTTGCAGCTCTATGTTTTTGGTGAGGTGCTCGATAAGGCCAAATTCGCCAAGGGAGCTTATTTCTGTCCGTTCGTTACTCATAATTGCTTAGTATTATTGATCACACCCAGCATTTCCTCATGAATCTTACCGTTTGTAGCCAACAGCCGGTGCTGGTAGGGTGAAAATTTATTGCCTTCAAAATCGGTGACTTTTCCACCGGCTTCTTCTACTATCAAATAGCCGGCAGCGCTGTCCCAGGGTTCCAGTTTATGTTCATAAAAACCATCGAAGCGACCCGCAGCTACCCAGCAAAGATCAATAGCAGCAGAACCCAATCTTCTCACAGGCACACCCTTGCGGATGAAGCGATCAAAAATTTCAAGCGGACCATTGGGTATATTGATATAGGTGTATGGAAAACCCGTGACCAGGCAGGATTTGATCGTACGGCTTTCTTCACTCACCCTGATCGGTTTATCATTTAGCATAGCGCCTTTTCCCTTTTCTGCAAAAAAAAATTCATTCATGTGCGGGTTAAACACAGCAGCAAGCAGCATATCGCCATCCTTTTCTATGCCAATGGAAACACAGTTCAGCGGGATGCCATGGGCAAAATTCACGGTACCGTCAATCGGATCAACGATCCACTTATATTGGGAGTCCTGGATGATTTCCCCGGTTTCTTCACTGAGAATATGATGTTCCGGAAATTTTTTCTTTATCACATCGAGGATGGCTTTCTCTGCAGCATGATCTGCTTCTGTTACCAGGTTGTTGACACCTTCTTTATTGCTGATGGTAAATTCTTTGTTGAAAAAACGAACAATTTCTGAAGCGCCGGCCTTTGCAGCTTCTATGAGAGTTTGTTTGAGCATGGGCAAAGATAAAAACCCGATTTTAGATTGAAGATTTTACCTGCCCGCCATCTAAAATATATATTTGTTATGGTCAGGCGGGGATTTTAGATTTGACGGTTTGTTAGAAATGCATTTGTCCGTCATCATAGTAAATTATAATGTCAGGCATTTCCTGGAACAGTGTCTTTGCTCGGTGCAAAAGGCAATCGCCGGCATGCAGGCCGAAGTGATCGTGGTAGATAATAACTCTGCAGACAACAGCCTCTCCTATCTGCGGGAACGATTTCGTAATGTATCATTTATCGCCAATACAGAAAATGCTGGATTTGCAAAAGCCTGCAACCAGGGAATGAAAGTTTCTTCGGGAGAGTATGTGTTATTTCTGAACCCTGATTGCATTGTGCCCGAAGATTGTTTTGAAAAATGCATCAATTTTTTCCGGCAACATCCCGACGCAGGGGCGCTGGGCATCAAAATGCTGGATGGCAAAGGACGGTTTTTAAAAGAGTCAAAAAGATCATTTCCCTCGCCTTCCACTTCTTTGTATAAACTATTCGGGCTGTCAAAACTCTTTCCCCGTTCTAAAACGTTCTCCCGCTATCACCTGGGACATCTTGATGAAAACAGCGATCATCAAGTAGATGTGCTGGCCGGTGCATTTATGCTGCTGAAAAGAAAAGTGCTGGAAGAAACGGGTGGCTTTGACGAATCTTTTTTTATGTATGGCGAAGATGTGGACCTGAGCTACCGGGTGCAAAAAGCAGGGTATACCAATTATTATTTTGCCGGCAGCAGTATCATTCATTTCAAAGGAGAGAGCACCCGCAAGGGCAGCATGAACTATGTGCGGATGTTTTACAATGCCATGAGCATTTTTGTCAAAAAACATTATGGCGGCAGCAGGGCCGGACTTTTTAATTTACTTATTCACCTGGCCATCTGGCTGAGAGCCGGGATGACGGCCGTGGGTCATTTCATCCGTCGCATCGGGCTGCCGCTTATTGATGCCGGTCTCATCCTGTTATCATTCTGGCTGGCAAAAAATTTCTGGAACGTTTATGTAAGACCCGAAGTGTATTATGAAAACAAGTTGATGTGGATCGCTTTTCCTGCCAATACGATATTTTATCTGGCCGCCGCCTATTTTGCCGGATTATATGACAAGGGGTACCGGCTGACCAGGCTTTTTCGTTCATCATTGGCGGCAACCATCCTGCTGCTCGCTGCTTATTCATTGTTGCCGGAGCAATACCGTTTTTCAAGAGCAATAGTGTTGTTAGGCGCTTTTTTCACATTTGTTTTTATTGCACTGCTGCGCTGGTTGCTGGTTAAAACTGATGTGTTATCAGGCAACGGTGATAAAGAACTTCTTTCAAATACATTGGTGGTGGGTTCTCCTGCCGAGTATCAGCGGGTGATGGAACTACTGAAAGAAGCGGGTTTGGAACAAAGGGTTTTTGGCCGTATATCGGTGAATGAAAATGATGAAACAGCTATTGCAAAAAAATCACAGTTGGCCGGGCTTTCGCAAACCATTCCGTTCCGTGAACTCATCTATTGTGAAGGAACATTGCAGTTTTCAGAGATCATTGAGCTTGTTCAGCAACAGCCAGGACATATCCGTATCCGCATACATGCAGCCGGCAGCCAGAGCATAGTGGGCAGCGATTCAAGAAACTGGTCAGGCGAAGCCTTATCAAAAGAAAATGGATTTAATTTATCAGACCCCTATCGGCTCCGTATCAAAAGGTTGCTGGATGTAGCAGTTGCAGCAGCGGGTATCATCGGTTTTCCGGTGCACCTGCTATTAATAAAAAGACCAATTGCTTTTTTTGCGAATTGCTTTGCGGTATTGCTGGCCCGTAAAACATGGGTCGGGTATGCCTTACCGTCATCAAACCTGCCACACCTGCGCCCAGCAGTTATTGCCAGCAACGGAATGCCTATAGCGGCACCTTCGGCTCTTCCTGCAGAAAGCTTGCAAATGATGGATTATTGGTATGCACGGGATTACGAACCTGTAGCTGATCTCAGGTTGATCGGGCAGCGGTATCGCCACCTTGGCGGATGAAACGTTAAGCCACCTATATTCGCAGCCGGTTCAGGCAACATTCAGTAACTTTAAAATCGTTTAGCAGCCTTCAATTCTATGGCATCCATTATTGATATAAAAATACCCCGAGCTATTGCAGCTGCACTGCGGCTGCCGCCCAATGATGCCCGCCGCCAGCAGATCAGGGTGTTGAAAAAGCTGCTGAAAAAGGCAAGATTTACCGAGTTTGGACAGCAATATCGTTTTGACGAAGCGCTGCTGAGCCGCCATCCGGGCAAAACATTCCAGGAACTGGTACCCGTTCATGATTATAATAAGATATATGAGGAGTGGTGGCAAAAAACACTCGATGGTGTACCCGATGTGGCCTGGCCGGGCAAGATCAAATATTATGCACTGAGTTCCGGTACATCAGAAGCAGCCAGCAAGTATATTCCTGTTACCAAAGACATGCTGCGCAGCAACACCATTAATTATTTGCGGCAGCTACTGAGCCTTATCCGCTATGAAGAAGCGAATAAAAAGGCCATGACCAAAGGTTTTTTAATGATTGGCGGCGCCACTGATCTGAAAAAAGGAAAAGCCGGCTGGTATGCCGGAGACCTGAGCGGGATTCTCGCCAAAAAAAGACCATTCTGGTTTCAGAGTTTTTATAAACCAGGCGGCCGCATCGCAGCGATGAGCGACTGGAACCAGAAGTTGAATGAGATTGTTGAACATGCCAAAGATTGGGATATTGGTTATATAGTGGGAGTGC
>CAYPOD010000031.1:0-41728 GCA_964412375.1 uncultured Chitinophaga sp. | reverse complement strand
ACTTCACTTTCTCCGGCGCTTCGTTTCTAAACACCACCACATTGTCAAACACATCCACCAGCACTGGTTGTGATTTATCAATATCACCAGCCAATATCCGTTTGCTCAGCTGGTTCACAATCTCTTTTTGTATCAGCCGCTTCAGTGGCCGGGCGCCGAATTGCGGATCAAATCCTTGTTCGGCCAAAAACTCCAGGGCATAATCGCTGAACTGCAACTGTATGCCGCTTTCGGCGATCAGCTTTTTCAGGTTCTCCAATTGTATCTTCACAATACCCATGATCTCTTTTTTCAGCAGCGGCTGGAACATGATGATCTCATCCACCCGGTTCAGAAACTCAGGCCGTATCGTTTGCCGCAACAGGTTCATCACTTCCACTTTTGCTTTTTCTGCAGCAACTTCAATATCTTTTTCTTTCACGCCGTCAAATGCTTCCATGATGAGGTGGCTGCCGATATTGCTGGTCATGATGATAATGGTATTCTTGAAATTCACCACCCGGCCTTTGTTATCCGTGAGCCTACCGTCGTCCAGCACCTGCAGCAGCACATTCCATACATCGGGGTGTGCTTTCTCAATCTCATCGAGCAGCACCACACTGTAGGGTTTTCTCCTCACAGCTTCGGTCAGTTGCCCGCCTTCTTCATAACCCACATAACCGGGAGGAGCACCCACCAGTCTGGATACGGTATGCTTTTCCTGGTATTCACTCATGTCAATGCGGGTCATCATGCTTTCATCATCAAACAGGTATTCAGCTAACGCTTTTGCCAGTTCAGTTTTACCAACACCAGTGGTGCCAAGGAAAATAAATGAGCCGATCGGCTTTTTCGGGTCCTGCAAACCTGCCCTGCTTCTGCGCACTGCGTCAGCCACAGCAGAAATGGCCTCATCCTGCCCTACTACCCTTTCATGCAGGTGATCCTCCAGTTTCAATAGTTTTTCTTTATCACTTTGCAGCATCTTTGTAACTGGAATACCTGTTGATTTCGCAATGCTTTCGGCAATATCTTCAGCATCCACTTCTTCTTTCAACAAACGCTTTTCCCCGCTTTCTGCTATTTGTTTTGTAAAGCTGGCGATCAGTTCTTCCTGTTCTTTTATTTTTCCATAGCGTATCTCGGCCACTTTTCCATAATCGCCTTCCCTTTCTGCCCGTTCTGCCAGTTGTTTCAGATTCTCGATCTCTGCTTTTGCATTTTGCACCTTTTCCACTAACTCTTTTTCCTGGCTCCATTTGGCTTTATAGGTATCCCTTGTTACAGCAAGATTCGCAATCTCGGTATTCAGCTCTTTCAGTTTCGCTTCATCATTCTCTCTTTTGATCGCTTCCCTTTCTATTTCCAGTTGACGGATCTGTCTTTCGAGGGTGTCCAGTTCTTCCGGCATCGAATTCATTTCGAGCCGAAGTTTAGCCGCACTTTCATCAATCAGGTCAATGGCTTTATCGGGTAAAAAACGATCGGTGATATAGCGGCTGCTTAATTCCACCGCTGCAATGATGGCTTCATCCTTGATGCGGACATGGTGGTGTGTTTCATAACGATCTTTCAAACCCCTCAAAATAGAGATAGCATCTTCCACCGTTGGTTCATCAATCATCACTTTCTGGAAACGGCGTTCTAAAGCTTTATCTTTTTCAAAAAATTTCTGGTATTCATTCAGCGTAGTGGCGCCTACTGCACGAAGATCACCTTTGGCCAGCGCAGGTTTCAGAATATTGGCAGCATCCATGGCGCCTTCTCCGCCACCTGCCCCAACCAGGGTGTGTATCTCATCAATGAAAAGAATAATTTCTCCATCGCTGCCGCTTACTTCTTTCACCACCGCTTTTAATCTCTCCTCAAACTCACCTTTGTATTTGGCCCCGGCAATAAGCAATCCCATATCCAGTGCATAGATGATCTTCGACTTCAGGTTTTCGGGCACATCACCATTCACGATACGATGTGCAATGCCTTCGGCAATGGCGGTTTTTCCCACACCGGGTTCTCCCACAAGAATCGGGTTGTTCTTGGTTCTGCGGGAAAGAATATGCAAGGTTCTTCTGATCTCTTCATCACGGCCAATAACGGGATCGAGTTTGCCCTGTCTTGCCAGTTCATTCAGGTTCTTGGCATATTTGTTCAGTGCATTAAATTCCTGCGATTGTGTTTGCGAAGTGACGGTTTCTCCTTTGCGTAGTTCTTTGATAGCTGCAATGAGTCCTTTTTCGGTTAGTCCTGCATTCTTTAAAAGTTTGGCAGCGGCATCATTGCCCTGCACAATGGCCAGCAGCAAATGCTCCGGTGTCACAAAATCATCATTGAATTGTTTTAATACGGCCCCGCTTCGCAGTACCACATTGTTGGCCTCCCGGCTAATTTGTTGCGCTGCATCACCTGACGTTTTCGGCAGTTTGCTGATCAGTTCATCGAGTTTGCTGTCCACGAGGTTAATAGTCACGTTGTTTTTCTTGAGCAGGTACTCAACAGGAGAATCTTCCTGCTCAAGCAACGCCTTGAGGATATGTTCTGTCTCAATATTCGGGTTTTGCGCATTAAAGGCTATTTGCTGCGCCTGCTGAAAGGCTTCAGCTGCTTTTATGGTAAAGTTTCCTAAGTTCATACCCCCGGCCCCCTGGAGGGGGACTTTATTTTAATAGTTAGTAAATTTATTTTTCTTATCAGTAAATCATGATCAACACAAGCAAAAGTTATTTATCAAAAATCATTCAAACCCCCTTCAGGGGGCTTGGGGGCGAAACAATGTCACATAAAGTTAAATTTATCTGCATGAAAGTCACATCCGTAGCCATTTTCCTGCTATTCTTTCAGGTTGTTAATAGCCAGTCGCGGTGGAGCGAACTGGATGAAGCACTGCTGGCCAACCAGAAACTGCTTGGCAATAATATCAGTGTGATGATCGCCGACAAAGACAGCCTGCTTTTTAAAAAAGATTTGGGTGATTTTAACAGCAAGACCCTTGCCCCTGTCGCCAGCAGCAGCAAATGGCTCACCGCTGCCCTGGTGATGGTGCTGGTGGATGAGGGAAAACTTTCGCTGGATGAACCTGTGGTAAGGTATATTCCTGAGTTTGAAAAATATTTCAAGAACTATATAACGCTGCGTCATTGCCTCAGCCATATGACAGGCATCAGCGATGAAGGCGGGTTTCTGAAACGTTTTTTCCAGCGCAAAAAATTCAATTCGCTGGAAGAGGAAGTAAACAGCTTTGCATCAAGAGAGATCAGGGCAAACCCGGGCACCGATTTCTGGTATGGCAATATCGGGCTGAATATTGCCGGTCGTGTAATAGAAGTGGTCACCAAAAGAAGATTTGACCTGGTGATCAAACAGCGGCTTTTTAACCCGCTGGCTATGCGCCGCACCAGTTTCACAACTATGGATGGCTCTGTCATTAATCCTTCCGGGGGCGCACAATCCACCGCTGAAGACTATATGAAGTTTTTACAAATGCTGCTGAACAAAGGAAAGGTTGGCGATAAGCAGGTGCTGAGCCAGGAATCTGTTGAGGAACTGATGAAACTGCAGACTGCTGAAATAAAAGTAGGCTATGCACCTGAATCAGCGAAAGGATATGGTTATGCACTGGGCAGTTGGGTGATAGAAGAAGGCAAGAATGGCACAGCAAATGCACTAGCCAGTCCCGGTCTATTTGGTGTATGGCCCCTGATCGATTTTTGCCGCGGCTATGCCTACCTGGTGTTTGTAAAAAACCTGCTGGGAGAAGAAAGAGCTGAAGCACATAAGGAATTAAAAGCTATCGTGGATAAGCAATTGCCTGACAAGTGCCAGTAACATTTCAGAATGCTTTCAGGGGTTGTTCATCCCTCACCAGCACCACCCTGTTCCGGTCAGCTTTGTATATGGCATCATAATATTTTACGAGTTCAGCATAATCTTTGGCCGGGAAACGGCCACTGTATTGTTCAATGCTGCGGTAATAAAATAATTTGTTGCCATCTAGTTTCACAGAACAGTTGTATTTACCAAATGGACTACTGATGGATACGGCCGCAGGCATGGATTCCGGCTGGTATCCCTTGGGTAATTCAATTTCAACTGAATCCACATCCTTGTACTCTACTTTAAATACAATATCATATTTCCTTTCTTCGGTGGGAATTAGCTTGCGGTTACTGCGGGTCATTATATTTGGTGTTATGAACAGACGCTTGCCAGTTACAGTTGCATAACTGCTTACCATTATTTCAAGAGATTCATGAATTGCCGGCAGAATCGCTTTGTCTTCCAAGTATTCGAATTGGCGAATATCATAAGTAGGGAAATCAAGCTGCTGGTTTAAGTATTCTTTCACTCTCTCCTTTGACACATTGTTAATAAGGCCATGAAGATTATCCTGCTGGAGGCCGGTATATTGTGAACTTGCCCGGATGAGCAGTGTGCCGCCATCTTCAAGCTTTGCATTTATTTTCCGGATTTGCAGATTATCATTTAACCCATACTTGGGCGTTCTTACCAGCTTACCTCCTTCTTCATCCACCAGCAAAGCATGCCTGTTATCCGTATGATCGCCCAAGTAACCGGCAGGAATGGTTTGACTGGTGCATTCCAGCCACACAGTGTCTTTTTGCAAGGGTACACACAGGATAATATGATCAAACTGATCGCTTGGGAAATCAGGCATGAAAAAATGCTGGCCCGCCATTGCCTTAATAAGTGTATAATGAGACCGGATATTCACTTCTTTCAACAGGGAATACATATAATTGGTCAATGCCTTACAATCTCCGTAAGCTTTGTTGGCTACAAAACTGGCATCAAATGGCTGCAAACCGCCAATACCCAACTGGATGCTGATGTAGCGGGTATTTTGCTGCATGTATTCATATAAAACACGAATTTTGTCTTTTGGATCACTGAGGCCTGCTGTCAACTGCTGCACTTTTTGCTTAATGGCTTCAGGCAGTTTGTCACGACCCTTGTTCAATTGCAACTGGAATTTGCCCAGTTCTTCCCAGGTAGCCATAGAGCCTTTGTAACCCTCCAGCTCAAATTTATCAGGACTGATATATAAACAAGTGGTAAGTGTTACTACTTCCGGAGCAGCATACTCTGAAAACCGGGCCTGCATATTCTTCACAGACCATGTATAGCTTTTCTTACTTTTTTCGTCTGATACTTGTGGTTCGCCTTCATAATTAAAAGCTTTATACCGAAATCCGAAATCAGCCGGACAAACTAACTGGTAAACGCTGGATTCAACAGCATATAAAGTATAATACTGAGGCACCCAGGTTTTGAATATGTATGTATTATTGAGTTCAATATTTAATTCATACTCCACGGTGTAGGGATAAACCTTGTGATAAAAATTATGTGATTTCACACGACCGTCATCAATCAGGCTAATATCAGACACTGCACTTTCATCTTTGATATCGCTTTTTTTTAGTGTCTTTATTTTTTTCCCTGTGAAGTCGTAGAGCCTGCCTTCCACCGATTGAACAGAACGAAGTTTGTCATAAAACTCAAAAAATCCGGCATATTTATCACCTGCTTCATTGAGAATAGTAATGGCATAAGTGCGATACTGCTTCATTTTGGTCATAGATACCACTTCCGTCCTGATCACTTCCATTCGTTTCACGGCATTGGCATTCTTCAGCAGGTCTTTGGGGATCAACCCCACTGCATAGTTCTGGGCCATTGCAGTGAAAGAAAAAATAAACCCGGCCAGCAGGAAAAGGCATCTTGATTTCATGGCTTATTTTTTCTTTTTGAAAACGATCTGTTCGTTGTGCTTTTTTACAATGAAGTTGAAGAACTCCCGGAGGGTTTCATATTCATCAGGTTCAAAAAATGCTCTTTTTACCTGTATGCGTGACCGCATGGTTATATTAGTTCCCGATTGTGAAATCCTGTATTCAAATACGGCATCTTCTTCCTCATTGAATTTTACGACTGCCTGTTTTGGCAACTCGTCTACCACATAGCCAGCCGGCACATCCATCTGCAGGGTATAAAGCTCATCAATCGTAAATGGCATTTCTACCGGGTAGAATCGTTCGGCGGATTTAAAAGGATTTTCTTTATATGCTTCGCTGAACAGAGGGTTGATATATAAAATCTCTTCCTCCCATTCGGGGAGATCAAACTCGCAAAACATACCTACCGGTTGCTCAAAATGTTCGAGTGAATCCAGCCTGTCGCTGGTAATATTGATTTCAGCACCAAACCCTTTGGCTACATCCTTCACCAGTTGCTCTTTGCCGCTTTCTTTGATACGGTTGCGCAAACGGTATGATTCATAATAACCGGGCACCTGTTGCAGGCTGCCAATCATATGTCCATCTTCCCCGTTGATGATAAAAACTGTGGTTTGTTTGGCTTCTTTTAATCTTCCGGGGTCAAGCTCAATGGCATCAGCCAGATCGTTAATGATCCGGGCATGACCATTGTAACATTCTGTACTGAGTTTACCGAAACCCATCCGGGGGATACTCGCATCCAAATAATATTCGTTGCCATCAGCTTCCATCCTGCAAATGACATAGTTCATACGATCCATCAGCGGGTAAATCGCATGTGAATATCCATGCGAACGGGTACTGAGCATCACGGGATCGGCGGTGAAGCCTGCTTTCCGGAGTATCGCCGTCAGCAGCAGGTTGATATCAGCAACATTCCCGTTCCTGTTCTTTAATACGTTTCTTAGGGATTGCTGAAGATATTTTCCGGATGGGGCAGTGCAGGTGAAATTATCCCTTACCCAATAATAAATATTCCTTGCTTTGTCAATTGGCTTTGAAGCATTCCCCACAGCAGTTTGCGTAACATCTCCCAGCCAGCCATTGTCTTTGGTAAGCTGAAGTCCAAAATCCTCATCATTCATCAGGTCTTTTGTAACACCAGCCCAGGTGCCCATCACCGGGCGGTAAGGAAAAGGATCCCGGATGGCCTGCAACTGAAACTCTATCCTGGAAATATGATTCTTTAACGTGGAAGTATAATTTTCCAGTTTCAATGCCGGCACATCTTTCATGGCCCAGCGATAATCGGTTATGTTAGCAGTGAAACTGCCCCTTGCGGAGGGACCGGTTCCACTTACGTCTGACATATTAAAATTACCCCTCCGGTTTTTTTGTTCCCGGATTGCATAAGGATGATAACCCTGCGTCAGCGTTACATAATTATAGAATTCCGGCATCGCCACATTGTATTCGCTCCACAAGCGGGGATATTGCCCCTGGAATGCCCATGGCTGCAGGTTGAATACAAAGTCTGATGTGACCTTATACTCATACTCGATAATGGAACCTTCTTTGATATAAGGGAAAGTGAATTTCCGCACCACCCAGTTTTTATTGATCCTGTCTTTGAACACCGCCGATTTTACCTCCAGCTTTGTTTCCACTACTTTCCCATTTTCCAAATTATAGGTAACCGCTTTAAGGTTGTCGAGTTGCTCCTCAGCATTGCTTGTCGTACTGCTATACAAAGAGATCTCCACATCCCCGATATCATAACCGCTTTTTTTCAGGATGTGTGCACGGCGGTAGTTTTTAAATACAAGCGAGAACGAGCCTTTGTTGTTGCCGACAATTTCTGTAGAGCCGATATCAGCTATGACTACGGCAGCTGCACTGCTGTCAATCTCATAGACAGTGTTTTTAAAATCCTCCGGCTTAACGCTTCCAAATTTTATTTTGGGCCGGTCCTGTGCATCGGCTGTTATAAAGGCAATAAAAAAGAGCAAAAGGAAAAGAGGTGATTTTGGCATCGAAGTAGTGAGTTGATGAAAAATTACAAGAATAAAGTATTCTCAATTTTACAAAAAAATACTGAATTTGCCTATAGCAACAGGCTCTTGCTGAAGCTAATCAACTATTTATCAAACCCTCATCTTGTCAAATTTATTTTCCAATACAGCATTGATAAAAAAAACAGCCCAAACTCTTGGGTTTGATTACTGCGGCATTGCCAAAGCGGTGAAACTGGATGATGATGCCCGCAGGCTGGAAGACTGGTTGAATAAACAATTGCATGGCAAGATGCAATACATGGAAAATTATTTTGATTTGCGGGTTGACCCGGCCAAACTTGTTCCCGGCGCCAGGTCGGTGATCACTTTATTAAAAAACTATTATCCTGACACAGTGCAACAGGCGGCTGCTCCGAAAATTTCAAAATATGCTTACGGAAAAGATTATCATGAAGTGATCCGCAAACAACTTCAAGAACTATTGTTACACATAAGGACTGAAATCGGCGAAGTACATGGAAGAGGTTTTGTAGACAGCGCCCCTGTGCTGGAAAGAAGCTGGGCGCAGCGAAGCGGACTGGGGTGGATCGGCAAAAACGGTAATCTCATCAACAAACAAAGCGGTTCTTTCTATTTTATCGCTACCCTCATAACAGACCTTGAACTGGCTTACGATGATCCGTTTGCCAAAGATTATTGCGGCACCTGCACCCGCTGTATCGATGAGTGCCCGACTGAAGCCATACTTCCGGACAAAGTGATTGACGGCAGCAAGTGTATCTCCTACTTCACCATTGAGCTGAAGGAAATGCTGATCCCTGAAACCATGAAAGGTAAATTTGATAACTGGATGTTTGGCTGCGACACCTGCCAGGATGTTTGCCCCTGGAACCGTTTCAGCAAACCACATCATGAAATTTCGTTTACACCATTACCCGAAATTCTCAATCTCACAACCGATGAATGGGAGACAATGACAGCAGAATCATTTAAAAGGATTTTCAAAGATTCTCCATTGAAAAGAACCAGGTTTGAAGGCATTAAAAGAAATCTTCGTTTTATTTCCGGTGATTAATAGAAACCGCTGTCCTTAATGTCAGCAAGTGAAACCGGTGATGCCGGTTGATAATATCATCAGGTGTGGGCCAGGCGCTGCTCCACCACATTGTTCTTGTGATTTGTTGCTTTATAGTTCTGAAACTATAGCCTGCTGATAACCGGAAAGCCAGTTTTTTTTGAGAAGGGAACTGGTAGCCAATACCTGTCTCCGAATAAAACCCGGTGAACAACTTTTGCCGGTCATTAAAAAAATCTTCGTCAATTGTTTCGTTTCTTTTCCAGGGCAATGATATCCCGCCATCTGCATAAGCAAAAAATGATGTTTTAAAAAGCTCATTTCTTCTTACTGTAAAAAATACTGGTACAGTGCTGAAACGGTATTTATCAAATCCTGTCCCGATACCGGCGAACCATTTGTTGATATTCAGCCCGCTGCTCACCTGTCCCTGCCAGGATGGTTCGGCCTGGCCCGCTAAAAAGGCAGCCCCTGCTGAAGTTTGAAAGTAGGGTTTTACATCGTTTCTCTTTTGCTGTGAGGAAACAATTTCCGGGAATGCCAGTAAAACAATTACGATCCATTTATACATAGTGCAGGGTTTAATGGTTAACGCTGATTTTGCTGATTGGCCTGATGTTGTTGATGTTTGAATAATCATACTGGTACAATCCATCCTTGGCCACCACCAGGGCAATGTTGTTATAGGCGATCACATCAAATGTCTCAATGCCTTTTATGTGTTGCAGCAGTTGCAGGTTGCTCACATTGGAAGCATCATACACTTTCAATCCATCATCACAGATAAAAAGATAGTTGCCGTCTTTGGATAATCCATGCGGGTTTTTCATGCTGTACACTTTCAGCAGGCGGGGGTTGCTGAGATTGGTTAGTTCCAGCACATCCAGTTCATTGGTAAATCCCTGGCAGGGAGTGCCGGACCTAAGTGTGACATAAGCATAGTTATTATCAGCAATAACCGGGTCGCAGGTGCGGACATGAACAAACTCCCCGGTTTTCACCGGTGCATCGGGGTTAGCCACATCATAGATATACATCCCGGACATAGAGCCAATGAACAATTTATCCCGGAAAGGATAGATAGTTTCAATATCCCAGCCTAATGAAACGGTGGCCGTATTCACCGGGTCAACCGGGTTGCTGATATTAAACACATCCAGGTCATTATAGCCCACGGTGTAAAGCCTGTTGTTCATGATAGCAAATCTTGCCATGGAGCCGCCTTGTCCGAACGGTGAAGCTGCAGCATTTCCATTGCCGGATGATGCGGACTGGGCATTGGCTAAAAACACATCATTGCGAATCCCCCACCAGCCTCCGGTTTCACAATTTTCATTCACCGTCGTATCTTTTCTAATCCAATCGGTAACGATCATGTTGTTACTGTTGGGACCCGCAAAACCGCCACCCCAATAACGATAAGGGAACACACCGTCGGTTATTTTTTTAACCTGCACCTGCAAAGGGTTGGTTATATCCAGGGTAACAAGATCTGAGTAAAGATCAGCATAGAGTGTATTTCCTTTCACGGCAATATCCAGGTTGCCGGGAATATCAATAAAGGCTACATTCCGGGGTGAAGAAGGATTGCTGTTGTCTAAAATATGAATGCCCCTGTCCACATCATTCAGGAAAATATACTGGCCAAGTATATAGAGTTTACCGGGGCGCTGCACTTCTTTAGCAGGATTGCTTTTGATATTGGCCCTGACCTCATCTTTGGTTTTATAGATGGGTTCATACCAGGTGTAGGTTCTTGTTTGATTGCATTTATCCTTTATACATGCGGAAAAGAAAACAGGCAAAGCTGCCAGCAGCAAAGCAGCAATCCGGGCAGTGAAGCTGAGTTTCATAATAGTCAGTTTGGAAAGGCTGACAACTGCTTCGTTCCTGCCGTTGCATCACTTGTTTCGTGGAAATAAAAATTTCAGCCCGGCGCCATAATTCAGGAAATGAGAACTGGGTCCATCCTGACGTTTCAGCACAGGTGTAAGTCCAAAACTAACAGAAGGATGAAAACTCATTGTCCATTTTTTTTGCTGCAACAGGGGGAAGGACAAACCTGAACTGACCAATACCTGTGTTTTCCGGAATGGTTCGAAGTCGTTGTAATAAGCCAGCCTGTTGCGGTCATAATGCAGCGCATTGGCAGAAAGCAACCGGCTGATGCCAATACTATTCTCCCAGCCCATGCTGAACCTGGCTGATCGTATGAACTTCCAGTTCAGCGTAGCTGAAAGCCCGGCGAGGTGATAGCGATTGGTATACTCACGGGTGGGCATACCGGCAAAAGAAGGCCGGTAGTAGTTGCTTACAAAAGCTCCGTTGCTGATATTATTAAAAACCTGCAGGTTGCTATCAACCCGGTTGCCGGTTTGAATATGGGTACTGAAATAATCATAGCCGGCAGCGATCCGTAATTCCGTTCTTTTTGACAGCTCTCTTTGGGCAAAAAATTCAACACCGAAAGAAAAACCGTTACGGGGTGGTTTAAGAATGACAGGTGCTCCTGTATAGGTGCCGCCGCTGCCGACCTGGCTGGAGGGAGATGCATCAAAGCTTGCCAATCCACCGCTCAACAAACTACCCCAGCGGGCACCGGATGCGCCGGCCCGGATGCCAGCGCCAAATTCCCATTTGGCTTTTGATTGAACAACAGGTGGCATTGAGGTATTTGCAGAATCCGGTCTGACATCATCCTTATTCGACACGACAGCACTGTCAGCGAGAACAGGCTCCTTTTTCTCTTCCGTTTTACCTGTTACCTCTTCTTCCTTCTTCTCAATTTCGTTTGCGATTGTTTTATCAGCCTGGTCGTTTACCTTTTCGTCTTTTGCAATAATCTTTTCTTTCTCCTGCTTCGCCGTTGTTTCCTTAACAGTGGCTATTTCATTTTCTTTTTTACCGACAGGATCAGACTGAGTATTCACCACTGCTTGTTGCTTTTTTTGCTCTCCTTTAGCTACAGGTTGATTTCTTCTGGCAGAAGCAGCTGCCGGTTCAGGTGCAATAGCTATAACTTTTTTCGTTGCAACAGTTTTATTTTCTAACTGATCATTGAACTGCACATCCTTTTTGTCTCCCTGTTTTTCTTGCTTTGCAAAATCATTCTCTGCTCCGGGTGAAGTGACAGGAGCCTGCATTTCTTTATCAGCAGTTACTGTTTCAACAGTGTTTTCTTTCGGTGTGCTAATTTGTTGGGAAGTTTCTGTAAAATGTTTTTCTTTTTTATTCTCATTAATAAAATAAATAGCAATACTTCCGCCCAGCAACAGACCCGGAAGCAGCCACCAGAAAATGATGCGCCTGCGTTTCTTTTCCCTGCGGATGCGCTTTTCCACCTCCGTCCATACTTCTGCAGAAGGACTGAACTTCAGTTCATCCATCTTTTGTTGCACCTGTTTTTCAAATTCATTGACCGGCATAACTCTTGTTTTTTTGGTCCTTTGAAATTTCAGCAAGCCATGTGATCAGCAATGCCCTGGCCCTGGCATATTGTGAACGTGAGGTCCCGTCGCTGATGCCCAGCATCTCTCCTATTTCCACATGTGTGTAACCCTCTACAGCATGAAGATTGAAAATGGCCTGGTAACCGGGCGGCAACTGGCGGATCACATCGGCCAGGTCTTTGGCCTGCAGGCTCACAACGGGGTTATCATCTGCAACCGGGTGCAGTGGTTGTTCAGTAAAAACCATCTCGCTGCGATATTTGCGGTTCCGTTTCAGGAAGTTGAGGGCTGTGTTTACCATCACCCGCCTGATCCAGGCCCCCAGTTCACCTTCGCCTTTGTATTGATTGAGATGCTGAAACACCCTTACAAAACCTTCCTGCAATACATCTTCCGCATCATTCATGGATTTGGTGTAGCGATAGCACACCCCGAGCATCGTTTGGGCAAACTGCTCATACAACTGTCGCTGCGCTGTGGGTTTACCCTTCAGGCATTCCTTCACCAATAGGCGTTCATCCATAGTATCCGGCTGGCTGACAACAGGGGCAGCACTTTCGTTGCACCGGGCTGGTGCAAAAATGTTTTCCTGTTTAAAGCCCTGTCAATAGTTTTGAACCTCAAATTTATCATTTGACAACAGACAGATTCAAAACATTGGTTGAACGGGATGCCGCGGTCATCTGGCACCCGTATACACAGCATAAAACCATGGCTGCGCCATTACCAGTGGCGAGAGGCGAAGGCGTATATCTCATAGATGAAACCGGGAATAAATACATTGATGCCATCAGCAGCTGGTGGACCAATATTCACGGACACAGTCACCCCTATATTGCTGAAAAAATCTATGAGCAGGCAAAAAAACTGGAGCATGTGTTATTTGCCGGCTGCACCCATGAACCTGCCGTGCAATTGGCCGAACAACTATTGCCTCTGTTACCCGGAGATTTTTCCAAAGTGTTTTACTCTGACAATGGCTCCACCGCAGTGGAAGTGGCGCTGAAAATGGCAATACAATTTCAAAGACACAAGGAACAAGAACCAAGGAACAAGGAACAAAATACAAGGCACAAGATACTGGCATTGCGAAACTCTTATCATGGTGACACTTTTGGCGCCATGAGTGTGAGTGAAAGGGGTGTTTTCACTTTGGCTTTTGAAAAATATTTGTTTGAGGTGATCTTTTTAGAACCTGGTGGTGAATGGGCAACCTTGCCTGCCGGCAGGCAGGTGGTGAATGGTGAATGGAACGAAATCGCCTGCTTTATTTATGAACCACTATTGCAGGGAGCCGGAGGCATGAATATGTATGATGCCGCCTGGCTGAATGATCTTATCTGCACACTGAAACAAAACGATATCATCTGCATTGCCGATGAGGTGATGACAGGTTTTGGCAGAACGGGCAACCTGTTTGCATCGGAACAGTTGCATCACAAGCCGGATATTATTTGTTTGTCAAAAGGGCTGACCGGGGGAAGTTTGCCGCTGGCTATCACCGCCTGCACCCAAAAAATATTCGATGCTTTTTTAAGTGATGACCTTTACAAAACTTTTTTTCACGGCCATTCCTATACGGCTAATCCATTGGCCTGCGCCGCTGCTTTAGCAAGCCTGGAACTGCTGCAGCAGGAAGAATGCCTTGCCAATATTGAATACATCTGCGAACGGAACAGGCACTTCGTTGTTGAGTTGCAATCAAAAATCAAAAACCTGCCTACCGGACAGGCAGGTCAAAAATCTTCAATCCAAAACCCCCGTTGCCTCGGCACCGTTCTGGCTTTTGAATTTCATTCGGATAAAAATGAATACCTGAGCAAAGTGAAAGAAGAGACCATGCAACTGGCCCTGCAGCAGGGTGTCTTTCTGCGGCCATTGGGAAATACTGTTTATATTATGCCTCCCTATTGCATCAGCCCGGTGCAGTTGCAGAAAGTATATGCCGTGCTTGAAAATGTAATTGCTTCTTTACAGTAACCCATTCTTATCAGAAAAGAGATAACTGGTTCTCCCCTGCTTTTTGTTTGCCATTGCGGGCAACAACGGCAGCACCCGCCTCCACACTAAACAGCGCTGAAGCTTCAAAACGGCTGGCCACAACGATCTGTGTGTTGCGGGCATGTGGCTGAAAGAGTTTAGCTACCAGTTCAGGCTTATTATTATTCTTTGACAAATGAGAAAGTACCAGTAGCTGTAAATGAGGAGAACGGTAGTTGACAAATAATTCCAGCGCCTGTGCATTGGATAAATGTCCTTCATCACTGCTGATACGCTTCTTTAATGGGTAAGGATAATTACCATTCATCAGCATGTCATCACAATAATTTGATTCGAGAAAGGCAGCATGACATTGACCAAAATACCTGGTCACTCTTTTGCAAGCATAACCAATATCGGTGATCACCCCTACATTCACCCCATTTCCTGAAACCATAAAACTATACGGGTCTTTGGCATCATGGCTTTTACTGAAAGGCATCACCGATAACCGGCCAACCGTTATCGCTTTTCCATGCCTGAAAGAACGAAGCTGCTCCTGTTGCACAGGGATATTTGCAGCTTTTAATGTTTCACCTGTAATAAAAACCGGGAGTTTATATTTTTTGGAAATACCCGGCACCCCAGTTATGTGGTCGCTGTGCTCATGCGAAACAAAGATGGCTTTCACTATTTCCATGGGGAGACCCAATCCTTTCATTCTTTTTTCTGTTTCCCGGCAGCTTAACCCTGCGTCAATCAAAACCGCTTCGTGACGATTTCCGATATAATAACAGTTGGCATTGCTTCCGGAATTGAGAGATGAAATATAAAGCGACATAGAGCAGCAAAAATAAGCAATGAAAGCTGCCTTTAAAATTTCACGCTGAGTTCACAGAGAATGCAGGGTAAGAAATTGATTGAGAATCTCAGCATACCCGGCGAACTCTGCGTGTATTTCAAACCGATACACTACCTAAATCCTTGGTAATGTCTCAGTTTGAAATGGTATCTATTAAAAACTAACCACGGAGGCACAGCGACACGGAGTTTCACAGGGCTAACTCTGTGTTGCTTTGTGTTCCCGGTGACTCCGTGGTTCAAAATTTCAAACTGAGACACTACCGAACCCTTTATTCTTTTGCCCGGGAAATTTTAATCACTATATTGAGCAACAGTACCCGAAGGGAACAACAAAACCAACGCACATGAGTTCTACTCCTTCTTCTGCGGGTGCTTCACCTTTGACTGGTGCTGATGCTTCCCGCAATTTTTCTTTAGATGTATTAAGAGGTATTGCTCTGCTTGGCATCCTGATGATCAGCATCTGGGATTTCGGTGGTTTCATTGCCAATCAGCAAACCTACTACCGGCAGGGCACACACGGCGGCAATTATAGTTTATTGACTGCTGTTTCCGTTTTGTTTGAAGGTAAGATGCGGGCATTGTTTGCCATAGCATTTGGCGCCGGCATCATTTTATTTCTGCAAAAGAAAGATCATCCTTCTGCTGCCGGTGTCCCTGACCTCTACATCCGCCGCCAGGTCTGGCTCATTGTGTTTGGAGTGTTCAACGCTTTTATCCTGCTATGGCCGGGAGATATATTGTTTCACCTCGGTGTGATGGGCATCCTGCTATTTGTCTTTGCCAGGTTATCGGCAAAAAGTTTGCTTATCGCCGCCATCATCTGCACCCTTATCTATTGCGGCAAGAATTACTGGAATTATGCTGATGATAAAAAGACATACCGGAAATACCTGGCCGTTACCAAAGTGGAAGAAAAATTCAAACAGGACAGCACTGCCCGTGCAAAAACTGACAGCATCAACAAAGTAAATGACTCGCTGAAATTAAAAGGGCTTCCTGTTGTTTCATCCGACACAACGACAACAAAAGACAGTTCGGTTATCAAAACCGATTCACTGGCTGCCAAAAAAGATACGCTGACCAAAAAACAGCAGGAAGAAAAACAGGCATGGGAAGGTTTGGCCAAAAGAGTGAAGTATGATTCGTCGGCCACAGACATGGAGAACAAGGCCATGCGTTCTTCGTATGGTAAAGTGTGGAACCACCTGATGGGCCGGTCGCAAAACAGGGAGGCTTACTGGTTTTACAGTATCGGCATCTGGGATCTTTCATCCATGCTATTTCTCGGTATGGCGTTGCTGGGTTTTGGTTTCTTCAGCGCCGGTTTCTCCAATAAAAAATATGTGCTGATTGCCGCCATCACTTTAGCCGCCGGTTTCTTTCTTGCCTGGCTCCGCATCAGCAGCCTCAATGAAAGGATCGTTGACTATGCAAAATATATAGATAAGAATGCGGTGCCGCCCAACCAGTTTTTCCCTATAGAACGATTCCTGCTGGCAACCGGTTATGCTTCGCTGATCATGCTGCTGGTAAAAACAAAATTCCTTAACTGGCTCTGGCAGGCATTGTCCGCCGTGGGAAGAATGGCTTTTACCAATTATATCCTGCAATCCATCATCTGCACATTCTTCTTCTATGGTTATGGTTTTGGTTTCTTTGGACGCCTGAGCCTGGCTGAACTGTATTTTATCGTTGCAGAAATATGGTTAGTACAAATTGTGTTCTCAGTATTCTGGCTGCGTTATTTCCGCACGGGGCCGCTGGAGTGGTTGTGGCGATGTCTTGTCTACAGGAAATGGCTGCCCATAAAAAGAGAAGAAACCGGATCATTAACCCCATCCACCACCCATTCATAATCTAATTCCATGGATCAGCACAATACAACCAACAACCCGCAGGCCGTAGCCTTACCATTGGAAGGCGGTGGCACAGTACATACCGGCAATACAGCCAAACCTGTTTCTTCTGCCGACCGTATCCGCAGCATTGATACCGTTCGGGGTGTAGCCTTGCTGGGTATTTTATTGATGAATATTCCCGGCTTTGGCATCAATTGGGATTGGTGGTATGAAGTATTAACCGGGTCAAAAACAAACGCCGATTATTACACCTTCGCCACCGTCTTTACTTTTTTTGAAGGCACCATGCGGGGTTTGTTCTCCATGTTGTTTGGCGCTGGCATGGTCTTGTTCATGCAGAGCAAGGATAATATTCCCGGCGGACCTACTGTGTCGGAACTCTATTACCGCCGGTTGTTATGGCTGGTGTTCTTTGGTCTTTTCAATGCTTTTGTTTTGCTGTGGCAGGGTGATATTCTTTTCTTTTATGGTTTCCTGGGCATGTTGTTGTTTCCTTTCAGGAAATTAAAACCGCACTGGCTTATCGTTATCGGTCTTGTATGCATGACCTTTAACATGTGGAAGGCGCAGATGAACTGGAGCGATCAAAAGAAAGTGAGGGTAGCCTACAACGACGCCAAAGCCGCTGAAAAAGAAAAGAAAGAACTGACGCCTAAACAACAGGGCGCCATTGCCCAATGGGAAGAGATGGAAAAAAGGCAGAAACCTGACACTGCCAACAGCAACCGAAACCTTCGAAAGATGCAGTCAGGTTATGGCAAAATATTCAACTACTTTATTCCCATGAATGCCCAGGGCGAAGCCTGGTATCTTTATCACGGCGCCTGGGACATGCTGGCGATGATGTTTATCGGCATGGGATTATACCTGTTGGGCTTTTTTTCCAATAAGCTGCGAACGTCCACCTATGTGATGTGGCTGCTGATCGGTTATGGCATCGGCATTCCATTGGGTTGGGTCATCTTTGAAAACCTTACTTTCAGTGCATTGAATATAGGTGAGTACCTTGATTCGATGCGGGTGCCACACCAGGTCTTTGGCGAATTCAGAAGGGTGTTGCTGACCATTGGTCATGCGGCATTGGTAATGCTGGTCATCCGCAGCCGCATCATTCCCTGGCTGATGAAAGCATTGGCCAATGTGGGGCAAATGGCTTTTACCAATTACCTGATGCAAAGCATCATCTGCACTTTTTTCTTCTATGGCTATGGGTTTGGTTTTTATGACAAGCTGCGTTTTCACCAGTTGTATTATGTGGTGGGTGCAGTATGGGTATTTCAACTCATCTTCTCTTCCATCTGGCTGCGTTATTTCCGTTTCGGACCATTTGAATGGTTGTGGCGGTCGCTTACGTATTGGAAAAAGCAGCCGATGAAATTGAAGTAGCCCCAAACAAAAAACCACCCTGAATAATCGGAGTGGTCTCGAGAAATGTGTCTTGTATCTTTTATACCCTGAAGTGAGCAAAAGCCTTGTTGGCTTCGGCCATACGGTGGGTATCTTCTTTTTTCTTGAAGGCAGAACCTTCGCCTTTGCTGGCAGCTACGATCTCGTTGGCCAGTTTATCGGCCATGCTGCGTCCGTTTCTCTCCCGGCTATAGCGGATAAGCCATTTGATGCTGAGCGATATCTTCCTGTCGGGACGAACCTCAGTAGGTATCTGGAAGGTGGCGCCACCGATACGGCGGCTGCGGACTTCAACAGAAGGGGTAACATTGGCCAAAGCTCTTTTCCATACTTCGTAACCATCTTCGCTGGTTTGTTTGGCCACTTTGTCGAGTGCATTGTAAAAAATAGTGTAAGCTCCGCTTTTCTTTCCTTCCCACATCAGGTTGTTGACAAAACGGGTAACCAGTTTGTCATTGAACTTCGGGTCTGGCGCTAAGGGGAGTTTTTTTGCTTGTGCTTTCCGCATGAATCTTAATTTTTAAAGTAACTGCTGTAGCTGAATTTCTTCAAGTATTAAAACTTTACTCAGTACAAATTATAATTGAATTATTTCTTCGCCTTTTCTTTCTTGGTTCCGTATTTGGAACGGCTTTGTTTCCTGTCTTTCACACCGGCAGTGTCGAGTGAACCACGAACGATGTGGTAACGAACACCCGGCAGGTCTTTTACACGACCACCGCGAATCAACACGATTGAGTGTTCCTGCAGGTTATGTCCCTCACCGGGGATATAAGCGATCACCTCAATTTTATTGGTGAGACGAACTTTGGCAACTTTACGCAAAGCTGAGTTAGGCTTTTTAGGTGTGGTGGTGTACACACGGGTGCAAACGCCACGGCGCTGCGGACACTCGTCCAAAGCCCGTGATTTGCTCTTGGCCCTGATGATTTCTCTTCCTTTTCTTACTAATTGTTGAATTGTAGGCATTACAAACCTTTTGATTTTTGGGAGGGCAAAGGTAACGGTGGAGGGGGTAAATTCCAAAAATACAAATCCCAAATTCCAAACTATTTCGGGTTTTCAACATTTACCCCTGAAAAGCTGGGATTTGGGATTTAAAAATTTGTGTTTTAGGCCTTTAAATCTTCGACATCCAGCTATACTTATCCTCTCTTCTGCCCTCCCGGATGTCGGTGAGCCATTTTTTCACCGTGGGTGCGATGGTCCAGCTCTGAACCGTGAATTCCATCACAAAATCCTTGTAGCGCAGCTCCCTTATCAGCGAGATGGTGGCAGCGGTGCCGGTGCCGAAAACCTCTTTCAGCGTACCGGCTTTGAAAGCTTCTATGATCTCATCAATGCTAAGTTCTCTCTCTTCGGTTTCCAGTCCCATTTCCTGCAAAAGGGTGAGGGCACTGTTCCGGGTGACCCCATCCAGGATGGTGCCCGACTGCAAACCGGGAGTGATCGCTTTATTGCCGATCACAAAGAAAACATTCATGGTGCCGCATTCCTGCACATATTTATGCTCCCTTGCATCCATCCAAAGCACCTGGTCGTATCCTTTTTTCTTTGCTTCGGCTGTGGCCATCATGGCAGCAGCATAGTTGCCGGCGGCTTTGGCAAAACCCACACCACCTTCACATGCCCTTACAAATTGTTCTTCCACATAGATCCGCATGGGGCTGGCATAATAAGGCCCTGTGGGACTCAGGATGATCATGAATTTATAATTATCAGAAGGCTTCACTCCTATCACTTCATCAGAAGAAAACATAAAAGGACGGATATAAAGAGAATGGTCTGCTTTGGCTGGTATCCAGTTCTTGTCCAGTTCGATCAACTTGTGCATGCCCTCCATAAAGATCTCTTCCGGCACTTCGGGCATCTGCATGCGGCGGGCTGAAATATTGAAGCGGCGAAAATTATCCTGCGGACGGAAAATAAATGCATTGCCCTGCCTGTCTTTATAGGCCTTGATGCCCTCAAAAATGGCCTGCCCATAATGCAAAGCAGCAACTGACGGATCGAGCAGCAGTGGCTGATAAGGTTTGATCTCCACATTTTTCCATTCGCCATTCTCATAATCCGCTTCCAGCATGTGGTCGGAAAAATAGCGGCCAAATGGAAGGTTCTCCAGGTCCAGGTCTTGTAGTTTACTGCTCTCTGCTTTTGTGATAGAAATGTCCATAGCTGCAATCATAATAGTTTATTTTTGACCGGCCAAAGAAACGAAAAAAAACTAACACTCATTAGTTAAACGAAAAGCTGTTCATGAGTTTGAATAACATAATATTATCTGCGGGTCTTCTTGCTGACCTGTATCCTGCGGCGCTGGTGGAAACCGGTGAAAGCCAGCCACAAGCAGCCCTGCCGGTCAACCCGGATTCTGACAGGGAGAGCAAATCTCCGCAAACAGGTTTGAAATACCTTGGCGAAAACCGGAAAAATATCCTTGTTGTTGTGGATAGCAGGGATGTGGTGTACCTGCCGGATGATGACCTCCGGTTGCTGATGAATATGTTAGCTGCCTGTCATCTTGGCCTGGGAGATGTTGCTGTGCTAAACAGCTTTAGCCATGCTGCATCCTATAAAACCATTACAGATGAGTTAAAAAGCAGGGTGGTTTTATTATTTGGGGTGGAACCGGTTTCATTTGGCCTGCCTATGAGTTTTCCGCAATTCCAGGTTCAGCCTTTTACCGGTATTTCCTTTCTATATGCTCCTTCCCTGCAGGCATTGCAGGAAGACAAAGTGCTGAAAAGTAAATTATGGGTTACACTAAAACGTCTTTTTAATATCTGAGCCCTTCCTTATGAAACTGATTTTTGCCACCAATAACCAGCACAAGGTTGATGAAATACGAACATTGACCGGGCATGAATTTGAATTGCTGACCCTGAAAGAGGCAGGAATCGAAAAAGATATTCCTGAACCACATGATACCCTGGAGGCCAATGCAAGTGAAAAATCGCAAACCATTTTTCAGCTCACCGGTATCAATTGCTTTAGCGAGGACACGGGTCTTGAAGTAAAGGCGCTGAACGGCGAACCCGGTGTAAAAAGTGCCCGGTATGCCGGTGATAACCGTTCATTTGATCAAAATATTGACAAACTTTTGAATAATTTGTCGGGAATAGCGGACAGGTCGGCCCGGTTCCGGACCATCATTTCCCTGATCATTGATGGCCGGGAAACGCTGTTTGAGGGTATATGCCCGGGGCGGATCACAGAAGAAAGGCGGGGCAGTCATGGTTTTGGGTATGACCCGGTGTTTATCCCGGATGGCGCTAACAAAACTTTTGCAGAAATGAGCATGGAAGAAAAGGGATTTTACAGTCACAGGGCCAGGGCAACGGAAAAACTGGTAGCATTTTTGAATAACCTCAAGTAAACCACCAGAATTGGACACCACACGCAACCAAATTATCCCCGAAAGCGACCTCATTAGCGGATGTATGCAAGGCGACAGGCGTATGCAGGAAGAGCTGTACCGCCGGTTTTCTCCCCGCATGTATGCTGTTTGCCTTCGCTATGCAGGCAATGCCGAAGAAGCCGAAGATATATTGCAGGAAGGCTTTATCAAGGTCTTTAAAAAATTAGACAGTTTCCGCGGCGATGGTTCGTTTGAAGGCTGGGTAAGACGCATTTTTGTCAACACCGCCATTGAACATTTCCGCCGCAAACGTTACCTGCAGCCTGTAACAGAAAAGGAAGAAAACACCCTGGAAGGCAAATCGCTTTCGGCGCTGGACGGCCTCGCAGAAAAAGACATCCTGGCATTGATCAAACAACTGTCGCCGGGCTACCGCACCGTCTTTAATATGTATGTTATCGAAGGATACACCCACAAAGAGATCGCAGACATGATGGGCATCAGCGAAGGCACCAGCAAATCACAATTGTCGAGAGCCAAAGTGATTTTACAGGATATGGTCAGAAAATTTTTGGATGAACAGCGTGCAGCGAGAATTAAACCATGAGCAAAGAATTTCAAAACAAACTTTACAACCAGGAAATAACTCCTCCGCCCGGTGCCTGGGAGAAGGTAGCTGCTGCGCTTGATGAATCAATGCTTTCTGCTGCTTTTCCAGCTTTCATCAGACAATATGAAGAGGCCCCTCCTGCTGATGCATGGGGAAAGATCGCCACAGCATTGGATGAAATGGCTGAGCCTGTAACCTTTCCAGCGGCTGTTTATCATTACGAAGTGACGCCCCCCGCTGCAGTTTGGGATAAAATTACTTCCGGACTTGAAGCAGACAGCGAAACAAAAAAACCGGCGGGAAACATTTTTTATCCTTTGCTGCGCTATGCTGCGGCTGCGGCAGTTATTGCTGCTGTGGCATTTGCTGCCATCAGCGTTTTTGACAAAGAACCCGCCGTAGAGCCAATAAGCGCAGAAACCAACCAACCAGCATCAACAGAACAAACGCCACCGGAAAAGATTACAACAACCCCAAATAACCCGGCTGTGGTGGTTACACAGGAGCAAATAGATGATGCCGCATTGGAAGCCAGTAAACATTTATATGCGAGCCTGGATGCGACTGACAGGCAGCGTATCAAAAGAGTGAGTGAAGAATATTTTTTGTCACCGCTGACACCGGTCAGTTTGGTTTCCGAACCCAGTCCGCATCACACCTACCGGGATATGTTATGCGAGGAAATAAACAATCCTTTATACAACGCCGATTACACAGAACCCGAAATGGCTGACCGCTACATCACCCTGCTTACTCCTGAAGGTAATTTTATCCGTATCTCCAAAAAGCTGGCACCACTCGTTTGTTGTGTAGCCGGGGAAGAGCTGAATGAAGACTGTGATCTTCAATTAAAGAAATGGAGGGAAAAACTGGCGCAACCCGCAGCAGGCAATGCTGCCGGCAGTTTCCTTGACCTGCTCAACCTGGTGCATTCTTTCAAGGAAAATCATCCCTGATTTAGCAGGTCAGGCACTCATTAACCCGTATTGACAGGTTTTTCTATTTTTATCGTAAAAGAACACATGGCGAGAATAAAACTGGATTTGCCCGGATCGTTCTTATTCAGCACCACGATACCCGTACGCATAACAGACCTGAACTATGGCAATCATGTAGGTAATGATGCCGTGCTGTCCATAATTCATGAAGCAAGGATGCAGTTTTTGCAGCATCATGGCTACACCGAAATGCAGTTTGCCGGTGTGGGCATGATCATGGCTGATGTGGCCATTGAATTTAAAGCGGAATTGTTTTATGGAGATGCTGTGATTGCAGCTGTGGCTGCAGCTGAGTTCACCAAAGTGGGTTTTGAATTATATTACAAATTAGAAAAAGAAACTGCAGGGAAAAGAATATTGGTTGCTGCCGCCAAAACAGGAATGGTTTGTTATGACTATGCAGCAAAGAAGATTGTGGCTGTGCCGGAAGAAGCGAGGGAAAGATTGAATGCTGGTTGAAAAATAGCTGGTACAAATTCTCCTTGAATATCAGCGGAAATTTATACCGGAAGTAGCGTAAATTTATGTGTTGCCTGCTATATTATGTAAACCCTCTACTACAGGCATCTTTTCAGAAAACTATATGACAAGACTATTGACTTTCGCTTTGTTGTTAATTTTTACCAAGGTAATTGGACAGACAGAAAAGGGTCAGACCTGTAAGGTAGAAATCTATCTTTTAAAATCAGTAAATCCCAATCTTGACACGGCATTAGAATTAAGAGGTCCATTTTTAGCTAATATTACCGACTTGGCCGACACAGCATTTATTAAAGACCATGAAATCCTTGGATATACTTTTAAAAGAGACACAATTAAATTTAAAGACTCAATCTTTATTGACAATAGACAAATGTTTGAAGTTACATCGGCGGTGACAGACAGAATTAATAATCTAAAAATTCCTTTATGTTGTGGCAGACAATTCGCATTGACAATTAACGGCAACATAATTTATACAGGATATTTTTGGAATTTAGTTTCCTCTTGGGGTTGTGACGGAATTACAGCATTTGCACACGACACAAGAATTGACATTTTAAGAAAATTGCCCGACTATGATTTTGCAATTGACTCTGAAGACCCAAGACGAAACTCAATCTTATTTGACTGCTTAAGCAAAACAAACAGGTTACATAAGTGACAAAGAAATACAGCAGGCAACATTCAGTTTTGCGTCAGCAGGGGGCGACGAATAAATCCTCATCGGCAGTACTACTATCAGCTACATATCCTGCTGACCGAACACGGATGAGCAACAGAATATGTTTTCAACTTTTGTAACTTCGGTCGGCTGCAGTTCCGAGCTGGACTTTTTATAAATGCCCTGCCGAACGCAAAGCTCTGGCCGTTGGCTGCAAGTTTACGACCGTCGTTATAAGAAAAGATTGATTTTTAAATATTTGCTTAATGAAAGATGTTTATGAATTTGTTTACCTATACATCTACAATATTTCTACGGATAATGGTGAAAAAGAATCAAACGGTTCGGCTCTTTTCGCATTTACAGCATTGCTGACAAGCAATGTTTTATTTCCGGTAATGATATTTATTTCTCTTTCCAATGAAAAACCAAATTTAAAATGGTTTATAATTGCTCTCTACGCCGGATTGTCTATCGTCAATTATTTTCTATTCGTTTTATATGACAAAAGCTTAGCCAGAATCAAACAAAAATGGGAAGAGAAAAGTTCAGAATCTAAAACATTATGGAAAAGAAACATTTACAGGTACATACTAGCTAGCATAATTCTTTTTATTTCACCAATCATTTTAAAAATAATAAAACAGTTTTCTTAGAACCGTGCGAAATGATTCAAACCTGCAGCCAACATGAACTGTGTAAAAAACCTGCTTAGCAAAGTAATCCTCACCCATTCCAAATTTTCCAGTTCTCCTCCGCCTGCAGCACCAGCATTTCATAGCCATTTTTGACGGCGGCACCCAGTTCCTCTCCTTTCAGGAGAAATAAAGTTTTTCCAGGATTGTAGATAAGATCATAGAGCAAGTGATCTTTTCCAATGTGCTGGTATGGTAGCGGCGGACATGTATCAGGATTTGGGTACATGCCCAATGGGGTTGTGTTAATGATGAGCAGGTGATCTTTTATAATGCTTTCCGTGAGATCAGGATAGGTCAGTGATGAACCATCATGCAGGCGGCGGCTTACCACCTGGTAATTGATCCCGAGTTTTTGCAAAACAAATACCACTGCTTCGGTTGCCCCCCCGTTTCCCAGGACTAAAGCTTTTGAATGATGCGGCTGTAAAAGAGGAACAAGACTTTTTTCAAACCCGGTATGATCGGTATTGTACCCGTACAGTTTTCCGTTTTTAACCCGGATGCAATTGCAGGCTTTCAACCCGGCGGGAATATTTTCTGCTGAATGGAGGAAGCGCAGCACCTGCTGTTTGTAAGGAATGGTGACGGCCAGCCCTTCCAATGCAGGATTATTTTCAAGGAGTAAATTCAATTCATCAACCGAAGCGATAGGAAAATTTTTGAAACGGCAATCCGTTAATCCCTCTTTCAAAAATTTTTCGTTGAAATATTTCTCAGAAAAAGAATGAGACAAAGGATGGCCGATAAGTCCGAAGAGCCTTTTGCCCCCATCCCCTGAAGGGGTGATGCTATGCATTTTCCTTTTTATCGAGGTATAAACTGAATGTGTCGCCCCGCAAACCGATCCGCATGGCTTCCAGCGGTATCACTTCGGTGGGGGCGATATTGCCAAGGTTGGCGTTGCAACCCACCAGTTCAATAAAATACAATTGCTGTGCTTTCTGCGGCGCTTCCCAGATTATCTTTTCAGCAGGTATCTGTGTAAGTATCTCCTGCACCAATCCTTCTCTCACTTCACCACTGCCGCGATAGATGCCCACATTTCCCGCTTCCCTGGCTTCGGCAATCACATAGCTTGATCCGGCTTCCAGTTCAGCCCGCATCAGCTCGATCCATTTATATGGCGGAATAATATGCGCTGCATCTTTGCTTCCCACTTCGCTCAGCACAAGTCCATGTTTTGTCAATTTTTCAATATAACCGCATTTTTCTGCATGCGGAATATTAATTGAACCATCACTCACTTCCATATAACTGATGCCATATTCTTTACATACTGCTATATAATCATCAAACTGGTTGCGGATCAAAAAGGCTTCGAACAAAGTGCCGCCGAAATAAACCGGGATATCATATGAGCGGTAGACTTCCAGCTTTTCGGTGAGGTTGGGTGTAACGAATGAAGTGCCAAAACCCAATTTTACAATGTCCACATGCGGGTGAGAAACACTCATGAAGTTTTTTGCTTCGGTTACGCTCAGCCCTTTATCCATCACCATAGTGAGTCCGGAACTGCGGGGTTTCTTTATTCTTTCAGGTATTTGTGAAAGGTTGAAATTCATTTACTAATCAGTTTATAGTCATAGTTGGGGTAAAATCAAAAGCGGGCAAAAATAAGAAAGATGAATGAAGCAGCAAGTGATGCCGCTCAAACGATCAGAAAACCTTTTGGTTGTTTCAAATGGATCTGTTTCTTTTAAATCTTGCCAGCATATCCACCACTGCCTGGTTTTGCAGGATGACCGGGTATAGTTGCACCAGTTTTTTCAATAACCTGGGAGCCGCTGTCAATGCTTTTTCCAGTTGCAGCAGCGCTTCTTTCGTTTTTCCTGAAGCGAAAAAAACTCCAGCCCTGTAAAACAAAAAGACCGGTTTACCATTGGTGGCCTGCCATGCGGCGTCCACCTGCTCAGCAGCTTCGCTGAAAAAACCACCTTTGAAAAGACAACGTATTAAAGCTTCCCAGCCCGCTGCATTGCGTGGTCTTGCATTCACTGCTATGGAAAAATACTGTACCGCTTCCCTGAAGTTTTCCAGTTGCACATAAGATTCCCCCATTAGCAGGTTGTATTCCGGCTGTAATTTTTGCATCCGCAAAGCCTGCTCCAGTTGTTTGATGCAGCTTTCCCAGTTGCCTTCATTGAAATAGGTGCAGGCAATTTTATAAAACAGCCTGCTGTCATCCTGCCGCAGGTGAGAAGCCTTGCGATAATAAGATCTTGCCTG
Organism: uncultured Chitinophaga sp.; assembly: GCA_964412375.1. Lineage (GTDB taxonomy): Bacteria > Bacteroidota > Bacteroidia > Chitinophagales > Chitinophagaceae > CADEDV01. The sequence continues at coordinate 14,328 of CAYPOD010000031.1, read as the reverse complement.
CGCATAATTTTTCAGCCTGTCATAGCAATGCCCTATGGCTTCCAGGATCACATCCTCCGGTTTGGCCAGTTCTGTCACCCTTTCCAGTGCTTCCAGGGCTTCGCGGTATTTGCGCAGGCGGATATAGGCATCGGCCATATTGCGGTAGGCATAATCTAATTTTTCGTCAATGGCAATGGCATACTTATAGGCATCAATGGATTTCTCATATAGTTTCAACCCCTGGTAAGCGGCAGCCAGGTTGAACCAGGCCAGTTCATTATAGGGGAAATCATCAATGATGCGCTGGTGAAGCCGGATACTCTCTTCATTGCGTCCGGTGAAATCGGTCCAGAAGCAGATCTTATACAACGCTTCTTCGTTGTTGGGATCGTCCTCCAGCACCATTTTCAGGCAGTCAAACACTTTGTCAAATTCTTCGTAATCGTCATAGACATCCGCCAGTTCAAAAAGCAATTCGAGCCTTTCTTCACCATCAAACAACTGCAATGCTTCTTCCAGCAGTTGCACTGCTTTTTCCGGTTGATCCAGTGCCAGGCAGGCATCTGTTTTCAGGATATAAAGATTGATGTCATTGCTGTCAAGCAGGGCCGCCTGGTCAAGCACCTGCAGGGCTTCGCGGTAGCGACGGGTGGCAAGAAGTATATCCGCCTTTTTGATCAGCAGGGTGGCAGAGTAAGGATATTGCTCAATGGCAAAACCCACCGCTTCCATGGCTTTTGCATTGTCTTCCTTTTCCTGGAAATATTCGACTATTTTTTCGAAAGATTCTTCTTCAAGAAATGAATTTTGACGGCCGTTTTTAAGATTATCATATTGTTTGAGCAATTCCCGAATCTGGTCCCGATCTTGCCGGTAAGGGTATTCTTTCATGCATTCCGGATATTAGGTGAAATGAAGATGTTAAAGAGCCTCATCGGACGGCAAAATCCCTTTGCCTCCCGGAATTGTGTTATTTTCAACAAGTTAAAGAAAAAATATGGAATAAAAATCTGTCCGGTTTTCCCCACATGTGAAAAACCGTGAATATTTTTTTAACCGGCCGTGTAACAATCCGGCATTTCCAGCGTTAAACAACTACTAAAGTTCTGGACGAACGGTATCTTTTATATAAATTTTTGTAGTTACATTTGTAGCGTAAGTGAAAACCTGGAAATACATATCATTTCCCCGCCTTGGCAAAAAACTGGCTGCTGTCGCCCTGATCGGGCTGTCTGTAGCTGCATTTGCCACCCTCGGTGATGGTAAGGTGAAAAACACTAAATCATCTAAATCACTTTTATCTAACAAAAGCCAGGCCGGAATCACTTCCTTTTCTCTTCGTTCCGGTTATGAATTCAGGGGCAACCAGGTTTTTTCCAAAAAGGAAGAACGGTATGTCAGCCTGAATACAAATCTCAGTTTTCAGAAAGGTCATACTACTTACATTGTACCGCTCAAAAAGAGAGTGGCGCTTAACAACAAAGTGACCTTTAATCCTAACGCTGCAACCCGTCGCTGATTTTTTCCTGTTAAGATTACTGATTTCCCTTACCTACACTTTCTTCGTAGGTCATCAGCCTGTATCCTGATTTAGGGATATCAAATTTGGCCTGTGGAACAGGGTTGAAATTTATGGCCGCGACTTTGTATGTGACCACTGTAGTACCCAGCATGGCTTCGTATTCCATAGCAAGCCCCGGCAAATTTTTATTCAGGTACTGAAAATCCTTATTTACCGGGATAAGGTCTTTTGTGAAATAAACCGTGAAGGTGGTACTATCAGACAATTTTCCAATCGCTTTCTGGCAGTTATACCCAGATATGACCCTGAAATCATTTTCATAGGTGAAAGTGACTCCTTCGTATTTTTTATTTGATTCTTTCCAGTTGGCCGATGTCATGGTGATCATGTATTTCTGTTCACCATAATCTTTCAGCACGGTGACATTTCCGCTTCTGCCGTCAACAATGGTAGATTGGGTGCCCAGCGAACTGATCATTTCAGATCGGCTGGAATTTCCTTTCAGGTAAATTACGCTGGTTGCTCCATCGAGCAGATCTACGGCCTGCGGATTGGCGTTATTGGTATTGATCACAATATCGTAGGTGATTGTAGCTTCGGTAAGTCTTCGTTGCGCCTGGCTTGTTACGGAGATTACCAGCAGGCAGATCATCAATAATATGCTTCCTTTCAGTTTCATCTTTACATTTTCTGTCTTATGACAACAAAAAGACGTGCCAATTTAATCAATAAGTTGCAATAGGGTGGATTATAACAAATAAAGTGGTGTCTCATTTGATTTTTGCCACTAAGCCACAAATACACAGAGGAACTCAAACTATTCTTTGTGAACACTTAATGGTTTTGTGTCGTCGTGGCATTTCTTCCAGAATTTCAATCTGATTCCCTATGCCAATCAATCATCCATGTAAATGAAAATCCGGGTGGCAAAGACCTACACCCGGATTCTGTTAAATTCTTTTAACCACCTCAGCGTCTTCCTTTTTCCTTCATTTCTTTCAATTTGCGCTGTTGCTCCTGCATTTGTTCCATCCGCTCCTGCCACTTTGATTTAGTTTTTGGTTTTTTGCGGTTGGCTTCAATTTTGGCCAATATCTTATCATGATCTATGATATAATTCTGGATAACGAATTGCAGCGCCAGTGTTACAATATTGGACACGGTATAATACCAGGTAAGCGCCGAAGGCATACTGTTAAAAATGAACAACAGAAATACCGGGAAAATATAGGGAAGGTATTTCATGATGGGATTGCTCTGGTCCGGTGTCATGCTCATGCTGTACACAGAAATAAGAAAACTGGTGATGACAGCCGTAATGGTGAATAAACTCAAATGACTGCCCAGCAGCGGGATGTTTACTCCAAACTTAATTACATCATCAAAAGCAGAAAGGTCGTTGGCCCAAAGGAAATTGGAACCCCGCAGACCGATCTCAGCATTAAAGAAACTATACAGGGCAAAAAATATCGGAATCTGCAACAAAGCAGGTATACATCCCCCAAGGGGATTCACTCCCGCTTCCCGGAAAAGCTTCATTTGCTCCATACCCATCTGTTGCTGATCCTTGCCGTATTTTTCTTTCAGTTTGGCAATCTCCGGACGCAATGCTTTCATTTTAGCACCACTCAGGTAGCTGGAGTAAGTGAGTGGCGAGATAAGCAAGCGGATGACAAGTGTAAGTAATGCAATGGCCAGCCCGTAACTGCCCACCAGTTTCTGCATAAAATCATAAATGGGCATTACTATGAACCGGTTCAACGGACGGACAAATGCATAAGGGCCCTGTCCCAGGTTGACCAGTTTTTCAAATTTCAGTCCATATCCTTTCAGCACATGATAATCGGATGGCCCGAGATAGATCCCAAAATCTGCCTGGGATTGTGAAGCTACGGGCAGCTGAACTTTCATGTTGGCGGTTGCCTTAGCTATAATATTTTTTTCGTCGGGTTGTGTCCATTCAATTTTGCCAGAGGTAAAGGAAGGATTTTTTGATACCAGTGCTGCAAAGAAAAATCGCTGACGCATGCCCAGCCATTTCACTTCTTTGTCGAAATTTACACTGCTGCGCCGGCCAATGGTGTGGTAATCAAAATCACCATCTTCCACATAACCGACCTGGGTGTTTTGCCGTTCAAAAGAAATGTCGGACTCCTGCTGTGCCACAGTGTACTGCCATGCCAGGTTCATGCTTCCCTGCGTAAGAAGTTTGTCAGCGCCTTTCAGGATTACCTGCAGGTCAACCAGGTAATCATCTTTGCGGATAGTAAAAACATGTGAAATGGACGATGCCGCACCTGAATCTGCAGAAAGCAGTGTAAAAGTAACAGTGCTGCTGCCATCGCTGTTTTTATTGACAACACCCGGTGAAAAATAAAGATTGGCAGTTTGCTCTGTGCTGTTGTTTCCGGTATTGATGAGATAGCTGATCCTGTCAAAATCGGTGCCTGCCAGCATCACCTGGTTGCTGTCCTGGGATTTGTATTTTTTCAATTCAGCTTTTACAATTTGCCCGCCCTTGCTGGAAAAAGTGAATTTGACCAGGTCGTTTTCCACTTCCATCAATTCTTCGGTTCCATTAACGGATGCCTGGAATTGCCCGGCCTTGACCAATTTATTCACCGAATCAGCAGCAATAGAATCCTTCAGCAACGCCAGGGAATCCACCCGGGGTAAGCTGGCCTTTGCAATGGAATCTTTTACAAACTGCTCCCTTGCTTTGGTCTTCTGGTAGGCAGCCTGTTCTTTGTTGTTGTAATAAAAATAGCCGAAAAACAGGGCTGCCAGGATCACAAAACCGAGAACTGTATTACGATCAAACTTCATTCAGGGAATTTTTTAAAGACGGCAAAGATAGGGTAATCAGCCGGGAGTGCTCAGTCATTGGTCAATAGTCTGGAGTCCGGCGGAATGGCCACAGGTCTTTTACCATTGACCATTGATTCACTATATCATCTCGCTTTGCAACAAGGGATTTTTTACCTCCGTTCTTTTTTCAGCATAATTCCTGGCTGCCTTTACAAAATGGACAAAAATGGGTTGTGGGTTTTCCACTGTGCTTTTTAATTCCGGGTGGTACTGAACACCAATAAAGAATGGATGATTGGGCAGTTCAACTATTTCCACCAGTCCTGTACCCGGGTTTTTTCCGCTGGGTACCATACCCGCCTTTTCAAATTGTTCCAGGTACTTATTATTAAACTCCCAGCGATGGCGATGTCTTTCGCTGATATTTTTTCGCTGGTAGATGGCAGCAGCCAATGAACCCTCTTTCACTTCGCAGGGATAAGCTCCCAACCGCATGGTGCCACCTTTGGCAGTGATCTTTTTCTGTTCTTCCATCAGGTCTATCACCGGTTCTTTGGTTTCGGGGTTCATTTCAGTGGAATGCGCCTCTTTTAAGCCCAATACATTTCTTGCAAATTCGATCACTGCCATCTGCATACCCAGGCAAATGCCAAAAAATGGCAGCCCGTTTTCCCTTGCATATTTCACCGCTACAATCTTCCCTTCCACGCCACGGTGACCAAAACCGGGAGCCACCAGCAAGCCATCCAGGCCGGCTAATTTCTCTGCCACATTATCATCCGTAATAAACTCACTGTGCACATTGATGATCTGCACCTGGCATTCATTCATGGCACCGGCATGAACAAAGGATTCCAAAATAGATTTATAGGCATCCTGCAGTTCAATGTATTTCCCGATCAATCCTATCGCCACTTTGCTCTTGGGATATTTCAGTTTATCCAAAAACTCTTTCCACTTACCCAGTTCCGGTTCGTTGTATTGTGTGATGTTGAGTTTTTTCATCGCTATCACATCCAGTTTTTCCCGCATCATCAGCAAAGGGACTTCATAAATGGTAGGCGCATCGGCCGCTTCTATCACTGCTTCCATCTTCACGTTGCAGAACAATGCGATCTTCCTGCGCAGTTCGGGTGTCAATGGTTTTTCTGTGCGGCAAACAATAATATCCGGGTGCACCCCTTCCTGGCTCAGCATTTTCACACTGTGCTGCGTGGGCTTTGTTTTTAATTCTTTGGCTGCTTTCAAATAGGGTATCAATGTAAGATGAACTACCAGGGTATCTTCTTCCGGCAATTCCCACTGCAGCTGACGAACTGCTTCCACAAACGGCAAGCTTTCAATATCACCAACCGTTCCGCCGATTTCGGTGATTACCACATCATATTTCCCCACCAGGCCCAGTTGCAGCATCCTTCTTTTGATCTCATCGGTGATATGCGGTACCACCTGCACGGTTTTGCCAAGATAGGCTCCTTCTCTTTCTTTATTGATGACAGTCTGGTAAATGCGGCCCGTGGTCACATTATTTGCCTGTGAAGTAGGAATGTTCAGGAATCGTTCATAATGGCCGAGGTCGAGATCGGTTTCAGCGCCGTCATCGGTCACATAACACTCACCATGTTCATAAGGGTTGAGTGTGCCCGGATCCACATTGATATATGGATCAAATTTCTGAATGGTCACCCGTAGTCCCCTTGCCTGCAGCAATTTGGCCAGCGAAGCCGCAATGATGCCTTTGCCCAGGGAAGAAGTAACACCACCGGTAACAAAAATGTATTTAGCCATTATATATGGTTATTTAATTTCAAAGCCTTAAACGGTGAAATACAAAAAAGAACCGCACCGTTGCATTCATGATTTCACCGCAACTACTCCAAAACAATAAATGATCTGATTATTTACCCCACCCTTTTGTTTGACCAGCGGAAATGCTTCAGAAAGCGATTGAAAAATCCGGGAGGTCATGCAAAGCTAAAGTAATTTTCTGACCGGCAAAAAATTGATACTGTTGCTGTGGAAAAAAGCCGTTATTTTTAAAAAAATGATTCCCCATTTATGAAAAAATCACTTACGCTGCTGTTTTTCGGGTTGATTGCTGTCAATGTTTTTTCGCAGAAAACCTTTATCTGGTGCGGCACTTTGATAGATGCTGTTTCCAGCGAACCCAAAAAGAACATGACGATTGTTGTAGAAGATAACCGGATCGTTTCTGTGGAAAACGGTTTTTCAAAAACTGGTCCGAATGACAGGTTGCTTGACCTGAAGACCAAAACCGTTACACCCGGGTGGATTGATATGCATGTGCATCTTGAAATGGAGACCAATCCCAACCGCTATCTCGAAACGTTCACCCTGAACCCGGCCGATTATGCTTTTATGTCGGTGCGGTTTGCAGAAACTACGCTGATGACCGGTTTCACCACTGTCCGTGACCTTGGCGGCAGCGGTGTCAATGTTTCCCTGCGCAATGCGATCAACAAAGGAACGATTCGTGGGCCGAGAGTATATACAGCCGGCAAATCCATTGCCACCACTGGCGGTCATGCCGATCCCTCCAATGGTTATCGAAAAGACCTGCAAGGCGATCCTGGTCCGAAAGAAGGTGTGGCCAATGGCCCGGAAGAATGTCGTAAAGCTGTTCGCCAGCGCTATAAAGACGGATCAGACCTGATCAAGATAACGGCTACCGGTGGTGTATTGAGTGTTGCCAAAAGCGGAAAAAACCCGCAGTTTTTTGATGATGAACTCGAAGCAATTGTTCAAACAGCAAAAGATTATGGTTTTAAAGTGGCGGTTCATGCCCATGGTGAAGAAGGTATGAAAAGAGCCATTCGTGCAGGGGTGAACTCCATTGAACACGGCACCTTCATGGATGACGAAACGATTGAGTTATTCAAGAAACATGGCGCCTGGTATGTGCCAACCATTACTGCCGGAAGAGCAGTTGGTGATTCTGCCAAAATTCCCGGCTACTACCCTGCCCTTGTCACACCAAAAGCACTGGAGATTGGTCCGCAGATACAAAAGACCTTTGCTAAAGCCTATAAAGCCGGGGTGAAGATCGCATTCGGTACCGATGCCGGTGTATTTAAACATGGATTGAACTGGTTAGAATTTACTTACATGATTGAAGCAGGCATGACACCGATGGATGCTATTAAATCCGCAACGATCCATGCGGCTGACCTGTTAGGCGAAAAGGATAAACTCGGCAGTATTGAACCCGGTAAACTGGCTGACATCGTAGCTGTTGACGGCGATCCGCTGAAAGACCCGAAAGCTTTCGGCAAAGTGGTGTTTGTGATGAAGGACGGGGTGCTGTATAAGCAGGAGAAATGAGAACCCCGGATAACTAAGAAAAACGGACCGGGAAACTAAAAGAAATAGTGGTCTCTAATTGTTGCAGTCCTTCCATGCTTAAATAGCCGCCGGCCATGGCAGCCATGGGTGTGATGGACTGTATACTGAAGGAAAGTGCATAGCCGTTATAATTATTGCTGTCGCGGATGCTGAAGACGACCAACTCTCCCAGCCTTTCGGCATGAATGTGAATGATCCCCTTTTTTGAGTTGGCAACCACGGTGGTAAGCAATTCGCTGATAACCCGGACGGTTTGGGCATCATGCGCAGCTATCTTCACATGACCCGGCACTTCATTGACAATAACAGATTGCTGTTCCATTGCAATGGGCAGCAAATTGCTTACCAGGCGGTTTACCACAGATCGTAATGGCACTCCGTTGCAGTTGCGCATAAGAGTACCAGGGATAGATTGCTCTTTCAAAGGGTTGGAATTTGCAGTTGTTTTCATTGGGATCATGGATGTTTTCACAGGACGGGTGATTGTTTTCAAAGGATATTCTGTTGCCAAAATAAGCCGTTGCAACGGTGCCATGCAATAGCGTATAATACGGTTTTGCTGTAATGCCCGTGACTACACTGCTTGAAATTTCTACCTAAAAACGGCTAAGTGTTTTAACCCCATCCATCTGTTTACTGGAGCAGACCCGGCGCCTCCGCCATGATGCAGGCAGCCAATTGTTGCAGCACCTGCTGCTGCTCCGGCCGCAGGGATACGACGGTTTCCTTTTTGCTGTTGTCTGTAAAAACAAACTGTTCCACTTTTTGTGTGGCTATTCTTCTTAAAAGCACAGGAGCGGTTGCCGTGTTGCGAAAAGTGAAGCGAAAGATTCCCTCGCAATTCATAGCCCCGTTGTTGCGCTGGGTTTGTTTCACTTTGATCCCTTCAAAATAAATCGCAGCGGTGCACATATCATTAAAGCATTTGTCTTTGCCGCTGATGGTAAATAAAAAATCTATTTCCTGCCTGGTGGCATCAATGCTGAGTGAGGCACCCTGCAGGTTGATAAAGCCCGTTGAGAGGGTCTTTTCTTTTGTAAAAGGGTCTGTTTCCCGGATTAGCTGGCAATCCTGCGCAGCTGCAAAACAAGGCATCAGCAGGAATATCAATACAAACGGTTTCATAGTAAAATTTGAAAGGTTAAAGGTAGGCGGAAGCCGCCAGCTTTCCTATTGACTGCGTTCTTGCAAGTGCCGTTGCATAACGCTGTTGGTCAAGCAGGCAGTGCGGCAGGTGTAAAAGAAAAAAAAGAGCCCCTGAACATTTGCAACTTGCCATTAAGAATAAAATCCTATTACTCTTTTCCGCTCACAATGTTTAAATGCCATTGGTATAAGATGGAGCAGTATTAACAATGAAAAAGATAAATCACATTTTTTCTGAATGTATTTTTCGCCGCTTTTAACCATTTAGCCATGAGAAAAACAATTTTTTTCATCCTGTTGCTGCTGTTGTTGCAAACAGCATGGACGCAGGAACAACGAAAGCAGGCAGTCGCCATCCGCAGCGATGCCGCTATTAAAATTGACGGAGACCTTACCGAAGAAGCCTGGAAAACCGCCACCCGCATCAACGGCCTGGTAGAAATGCGTCCCACTTTTAACAAGGCCGAAGATGTTTCCAGCCGTTCAGAACTGTACCTGTTGTACGATGACAATGCCATCTATTTTGCAGGCATGCTGTATGAATCAAGCCGTGATCAAATTTCCTCTGAGCTATTAGGAAGGGATAATGTGGGTGTAAATGATTTTATCGGAATTATTTTAGACACTTACCAGGACCGCATCAACGGGCTGGGCTTTTATGTGACGCCACTGGGAGAACAATTTGATATAAAATACGGCATGGGTAATGAAGATATGAGCTGGAACACGGTGTACATGACCGGCACCCGCCTGCATGAGAACGGCTGGTCCTTTGAAATGAAAATTCCTTATGCCGCCATTCGTTTCAGTAAAGAAAAATTGCAGAACTGGGGAATGCAGGTGATCCGCCGTCGCAGCAAAACAGGACAACAATATTCCTGGAGCCCTGTTGATCCGACCAAATTCGGATTTATGAACCAGGCAGGTGATCTCAGCGGTATCAGCGAAATCAAACCACCTGTGCGGCTTTCTTTTTCACCCTATTTCTCCACCTATCTTACGCATAACAGCACCATCCCCGGCAACAACCGCACCAGCACTTCAGTGAACGGAGGCATGGATGTAAAATACGGCATCAGTGATGCTTTCACGATGGATATGACACTTATCCCGGATTTTGGACAGGTGCAAAGTGATAACCAGGTGCTGAACCTGACACCCTTTGAAGTCCGCTTCAATGAGTTCAGAACATTTTTTAATGAGGGTACAGAACTTTTCAATAAAGGCAATCTTTTTTACAGTCGTCGTATCGGCGGGCAGCCTTTGAATTATTATAATGTACACAGCAAACTAAATCCCGGTGACAGGATCATCAGCAACCCGGCCGAAACCAAACTCATCAATGCCACCAAGATCAGCGGCCGCACCAAGAAGAAATTAGGTGTTGGTTTTTTTAATGCCATCACCAAAGCGCAGTATGCAAAGGTGGAAACCGTCGATAAAGAACAATATGAAATTGAAACCAGTCCCCTGACCAACTATAATGTGATGGTGCTGGACCAGGCGATGAAATACAACTCCAGTCTTTCACTAGTTAACACCAATGTGTGGCGCAGCGGTAATGATTATGATGCCAACGTGACGGCTTTTCTCTGGGATCTTTACGACAAGAACATCAACTGGAATGCCTGGGGGCAGTTTACCCACAGCCGCCTTATCAGCAACGGCAAGACAACCCCGGGGTATCATTATAATTTTTTCGGAGGAAAATTCAAAGGCCGTTTCAATTTTGATGTGCGCCGCCTTTTTGCTGATCAGCATTATAACCAGCGGGACATGGGTTTTTTCAACAACAACAACTACCTCGACCATGGCTCCTGGATCGGTTACAAATGGATTCAGCCAAAAAGTTTTTACAATAACCTTTACCTGAACTTTAATATCAACTATTCGCAGATGCATATGCCAAGGAAGTACCAATCCTTCCGGCTGAATGCAAACATCAATGGCCAGATGAAAAACCTGTGGAGGGTGGGCATCAATGCTGACTGGCGACCCGAAAACCATGATTACTATGAACCCCGCATTGCCGGCAAGATGGTGCGGCTGCCCGGCTCGTGGATGACAGGGTTCTGGTTGACCAGCAATACGGCAAAAAAGTATTATGCAACCATCGAGGCTTATCACCGCCGCCTGCCCCGCTATAATGCGCATGGCACCGATCTTTACCTGAGCCAGAATTACCGCTTCAGTGATAAGTTCAGCCTGGGTATTTCCAGTTTCACGCAGCACTTTAATAACAACCTTGGCTTTGCTTTTATTCCACAGGGAAGTGACAGTTCTGTTTTTGGTTTGCGGCATCGCCGCACAGCAGAGAATGTGTTCAATGCAAAATATAATTTCAATAATAAAATGGGGCTCACTTTCCGGCTTCGTCATTACTGGAGCAAGGTCGAATACAACCGCTTCTTTCTGCTGAAGGATGATGGGCACCTGCAAGACCTGGCTGCTGTGAGCAGGGACCCCAATACCAATGTGAACTTTTTTAATATTGACATGAACTACACCTGGCAGTTTGCACCGGGCAGTTTCATCAATGTAAACTGGAAATCATCTTCAGAACTTTTTAACCAGTATGTGCAGGATAAATATTACCGCAACCTGCGCAACACGGTGGAATCGCCACAGATTGATAATTTTTCAGTGAAAGTGATCTATTTCTTAGATTACCTGAGTCTGAAAGCAAAACCCAAAAAAATTCCTTCCTGAATTAGTGTATTTATCAGCTCATGCCGCAGAAACCACAGTTGCTACGGCATTTTCTTTTTATCACCCGGCAGCTACTTAGCTTTGTATAAAACTTTTCCATGCTGCAAGGCATTCCCGTTTATGTTACCGGGCTTTTCCTGGCCACAACCATTGCAACATTGTTGTTTGTCGGGCTTGCTGTTAAAAAAGCAGCAGCTGCCAATAATATGGTTTCCGTAAGATTTACGGGGATATTGTTACTGGCCTGGCTCATCTTACAGGGATTTCTTTCCCTTATTGGTTTTTATGATGACAACATGTCCTTGCCACCCAAAATGATTACTGCGGTGTTGCCGGCACTGCTGTTTATTTTGTATCTCTTCACTTCGCAAAAAGGGAAACGCTTCATCGACAGTCTTCCTTTGTCCACGCTGACCTGGCTGCAAAGTGTGAGGGTACCCGTAGAAATAGTGCTTTACTGGCTGATGCTGGAAAAAACCATACCACAACTGATGACATTTGAAGGAAGGAATTTTGATATACTGGCCGGCATCACTGCGCCACTGACGGGTTATTTATATTTTGTAAAACAAACACTGCCTCCAAAAGTATTGCTGGTATGGAATATCGCCTGCCTGCTGTTAGTGCTGAATATTGTTATTCATGCCGTGCTGGCTGTTGAAACCCCCATTCAGCAATTCGCCTTTGAGCAGCCCAACAGGGCTGTGTTGAAATTTCCATTTATCTGGCTGCCCTCTTTCATTGTGCCGGTTGTTATTTTTAGCCACATAGTTTCTATCCGTCAACTGGTTAAAAAGCAAAAGACCTGAGAAAATAATCATCTTACTTACATTTGCCCGATGACCTACCAGCAGACGATTGATTTTCTCTTTAGCCAGCTTCCCATGTTCAGCCGCATTGGCAAGGCTGCCTATAAAGCTGACCTGGGCAACACGATACAACTTTGTGCTGCGTTGAACAACCCTCATACAAAATTTAAAAGCATACATGTGGCGGGAACAAACGGGAAAGGATCGGTGAGCCATATGCTGGCCGCTGTTTTGCAAACCGCCGGTTATAAAACAGGATTATACACTTCTCCCCACCTGAAAGATTTCCGGGAAAGAATAAAAGTGAACGGAGAGATGATACCCGAACAGGATGTGGTTGATTTTACTGAAAAGATCAGGCCGATTATTAAAAAAATTGAACCCAGTTTTTTTGAGATCACGGTGGCTATGGCATTTGATCATTTTGCCAAACAGCAGGTGGACATAGCCGTTATTGAAACCGGTCTTGGCGGAAGGCTCGACAGCACCAATATCATTACCCCTGAACTTTCTATTATCACCAATATCGGGTGGGATCACATGAATATTTTGGGTGACTCACTGGAAAAGATAGCTGCTGAAAAAGCAGGTATCATCAAGCAAAATATTCCTGTTGTCATTGGCGAAAAATTGCCCGAAACAAAACCGGTGTTTGAACAGGCTGCCAAAGAAAAAAATGCCCCGCTGAGTATTGCTTCGCAAAAAAGAAATGTTGCAGACTGGGACTGGAAGCATCATCATTTGACGGTGCAGGTGGCAGAGGAGCATCATACTGATCACAAAAACTATGAACTGGACCTGCCCGGTATTTATCAAACCAAAAACTTGCTGACGGTGCTGGAAGCCTGCCATGTTTTACACGAAAAAGGCTGGAAAACCGATGATACATTCATCCGCATGGGGCTGAAACAAACAAAAAAGCTAACGGGACTACATGGCCGCTGGGAGATCATTCATACTTCGCCGCTGCTGGTGCTGGATGTGGCGCATAATGAAGATGGTATTCGCCAATTGGTGCTGCAGGCTGAAGTGACCGAACACCGGCAGTTGCATATCATCATCGGGATGGTGAAAGACAAGGAAGTGGGAAAAGTGCTGGCCCTGTTGCCCAAAGAAGCTTATTACTATTTCACCAAAGCGCAAATACCAAGAGCATTGCCCGAAGATGAACTGGCCGTGAAAGCCACTATCGCAAAACTCAGGGGTGAAACATGGTCGGAGGTGAATGCTGCTATAAAAGCAGCACTTGCAAAAGCACAACCAGAAGATATGATCATTGTTTGCGGCAGTGTGTTCTTAGTTGGTGAAGTTGTAGCCCCTGTTCACTAAAACATTATTTAGTTAGGCTTCACTTCCACAGCCCTGAGGTCTTTCAATTTGAACAACACCTCATCCAGCCTGCTTTTGGGGATGCCTATATGCAGGAAGCAGAAGAGGTTCATTTCCTGTTTCACTACGTTGCAGTCAAATTGCTTCAGCACTTTCATCACTTCATTCATCTGTGTATAATCAAACCGGAGCTGATAGTTTGCTAATACGGGTTTTTGCACAACCGGCGACACCTGCAAGGCTAACGCTGCCGCAGTTTTGTAAGCATTAATCAGACCTGGGACACCTAATAATGTGCCGCCAAAGTATCGGACCACCACGATAAGCACATTGGTCACCTGTTTGCTGTCTATCTGCCCCAGTATGGGTCTTCCGGCTGAACCGGAAGGTTCCCCATCATCACTTACTCTGAAATTATTCCCATCCAGCCCGATGCGATAGGCAAAGCAATGATGCGTGGCTTTGGGATGTTCCTTTTTCACTTCGGCCAGCCGCTCTTTAAATTCAGCGACAGAATTTACCGGGAATGTATAGGCTAAAAACTTGCTCCCCCTGTCCTTGTACTCAGCAACGGATGAACGTTCAATGCTATAATAAAAATCGCTGTTCAATTTGCTACCCTTTTATAATATCTTATCGTATCATTTGCCAGCCGCTCCT
>CAYPOD010000030.1:0-45017 GCA_964412375.1 uncultured Chitinophaga sp. | reverse complement strand
CAAATTAGAATACCCTTTGCGTCCATTTCCAATACGTATTCAAGATAATCAGCAAGGTCTTTACCTGAAAAGTCATTTATGCGGAATTCTCCTCTTTTACCTGTCTTGAGATTTTTAATTTCCCCAATGAGTAATTCAGGATAAAAAAGTAGTATTGATTTATTATCATGACCAAAATAAAAAGACCTTATTTGATGCAGAGTATTTGGAAGAGTTAATATATCTATCAATTCATGAATTCTTTCCTTATAGACGGGTAAGCCTTTAATATTTAAATAGCGCTTCTCCTTGTCATATTCTTCAAACTCTAAAAAACAATCTTTATCATTTATTATCAATGTTATTTTAAAAGTCCTGTCAATATAACTATGTTCAAAACTTTGCATCGAAGCATTTTTATAGATATAAAGATATTTACTTTTCTTTTAGTGGGTTCGATTCAGGATACATAGATCAGTAAAGAAAATACAGGATAAATCTCAACGAGTAGGAATTATTGCATCCGATGAGTATACCAATTTATGCGTTAGCCAGCGTTTGTCTTTCACCCGCCGCGCTTCTGTCTAAGATGATTTTAATTCGTATTGTAGGTGAGAACACCGACCTCAGCGTGTTGTCTTATTGGAACACCCGTCTCGGCGGGAATAATCATTTTATATTACTAAATTTCATTATCACTACCGCTTAAAGACTTAATACCAAAATAAATCATCGGAACAAATATGAAAATAGTTAATATAAATGCCAAGGAAGGAATCTTATCCCAGGATTGAAAAAAACCTATTATTCCTGCTATAATCATAAATAAACCCAAAAAAAAATTACCTGATTTATTATGTTTTTCTGGAGATTTCTTGATTGGGGCATTTCTGGGTTGCCTTTGGCGATTATTTGTACTGATGTCTCCATTAAAGTGTTTTGGGTAATTGGAAAATAGAGGTATACGAGTATCCTTCAGAAATGGTTCAGTTGTACCGATAGAGTTGTCTGTGCTTTCAAAAGAGTTTTCTCTAATATGCTTTTTGTAGTAGTCAAAAGATCTGCTTTCGCTAATTCCAAGCATTTTAAATAACTGTATAGAATTAATTGCTAAATCAACTTTAGTAGTTGCATAATTATAATGGCCAATATTTTTTCTTTTATCGGTAAAAATATATTCCAAATCTCCTGTTATTATACTTTTGTTATCAAAAATTATTGCATCATAATCGAGGTTATTCACAAAATATATGTCCGCGCCATCTAGCAAAAGTTGTTTCAAAATTGTTAACCGTCCAGTCTTCCATTCTTTTTCTGATTCAATTGTATATATTGTCACTGTAGTGTATGAGGAAATACTTCCAAGATTTTTAGCCAATAGCTTATTTGACAATTCTCTTGTTGCAATCATAATGGAGTCATGATACATAAATCCACTAATCTCAGATTTCACTGCTGTTTGAAATTGCCTGTATGTATTAAATGTTGGCATGAATCAATATATTTCAGGATGCAGCTTTCTTCTCATTTAGCTTACAAATTTAAGATTTTATAATGGTGCCATGAAAAAGGAACCCCGAACTGAGCGTAGCAACAGACGATGCCCAATGAACGGGACGATGGTAACATAATTATATCAATGATCATTCAGCGGCAATCCTCTCGGCCTCTCCCTCCTTCTCCCTCTCCAAAGGAGAGGGAGCGGTGCTTCATTACAAATCCAAACTTTTTGTTTTTCCACATCATCAATAGTGCAATGCCAAGCAAATTGTGGAGTATTCAATCATCAGGGCTGTGTGTTGGTGGCCTTCCTTTTGGGAAGGTCGGGATGGGCCTGAGATGGCCGGTTCTAGTGGTCATTAAGTGGAAGTCCCCCCTTCTGGAACTCTATCCAATTGAGATACTCCGGCGCCACACGGTGTTCTTCCATAGTAATACAATCAGTAACCGGGCAAACAAGTTTGCAGAGATTGCAGCCGACACATTCCTGTTCTTTTACCGTGTAAGTGTTGTAAGGGTTGCCAAATTCCAGGTTGATGCTCTGGTGTGAGGCATCTTCACAGGTGATATAACACAGCCCGCAATGAATACATTTGTCCTGGTTTATTTTGGCAATATGATGGTAATTGATGTCGAGGTCTTCCCAATGCGTAATGGTGGGCACCGATTTGCCGATAAAATCATCCAGCGTTTTAAATCCTTTTTCATCCATCCAGTTGCTGAGCCCTTCGCAGAGGTCTTCAATAATGCGGAAGCCATGTTTCATCACAGCCGTACAGACCTGCACATTGCTGGCGCCCAACAGCATAAACTCCACCGCATCTTTCCATGTGCTGATGCCGCCGATACCGGAGATAGGCACTTTGCTGGTCAGTTCATCCTGTGCAATGGTGGTGAGCATCTTGAGTGCAATAGGTTTTACTGCCGGTCCGCAATAACCGCCAAACACTGATTTGCCCGCTACATAAGGATTGGGCACCAGTGTATCGAGGTCAACACCCGTGACCGACTGGATGGTATTGATAAGCGATAATCCATTGGTGCCGGCCTTTACCACACTGCGGCCGGTGGGCACCACAGAATGTACGTTAGGGGTAAGTTTGGTGATAACGGGGATCGTTGCGGCTTCCATCACCCATTCCACCACCATGCAGGCAATTTCGGGATCCTGGCCAACGGCAGCGCCCATGCCACGTTCCGTCATGCCATGGGGGCAACCGAAGTTGAGTTCGAGTCCGTGGGCACCGGTGTCTTCCACTTTCTTGATGAGCTCATGCCAGCTTTTTTTATCGTTATCGGCCATCAGGGAAACGATCATGGCACGGTCGGGGAAGAGCTTCACACATTCAGCAATTTCTCTGAGGTTGATATCCAGCGGCCGGTCGCTGATGAGTTCGATATTGTTGAAGCCCATAACCCGCTGCCCGCCATAGTCAACTGCAGAGTACCTCGATGAAACATTCTTGACCTGGGAGCCCAGTGTTTTCCAGACCACACCGCCCCAGCCGGCTTCGAAGGCTCTTAATACATTATACTTCTTATCTGTTGGTGGTGCTGAGGCTAACCAAAAAGGATTGGGTGATTTTATACCTAAAAAGGTTGAACTGATGTTTGCCATATTAATTTTTTTGAACCACAGAGGCACAAAGGCACAGAGGAGCACGGGGTTTTTCTCTGTGAATCTTCGTGTCGCTGTGTCTCCGTGGTTTATTTCTTAAATAAATAATCTAAGATTGCTTTTGCCCCGTCTTTCCCCGCCTGCACTGCATCCACCACTTCCTTACCGCCATTCACCGCATCACCACCGGCGAAGACGCCTTTGATATTCGTTGAGCAGTTTTCATTGATCACAATCTTTCCGTTCTTATTATCCAGTCTTGATTTCTTTACTAATTTCTCAAATGGCACCTGTCCTGCTGCTTTGATGACCATGTCCACATCCAGTGTGAATGTTTCACCTGTATCAACTGGGGAGCGGCGGCCGGAAGCATCGGGTTCACCGAGTTTCATTTTACTGCAGACCAGTTGTTTTACTTTTCCGCCACTGCCTTTTATTTTTTGCGGCGCTGCGAGCCAGATCACCTCACAACCATCGAGCATGGCGATATCCAGTTCATGTTTGGTGCAGGGCATTTCGGCTTCGGTGCGCCGGTAGAGCATGGTGACTTTTTTTGCACCGAGCCGTTTGGCCTGGGTAGCCGCATCAATGGCCGTCATGCCCATGCCGATCACGGCGACTTTATCACCTACCGGTACGGCAGGATAACCTTTGGAACGTATATCGTAAATGAAAGAAATGGCATCCACCACACCCTCCAGTTTCTCTCCGGGTATATCCAGTTGCCGGGCCACCCCCACACCAATGCCGAGGAAGACAGCATCATATTCTTTTTTCAGTTGTGATAAGGTAATGCCTTGCCTGCCGGCAGGCAGGTCCTTTCCCAGTTCCTGGTTGTATTTGATTTCAATACCGCCGATGGAAGTGATATAGTTCACTTCATCTTCGCAAAACTGCGGGGTGACTTTGTAAGCAGCAATGCCGTAGGTCATGAGTCCGCCGCCCTTGCTTTCTTTTTCATAGATGGTGACATCAACCCCTTCTCTCGCCAGCACATGGGCACAGCTTAATCCGGCAGGGCCGGCACCGACAATGGCGACTCTTTTACCCCCGCCCCCTTCCCCTAAAGGGGAGTTATGTGGCTTTCTTTCGAAGAGCTGCCAGTTTTTTTCCAATGCCATTTCGGTACTGTAGCGCTGGAGTTTGGCAATGGGTATGGGAGGTTCGTTCAGCAGGTTGAACACACAGCTTCCTTCACACAATTTTTCTACCGGGCAAACCTTGCTGCAGCCGGCCCCCATGATATTGGATTCAAAAATGGTATGCGCCGAACCTTTGATATTGTCGGTAGTGATCTGTTTGATGAATTTTGGAACATCAATACCGGTGGGGCAGCTCTTGGTGCAGGGTGCATCGTAACAGAACAGGCAGCGGCTGGCCTCCACCACCGCAGCTGTCTTATTCTCAAATGGCGGGTGGATGTCGGCGAAGTTTTGTTCGTACTGTTCTGTTGTCAGCCTGTTGTTTTGTATTGCCATGATTGCTGTTGACTGTCTCCGGGGGAGACAACTATTTATTGATTTGATTCAATTTTGTTTATTGAACCCCGTACGGGGTTCAATGGTACTCATACATTTTTCGGGTCTATAAAGATTAAACTCCTACGGAGTTTTCTACATTTCTTCCAATATCGCTGCTGTTTTTTATTGCCATGTTTGCTGATCAATTTCTCCGCAGAAGACAACTATTTATTGAATTATCATATTAACTGTTTGTTGAACCCCATTCGGGGTTGAAAGTTTCCAACCCATTTTGAGCTCTTTAAGGATTAAATTCCTACGGAGTTTTTTTAAAGTTCTACCAGTTTTCCGTACGTTTCCGGCCTTCTGTCCCTGAAGAACTGCCACACACTTCTTACTTCTTCGATCATGTCGAGATCAAATTCGGCGATGAGCAATTCATCATTGTCTTCACTGGCCTGTGCAAAAATTTGTCCTCTCGGGTCAACGAAATAACTGCTGCCATAGAACTTGCCGAGGTTCCAGGGCTTTTCGGTACCGACACGATTGATGCAGCCCATGAAATAACCATTAGCAGCTGCATGCGCCGGTTGTTCCAGCTTCCATAAGTATTGCGACAGGCCGGCCACTGTTGCTGAAGGATTGTAAACGATCTCGGCACCATTCAATCCCAGTATTCTTGCACCATCGGGAAAGTGACGGTCATAACAGATATACACACCCACTTTTGCATATTTGGTTTGAAAAACAGGATAGCCGAGGTTGCCGGGTTTGAAGAAAAATTTTTCCCAGAAACCACTGGTATGTGGAATATGATTCTTCCTGTATTTTCCCAGATATGTTCCATCAGCATCTATCACAGCGGCGGTATTATATAAAACACCAGCCTGTTCTTTTTCATAGACCGGCACGATCATCACCATGTTATACTTCTTTGCATATTCCTGCATCCGTTCGATCGTAGGGCCGGGAACGGTTTCTGCAGATTCGTACCATGCTTTATCCTGCCCGGGACAGAAATAAGGTGTATTGAAAATTTCCTGGAAGCACAATATCTGTACGTCTTTCTTTCCCGCTTCTTCAATGTAAGGGATGTGCTTTTGTACCATGGCTTCTTTTATTTCTTCAATGGTTCCTTCGCCTTCGGTTTTGGGGAGGGAGAGCTGGATGAGTCCTGATTTGATGATTCTTGGCATAGTTGTTTGTTTGTTTTTGAACCACGGAGACACAAAGGCAGGGAGTAGCACGGAGAGAGTCTCTGTGTATCACTGTGACGCTGTGACTCCGTTGTTCAATTTATATTTTATCTGCAACTTTAGAACGTTTTATAAATTTACCATATCCCCGGTCAATCTTGCAATGGTTGTTTTCAATGGCTACTTTTCCTCTTAATAAAACTGTTTTCACTTTTCCCGTTACTTCCCAGCCCTCATAGCCACTGTAATCAACATTCATGTGATGGGTTTTGGCCGAGAGGGTATGCTTCTCATTCGGATCGAAGATGACGATGTCGGCATCGCTGCCTACGGCGATGGTTCCCTTGCGGGGGAACATGCCAAATATTTTGGCCGGGTTGGTGCAGGCCACTTCCACATATTTGTTCAATGTGATCCTGCCTTTGTTTACGCCTTCACTGTATAATAATTCCATCCGGTTTTCAATGGCAGGGTGACCATTGGGGATTTTGGAGAAATCATCTTTGCCCATCAGTTTCTGTTCCCATTTGAAAGGACAGTGATCAGTGGCCACCACCTGCACCAGGCCCTGGTTGATGCCGGCCCAAAGAGTTTCCTGGTCTTTCTTTTCCCGCAGGGGAGGACTCATCACCCATTTGGCGCCGTCTTCTCTTTCATACAGCGAAGCATCAATGATCAGGTATTGAATACAGGTTTCTACAAATGTTTTTTGATTTCTTCTTGTGGCATTGCGGACAGCATTCAATGCACCTTCACAGGTAAGATGAACGATATAACCCGGACAGCCGGTGTAATAGCTCATGTCAACAAACCGTTCAGCGGCTTCGGCCTCTGTTATTTCAGGCTGTGATAAATAATGATACAGCGGAGAGAGCTTGCCTTCGGCCCTGTGTTTGGCAACGAGATAATCGATCATGTCGCCATTGGTGGCATGTACATTGATCAGGCCACCATGTTTTTTCACTTCTTCCATCAGGCCGATCATCTGCCTGTCATCGATCATCAATGCCCCTTTGTAGGCCATGAATGTTTTGAAAGAAACGATCCCTTCTTTTTCGATCAGGCCCTGAATTTCTTTTTTTGTGTTCTCATTAAGATCGGTCACCGCCATGTGGAAACTGTAGTCGCCGACACAATTGCCATTGCTGCGGCCTCTCCATTCGTCCAAAGCAGCCTGTAATGAATTGCCCTGTTTCTGCAGGATGAAATCAATCACCATCGTGGTGCCGCCGAATAAAGCGGCCCTTGTTCCGGTTTCATAATTGTCACTGGAGAATGTTCCCATAAACGGCATATCGAGATGCACATGCGGGTCAATGCCACCGGGGAAAACGAGTTTGCCGGAAGCATCAATTTCTTTTTCGGCTTTCGCTGCCAGGTTTTTGCCAATGGCTTTTACTGTTTCACCTTCTATGAAGATGTCGGCAACATAATCGTCAGTGGCAGTAACAATCCTTCCGTTTCTGATTAATACGGCCCCCCTGCCCCCCGAAGGGGGGGGCTGAGTGCCTGCATTTTGTGAGTTTTCTTTGCTCATGAACAATACATATTTCGGGAATTATTGAATTATGATTTTCGACTGATAAACCAATATATAAAAAATGATAGCACGAATGTCACAAACCAGGCATACGAGTAAAGACTGACCAGGAATGATGAAAAATCGGTTTCCTGTTTTACTCCTACCGCAACGAGGAAACCCGGGATCACAGGCAGCAGGCTGATGATAAAAGCAATCCATGCCGGGCGGTTCCATCCTTTGTGTTTGCCCAGCGGGTTGAATAACTCTGCCACATCAATGATTCTTTTTCTTACGATAAAATAATCACAGATCATGATACCGGCCAGTGAGCCTAACAATGCCGAATAGGCGATCAGCCAGCGAAAAATATAGCCCTGCGGATCGGCGATCAGTTTCCAGGGAAAAATCATGATGCCGATGATGCCGGTGATATAACCACCCATTTTAAAACTGATTTTCTTTGGTGCAATATTGGCAAAACCATTGGCCGGTGCCACCACATTGGCAGCAATGTTTGTTGAGAGAGTGGCAATCGTTAATCCCAGCATAGAAATGATGACCACCACCGGCGAATCAAATTTTCCCAGTAAGGTCACCGGATCCCAGATGGCCCCACCATAGAGCAGCACGGTGGCACTGGTGACGGCAATACCTACAAATGAATAGAAAACCATTGTGGGGGGCAGCCCGATCAGTTGCCCCAGCGCCTGGTCTTTTTGCGAACGGGCATAACGGGTGAAATCAGGAATATTTAATGACAATGTTGCCCAAAAACCAACCATTGCCGTTAACCCCGGGAAAAATATTTTCCAGAAATCAACATTGGCTTGTTTCGATAAGGAATAAGACGCATTCAAGATTTCATTCATCGAACCAACACGGAACCATGCCCAGAGCAATAAGCAAAGTCCGATGATGAGCAGGAAAGGGGCCGACCATGTTTCCAGCAGTTTGATTGAGTTGATGCCTTTGTAAACGATCCAGATATTGATGGCCCAGAAGAAAAGAAAACAAAATGCCTGTGCGATATTCAAACCGATAAATGAACCAAGCCAGGCTGAATCAGCCAAACCGGGCATAACAACAAGCAATAACTGGTAGATGGCTGAACCGCCGATCCATGTTTGAATGCCAAACCAGCCACAGGCGACTAATCCTCTTAATAAGGAAGCCAGAACGGAGCCTTTTATACCAAAGCTCAGCCGGAGAAATACCGGCAGCGGAACACCATATTTGGTGCCGACATGTGCATTCAATATCATTGGTGCCAGCACAATGAGATTGCCCAGCAAAATAGTAATGAGTGCCTGCCACCAGTTCATGCCCTGGCTGATCAGGCTGCTGGCCAGCATATAGGTAGGAATGCAAACGGCCATGCCTACCCAAAGCGCAGCGATATGCCATTTGTTCCAGTTTCTTTTTTCAGGAGGAACCGGGGCTAAATCCTCATTATATAGGGGAGAGGCTTCAATGGCCTCCCTGCCCTCCACAGGAGGGTTCCCGGATTCTGATAATTTGATATTTTCTTTTTCCATTCGCAGTGCTTAGGCCTCCATGTCCACTAAAAAAGATGAAGGAGACCGGGCTTTAATAATTTTCTTCAATTAATCAAGAATCGCCGCACAAGTCCTAAATGTCTCCGCAGGAGACAAATCTTTATAACGCAAACAGTCAGTTTTATGACCTCAACTCCGGAGGAGTTGAATATACCTCATCAAAAAACTCAAACAGGTATTTGTCCTCATAGGCGATGTCAAAATCCTTCAAGAGACTTGTGTATTCTTCCCTGAACGATTTTTTCTGATGATGTGCTTCCTGGTTTGCAATGTATCTGCAGATTTCATCAATATCACGAAGCCTGTATGAAAAGGCGCCATATCCTTCCTGCCAGTTGAATTTTCCTTTCACCAGGTTTCTTTCGTTGATCCATAAGCTGCTGGCTACTTTTATATCTTTTACCAATTTAGGGATGGGCACGGAAGGTTTGTAGCCAATGAAAATATGGATGTGATCGGCAACACCGTTTATCGCCAGCATTTTACTTTTATTATTCTGTACAATCCCGGTGATATACTTGTATAATTCATCTTTCCATTCTTTTTGAATTAAACTTTCCCGCCATTTAACGGCAAATACAAACTGAATGTATAATTGTGTGTATGTATTGGGCATCGTTATAATTGTTCAACCCCTACGGGGTTGGGGTCTGCGTTGTTGATTGGTCTATAAATATGCAACTCCTACGGAGTTGTTTTTCATTGCTTTGATTTTGCTGATTTATTCATTGGTTCGGATTGTAAATATCAACTCCTGCTGAGTTATACTTTACCGGTTACTTTATTATAAATATGCAACTTCTACGGAGTTGTTTTTCATTGCTTTGATTTTGCTGTTTTATTCACTGGTTCGGATTGTAAATATTCAACTCCTGCTGAGTTATACTTTACCGGTTACTTTTTTATAAATATGCAACTCCTACGGAGTTGTTTTTCATTATTCGGATTGTGATTATTTGATTCCTACTCCTACGGAGTTTTGTTCTTTATGTTGTATTGTTCGTTATTAACAGTCAACTCCTACGGAGTTGTATGTTCGTCTGAAATAGTAATCGCTTCGCTGATGATCGCCAGTCCTTCGTCAATTTGTTCTTTGGTGACAATCAACGGCGGCGCCACGAAGATGTAGCTCCATCTCACAAACGTGTACATGCCCAGTTCGCTGATCTTTGCCGCTACTTTGTTCATTATGGCCATCTCATCCGGTTTTGCATTGAAAGGAGCCATGGGCTCTTTTGTTTTTCTGTTCTTCACTAATTCTATGCAACCTAAAAGCCCTGTATTCCTGAAATCACCGATGCTTATATGTTTTTGCTTTAATTGCTCCACCTGTTGTTCCATGTATTTTCCCATGGCTGCTGCATTGGCGATCAGGCCATCATCTTCATAAATTCTTAGCGTTTCCAATGCCGCAGCGCAACTGACGGGGTGAGCGGAGTAGGTGAGGCCAAGTGGCAATGCGGCATCATCATATTTTGCAGCAATTTTATCCGACACCATCAGACAACCAAATGGCAGGTAGCCACAGGTTAGACCTTTGGCCATACAGATCATATCGGGAATGATGCCATGATTTTCAAATCCAAACCATTTGCCTGTTCTGCCAAAACCACTCATCACTTCGTCTATAATTAATAAAATACCATGTTTGTTACAGATTTCTCTCACTGCTTTTAAATACCCAACCGGGTATTTTAAACAACCGGAAGAACCGCTTTCGCCTTCCAGCAGGATTGCGGCAATATTGGCCGGGCCTTCATAAGCGATCATCCTTTCCAGTGAAGCCACCGTTTCTTTCAGGAAATTTTCTTCGCCATATTCCCAGCGATAGAGATAGGGAAGATCGAAGTGTACAAAATTCGGCGCCTGTTGTGCATCTACCGGCAACCTCCTGGGGTCGCCGCCTGCTGATATAGCACCGATGGAAGCACCGTGATACGATTGATAGCGGGTAATGATCTTATGGCGGCCGGTATAATGTCGTGCCAGTTTGATGGCGTTCTCAATGGAAGTGGCGCCGCATAATGTAAAGAATGCTTTATTCAGATCGCCGGGACAAATCTCTGCCAGCTTTTTTCCCAGCTCACCTCTTACTTTCGTTACACAACTTGGTGTTATGTAAGCCACTTCCTGCATTTGTTTCACTACAGCATCGGTCACCCGCTGGTTGCCGTGACCGATGTTGACATTCATCAGTCCTGAAGAAAAATCAATATAACGTTTGCCGTCATAGTCGTAGAGATAAACTCCTTCGGCATATTTTACCGCAATGGGGTTAATCCCTTTTTGTTTGCTCCAAGAAAATAATGTGTAGTCAAGATTGTTTTGAATGATCTCCTTCGATTCACTGACGGTCTTTGTGTCTGCCATGGCATTTTATTCATTTAGTTCTTTAAGTACATTTCTTTTTTAGGGCTGGTGTGCATCTGTTTCACTGGTCTTGTGTCGAGAAAAGGCGTAACCTGCACCGTTGTAATTTTTACTGTCACGACCAGCGTTTCTGTGGGATGATCATTCGAAAAACAAAAATGCAAAGCACCTTTGCGGGCATCCATGCGGGAAAAATCATTGTTGGCCTTTGCTTTTTTCATGTAGCGGAACTGTGCCCCGTTCATAAACAATCCTTCATTTTCTCCATCCACTATCCAATAATTGACCGGGAGTCCAGAACTGGTTTTTTCAAGATGCGATTCAATGCCGAAAGCAAGCCCTGCCAGCGGCCCCTGGCGGTTATATTTACTAACCAGATAACTTGCAGAAGCAGTAAATTTTTTGGCAGCTTCATCAAAAACATCTTTTCCCTGTTTATCAACACACAGGTAGTAACTCCATGCAATAGTATGTTCAGGTAAAATGAAATTGAAACTTGCTTTATTACTGCCTGTTCCGGCAGCGGGCAGAATTTTTGTATTTCTGTCCTGCAGGTTATTGATCACTGTATCGGCATAGGAAATAAAATCTTCCATGACGGTGGTGTAAGTGGTGTCAAAACCGGTTCGGTAGTAAACGGTGCAGTTGAAATTTTGTGTGGCTTCGCTGGCGGGAATACGCTGGATCTTGTATTTGCAGGCCCTTGCACTGATAGAAGAGTTGACGAAACGGAACTTGTAGATCCCTGTTTTTGAAACCCGGATGATTTTGTTATCAATTTTTTTGGTCTTCACTTCAAGAAACCGTGAGGTGGAAGGCATTTCGATGATCTCCACTTCTTTCATTTCTTTTCCGCTGGCTTCCTCAAAAGTGAAAATGATCTGGTCGCCTTCGGCAAAACCAAAGTAGAAAAATTCTTCACCCAGGATATTGACACGCAGCGTTGTTTCGGCAACAGTTACCGGCGATTGTCCTTTCAATAGTGTGAGAGAAGACAAAAGAGAAATAAATAGTATAAAAGTCTTCCGGAACATCCTAACAAATTTTCAGGCGAAGCACACAGGGTTTAGCATATATCATCAACTCATCCAGTTCACCCCGGCCTCAGGGTTCCACTTGGTGGTTGATTTTTTTAGTTTTGTCCAAAACTCAATGGAACTTTTGCCGGTAATATCACCTACACCAAATTTGCTTTCATTCCATCCGCCAAAAGAAAAAGGTTCTCTTGGTACCGGCACACCAACGTTCACACCGATCATACCGGCGCTGGCTTTGTCAATGACATATCTTGCCAGGCCTCCATTTTGTGTGAATACGGACGCCGCATTGCCATAAGGATTCGCATTTTCAATCGCCAGTGCTTCATCCACCGTATTAGTTCGCATAATGGAGATGACAGGGCCAAATATTTCTTCTTTTGCCACACTCATTTCCGGTTTCACATAATCTATCACTGTCGGGCCTACATAAGTGCCTTTTTCTTTTCCTTCCACAATTGTATTTCTTCCGTCCACCAGCACTTTAGCACCCTGCTTTTCTGCTTCGGTTATATAGTGTTCAATTCTTTCTTTGGATTCTTTACTGATGACAGCGCCGAGATTTTTACCGGGGATGATCTTTTTTGCTTCCTCACAAATTTTTTCAATGATATGATCCACATTACCCACACCCACCATCGCTGATGCAGCCATGCATCGCTGACCGGCACAACCACTCATGCTTGCTGCCACATTTTGTGCTGTCATATCGGGTTTGGCATCGGGCAACACCATCAGATGATTTTTGGCGCCGCCCAGCGCCAAACATCTTTTATAATTATTCGTAGCCCGTTTGTAGACGATCCTGGCTACTTTGGTGCTGCCTACGAATGAAACCGCTTCAATGCCCGGATGATCACAAATCGCTTCCACTATCTCCACATCACCATGAACAATATTGAAAACCCCATCAGGTAACCCAGCTTCTTTAAGTAACTGTGCCAAACGGCCACAACTCAACGGCACTTTTTCTGATGGCTTTATGATCATGCAATTTCCAAGGGCAATGGCATTGGGTATTGTCCAGTTGGGCACCATGCTGGGAAAATTAAAGGGTACAATGCTGGCTACAACACCTAAAGGAACATGTTCTGTTCTGCATTCAACACCTTTGCTCACTTCGAGCACTTCTCCGGTGACGAGTTGCGGGAGTGAACAGGCAAATTCGGTGAGTTCAATACATTTTTCTATTTCAGCCACAGCTTCACCCATTGTTTTCCCATTCTCCTCGCTTACCAGGGCAGCCAGTTCATCCAGGTTTTTTTCCAGTAAATATTTATAACGATAAAAAACCTGCACCCTTTCCTTGATGGGAGTGCGGCTCCAGGCTGGAAATGCAGTTTTCGCCGCTTTCACAGCTTCATCAAGGTCATTGGCAGTGCTCATCGGCACTTTGGAGAGAAGGGCGCCATCCAGTGGTGATATAACATCCATTGTCCGCTGTGAAGATGCATTTACAAACAGGCCATTGATATAATTCTGAACCGGGGCGTATTTCATTTGGCAGTGTTGAGATGATGATGAAAGTATAAGCAGTTTGAATCTGCCACTTATAAATATACTTAATTTACCGAAGTTTGCAAGCTAAACCCCTACACTTCAATGACTCCTGAACGCAGAAATAAATTGTTGCAGGTGTTATCCAAAAGGCAACCCGATATTACCGTGGTGCTGGAGAATGTCTTTGACCCGCATAATATTTCAGCGGTGATGCGAACCTGTGATGCGGTGGGGGTGCAGGAAATTCATATCCTGAACACAAAAATTCCCCGGCATAAGAAATGGGGCACCCGCAGCTCATCCAGCGCTGCCAAATGGCTCACGGTTCACCAGTTTGACCAGGCAGAAGAATGTTTCTCTGCACTGCGAAAAAAGTATGCAAAGATTTTAACAACACATCTCAGCAGCGATGCCGTAAGTTTATACGAAATTGATTTGACCGAACCGATAGCCCTGGTGTTTGGCAACGAGCACAGCGGAGTCAGTGATGAGATCAGGGCTATGGCCGATGGGAACTTTGTTATTCCGCAGGCAGGCATCATCCGGTCATTAAACATCAGTGTGGCATGTGCCGTTACCTTGTATGAAGCCTTCCGCCAGAAAAATGCGGCCGGTCATTACAACCGCGACCAGTTGGATCACGTCATGAAGCAGCAATTACTGGAGGCATGGAGTTTGCCGGCCTCTGATGAAGCGGATTAAATTATTAAACCAGTTAAATACCGTTGATGAAAAAATCCATTGGAGTTTTTAGTTTGGTTTTACTGACCACCTTAGGTTTTGGGCAGGAGATAAAAAAAGTGAAGGTCACCGACCTGGAAAAAATGATTGCGGAAAGTAAAACACCTTTGATCATTAACTTTTGGGCAACCTGGTGTATGCCTTGTATTGAAGAGATTCCCTATTTTTTGGAAGAAGCCAAAAACCATGAAAAGGATAGTGTAAAACTGGTGCTGGTCAGTCTTGATTTTGACGACTTCTATCCTGGTAAACTCACCGCATTTGTAAAAAAAAGAAAATATACGGCGCCGGTGCTCTGGCTCGATGAGACCAATGCTGATTATTTCTGTCCCAAAGTAGACCCCAAATGGTCAGGGGCCATTCCTGCCACTCTATTCATCAATAATAAAACGGGGTACAGAAAGTTTCATGAAGAACAACTTTCCCATGAGCAATTGAAAAAAGAAATCATGGCTATACTTTCCCAGGGAGGCTAAGCTGTTTCTTCTGCTTCCATATCTGCTTTAGCCCTGCCCTGCAGGTACACAAAATAGACTCCTGCACCAAGACTTACTATTGCCAGCAGGAAGCCAGTTATACTTTTAGCCTGGATGCCCCTGGCCAGGCAAAATCCCACAGCGATCATAAAACCAATAATGATCAGGCGGTTGATAAACAATTTGGATATCATAAGCCGTGTTTTGGTTCCGCTTCGAAAAGGAGCGGGGGTTTAAAAATGATGTGTGCTAATTGGGGATGCCGGGTTTTTTCTTTTCCATAAAACATAAAAAAAATCCCTGCACTTTTTTTTGTGCAGGGACCGGGTAAAAGATTTTGACAGGGGATTACAACCGTTTAATGGTGCAACCCACAGATTTGGTTTTCTCAGGATCAATCTTTTTGCCTTTTACAAGATTGGAGATGGCCGGTTTCATGTAGGAAATGGCGGCTTCGGCATTGTTGGAATTATCGTCTATGGCGCCATGATAGGCCAGGGTTCCCTTGTTATTGAATAAAAATATCTCAGGGGTGCGGGTGGCGCCAAATGCATCGGCCATAGTGTGGTTATTGTCGACCACATAGTACCAGTTGTAGCCAAGACGTTGGGCATATTCCTGCATTTCGATATAAGAATCACCTTTTTCCCGGTAGGCCTCATTGGGGTTCAGCAGGATGACACCGATATCATTTTGCTGGGCCAGTTTGCAAATTTCAACAGTCCTTGATTCATACTTGTGAACAACAGGACAAGTGTTGCAACTAAACATCACCAGCAGCCCGTTTTTTTTCATGGCATCACTGAATGAAACTTCTTTCCCGCTGATATCTTTCATTTTCTGAGTGGGATTGGGAATGGAAGATCCGATAGCTATCGGGTCGCTGACTGGTTTTATTGCCAGGAAAGCAATGGCCAGCACCGGTATTGCAGCAAAAAATGCTTTTTTCATAATAGGAGATTTTTAGGTTAGTCAAATTTCGTTAATCAGGCTGATTTTTCCTCACCGCCTGAAGGATTATTATTCCGTTCATCGGCAATCTTTTTTAGTGAGCTGATACTGACATTCAGCTCAAACCCGATCAGCAATACCAATGAATTGAAATATATAAGGAGCATGAGTATCAATATTGTGCTGATGGAACCGTATAATTGATTGTAATTGCTGAAATTGTTTACCCACCAGGAAAAACCCATTGTGAACAATATCATCAGGAAGGCAGCCAAAATTGAGCCGGGATTGATGAATTTCCATCTTTTTTCTACGGAAGGGGCATGGCGGTAAATAAAAGAAATGCAGGTGAAGAAAAGCAACACAATGATCAGCCAGCGCAGGTTTTTGATAATGATTATCACGGTTTCGTTTCTTATGCCGAGGTAATTGAGTATGGTGCCGCGGGCCACCAGCAATAAGATCGAGGCAAACACGATAACGAACATAATGAGTGTGATCTTCAGCGCCACGATCCTTTTTTCAAAACCTTTGCGTTTACGGAAGCCGATATAGTTTTTATCAAATGACCGCATGATGCCCATCATGGCATTGGATGAAAAGAAAAGTGACAGCACAAAACCCAATGACAATAACCCGTTGCGGGGATTGTTGATAAAGTCCTGCAGGAAACCAATGATCGTTGCATTGTCTTTTTCACCGGGCACAACGGTGCGGATGAGTTCAAACAACTCCTGCTGGAATTCCTCAGAAATGGGAATGAACGGGATAAGAGTAAAGAGAAAAATGATCGCAGGGGGAATGGCCATCACAAAATTGAATGCAATGGATGAGGCCCTTTCGGTCATACCGATCGTTTTCACCTGCCCAAAGAAAAACTGGATCACATCATACAAGGGGATGCCGTTGAAACCCGGCAGGGAAATGGCCTTGCTTTTGCGGATCAGGAAACTGACCGGGCCAGATGAAACAATGGCATTGGTTATATTGGTCAAAAATGACATTCCTTATTGTCCGTTGGCCTTTTGAATCGAATCCCTCCGTTTCATCAGCTTTGTCAGTTCCTGCTGGTAAATTCTTGCATACTTCAGGTGATCGTTGTAAGTGCCGGTGAAAATATGTGTCCCATCAAAATTACTGTTTGCTACAAAGTACAAATAGTCTGTTTGCGGCGCATTGAGTATGGCATCAATAGTTTCCACAGCCGGTGTACAAATAGGGCCGGGCGGCAGGCCTTTGTTCAGGTAAGTGTTATAAGGTGATGCTGTTTTCAGGTGCACATTCAAAATTCTTCTTAATCCAAAATCCCGCATGGCAAACTTCACCGTGGGATCGGCCTGCAGGGGCATGCCCTTGCGAAGCCGGTTCAGGTAAACACTGGCAATATTGGGGCGATCAACAGGCTTGTTGGTTTCTTCATCAATAATTGAAGCAAGAATTGACACCTGTATGGGACTCAGGCCAATACTGTCTGCTTTTTGTTTTCTCTCCTGGTTCCAGAATTGCTTCCAGGCAGTATAAAACTGGCGGAACAATTTTCCAGGGGTCATGTTCCAGTTGGCCGAATAGGTGAAAGGCATTGCCGCCACCATCACTGTGCTGGTATCGAGTTCAAATGGCTTTAATGAATCTGGATTGTTCAGAAACCGGATCATCTGCAGCGAATCGCATTCAAAATTTTTTCCGATCCTTCCTGCCAGGGTTTCTTTAGTCCTGATCTTGGTGATCACAAAACTGACCTGTGCCTGGTTGCCGGCCCGCAACATTCTGACCAGGTCAAAAAGGCTCATTCCTTTTTTAAGTTTATACCGTCCCGGTTTCACTGTTTTGAAGCGGAGAATCTGTACCGCCCTGTCAAACCAAAAAGGACTGTTGATATATTTCTTTTCGAGCAAGTCATTTCTGACTGAGCTATAGCTGGCGCCTGTCTTGATATAAAAGAATTCACCTGCCGGGGTGGAAACGGCTCCACCATAAAATTTCGAAGCAATGAAAGCAATAAAAAAGATAAGGACTGCAAGAATGCCAAAGAGTATCTTCTTTTTTTTCATCAGAAAGGGCTTTAGTTTAACAGGAGTGGATCTTGTAGCAGACAAAGTAAATAAAAAACCCCAACGAACTCGCCGGGGTTCCTGAAATATCCTATGAAATAGTGTTAATTACTATCAGGTTGGGTTTGCGGAGTGGTTTGTACCGGGTTGAAAGGTGCAGCATTTGTTCCCGGTTGTGGCTGTACAGGGATAGTTCCACCGCTGGCTTTTTCAATCAGGTCGGCATCCTTAACCGTTCCGGCCCCGCCGATGAAAAAAGAGGAAACCAGGCATAAGGCACCGATGACACCAGCAAAGATCCAGGTGCCTTTTTCCAGCACATCAGTGGTTTGCTTCACCCCCATGAACTGGCTGCTGAAACCGGCTATATTTCCAGCCAGGCCACCGCCTTTGGGGTTTTGAATCAGGATGATAAGACCGAGAATCAGGCTCGCCAATAATACCAGTATCACAAATAAAATCTGCATATCAGGTTGTCTTTATTTTTTCAATAAGGCTTGCAAAGTAAGCGCTTTTGGAGGGATTAAGCAAACTTAATTTACGGTAAATTGCCAGTGCCTGCTCTGTGTTTCCCTGCTTCAACCACACTTCGGCCATCGCTTCGGTCATCACTTCCCGGTCGGCAATAGAAACCTCAGCCAATTGCTCCACTTTTTGATCCGATGAGTTGTTGGCTGTTTCAGTTGTTTCTGTTACGGGTTTGTTTTTGAGTGTTTTTAGCCATTCGGTAAAGCTTTTCAACTGTTGCCCAAACCGGTCTTGTGGCTTTTCTTCTGGTTTGAAACGGATTCCCTGCGAAGCGAAATAGTCTACTGTGTGATATGGTTCAAATGCCAGTTCATCTTTTTCTGTCATTTCAGGACTATTGTTTATAGTCGCAGGATCAACTGTAACCAGTATTTCATCAGGAACTGTTTGTGCCGGATCTTGAGCAACCGCAATGGTGGGCTCTTCACGGGACACTTCAACCGGTGCGACCGGGGTAACAGTTTTTTCTTGCGGCTGATCCTGGCTACCGAACAATTTTTCAACTAACCACTGATCATATATGAACAAGGAAAGTTTTTCTAATTGTGCATTGAACCCGACACTATTTTGATTTTTCATTTTCAAAGTGAGCAGCAAATGTGCTGCATTGAAATACGGATAATCACGGGCTAGTTGTGCCAGTTCTTCTGCCGATGTGTTTTCAAATATTTTACCAGGCAATACGGACTGGCTCCATGCATTGATACTGCCGATATTCATGTTTGCAAAGTAAACGGAACTCACCAACTTGAAAAAATACGGTTGAAAATATCATCGGTAAGGCCGCGGATCAGTTCATCAGAAAGAGCGGCTTCGGCCTGCTGCAGTGAGAGGGTGGCGGCAAATTCAAAATTGCGGCTGATATCGTATTCAGTTACTTTATCCAGTTTGCGGTCATCCAGTACAATGTGAACAGATACACTCAGGCGGTTGGCGGCTGATTGCTGGTTGGACACACCGGAAGTGGACACCGTGTAATCACGGATCTCCCCGCTGATGATCCAGTCGGCGCCTTCATCATTATTGGTTTGTGACAGTCTTGTTTGCCCGACGATTTTCTGGCGAAGACGGTCTGTGAGACGGGGGCTTAATTGCGGGTTTACATACCTGGCCCTGTTTTCAATAAAATTTACTTTCACGGATTTTACTTCCGGCGGAATAGAAACATCTTTGAACTTATAAATTTTGCAACCAGCAAAAATAATGGCAGTAACTGCGGTTATTGTCATTACAAGTTGCTTAACCGGTCGTGGTGATATGGATACTCTAATCTTCAATGTTGTATTCTTTCAGTTTGCGGTATAAAGTTCTTTCGCTGATGCCCAGGTCAAGTGCCGCATCTTTTCGTTTGCTTTTATGTTTTTTCAGGGCTTTGATGATCAGTTCTTTTTCTTTGTCCATGATGTTGAGGCTTTCTTCCACTTCCACATGTTCATGAATGTCGCCGTTGTTCATAATCACCGGCTGACCCGCTTGCAGAGATGGCTGCACCAGCACCGGCTGTGTCATATCATGCTGCTTGACTTCCTTCAGTTCATTGATGAAAGCCTGGCTATGCGGCACCATTTCCGGGTTTTGCAGCACTTCGAGAAACATCTTCTTCAGCTCCGTCACATCTTTCTTCATATCGAAGAAAAGTTTGTAAAGGATCTCTCTTTCATTGGAAAAATCATGAGTGGCGCCGCCACCCGTATTGGCCAGCACAGGCATCCGGTTGCTGGAATAGGGCTGAAGAAATTTGTTGAGCTGCGTTGCTGTTATGTTTTTATCCTTAGAAAGAACTGATATCTGCTCTGCAATATTCTTCAATTCCCGGATATTACCCGGCCAGGGATAGTTTATTAACAGTTGTTTTGCCTCATCATCCAATTGCACCGGTGCGGTTTTATACTTATCAGCAAAATCGGCGGCAAATTTTCTGAACAACAGGTGTACATCCTCGGGGCGGTCACGTAGCGCCGGCACACGGATGGGCACAGTGCTCAGCCGGTAGTAAAGATCTTCCCGGAACCTGCCCACCTGCACTAATTGCAGCAATTCTTTATTGGTAGCGGCGATCACTCTTACATCTGTTTTCTGCACTTTGGATGAACCCACACGGATGAACTCACCGGTTTCCAGCACCCGCAACAGCCTTGCCTGTGTGCCCAATGGCATTTCGCCGATCTCATCGAGGAAGATGGTACCTCCGTTCACCGTTTCAAAATAACCTTTACGGGCATCTACGGCGCCGGTGAATGATCCCTTTTCATGACCGAACAATTCGGAATCAATCGTTCCTTCGGGAATTGCTCCGCAGTTCACAGCAATAAAAGGATTGTGTTTGCGGGCCGAGAGAGAGTGAATGATCTGGGAAAAAACTTCCTTACCAACACCGCTTTCCCCGTTGATCAGTACGGTGAGGTCTGTGTTGGCCACCTGCACCGCCACCTGCAACGCATAATTCAGCGCTGGAGAGTTGCCTATGATGCCAAAACGATTTTTTATGACTTGAATATCCATCCTGTTACTAAATGTTCATTAAATAATATTTACCGGGCAATGATCTTCCCCAGCAATGTTGCCTGGGTGCAGTCATCTACTTTCACATCAACATAATCACCCTTCCTGAGTTCATAGCTTTCTTTCGGAAATACAATTACCTTATTCTGGCTGTTTCTTCCTTTCCATTCTGCTTCATTTCTTTTGCTGTCGCCTTCTATCAGCACTTTAAATATTTTGCCGGTATCATTTATATTGCTCTGCAGTGACAACCGGTTTTGCACTTCCACTATTTCCTGCAGCCTTCTTTTTTTCACATCCCCGGGCACATCATCTTTATATCTTTTTTGTGCAAGGGTGCCAGGCCGTTCACTGTAAAAGAACATATAAGAAAAATCATACTTGCTGTATTCCATCACATCCAACGTGTCTTTATGATCCTGTTCTTCTTCGGTGCAAAAACCGGCAATGATATCTGAGCTGATGCCGCAGTCTGGTATGATCTCCCGGATGCGATCCACTTTTGCCTTGTACCACTCTCTTGTATAGGTGCGGTTCATTAGTTGAAGTATCCTTGTTGAACCGCTTTGCACAGGCAGGTGTATGTATTTGCAGATGTTCTCATACTTTGCCATGGTGTGCAGTACTTCATCTGTAATATCTTTTGGATGTGACGTGGAAAAACGAACCCGCAGCAGGGGAGAGATAAGTGCAACTTTTTCCAGCAGGTTGGCAAATGTAACGGCCTCTCTTTGGGAAGATGATGGGGCCTGATAATAATAACTGTCCACATTTTGTCCCAGCAGCGTCACTTCCCTGTACCCGTTATCAAAAAGCTCCCTGCATTCATTAACGATACTTTCCGCATCCCGGCTTCTCTCTCTTCCTCTTGTGAATGGCACCACGCAGAACGAACACATATTGTTGCAACCCCGCATGATGCTGACAAAAGCAGAAACACCGTTGCTGTCAAGCCGGACAGGTGCAATATCTGCGTAGGTTTCCTCACGACTCAACAAAACATTCACTGCTTTTTGACCACCTTCCGCTTCTTCCACCAGGCCGGGTAATGTCCGGTAAGCGTCTGGCCCCACTACGATATCCACCAGTTTTTCTTCTTCCAAAAATTTTGCCTTGAGTCTTTCTGCCATACAGCCCAGCACACCCACCAGCATTCCTTTCTTCTGCGCTTTCAGCTTGCGAAATTCAGTGAGTCGTTTGCGAACGGTCTGCTCGGCTTTTTCACGGATGGAGCAGGTGTTGATGAAAACGAGGTCGGCTTCCTCCAGGTTACGGGTGGCGCCAAAACCTTCTTTATTCAGAATGGAAGCCACGATCTCGCTGTCTGCAAAATTCATCTGGCATCCATAGCTTTCAATATAGAACCGTTTCCTGTATGCATTCGGATCATTGGCAAAAGGAGCAAATGCCTCACCCTGCCTGTTTTCATCCTGCACCCGGTGGCTATCGGGTTTATCTGTCACATAATCGAGCATCCTTCATTCTATTTGAACCGCAAATATACCCAAATCCCTGAAATGGTGACAGGATGGCAGAAACCTGTACAAGTTGAAATACAAACGATTGTCTTTTCCGCTGGTACAAATTTGTTCTGATTGGCAGCAGGTTGAATTTATCTTTGCACGTCTAAATCCCGATGTTGAAAAAGGCCTGCTTTCTTTTTATTGCTCTTTCCTGCTTTTTTGCTGCTATTGCACAACGGGATGCTGTATCGGGTATTCTCACCGGCAATGTAATGGATGAAAAAAGCAAAGCATTGGAAGGTGCTACGGTTCAATTGATCTCTCTTTCAAATAGCCAGGAAAAAAAATCACAGTACACAGACAAAACCGGTCAGTTCAGTTTCTCGGGCATCGGGTTGGGCTATTTTCGGCTCACCATCAGTTTTGTCAGTCTTCAGACGCTAACACTGGACAGTATTCATTTTCGTGCCGACCGTTATGATTTCAACCTCTCTGATCTTATACTGAAACCGGAAAATGAAAGCAAACTTGATGTTGTTGTGGTTTATGCTGAAAAACCATTGGTGCAATCAAAAGAGGGTAATATCACTTTTAATGCTGGAGAGTCAGCGTTAGCTGCCGGCAGCACTGCCAGCGAATTATTGACCAATGTGCCGCTGGTGGGAAAAGACCCTGACGGAAAGATCACGGTGAGAGGAAAAGAGCCAAGGATTTTGATTGATGACAAACCCGTGGAACTGAATTTGCAGCAATTGCAGGATTTGCTCGAATCCATGCCCGGAAGTTCTATTGAGAAAATTGAAGTGATGACCAATCCGCCACCGCAATATGCCAACGAACAGGGTGGGGTGATCAATATTGTAACCAAGAAAGGGAAAGTGGGCCGCAGCGGAAGAGTGTCGGTAACTGCCGGCTCCAGGGGTGAGGGAACGGTGAATGGCAGCTTCACCTATCGCAAGCAGGGTCTTGCCATTACTATCAATGGTGGCGCCGGTTATAACCAGTTCCAGGGAAATGGCTATTCCATCCGGAATAACATCTATACCGATTCTTCCAATTTCTTTAATACATCAAACAATTATACAACCAGATCTGTACGGCCAAATTTCCGGATGAATATTGATTATGACATCAATAAAAATAACCTGCTTAACCTGGCTGTCAACTATAATCAAAACAGTTTTAATAATACAAGCAATACCGAGTTCCGCAACATCAATCGTTTTGATGAGTTGTGGAAGTTAAGCCGTCGCCAGGTGCAAAGTGTCGGCGACAATTTCAGTCCGAATGTAAACCTGAGCTATACCCGGAAAGGAAGACCGGGTGAAACGCTGAAGATCATCAGCGGCATCAGTTTTTCTTCCAATAACAATGACCGTGAATTTTACCAGCAATTTTTCAACCCGGATGATACACCAAACGGTCTTGATACCTTGCAGAGACAACTAAACAGAACAAGGATAAACGGACATAGCCTGCGGGTGAATTATGACAGGATGCTGGGTAACAAAAAAACATTCTTATCAGTTGGATCAGCCTATTTCCGTTCAAACAATCATGTAAAGGTTCATGCATCTTACAAAAAGAAGCCGGAAGGAACAATGGAAGAGCTGGCCCTGCTGAGCAATGACCTCTGGTTTCACCAGACCATCAGCAACCTGCGGGCTTCTGCTAAACAGGTGCTGGGAAAACAATTCAGCATCACTGCAGGTACATCAGTGGAGAAAACGGATATATGGTTTGAGTTGCTAAAAGAGGGGAGAGATGCAAAAAACAGTTATTACACATGGCTGCCTTTTGCCAATATCAACAAAAACTGGCAGGATCTGCTAAGTATGACCATTGCCTACCGCCGCAGCATCCGCAGACCCGGTATTGGTGAATTGAACCCCACTGTTGATTTTTCCGATCCTTACAATATTCGTTTTGGCAATGAAAACCTGGAAGCTTCTACGGCACACAATTTTGACCTGGTGATAGGAAGAACCAGGCCAAAGTATTATGTGAACCTGGGTGTGGGATATAACAAAGTGGAGGCGATCTTCAGCCAGGTACGGACCTTGCTGGATGAAGGCAAGACACAGGTGACATGGGAAAACATCAGTGGCCGGGATGAATTTGAGATCAGCACCTGGAACGGCATAACACTGAACAAAAAATGGAAGGCCAATGCCAGTGCCAGTTTTATTTACAGCAAATACAGTGATTTTGATAAAACAGTGAGAAAATTCCGTGATGGTGGTTCTTTCACTTCCAACATCAATTCCAGCTATGTGTTTTCAGATGTTTTCAATGTAACAGGAAGTTTCAATCTTAATCGCTTTGCCAACCCGCAGGGTTTTGCCCGCTGGAATACCAGTATGAACATGGCTGTGCAGCGAAAATTCATCAACAAAAAGCTGATCATAACGGCCAATGTAATTGACCCGTTTGTAAACCAGCAACGGCGCATTTTCACCTATGGCCCGAATTTTATGCTGGAGAGTTTCAGCCAGACAAGAACCAGGAATTTCAGGATCAGTGCGGCGTATAATCTTTCTGCCACAGCAAAACAAAAGGTTTTAACTCCGCTACCCAGGTGATTGTTCCCCGTTCCGTTCATAGTTTTTTTCAACAGCCCTGATTTTTTTTGTAAATTCAAAACATGAGACTTACAGGTCTTATGCTGGTGCTTGGGCTTTTGTATGGCAGTGGCTGGTCGCAGGTATTAAGTGGCACCTGGAAGGGAATGTGTATTTTTCAGAAAGAAGAGATGCGTATTGAACTTGCATTTGCTGAAACCGGCAATTCAATTAAAGGAGAATCCTATTTAAAATTTCGTAATAATTGCTTTTACCGCTATACACTTGAGGGTTTTTATAATTCTTCTGATTCAACGCTACTGTTAAGGGAGGTTAACCTGATTGAGCAAAAGAAAAGATCAGCGAAAGATAATTGCCCTGCCACATATGTGCTGGATTTACACCGTGCGGGTTACGGATATATCCTTCCTGACAAGGAGCGTTGCCACGGCAGCACAAAAATCAAAATGATCAGCGAGTCTACCTATTATGAGTTTGACAGGGTAGGCTGGGAAAAAAAACCAGAAAGAAAGCACGACCCGCCTGCGATCCCGGATTCACTCGCCGTATTCATGACAAATGCTTTGCAGCGCACTGAACATGTCATAGGCTCTTATGGCGTAAACCAGGATGTTATTCGAATTACCCTCTATGATAATGGTGAGGTTGACGGCGATACCGTATCACTATTTTTTAATGGTGCAATTATTGCCTATCGGGTAGGGTTAAATGAGAAAGCACTCAACTATGAACTGGTGGTTGATAAAACGAGAAGTGAAAATAAACTGCTGTTCATTGCTCATAATCTTGGACGTATTCCACCCAATACCGGGGCGATGCGAATTGAAATTGACGGAAAAATTCACCGGCAATTCATTTCTACTAACCTGGATATAAATGCAGCTATCAAATTCATCCCGGGAAAAAGTTTCTGAGCGGAAGACGGGACTCGAACCCGCTACCTACAGCTTGGGATCCGCCAACTGGCGGACTACCAGGTGAGCGGCAAATGGGAATCGAACCCACGACCTTCAGTTTGGGAAACTGAAGCTCTACCACTGAGCTACTGCCGCATATGAGTTTACGAAACCGTTTTTGTAAACGAAACTTTCTTTGCCAGCCAGCTATCCTTCACCGGAACTATCCAATTATTCTCCAGTTCTTCTTTTGTCTGAACAAGATTGTTGAAATACAAGCTGTCGGCATTTATAAAACCATTTTCCGCTGCATATTGTAATTGCGACATTGGCAACAATTGCACTTTATCTTTTACCACAAAGGCCAGCGTTGTCCGGTCAAACATATTAACATGGAACCGCTGCTCAATATCTTTTATAAGCCGCACCGAACTATCAGTGCTGCAACCACTGACGCCGGTAGCTGTTTCATCGGCCATCAATACCACAAACTGTCCAAAGAATAAGTAACCGGCTCCTTTCACCGGCACTCCATGGCTCAGCCATTTAGCCGTAAACTCTTTGAGCATATCTTCAATTTCCAGCGCCTCACTCATTGAAAACAGGCGGCTGGACTGATAGACCCACACTTTTGACCCGGGATGAAAATTACCGTCCAGAAGGTATTTATAGTCGAGATTCATGCCGCTAAATTACAACCAAAACTGATCCTGTTGGAACGATCTCGCATTCATGATCCCCTGATACTGGCCCACTGGACCTATACCCGTGAGGAATGGGTTGCTTTTCATCGCTGGCAATTGCGAAAGAAAAGCTGGCTGCTTTACTTTCTGAACCGCCTGAACTGGAGACACCGTAAAAAAGTTCCGGAAATAAAAATTACACCGGAAGCAGTCTGGACCAACGAACGTAACGAGATTTTTGCCGAAGGACAGCGACATTTTCAGAGGGCAAATATCAGGGATGCAGGCAGGCTTAATGTGCTGGAGATATGTTATGAAGATGGAAGCACAAGCCAGGAAATAAGAATACCTATCCCAAAGGGAAAACTAAGGGAAGCAATTGAGTTGCAGGAAAAGCTGCTGGCCGGTTAAGGGATCAGTGGCGGATTTTCTTTGTCTTTATCAATTCCGGGTTCAAACCATACCGCACAAATAAATCCTAGCAGAATTGATTTAACTGCTTTCACCGCAAATGATTTGAAAGTAAAATTATCTTTTACAATTGCTTCGGGGTCAAAATAATCCCAGATTGTCCAGAAGGTGAAATTGAAAATAAAAATGATGATTGCAAATCTTGCAAATCGTTTCCATGTAAAACCTCTCCAAAATCCTGTTTTTGGTTTGTCCATGTGCTTAAATTGATTGCGCCACCAGTTCAGCCACATCCAGCACTTTTACCGCATCTTCTTTATCTGCGAGCTTCACACCATCTGTCATCATGGTATTGCAGAAGGGACAGGCTGAAGCAATGATATTGGCACCCGTGCCGATGGCTTCATTGCTCCGGTCTATATTGATACGAACATCACCTTTTTCTTCTTCTTTGAACATCTGTGCTCCGCCTGCACCACAGCATAATCCGTTGCTGCGGCAACGTTTCATTTCCACCAATTCCGCATCAAGCGCCTCGAGCACTTTTCTCGGCGCCTCATAAATATCATTGGCCCGGCCGAGATAGCAACTGTCGTGGTAAGTAATTTTTTTGCCTTTGAAAGAACCGCCTTCTTTCATTTTTATCTTTCCTTCATTGATCAGTTGCTGCAGAAATGTGGTGTGATGGATCACCTCATAGGTGCCGCCCAGTTCTGGATATTCATTTTTCAATGTATTAAAACAATGCGGGCAAGCCGTCACGATTTTTTTAATGCCATAATTGTTTAAGATCTGAATATTCTGGTAGGCCATCATCTGGAACATAAATTCATTACCGGCCCTTCGTACCGGGTCGCCGGTGCACATCTCTTCTTTTCCCAGGATGGCATAGTTGATACCCACTTTGTCAAGT
The DNA here is from genome assembly GCA_964412375.1 of uncultured Chitinophaga sp. Classification (GTDB taxonomy): domain Bacteria; phylum Bacteroidota; class Bacteroidia; order Chitinophagales; family Chitinophagaceae; genus CADEDV01. The sequence continues at coordinate 17,082 of CAYPOD010000030.1, read as the reverse complement.
ATCGTAACAAAAGCTTTGGTGATCTTTTGTGCCCGTTGGTCAAAACTGCCGGCACAGCCCACCCAGAACAACACTTCGGGGCTTTGGCCGTTTGCAAATAATTCTGCCACCGTAGGAACTTTCATACATCAAATTTGTTTCAAAACTAAAGGAAAAAGCCTTTTCATTCGTACGATAAGCATTCTTTGCTTTATTTTGCCGCCACACGATGAGAGTAAGAAAATTTTTTCAACGACTGACCCGGTGGGAGCTATGGAATTTTTATGTGCTTTATTTTCCCATCAGCTTTGTGTGGTTCTGGTATTGCCTGCGCAGCAGGTCACTCTGGTTTTTCAGTTCATCCAATCCCACTATCACTTTTGGTGGTTTTGAAGGCGAAGGCAAAAAGGAAATGTATGACCAGTTGCCTCCGCACCTGGTTCCCCGCACCATTTATATCATGCATGACTGGCCATTTCCCGAAGTGAGGAAAAAGATAAGTGAAGCAGGATTTCGTTTTCCTTTTATTGTGAAACCGGATGTGGGAATGAAGGGGATCTTATTCCGTAAGATTGACAACGAAGAACAACTGATCAAATACCACGAAAGAATTCCGGTGGAATACATTGTACAGGACCTGGTTGATCTGCCGGTGGAAGTAAGTGTATTTTATTATCGCTATCCCTGGGAACAGAAAGGAACAGTGAGTGGATTTATTGATAAGGAATTATTGCAGGTGAGGGGAGACGGGCAATCCACGCTGCAGGAGCTTATCGAAAAACATCCCCGTGCCAAATTCAGGATGGAGGAAATGAAACACCGTCATGGCCACCGGTTTAGCCGTGTCATTCCTGAAAAGGAGATATTTTACCTGTCCTATGCGGGTAATCATAACCGGGGCGCACATTTCACCAACCTGCACAAGGAGATCAACCCGCAGATGCATGATGTGTTTGATGAGCTCAGCCATTATACAAATTTCTTTTATGGCCGTTACGATATTAAAACCACTTCCGTGGATGACCTGAAAGAAGGAAAGCATTTCCAGATCATTGAGTTTAATGGTTGCGGCGCTGAGCCCAATCATATTTATGATTGCGGTATGAGCATCTGGAAAGCATACGGGGTGATACTGCAGCATTGGAAAGCATTGTACCGCATCAGCCGCTATAACCATAAAAATGGCACACCTTACTGGTCATTTAACAAAGGGAGAAAATTTTTAAAAGAATCCAGCCGTCATTTTAAAATGCTCAAAAAATACGATTAACCGTTATCGTCTGTTACTTCACTTAACCTTATGTTAAGTTCGTATTTTTGACCAATGCACCCTCTCTTTAAGATTTTTCTTGTCGGTATGATGGTAAGCTTTCTCGGTTCATTGCCACTGGGAACACTGAATATTGCCGCCATGCAGATATCCGTTACAGACGGAATTACTGCCGCTTTATTTTTCTCACTGGGATCGCTGCTGGTGGAAGTAATCTATGTTCGCATTTCGCTGGTGGCCATGGATTGGATCCGAAAACAGGAAAGGATATTCAGGATACTGGAATGGGTAACCCTGCTGATCGTACTGGCCCTGGCTGTTTTTAGTTTTTATGCGGCTACACATCCCAAGGTTGACAAAAATATAGTGCTGAGCAGTTCACTTCCTTCATTCGTACTGGGTTTGGTGATGAGCGCCGTGAACCCTGTGCAGATCCCATTCTGGTTTGGATGGAGCACGGTGTTGTTCACGAAGAAAGTGTTGCTGCCAAGGAATGATCATTACAATACGTATATCATCGGGATCGGGCTGGGCACCCTCATCGGGAATTGTGTATTCATTTTTGGCGGCCGCCTGATAGCCAGCCGTATCAATAATAACCAGCATATCCTTAACTACGTAATTGGCAGCATATTTCTCATCACCGCACTCATTCAGCTCTGGAAAATAGTAAAGAAGAAAAACTCTGTTCACAAACTGGAGCACCCGGAAGAAGTGACACAAGGGCTGGAGGAAACGATCCTGGATATTGCGGATGCAAATGAAGAAACGGATCAGAAACGATAACCGGCAGATACCATCGGGATAAAACGTTTTCCTTCATCTTCATCCAATGAATTATATTCTTTGGTAATCTTGATCGTATAGCCGAAACCAAAAGCCGGCGCAGCAAAAAAGTTTTTGGCGAAGATAAAATGATAACCGGCTTCAGCCACAGGTGTGAACATCAGGCTGTTCAGGCTGGTCTTGCCTTCAAAATTTTCAAAAGAGAACATCAGCCTTGCACCAAGAAACGGGTCATTGCCGTCAGGTATTTTACCGAATGCATAACGGTAACCTGCATACATGCCAAAGCCTTTAGATACAGAATATGATTTAGCAGAAGAAAAATGGTAGGTAAGGCCGATGCTGAAACTGCTTTTATTCCGGAAAGTTTCGCCACGGACAGCGCCAATGGTATTGTTATATCCCTGTCCCAGGGAACGCATGTATTCTGCACCGAGTTCAAAAGGATTTTGAGCCTGGCTATAAATGGCCGTAACAATGGCAAAAAATGAAAAGAAGGCTGATTTTTTCATTAATCCTTAAACGAACAAAAGACAGATATATTTTGCAAAAAGAATGGGTGAATCAGGACTTCATTTCCTCCACCCACTTATCTCTTTCGTCCGGTGAGAATTTCCAGGGAGCAAAATTGTTTTCAACATTACTGAACATGGCTGTCCATTCCTGTGGCGAATTACTTTCTTCCATTACCAAATAACGACGCAACTGCAGGATAATATCCAGCGGGCTGATGCTGACCGGGCATTCCTGCACACAGGCATTGCAGGTGGTGCAGGCCCGCAGTTCTTCCACAGAAATATAATCATGCAGCAAAGATTTGTTATCGTCTTTGAATTCGCCGTTCTTATTGATATTCTTGCCAATTTCCTCAACACGGTCACGGGTATCCATCATGATCTTTCTTGGCGATAACAATTTGCCGGTTACGTTGGCAGGACATGCGGCAGAACAACGGCCGCATTCCGTACAGCTATAGGCGTCCATCAGGTTTTTCCAGCTCAGATCCATTATGTCTTTAGCACCAAATTTCTTAGGAGGTTCTGATTCACCGGTCGGGGCCAGTTCAGGTTGCATGGCATACAGCACTTCGTTTTGAATACTCTTCATATTCTCCATCTTACCCATCGGTTCCAATCTGCCGTAATAGGCATTGGGAAAGGCCAGAACAATATGCAGGTGTTTGGAATAGGGGAGATAGTTTAAAAAAGCGAAAATGCCCACGATATGCAGCCACCAGGATCCTCTTTCAAGAAGCTGCAACCCTTCATTTCCCATTCCATTCAGCAAAGGGTGCAGGTGTTGCGAAAGAACAAAGTTGCCGGTTGGATGTGCTGCGTACTGTTCAACTCCCCTTGCCTGTAATAATGTGTCGCTGGCGTTGAGGAAAAGGAACAGCGACATTAAAACAATCTCCGTAATAAGAATATAGTTGGCATCACTCCTGGGCCAACCGTCAAGGTCTTTGCTGATAAAGCGTCTTAGTTTGATAAAATTTCTGCGGACGAGGAAAATAGCACAGGCAACCAATACCAGCAATGCGAGCACTTCAAAGGCATTGATCAGAAAACTGTAGAGACCTCCCAACGGTGCTGCAAAAAGACGGTGAGTGCCCAGCACACCATCCAGTACAATTTCAAGTACTTCTATATTAATGATGATAAATCCGGCATAAACCAGGAAATGCAGCACGGCCACCAGCGGGTTACGGAACATTTTTTTCTGTCCAAATGCCAGCAACAGCACATTGCGCCAGCGATGCGAAGGATTATCGCTGAGGTCTTCATCCCTGCCGAGCCGGATATTACGGGCTATTTCTTTTACTTTTTTTGCAAATAACCCGATGGCAACAGCGCTAAGGAGGATAAATAAAATTTGTTGTGCAATTTGCATATGCAGTCAATTACAAGTGCTAATTTACGGGTTGTAAAGCAAAGGGTTAAAAGTTTAATAGATTAAAGAATATGTCCTCAGAAAAAAAATATATACTCGACAAGGCCGCAGCAGAAAAGAAAATGCGGCGCATGTCATTGGAAATACTGGAGAATAATGCCGGGGAAAGCAGTATCATCCTGGCGGGCATACGGGAAAATGGTTTTGTCCTGGCAGCCATTATACAGCAGCTGATAAATGAGTTTTCCGGTATTGAAACAGAACTGATCAGCATCAGCCTTGATAAACGCAAACCCTCTGCCATTACAGTTAGCAATGACAGCAGCTTTGATGATAAAGTGATCATCCTGGTGGATGATGTGGCTAACAGCGGCAAAACATTACTCTATGCACTAAAACCTTTTCTTGCATTTCACCCCAAAAAGATCCAGACACTGGTGCTGGTAGAAAGAAGCCACAATTCTTTCCCGGTGCGGCCCGATTATGTGGGTCTTTCTGTTGCCACAACGTTGCTGGAGCATATTTATGTGGAAGTGCATGAAGGTAAAGTAACAGGTGCATGGCTGGAATAATTCAGCCAGGAGTGTTTGATAATCGGAAGCTGGTTTTAATACCGGCTGTACCGTTCAAACAATTTGATGTTTTGAACGGGTTTTATTTTCACAAAGTAGGCGGAAAGCGGTCAACTATGCATCTGCTTCGTTGGGAAAAGATGTAAGAATTATGCTTTAATTTATGTGACTCTCCGGTGACACTTGCCGCTTTTGTTTAAATATTCTGCTGAAACTGAAAGTGAGCTATGTTTCAGGAAAAATCCGACAACAGCTTCCTTTACTCATTCCACTTGTGTATCTGCTACGCCACACTTGTCATTTCCTGCTAAATTTACTGAAACGGGGCAGCTAAAGAAATTGTAATGCTGTCACAGCGTTTTCAGAATAGTACTAATAGCCATGAACTCTTATTTCCAGACAATAACAGAGGCCAATAAGTTCAGCCTGGACAAGCCGGCTGATACCGACGTGGTTTATTATTCGGAGCTGAAGGAATGGTTTACCACCAATGCATTTCGCAGTTTTAGCCTCAAATATGTTATTGACAATTGTATTTATTACAAAGCCGGAAGAAAAGAACATGCTGTGGGTCCGGGCAATTTATTGCTGGCTTGCAGGCAGCCGCATGTGAAAGCCTATTTTGAAACACCAAAGCTGGTGAAAAGTATATGCATTGATATCAGGCCGGAAACAGTGGCGGAAGCTTTCACTGTGATGACTGACGGGAAGGATCATGATTTTGATAATTATCTTGATCGTTATTTCAGGTATCCAGAATTTTTTGAAACTGTTTTCCCGGCGGGCACTACCACTGCACTCAGCAATAAGCTCAACAACCTCGTTGATGCCATACGCCGTGGCGATGCCGACAGGCAGGTGAACAGGGAATGGTTTTATGACCTGGTGGAGAAGATCATTTACCATGAGTATGGAAACTATCTTGCCCTTAATGGTATCCGATCGGTGAAACTGGAGACAAGAAAAGAATTACTGGCAAGATTAACGAAGGCTAAACATTTCATGGATGAAAGTTTCCTTTCTATTGAAGAAGTGAGTGAGGTAGCGGTGTATTGCAATTTATCTGAATTTCATTTTTTCCGTTCTTTCCGCCAGGCATTTGGCAGCACACCATACCAGTATATATTGAACAAAAGACTTGAATTGAGCAGGGAACTGCTGCAAAAAAGAAATATGCCTGTCGCACAGGTGGCGTTGGAATGCAACTTCCCGGATATTTTCACATTCAGTAAAGCATTTAAACGCCACTATGGTATATCACCTTCTCAATTCGGAAAACAACAACTGCACTGAGATCATTGCCGCTTATCATGAATTAACTGCGTTTGATCAACAAGCAGTTTATGACAAAGTATTGCTTTGAAATGAATTTAATTTTAACCCTAAATCATCACCTATGTTAAGAGAAATTATGAATCTGAAGGAGACAGGATCATTTCCTCATCAGCAACTGGCCCGCTTGTTTCAAATCAGCGATGAAAAAAAGAGAACCCGTATGGTGGTGCGCAAAGGGCTGGAGCATATCCTGCTGCGGCTCGATGATGTGGCGCTGATCTATACAGAGAATAAGGTCGTTTTTGTTTTTGACCGGGACGGAAGGAAATATGTTGGAGAAAAGAACCTGGCTGATCTCTTTACAGAGTTAGACGAAACCCGGTTCTTCCGGGCCAACCGGCAATATATCGTGAATGTGGAGTTTGTAAAGGGATATAAGACCTACGAGAAAGTGAAGTTGCTGGTGTCGTTGGTCATTCCCGAGCTTTCCCATCACCAGATCATCGTGAGCCAGGAAAATGCACCGCATTTCCGCAAATGGATCAGCGATCAATAATCATAAAGTATGCGAATCAGTCTTTCTTTCCTGCTGTTGTTGTCAGTACTGGCAACAACAGCCCAGCAGCCTGTTGCCGTTTCTCCCGTCTTTCAGCGGGTGGAGAATAGCACTGACAATAAAGTATATGATACCAAAGCATGGACCTTTTCTGCTGGTTCGCCGGTAAGGTCAACTTTGCTGGTGAAAGGTGATCATCTTTATTTCGGCAATGCCACCGGCCAGTTCTTTGCCATTCATAAGAAGACAGCCAAATTGAAATGGAAATTTGAAACCGGACAGGCCATTCATTCCTCTGCCATTGCGGCAAATGGGATGGTTTATTTTGCCGACAATGCTCAAATTATTTATGCGCTGGAAGAAGCAACCGGGAAACTGAAATGGAAATTCAGCATGGGAGAGAAGAAGGAATATCCCTGGCGTTATGATTATTATTATTCATCTCCTGTATTGCATGATGGAAAACTGCTTATCGGCGGCGACGATGGTTTCTTTTATGCCTTGAACCCACAAACCGGAAAACTCACCTGGAAGTTTCAATGCAAGGGGATCATTCGCAGCACAGCGGCTGTCAGTGGTGGCAAGGTTTATTTTGGCGACACAGAAGCGACACTCTATGCAATTGATTTGAAAAGTGGAAAAGAACTCTGGCAATATCGCATTAATGGCGACACGATGAACAATGAGAATTTTGGTTTTGACAGAAGAGCTATAAATAGCAGCCCGGTGGTGGCCGGCAATAAAATAATATTCGGAGCAAGGGATGGCTACCTGTATGCAGTAGATAAAGAAACAGGTAAGAAAAGTTGGATAGTTGATCACAGTGTTTCCTGGGTTATTTCAACAGTTGCGGTGAAAAACAATATGGTGGTGACGGGCACATCGGATGGACGTTTTGTGCAGGCTGTTGACCTGGAAACAGGAAAGGAATTATGGAAATTCGCTACTGCCTTTGCTGTGTGGGCTTCGCCGTTGATCGTAAATGATAAAGTGTATGCAGGAGGATTTGACGGGCAACTTACTTGCATTGACCTGGCAACGGGTCGTAGGATTTCCCAATATAAGACTGATGCCATGATGCTGTCATCACCGGTGTGGAGTGATGATCTGCTATATGTGGGCAGTGATGACGGCAATGTGTATGCCTTCAGCGGGCATGAAGATAACCGGTTGCATAAGGACAAACTGAAACGCTATGTTTATTATGAGCCCGGTATCAATGTGTATTATCGCAGCAATGCCGATCTCCGGTTGCGGGCCTACCTGAATGCAAATGGCTACAGAACCATCAATGCAGATTCACTGGCGGCGATACTGGCCAGGAAAACTGATACTGCCGCAGTGATCGTTTTTGCTTCCAATTATTTTCCTGCTGCTATCATCAGTGGTGGCAATGAATGCCTGCTACGGAAATTTTTAGATGGGGGAGGCAGGGCAGTTATCACCGGTATCAACCCGCTGGCTTATAGATTTGATGAAAAAACTAAAACCCCTATTGCTTTTGCAGCACACCTGGCAGACACAGTTTTGGGCATAGATTATGGCCCCGGTGATACCCGTTCCTTCCAGGGGCAATATCCCAGTTTCCCCACAGCAAAGGGTAAACAACTGGGGTTGCCTGCTTCATGGGCCACTTCTCTTTATCTGGATGAAAAGAAAGTGGATGTGGTGCTGGCTAAAAATGAGAACGGGGCTGTTTCTGCTTTTGTAAAAAATTTCAGGAATGGAGGCCAGTTTGTGCAGATATGGATGGATGCGGAAAAACCCGAACGATTGGATGCTGTTATCAAAGCAGCGGAATGGAAGCTGGAGTGATATAAGTTATCTTATTTAACGGTGTTTGCAATCATTTTCTCCAGCACTTTTACATCAACATCCTCCAGTTTGTTAATATAGAGACAGCCAACACCGGTTTTGTGTTTACCTAATTTTTTTAAAGCTTCAGCATGTTTCTTCAGATCCATCAGGTAGAGCGACAGGTTGGCTTTCCGGGGTGAAAATCCAATGCTGAACCACTCCACTTCTCTGCCTGTTGCCGGGCTTTTGTACCTGACATTTCCAAAACCTATCATAGAACTGCCCCACATTTTTGGTTTTTTCTTCGTGGCCTTCTCCATCATTTTCAGGATGACCTTGCTGTCTTTCCGTTTTTGTTCATCAGCGATGCTGTTGATGAAATCTTCCACACTGGATGCGGTTTCTTTGGTTTTAATTTCAACTAACTTACCCATATGGAATGTTTTGCGTGTTTGATAGGCTATTCTGCTAAATCCAAATGTAAGATTTCCCGGACATTTTTTATCCGCCTGGCGTAAATCCTGCTCCTGGGTTTATTTTACTATAGGACCAGGCCTCCTGAACTCAGACTGTTTAATGAAGTAAGATAAAGACGTGGAACATTTGCGAAAGCGGGTTGCCTGATGCCGGGCTTTAGGTGATAATTTTTTTATATCACCTATAATAGCATTAAACTGATACAGAAAAAAAAGGAATAACACTTTACGATAGCGGTTTATTCCCTCAGGAAACGGTCAATCGCTTTATTGAATTCGTCAAGTGGAAATGGCTTTTCAAAAAATATATCAGCCCCGTTTTCCAATGCCACATCTTTTACCGTTGCAAAGCCTGAAATCATGATAATGCGGATCCCGGGATGGTTTTTACGGATGTAACTGATAAAGTCAACCCCAAACCCATCGGGCAGCTTATTGTCAAGAATGATCAGGGAAGGTTGCTGTTTCTGAAGGTACTCGCTGGCGTCAAGCAGGCTGCTTACATAGTCAAGCTCAAGTTGTTTATCGTTGAGTATCATGTCTAATACCAGGCCTAATTCACCTTCGTCTTCAACCACGAGCACTTTATGGCTAACCTGTGGTTTTTGTTTAACTGTGTTTGGCATAAGTTTAAATTTTACGTTTGGATAAGTTTTACCGGTGGTTGCCGAGGCAGCCAAATACATTCTATCAAATATGTTGCCTGATTTTCGGCAGGGCTGCACCATAGTATCCTTGATACCTGCAGGAGCTTGTTTTTACAGCAGTTATCTTTACAGTCAAATAAATTTATATGGAACTTGGTATCAGCATGTTTGGCGATAATCATTATGACGAGAAAGGTAAACCTCAATCCACCGGTCAGCGTTTGCAGGAATTGGTTGAAGAGATAAAACTTATGGATGAAACGGGACTTGATTTTTTTGGCATCGGGGAGCATCACCGGCCCGATTATGCCGTTTCAGTGCCTGAGATCATCCTGGCGGCAGCATCCACGGTTACCAAAAACATTAAACTGGGCAGCGCTGTTAATGTGCTCAGTTCATCAGACCCGGTGCGGTTATACCAGAGTTTTGCTATGATAGATCTCATCACCAATGGCCGGGCCGAACTTGTAGCAGGCAGGGGTAGTTTCATTGAGTCGTTTCCTGTGTATGGGTATAAACTGGAAGATTATGATGAGCTGTTTGAAGAAAAACTGGAACTGCTTGTTAAGATCAACCAGGAAAACCCCATCACCTGGAAAGGAAAACACAGGGCGGCTTTGCATAATCAATCCATATTGCCCCGTGCTGTGAAAGACCATCTCCATATATGGGTGGCTGTTGGCGGCACACCGGAGAGTGTATTGCGGGCAGGCAGGCTGGGCCTGCCGGTGATCTTTGCTATCATTGGCGGCAGCCCCGTTCAGTTCAAACCGCTGTTTGAATATTATAAAAAGGTGTACGATCATTTTGGACACGACCAGGAGAAGTTCCAGGTGGGAGTACACATGCATGCTTTTTTTGGAGAGAACAGCAAGCAAATTGCGGATTACTATTATCCTGTTTATGCTGCGCAGATGGACAGGGTAGGAAGCAGCCGTGGCTGGCCTCCTTACCAGCGGCAACAATACGATGCGGGGAGAGAGAAGAACGGTCATCTCATCATTGGCGATGTGAACGAAGCCATTGATAAAATACTGCAGCTGCAGGAACAGTTTGGTCTCACCCGTTTTTCTGCACACATGGATGTGGGCGGACCTTCACATTTATCGTTGATGAAATCAATCGAACTATTCGGAATGAAGATTGCTCCGAAAGTGAGGGAAGCGTTGAAACGGTAGCCGGTTATTGGTTTGCTACTTAGCTGGTCGTTTATTCACCCAATACCCGAATAAAGCTGCTGTAAAGAACATCAGCAGGCTATACAGCGCCGGCGGAATGGACATACCTGCATTTTGCAAAACACTCAGGGCAATATAAATGGCGAGAGTACCATTGTGTATGCCTATCTCCATGCTGATGGTGATGGATTGTCTTCTTTCTATTTTTAACAAACGGGGAATAAGATAACCGGTAACGATGCTGATGATATTGAACAACAAAACCGGAAGCCCTATCGTACCAAAATTATCAACCAGCACCTGGTATTCTTTAATGACAAGTGCCGCGACGATCAATACCAGCACCAGTGCAGAAGCTATTTTGACAGGTTTGGATATTTTTTCAGCAAATGCGGGCCAGCGTTTTTTGATGATCATGCCGATCAGCACCGGCACCAGTACAACAGTAAATACCTCTGCCACTTTTTTAAATTGCATGGGAATGAACTCGCCGCTGCCCATGAAATGGCTCAGCGAAAAATTAACGATCAACGGCAGCATGAATAATGACAGGATACTATTGATGGCCGTCAGGGAAATATTCAGTGCCACATCACCATTGGCAAGATGACTGTATAAATTGGAAGTGGCTCCTCCGGGTGAAGCAGCCAGCAGCATCATACCAACTGCCATAACAGGACTCAGTCCCGCAAGCTTGACCAAAGCAAAACAGACTGCAGGCAAAAATATCATCTGGCAGAACAGTGCCACACTTATGGCCCGGGGATATTTCAAAATTCTTTTGAAATCGTCTGTAGTCAGCGAAAGGCCAAGCCCGAGCATAATGATGCCTAAGGATACCGGCAAAAAAAGCTGGGTAAATAACGATTGTTCCATTATCGGGCTTTAAATATTTGATAAGGTAACAATTTTCCGGTTTTAAATATAAAACGGTATAAAAAAGCATTTCTAATGGCCTCCCGCCAGCTTATAAGAGCGGGGTAAATGTCAGCAATAGCCCGGCTAACAATATTGCCGCCGCCAACCCTGATTTACAGGGGGCAACAGATGTATCTGTTAGCCTTGGTAGAGTTAAGAGTATTTGAAAAGGCAGGAAACAGTTGAAAAATCATTACAGGAAAGCTATACTGTTTTCTTTGTGCTGAGGCTTCTAATAAATTTATAGACTTCCATCCAGCAGGTAGCAACCGAAGCTACTCCCACTGTAGCAACCAGTATTGGGGTGTCTAATGTTTCGAGCCGGAACAACTCCTGCAGGAATGGGAAATTCAACAATGCAGCTATAAAGAAAAGTGTCAGTCCGATAATAATGATCACAAGATAATTTTTATAACGGAGCGTTCTAAATACCGAATACCTGAAGGATCGGTTCACCAGTGTCAGGAAAATATTGCTAAATAACAAAGTGATGAATATTACTGTACGAATGCTATTCTCGCTGCTTCCGTTCTGCATGTAGTAATAGCCTATACCGAGACATCCTGCAGTGATCACTAATCCCTGTATGATGCTTATGGTCAATTGCGGCAGTGATAAAAACGTAGCAATCATCTTTCGGGGTGGCCTAGTCATCGTTCCCGGTTCCATGGGTTCACTCTCATATATGATCGAGCAGGTAGGTCCCATAATCAGTTCGAGAAATATCACATGAACAGGCGAGAATATATCTGTGAATGACCAGGCAAATAACAAAGGAAGCGTAACGATAAGAATAATTGGGATGTGAATGGAAACAATATACCGGATCGCTTTTTTCAGGTTATCGTATATCTTTCGTCCCAGTGCAACTGCGTCAGTCATGTGTGAAAGATCATCATCTGTCAGGATAAGATCTGCAGCACTTTTTGCCACTTCGCTTCCCCGTTTTCCCATAGCAATACCGATATGTGCTGCTTTTAAAGCGGGCCCGTCATTCACCCCGTCGCCGGTCATCGCTACCACTTCGCCGTTTTCTTTTAACGCATCGATCACTTTCAGTTTGGCTTCAGGAAACATCCGGGCAAAAATGCTGATGTCACCAACTTTTTGCTGCAGTTCCTCATTAGTCAGTTGCAGCACTTCTTTACCGGTGAGGAAGGCGCTGTTGTGATCCAGTTTAATTTCATCAGCAATAGCGACAGCGGTTTCCGGGTAGTCGCCGGTGATCATTTTAAGTCTTATACCCGCATCCCGAAATGTACTGATCGTTTTGGAGATATTCTCTTTCGGCGGATCATAAAAGACGATCAGCCCCAGGAAATCAAATTCAAATTCATTTTGCGATACGGGCCACTTATTAGTTTGCAAACTTGCTTTGCCCACACCCAACACCCGGTATCCTGATTTAGCATAGGTGCGAATCTGCTCTTCGATTTGCGGTAATGTCTCTTCTGGTAGTTTACTCTGCCTTAAAATGGCTTCCGGGGCGCCTTTGGCAGCTATGATGGTTTCACCGCTGACATCTCTGAAAATGTGTGTCATCATGGGAGGATTTCCGCCAATAGGATATTCATGTATTTGCTTAAATAAGCCCCGCTTATCTGCTGCTGATGTAGATTCATATAACTGATGAATGGCTTTTTCCATGGGATCAAAAGGAATTGTCTCACTGCTCCACATGGCGTATTCAAGCAGGAGGTCCGGTATTTCCCCGTTTTCTTTTACCGCAACAGACCTTTTTGTCTTTGCATCATACAAATACGCAATGCTCATTTTGTTTTGCGTAAGCGTTCCTGTTTTATCTGAACAGATAACAGTGGCTGATCCCAGTGTTTCAACAAACTGCGGCTGTTTGACAATGATCTGGTTCTTTAATAAGCGAAAAGCACCGAGTGCCTGGAAGGTGCTGAAGGCAACGGGAATTTCTTCGGGTAGAATACTCATGGCCAATGTAAGTCCCCGCAAGAATGAATCTACAATATTTCCAGACTGATAGAAATTATACCCCACTACTATAACAAACGCTATGGCTCCGGCCCAAACCATTTTCCTTACAAATGATCTGATCTGTTTTTGAAGAGGTGTTTTTTCCGTTCTTATTTCTTTTAGCGAAAGACCAATTTTCCCGAACATCGTTTTTAATCCGACTGCCGTAATGCGGATCACAGCGCTTCCGCTTGTTACCAGGGTGCCTTTGTACACATAGCTTTTGTCTTCTGCCGTTTTTGTTACGGGTAAAGACTCGCCGGTCAAAATGGATTCATTGAGTGTAAAATCATTGGCAGAAACTATGATTCCGTCAGCCGCCACAATTTCCCCTTCTTCTACCATCAGAATATCATTGACCACAATTTCCCCTGTTGGCACCTGAACAATGATGCCGTTCCGCACCAGCTTTGCCTGGGGTGCAGCTATTTTTTTCAATGCCTGAACGGCATTTTTACTTCGATATTCCTGGTAAAGGGAAATGCCGGCTACAATGAAAATGGAAACCAGCATGATGGTCCCTTCCTGGTATTGTGCTACCAGGAAATAAATAATGCAGGCAGACAGCAGTAAAATAAACATCGGCTCCAGCACCACTCCTTTGAGCACATTTAATAACACCCGGTCTTCTTTCAGTTCAAGTGTATTGCTGCCAAATTGCTGCCGGCTCTGGGTAGCCTCTTCTGTGGTTAAACCCTTTTGTTGATCTGGCGTAGTCACGGTCCTGAAAATTACTCGATTCATCTGATATGTACCGGAATGCTATTCGGGGGTTTTTAGGTATTCTTTTCAATTCTTTAATTCATAGGTTAAAAAATTATCATACACCTTCGTTTAAAGTGCTTTTTTATAAATTATACCCATCTCATGGTATAGATTAATTCATCTTATTTCGTTTTTTTACAAACATGAATTTTAAATCAACCGGATTTCAGCTCAGTGTGCAAAATCCCGCTACTATGAAATGGATTTGTTTTGTTTTAATGATGATTTCAATGCCTGCCTGGGCGCAGGATAAAATTATTACGAATAACGGCGACACACTGGATTGCCGCATCAGTGTCAGACCCTGGAAAGAAAAGATATCTATCCGCCGTTTAGGGTTGAGGGAACAAAACGGGTATGAATATGCAGTTGTTTTTTTTCCCAATGATTCCATACGTATCGTACGCCCGGGTGAGGTCAAAGGGTTTTTTGTGAAGCAGCACAGCAAATACCTTAGCGGGGGATATTATGAAACCGACAGTTTTCATATAAACATATCTGTACTTTTTAAGGGGTCAATACCGAAAGCATCTCCACAAACCGGTTTTTTGAGAAGAATCTATGCTGGAAATGAGATCAGCCTGTATGATTTTCTCGATGGTGATAGAGAAGACAACTGGATCGCTTACCTGGTGAAGAAAAGGGGGGAGGAGAAATATACGCATATTGCCAACAAAAAGCAGGCAGTTCAGTATTTCAGTGATGCACCTGGTCTGCCGGATTCTGTTGGGTTTAAAAAAAGACCGGTGTACAAAACAATGCTTGCCCTGGTAAAAGCCTATGAGCAACTGAAAAGTGGTCAGGCAGATCCTTAATGGAATCTTTATTCATTCGCTTTTAGTGCTGCCTTCTTTGGTGATAAGGAAATGTTTACTGATAGATCAATACCTTTGGCACCGGTCAATTCTCTTGCATTATGAAAAGAACATTCCTGCTATTAAGTTTTATTTATTGTTCAGTTATTTCGGTTGCACAGTCTGCAACATCATCTGAAAAGATTCCCGTGCTGCTGCGGCTGGATGATATCGGTATGTGTCATTCTGTGAACATGGCTGCTCAGCAGGTGCTGGAAACAGGAATGACGGTGTCCATGTCGGTGATGGTGCCCTGTCCCTGGTTTACAGAGGCAGTGGAGATATTGAAAAAATACCCGAATGTTTCAGTAGGAATTCATCTTACGCTCAATTCAGAATGGAAAAATTACCGTTGGGGCCCGGTAGCGGGGGCGTCTGTTGTTCCCTCACTGGTTGATTCCATGGGTCATTTCTTTCCATCCCGAAGCAAGTTATTTGGCAACAACCCGTCATTGGCGGAAATAGAAACAGAATTGCGGGCTCAGGTGGACAAAGCCATTAAAGCAGGATTGAAAATTGATTATTTCGATTATCACATGGGTGCTGCGATGCAAACGCTGGAAACAAGGAAAATTGTTGAGAAACTTGCTGCTGAATACAAAGTAGCTGTTTCACGGTATTATGGGGAAGAAGATGTGCCCGGCATTTATACGGCAACGGCGGATAAAAAGACCGATACACTTGTTGCGAGGGTGAAAACTTTACAGCCCGGCGCTGTAAAATTATTTGTGATCCATATTGGGCTGGATTCACCGGAGATGGCTGCCATGGAAGACCTGAACCCGACAGGACCCAAAGACATGAGCAAACACCGGCAGGGAGAATTGAATGCCGTGCTTTCTACCGGTTTCCGTCAGCTTATCAGCGACCCCCGGTATCGCCTGGTCAATTATCGGATATTAAACGAAGAAATAGGTCTTCAGAAAATGAAAAGACCAGCTTTGTAATTATCGTTAATTGGTTTTTATTCCCCGCAACACACTTACACCTGCCGGCAAGGGATTCCCTGTTGCACGGCGAAAGGAAACCACCTGCCCCACATGCCACAGGGCATCAGCAATGGGGCCATTGATAAGATTCCAGAAGGGATATTCTTGTTTATTGATTCCCCGTTCAAAGATCATATCCATTGCTGCAAGGTCGGCACCTGGTTTTTTAAGCAGTTCACTTGCCTGTTGAATAGAAAGCAATGTTTTCTCCCTCAATTCAGCAAAAGCCAGGTTAGGGACAGGGGAATT
Organism: uncultured Chitinophaga sp.; assembly: GCA_964412375.1. Lineage (GTDB taxonomy): Bacteria > Bacteroidota > Bacteroidia > Chitinophagales > Chitinophagaceae > CADEDV01. The sequence continues at coordinate 895 of CAYPOD010000030.1, read as the reverse complement.
AAAATTGGTACTTCTTTTATTCACGGCGTTCAGCAGGATATTCGCCAGGCCTTCGATATGCTGAATAGTTTCCAGCGATGTCCTGGCGCTGTCAGACGGACGGTAAGCAAGATCTTTTTCTGTGAGCCCTTCTGTTGCCCAGTAATACCTAAAGCCAAGCCCGTCCACCATGCGGGCTGCAACTGTTGCAGCCGTATAAATAGCCGGCGTATCTGGTATCTGGTAATAATATTTGTTTTGTGCCGTAGCGCAGTGAGTAAAAAGAACCGAAATACATAGTAACAGGGATTTCATATCACTCCAATTTTTATTATCTAAAGTAGCAGTTTATTTGCCCTTATATTTATCTTTCACGTATTCCTATTAAATTGATACAGGAACAATCAAAATATGCTGATGGGTGGTTTGTTTAAGTGTAAATACCTGTTTCAATCAAATCAGTATTTAATTTTAAAAAGGTTCAGGCAACTTCGCTTAAATTCACTCCCAGAGCCATAATCCGAAACTATTGTCCATCTAAAAACTATTGAATCCGAAATGCTTTCCCTGTTTGAACTGACACCCGATCTTGTTTGCATTGCAGGTAAAGACGGCTTCTTCCGTAAAGTGAACCCGGCGGTGCTGCAAAAACTTGAATACAGCAGCGATGAGATATATTCAAAACCTATCTCTGATTTCATGCATCCTGATGACAGGCACCACACTGCACTGGTAAGGTATGAATTATTACAAGGAAAGGCATTGACCAATTTTCAAAACCGGTATATCAGCAAAACAGGGACTGTTATCTGGCTTCAATGGACATCTGTTTATATTCCTGAAAAAGAAATTGTGTTTGCTATTGCCAAGGATATTTCAGCCAGCAAAAAAAGAGAGCAGGAATTTGAAGAAAAGA
>CAYPOD010000029.1:0-45618 GCA_964412375.1 uncultured Chitinophaga sp. | reverse complement strand
ATTGACTATTGACTATTGACTATTGACTATTGACTATTGACTATTGACTATTGACTATTGACCATGAAATTCTCTCATCTACACGTACACACCCAATATTCCCTGCTGGACGGCGCCGCTTCCATTAAAAACTTGTATAAGAAGGCCATTGCAGATGGCATGCCCGCTCTTGCCATTTCAGATCATGGAAACATGTTTGGTGTCTTTGATTTTGTAGCCGAAGCCTACAAGCATAAAGATGAAAATGGCCAGGTGAAAGTGAAGCCTATCGTGGGCTGTGAATTTTATATCACAACCAACCGGCACCTGAAAACTTTTACCAAAGAACAAAAAGACCAGCGTCACCACCAGATATTACTTGCAAAAAATGAACAGGGCTATAAAAACCTTGTCAAGCTGACATCACTGGGTTTTATTGAAGGGCTCTACAGCAAATATCCCCGGATTGATAAGGAACTCATCCTGCAATACCACGAAGGGCTGATCGCCACCACCTGTTGCCTTGGGGCTATGGTGCCGCAGGCCATTTTAAAAAAAGGAGAAGAGGAAGGCGAAAACGAATTCAGATGGTGGCTGAATGTTTTCCAGGAAGATTATTATGTGGAACTGCAAAGACATGGAATGCCTGAACAGGATAAGGTGAACGAAGTGCTTATAAAGTTTGCCCGTAAATACAACGTAAAGATCATAGCGAGCAATGATTCACACTATGTAGAACAGTCAGACTTCAATGCACATGACATCCTGCTTTGCATCAACACAGGTGAAAAAGTGGCTACCCCTGCCCTTCGGGAATTCACCGATGACGATGTGCATGTGAAAGACAAACGATTTGCTTTTCCCAACGACCAGTTCTACTTCAAGACCACGGCGGAGATGAGCAAGGTATTCAGCGATCTTCCCGAAGCAATTGATAATACCAATGAAATTGTTGATAAGGTTGATCTGCTGAACCTGAAACGGGAAATACTGCTGCCCTTTTTCCAGGTACCCAAAGAATTTGCTTCGCAGGAAGAATACCTCGAACATCTGACGTGGGAAGGTGCCAGGCAGCGCTACACTGAGATCACCCTTGAAATTGAAGACCGGATAAAATTTGAATTATTCACCATCAAAACGATGGGCTTTGCCGGTTACTTTCTAATTGTAAGTGATTTCATACGGGCCGGCAGGGAAATCGGTGTGTTCATCGGACCCGGCCGGGGTTCCGCAGCCGGTTCGGTTGTGGCCTATTGTACGGGTATCACGAATATTGACCCGATCAAATACAACCTGCTGTTTGAAAGGTTCCTGAATCCTGATCGAAAGTCCATGCCGGATATAGATACTGATTTTGATGATGAAGGAAGGCAAAAAGTGATTGACTATGTAGTTGACAAATACGGAAAGAACCAGGTGGCACAGATCATTACGTATGGCACCATGGCCGCCAAGATGAGCATCAAAGATGTGGCAAGAGTGCTGGACCTCCCTTTGCCGGAATCTAATGCTTTAGCCAAACTGGTTCCTGAAAAACCCGGTATTGAATTGAAGAGGGTGTTGCATGCACCGATGAAAATAAAGGATGGCGAAAAATCACTGGAAGAAAAAGACGGACTTGGCAATGATGATCTGGAGAATGTTAAAAAACTGAGGGAAATTTATCAGCAAACAGATCTTCCTGCCAGCAAGGTGCTGCATGAAGCAGAAAGATTAGAAGGTTCTGTCCGCAACACCGGCATCCATGCTGCCGGTATCATTATCGCTCCCAAAGATCTCACCGAACTGATGCCGGTTGCAGTAGCAAAAGATTCTCCGCTATGGGTGACTCAGATTGAAGGCAATGTGATCGAAGAGGCTGGCGTTATCAAGATGGACTTTTTGGGTTTGAAAACACTCTCCATCATCAAAAATGCCCTTAACCTCATCAAACAAAATCATGGGGTGGAGGTTGACATTGACAATATCCCGTTGAATGATCAAAAAACATTTGAACTGTACCAGCATGGCGCTACTATCGGAACATTCCAGTTTGAAAGTCCTGGTATGCAAAAATATTTGCGGGAGCTGAAGCCTGACAAATTTGGCGACCTGATTGCCATGAATGCCTTGTACCGCCCCGGCCCTATTGCTTATATCCCCAATTATATTGACCGCAAACACGGGAGGGAACAAATCAGCTATGATCTGCCCGAAATGCAGGAATACCTGGAAGAAACCTATGGCATCACGGTGTACCAGGAACAGGTGATGCTGCTGGCACAAAAGCTGGCCGGTTTCAGCAAGGGTGATGCGGATGTGTTGCGAAAAGCGATGGGCAAAAAGCAAAAAGCAGTGCTGGATAAGATGAAAACACAATTCATCACAGGCGCTACAGCAAAATCATTACCCGTTGAAAAGTTAGAAAAAATATGGACCGACTGGGAAGCCTTTGCACAATATGCATTCAATAAATCACACTCTACCTGTTATGCTTTTGTGGCGTACCAGACAGCCTACCTGAAAGCGCATTATCCTTCCGATTACATGGCGGCTGTGTTGAACAACGCCGGCAGCATTGACAAGATCACTTTCTTTATGGAAGAATGTAAGCGGATGGGTATTAAAGTGCTGGGGCCTGATATTAATGAATCACTCAAAGGATTTGCCGTCAACAAAAAAGGTGAGATCCGTTTTGGACTCGGTGGGTTGAAAGGTGTGGGTGAAGCAGCCGTAGAAAGTATTATCACGGAAAGATTAAAAAAAGGTTCGTTTACTGATGTTTTTGATTTTATCAAACGTATCAACCAGAGAACTGTCAACAAAAAAACTTTGGAAAGCCTGGCATATGCAGGTGCCTTTGATTGTTTCCCGGAATATCACCGGGCCCAGTATTTCTTTGCGCCGGAAGGTGAAACTACAAACGGGCTGGAAAGGGTCATCAAATACGGGCAGATGATCACCTCGCAAAATGCTTCTACAGCCAATACATTGTTTGGCGATCTGCCGGTGACGATGGAAATCCCGCCGCCAAGATTACCTGACTGTGCCCCGTGGCCGCTGGTTGTTCAACTGGATAAAGAAAAAGAAGTGACGGGTATGTTCCTGAGTGGTCACCCGCTGGATCATTACAAATTTGAAATGCGTCATTACGGGATTACCCCTATTGCAGATTTCAACGAGTTTAAAGACTCCATAAAAATGCAGCCCAACCCCGGCAGGATGTTCCGCCTGATGGGCCTGGTGGCTGATGCACAACACAAGATTGCCCGCAGCGGCAATAAGTATGGAAATTTTATAATTGAAGATTATAGCGGCAAGGCTGAGTTTATGTTATTCAGCGAAGATTACCTGCGCCATTCGCCTTTCCTGCAGCAGGGCAGCTCGGTTTACCTGACAGGCTTCCTGAAACAGCGATATAACCGGGATGAATTTGAGTTTAAACTTATGACTGTTTCGTTGGCAGAAACCATGAAACGTAACCTGACCAAACAGGTGAACATTGAGGCAAACCCGCAGGACATCAATCCTGAAATGATCAGCTTCGTGGAAAAGAACCTGAAGCAGTATCCTGGCCACACGTCATTACGGCTCATTTTAAACGAGCCAAAGAATAAACTGAAGATCAGCCTGGTGACGGCCGGCAATGGCTTTGAAATGAATGAAGAACTGATCCACTTCCTGGAAACAAAGCCTGAACTGGAAGTGCAGGTGTTAACGAATTGACAGGGTCATTTCAATTCATTAATTTTAGGTAAATGAATGAAAACAAGAATATAAAAAGCGAATTGCTGGCGAAGATCAATTCACTTTCGCCACAGGAGCAGGAAGCTGTTTTAGGTATCGTAGATAATTATGTTCATAGCAAGGCCGATGAAACAGAATGGATACAACTACCGGCTGCCTGGAAAAGCCGGATTGATGAAAGCCTGCGGCAAGCCGATGAAAACCAGTTTATCCTTCACGAAGATGCCATTGCCTACCTCCGTAAGAAATATAATTTAAATGGCTAAGCCAGTCGTTCTCACTCCCATTGCAAGAGCTGATCTTGACAATGTATTAGCTTATCTTGCTGAGAACTGGGGTGTTTTTGTTCTTGAAAATTTTCTCGCCTTGTATGAGGCTAAAATCGCAGTAATTGCTGAATGGCCTGCCAGGTATCCCTTTATAAACATCCCCAAACGGCTTCGTAAGGCAGTACTCACCAGGCATAATATTATTCTCTACCGTGAAGAAGCTGAACAGGTAACGATAATCAGCATTTTTGATACCCGGCAGGACCCCGAAAAGATCGGCCTGCTGCCATAAACTAACTGTTAATCAGTTTAACACAATGCTGATATGTCATCCGTTAGACAATCGTTTTGCCAAGTTTTACACAACTTTCTGCCAACTTTGCCTGTTATCATTCACGGGCTTAAATTTGCAGTCCCTAACACAAAAAGGAAATAAAAATTAAAATCAATAAAATGGCTAAAGAATTCAATGATGCAAACTTTCAGACTGAAGTGCTGGCATCTGACAAACTGAACGTTGTGGATTTCTGGGCTGAGTGGTGCGGTCCCTGCCGTGCAATCGGTCCGGTGATTGAAGAACTTTCCAAAGAATATGATGGCAAAGTGAACGTAGGTAAAGTGAACGTGGACAACAACCCGCAGGTATCCATGAATTATGGTATCACTTCCATCCCCGCTATCCTGTTCATTAAAAACGGGCAGGTGGTGGATAAATTAGTAGGTGCCCAACCCAAAGGAAACTTTGTAAAGAAGATAGAAGCGCATATCTGAAAATAACCACTGGAATATCCAAACTCCGTTTTGCTTTGGCGAAACGGAGTTTTTTGTTTTAACACTCCGGCAAACTCAGCGGCACATTTACCGCAAGGCCACCATCCGCTGTTTCTTTGTATTTGTGATCCATATCTTTTGCGGTATCCCACATGGTTTTGATCACGGCATCTAAAGACACTTTGGCAAAATCAGGAGTGCTTTGCAATGCAAGCTGGGATGCAGTGATTGCTTTGATTGCTCCCATTGTATTTCTTTCGATGCAGGGTACCTGCACCAGTCCTGCTATTGGGTCACAGGTCATACCAAGATGATGCTCCATCGCTATTTCAGCAGCCATCAATGCCTGCCGTTGGGTGCCCCCGGTCATTTCTGTCAATGCTGCTGCTGCCATCGCCGACGAAACACCGATCTCTGCCTGGCAGCCGCCCATCGCAGCAGAGATGGTTGCCCCTTTTTTGAATATACTGCCCACTTCAGAAGCAGTCAGCAAAAACTTTATGATCTTTTCCTCGCTATCGCCATCGCAAAAAACAATATAGTATTGTAACACGGCTGGTATCACTCCTGCTGCGCCATTTGTAGGCGCCGTTACCACTCTGCCGAACGATGCATTCTCTTCATTCACCGCAAGGGCAAAACAACTGACCCAGTCAAGAATATATTTAAAATCATTGCCACCCTGTTTAATCATCTTCACCCATTCTTCAGTGTTGTTGTAGGTTTTACCACCCAACAATCTTTTATTAAGTCCGTAAGCCCTTCGCTTCACATTCAACCCGCCGGGCAGCATGCCTTCTGTGTGACAGCCCCTATACATACATTCATTCATCACCTGCCAGATATTCAACATCCCTTCTTTTGTTTCCTGCTCGGTTCGCCAGGCATTTTCGTTTTCCATCACCACTTCGTGAATGCTTAACCCTGTTTTCCTGCACCAGTGCAGCAGGTCTTCAGCATTGTTGACCGGGAAAGGTAATTGCACTTGTTGTGACGAGGAAAACTCCTCTCCTTCTTTCTTTACAAACCCGCCACCAATGGAATAATAAGTTTCAGCAACATGTTCACCACTGTTGAATGTAGCCAGGAAACTAAGTGCATTAGGATGAAAAGGGAGGGTTTCAGTAAATAAAAATTCAATATCCTCTCTTGGGTCAAACTCCACTTCATGCAGCCCGCCTAATAAAAGCTTATGCATGACTGCAATGTCATTGATCTTTGCCTGGATATGATGCACATCAAACGTGACAGGATCATCGCCGCACAAACCTAATTGCACCGCCACATCGGTGCCGTGTCCCTTACCGGTTTTGGCCAAAGATCCATACAGCAACACCTTCAGCGATTTCACATTATATAACAGGCCGCCATTTGAAAGGGTTTGCAAAAATCGCTGCGCTGCCCGCCAGGGTCCCAGAGTGTGCGAACTGGAAGGGCCCACACCAATCTTGAAAATATCAAATACCGAAATGGGTTCGTAGGTCAAGCAAACAGGTTTCAAACAAAAGTACAAGAAAAACCCCGGCGATAAACACCGGGGTAAACAGCAAAGCAGATAGCAGTGGCTGTTTATAAAACATCTATAAGTTGAACATCAAAATACAGGATGGCATTACCAGGAATTGAACCGTAGCCGCCACAACCATAAGCTAATGATGAGGGAATAAGCAGTCTGATATGTCCGCCTTCACCAATTTGCGGAAGACCCAGTTGCCAGCCCGGGATCAGGCTGCCGAGCACCCAGCCTGTTTGTGCATGATCGGTGACCTGGTCAAAAATACTTCCATTTAACAGTTTCCCTGTGTAGCGGATATAAATGGTAGAGTTAAGATTAGGTTTAACACTAATATCACCAGCGTCAAGTATCTCATAATACATGCCGTTGACCGGATCTAACGTGCCATTCATACTGTTGGCAGCGGCATAGGCCTCAATTTCAGCAATTTCACTTTGCAGTGTGGAAGGCCGGCAAACCTCCTGTTTTAAGCAGGAAACAGAACCAGTAACAAGAAATAACACCGATAGGGCAAAAACCAATTTTTTCATTGACATGATACTTTAATGATAAAAACTTTTGACAACAACGGAGACCTCTCCGCTGCATGGCTGCAAAAATAGTCAAGCGGGATTTCTCCGGGAAATCAATTCTTTGTAGCGCTGTTCATTGATGTCCCATTTGTGACGGACACTGAAAATAACAACGAAAATAGCGATCAGAACAGCCGCAACGAGCAAAACCAGCACCAGGGAAGCATCGTTCTTCTGCACGGCCTCATTTCGCACCATTTCCGCTTTTTTATACCAGCCGGAAAAAAAATTAATAAAAATGGTAATAATCAGCACAGATGCAAGAGGAAGTCCCAACGCCAGTTGCTTCCAAACTTTTTTACGCCGGAGACGGTTTTCTTTCCAATATTCCACAAACTGCTCTTCTTCTTTTGTCAGCATAACGGATGCAAAGTTATGGTGTTGCAACTGCCTCTTGCACCGGCCGTTCAAAATATTTATCTTGTGAGTCTTAATATCCAAACCTTGAAATTAGCTCCTCTACTTGCCCAATTCCTTTACAGTAAAAAAAGGCTTGAATTGCCCGGCATCGGCAGTTTTATACTCAACAGTGATGCACCATCAACCGGACCAGAATACAGTAAACAAACGTCTATAACCTCCGGCGATATTCGTTTTGAAAGTAACCCATCTATTAAAGAATCGGCAGACCTGGTAGCCTATATTTCCGAAAACACAGGAAAAATGAAAGCCCTTGCTGCTGCCGATCTTGATTCGCATATCCAACTGGCGTTGCAATTCCTGAATATCGGTAAACCCTTTCTTTTTGAAGGCATCGGTACACTGACAAAAATCAAAAACGGGAATTTTGATTTTGTTGCCGGCCCTTCCAGCCATGAAAAAATAAAAGATATTGCAGCAAAAGAAACAGCCTCCGTTGTCAAAGAAGAGTTATATAGCAATTTAGATCCCTTATCCCCTGCACCTGCCACTTCACCGGGATGGAAAAAACCGGTGATTGCACTGCTGGTGCTGGCAGGTCTGGGTTGCGCAGTTTGGGGTGGTTACAGTATTTATAAAAACAGCCAAAAAACAATAGTCGCTAAAGAAGCAGAGCCTGAACAGAAAAGTGAACCGATCGCTACAGATGACACGATTGATAAACCGGCGCAGGAACAAACCATAGTAGAAACCAATATTGAACAACCCAACATATCGCCGTCACAGGTGACAACTTCGGCACCTCCGGGCAACTATAAATTTATTGTGGAAGTAGCTCGTCTTCAAAGAGCGTTGGAACGAATGAATAAACTGAAAGGATTTGGACTTGATCTGAAAATGGAAACACCGGATTCGGTCAACTATAAATTATATTTTTTGCTGCCGGCAACAGCTGCAGACACAGCCCGGATCAGAGATTCACTCCGCATCATCTACACCCCTTCCTGGAGCAAAGCTTTTGTTGAGCAATAAAAAAGCCAGTCAATTATTGACCGGCTTTAGATTTTTTCCTGAGGTCCCTAGCGGATTCGAACCGCTGTAGCAGCTTTTGCAGAGCTGAGCCTAGCCACTCGGCCAAAGGACCAGATGAATAGCTGCGAAAATAAAGCATATTTTTGAGATTGTTTATTCATTTGAAAAGAAAATGGTTATGAGTCGTATTGCCGAATCAGAACTGATCATTAATAACCGCGGCGCTATCTATCACCTGGACTTGCGGCCAGAAGAAATTGCGGGAACTGTTATCACAGTTGGCGACCCCGACCGTGTTGCCGAAGTGAGCAAACACTTCGATTCGATAGAGGTGAAAAGGCAACATCGGGAATTCATCAGCCATACCGGCAGGGTGGGTAAAAAAAGACTCACCGTTCTTTCTTCCGGCATCGGGCCCGATAATATTGATATTGTACTGAACGAACTGGATGCATTGGCCAATATTGATTTCAGCACAAGAACGATCAAGCCGCAATTGCAGTCACTCAACATTATACGCATCGGTACTTCGGGTTCATTGCAGGCGGATATACCGGTTGACAGTTTTGTGGCTTCCACACACGGACTAGGCGTTGACAACCTGCTTAATTTTTATAGACATGAACAAAATGAAGAGGAAAAACAACTGCTGCATTCCTTTAACACACACACACAGATACATGGTCAAATCGGTAACCCCTATATCAGCGGTTGTGCTGCTTCACTGATCAAGCATTTTGTAAAAGATTTTCATCACGGCATCACAGTTACCTGCCCGGGTTTCTATGGGCCACAGGGAAGAATACTAAGACTTGGCATCCGTAATCCCGAATTCGTTAACCGGCTTACCGATTTCCGGTTAGGTCAGCATCGCATCAGCAATTTTGAAATGGAGACGTCGGCCATTTATGGATTGGGAAAACTATTGGGGCATAATTGTCTTGCCCTGAATGCCATTGTCGCCAACAGGGTAAAAAAAGAATTTTCTAAAGACGGCAAGGCTGCAGTGGAAAGGCTGATCGTAAGGTTTATAGATGTGTTTTCAAAAAATATTGGGTAGAGGGATATGGCGAGTGGCAAGTGGGCCATGCTTAAAATTAATTGTATGCTAAAATTGTCACACAAAAACCTTGATGTTTACAAGATTTCACTAAATCTTCTTGAAGAAGTATATAAGATTACCCGGCATTATCCGAAAGAAGAACTATATGTTCTGGTTTCGCAAATCCGGCGTGTAGCAATTTCTGTATGCAGTAATATTGCTGAAGGAGCTTCTAGAATATCCCGTACAGAAAAGAAAAGATTTTATGAAATATCAAGAAGCTCTCTTGTAGAACTGGATACCCAGATTGAAATATCTTTGATTCTTAAATATAATCAGCCAGATCAAATAAAGGAGCTGGAACAATATCTTGAATCAGCTTTCAGAATGTTAAGTAAAATGATCGATAACATCCGTCAAAACCCCACTAGCCACTAGTCAATCCCCTACTCGTCATGAAACTTCATTTTTATAAATACCAGGGCACCGGCAACGATTTTGTTATTGCGGATAACAGGAAAAGTGAATACTCCGGATTGACCACAGACCAGATCCGGCGGCTATGCGACCGGCGCTTTGGCATCGGTGCTGATGGCCTGATGTTGCTCAATCACAAAGAAGAATATGATTTTGAAATGAAGTACTATAATGCCGACGGAAGAGAGGGCAGCATGTGTGGAAATGGTGGACGCTGTATTGTAAAATTTGCCTGGCACCTGGGCATACATAGGGATGTTTATCGTTTCCTTGCCTCAGACGGCGACCACGAAGCAGAAATTGATATGGATGGAATTGTTTCGCTGAGGATGAAAGATGTTGACCGTGTTCATAAAATCCACGGTGATTTTGTGCTGAATACCGGCTCACCGCACTATGTGAAACTGGTGAATGATGTGATGGAACTGGATGTATATAAAAAAGGACGTGACATCCGCTACAGCAAGGATTATGAACAGGAAGGCATCAATGTAAATTTTGTCGAACAAGGTGAAGGAGTTGATAAGATCATGGTGCGGACCTACGAAAGAGGTGTGGAAGATGAAACCTATTCCTGCGGAACAGGTGTCACAGCCGCAGCCATCGTTTGTTACCATAATGAAAACGGGTTTAATGAAGTGGAAGTGAAAACGCTGGGCGGAACACTTTCAGTAGAATATGACCGGCTGGATGAAGAAAAATATATCAACATCTGGCTTTCCGGCCCGGCTGAAAAAGTGTATGAAGGACTTACAGATATAAAATAATACCGGCGTTGAAAAAAGAATGGATCATACAAAGGCTGAATGAAGTGACGGCAGAATTTGCCGGCTGTTGCTCAACCATTGATGCTGATGACTTTTTCCGTCAGCCATTGGAGAAATGGTCGGTAGCACAAAATGTAAAACACCTTATCATTTCAGCGAAGATGACCAAACTGGCCTATAGCCTGCCAAAATTCATCACCCGGGTATATTCAGGCAAGCCCAACCGTCCTTCCCGCAGCTATGATGAACTGGTGAACAAATACAAAATGAAATTGAAGCAAGGTGGCAGGGCCAGCGGAAGATTTGTCCCTGAAAAGATAAATGCTGCTGCCGGTAAAGAAAAATGGATAACGGATTTCCGGAAATCAATGCAAACCCTTGTTCATGCTATTGATAAATGTAAGGATGCTGATCTCGACAAATATCTTGCGCCACATCCGCTGCTTGGCAAGATCACCCAGCGGGAATTAGGGTATTTTACCATCTATCATACTCTGCATCACCTTGCGATCATTAAAGAAAGGCTTAACGACTACCACCCAAATCTTCCACACTCCTGACAAATGTCTGACAACTCCTAACTCCTGCCTCAATCCCTTAACTTTGCGCCACTTCCATGATTCAGTATTTCAAAAATATCAGCCATCAAACGGTGCAGATTGACAAACCCGAAAATGGGGTTTGGGTGAATGTTTTACCGCCGCTGAAGCAAGAGGAATTTTCCGAACTCTCTACCGAACTGGAAATACCTATTGACTTTCTGACCGACTCTCTTGATATTGATGAAAGAAGCCGCTTTGAAGAAGAGGACAAAGTGAAACTGATCGTTATCAAAACACCGACTGAGAACAATTCCTTCAACGAAAGCGATGCTTTTTATATCACTATCCCGATCTGCATCATTCTTACACATAACCAGATCGTAACCGTTAATTCATTTGAAAACGCTGCCATCAAAAAATTCCTCAACACTTTCCAGAACCGGCATCCTGACAAACGGAACATGATGGTGCTGAAAGTTTTTGAGAAGATCGTTCAGAATTTCATGGAGCATCTCAAAGAGATCAACCTGCGGCGTAACCTGCTGGAGCAAAAACTATATGGCTCCAACCGGAATGAGCAATTGCTGCAACTGATGCGGATACAGAAAAGCCTGGTTTATTTTGTGACAGCCCTGCGCTCCAATGAAATGCTGATGATGAAACTGGAACGCACCAATTTTCTCGGGCTGAATGAAGATGAAAAAGAATTTCTCAATGACCTGATCGTAGATAATTCACAGGCACTTGAAATGGCTAATATCTATGCCAACATCCTGTCCAGCACCATGGATGCCTTTGCCAGCATCATTGCCAATAACCAGAATGAAGTGCTGAAAAAACTGGCCGTGATCACCATAGTACTTACTTTCCCGGTACTTATCGCCAGTATTTTCGGCATGAATGTACGCAGTGGCTTTGAGCATTCACCTTATGCCTTTTATGTGGTGGTATTTCTTTCTTTAGTCATAGCACTGGTGATCGGCTGGCTTTTCTTCCGTAAAAAGATATTCTGATCGTATGAACAAATTCAATATCCGTGTATATGGCATCTTGCTGAATGAACAAAAGCAGGTACTGGTCAGTGATGAATTCATCCGCGGAAATTACTATACCAAGTTTCCCGGAGGCGGGCTGGAGTTTGGTGAAGGTTTGCGGGATGGCCTGGCCAGGGAATTCAAAGAAGAGATGAACCTCAACGTTGAGATCGGCGATCATATTTACACTACAGATTTTTTCCAGCTGTCTGCCTTCAATCCGCAGCACCAGATCATTTCGGTTTATTATTTTGCCAGGGCACTCGAAGAAATTAAAACGCCGCTGCGCAGTATCCCATTTGATTTTGACGAACAGCAGTTAAAAACCTATGCCGACACGGGAGAAACAGAAACGTTCCGCTTTATCAGCTGGCATGACTTTTCTGACGAAATCGTTACGTTGCCCATTGACAAGATTGTGGCAAAAATGCTGAAAGAAAGATACTAACCATCCTTCATCGCTGCCTGTTTCATCGCTGCAGCCAGTTCGTTTCCAAGGTATTTTTCGATACGATAATGCACAAAGTAAATTACGGGTGTCATCAATAGTGCAATAATGAATTTATAGATATAGTTACCGGCACAAACTGTCATCACTAAACTAAACGACCAGGGAGAAGACTGTCCTGATAATCGTGGCGCCACATAAAATGCAACAAAAAGCACCACAAAGCTGTCAATCAATTGTGAGATCAGTGTTGAACCCGTTGCCCTGAGCCATATCTTTTTCTCCCCTGTAAGTTTTTTTATACGGTGAAAAAAATATACATCCAGCAGTTGCCCGATAAGAAAGGCTATCAATGATGCAATGATGATGGCCTGGCTTTGGCCAAAAATACCAGCATATGCTTTATCACTGTCCGGTACACCCGGAAAATAATTGGTAGCCCAGAAATCGGCCGGATGCAGGCGAATGGCACCAAAGAACATGACAAATGCATATGCGATCAGCCCGATAGTAAGAAAAGAAAGAAACCGTACTCCCTTTCGTCCGTAATACTCATTGATGATATCCGTCATCACAAACACCACCGGCCACAATAAAACACCGGCTGTGAGATTAAAAGAAAATTCATTACCAAATAAGCGCAGCTTCAACGGTTCGGCTCCGAATGTTTTTTCCAGTGAAAAAAGTTTAACCCCCATCAGTTCTGCAATCAGGGCATTGGCAATGAAAAAGCCGGCGAGGATGATAAAAAGCCGGGTAGGTTTATGCTGAATGATTGTTTTGACCATTATTGATAATTATATACAGCAGCAATACAATAAGAAAAATAATATTACTGATCACCAGCCACAGCGGTACATGTTCCGTTAATTTCTTTCTGAGTACTACTATGATGAGGTAACAAAGCAGTGTAGCTGGAACCACTAACATCCCCATTAAATGACCAATGGTAGCAACAGTGGCAATGATATGCTGTTCATGGGTCCAGTTCCATAACAGGATGGATAAAGATAGCAGGAAACAAAAGCCGCAAATGAAGGCCAGTCTAGACAAAAATAAAAGCCAGCGCATGGTCGAATTTCGTCTAAAATAGCATTATTTTGTCAGCCTGATACCCGGAAATAAACGATATCCTTCCTGGTTATTGAAAAAATTTATACATGAAAAACGATCTGGTTAAAAAGTTAGTTCCCCACGTTGTTGCGATACTCCTTTTCCTGCTTGTGTCTGTTTTGTTTTGCCGCCCTGCCCTGCAGGGCAATGTGCTGAACCAGCACGACGTTGCGGGCTGGAGAGGTGTGGCCAACAATGCGTTTGAATACAAGGATACTGCCGGTCATTTCCCGCTGTGGAATACCAATGTATTCAGCGGTATGCCCAATTATATGATTGCATTGGATGGCAAAAGCATTTTGCCCAATTTGCAAAATGTGTTTGGCCTTGGCCTGCCCCAGCCCATCAGCTTTTTCTTTATTGCATGCTTGTGTTTTTACATACTCTGTCTTTCGCTTAGGGTGAAACAAGTGGTCGCAGTCTTTGGTGCATTTGTTTATGCGTTTGCTACTTACAATCCTGTTATCATCAGTGCAGGCCACCTGACCAAAATGTATTCTATCGGATTTGCTCCGTTAATGCTTGCCGGTTTTATCCTGGCTTTTGAAAAAAAATACTGGCTGGGCCTTGCAGTGGCCACATTGGGTGTTTATATGCTGATCGCATCTAATCATCCGCAAATAAGCTATTACTCATTTATTGTTTTAGGTGGTATTGGCATCAGTTACCTTGTTAACTGGATCAGGAATAAAGAATGGAAACACATGCAGATGGCCATTGGTGTTTCTATAGTAGCGGTAGTAGTTGGTTTGATGGCCAATTCTTTGTCATTCCTTATCACCCGTGAATATTCAAAAGCAACTATCCGTGGCGGAAAGAGTATCAGTATTGAAGGTGATTCTGTGACAACAACAAAAACCTCCGGTCTTGACACTTCGTATGCATTTCAGTACAGCATGAAAGTGGCAGAGCCCCTGGTCATGATGATGCCCGAAGCATTCGGTGGCGGCAGCGCCAACACACTGGATGAAAATTCCAACGTGGTGAAAAAACTCGTTGCCCGGGGTATCCAGGAAAACCAGGCTTTGCAGGTTGCCGGTAGTTTGCCTAAATACTGGGGAGGATTGGAAAGTACTTCCGGTGCCCCCTATTCCGGTGTGCTCATCTGCCTGCTGGCATTGTTTGGTTTTGTGTTGCTTAAACACCCGGCCCGCTGGGGGTTGCTGGCTGTTTCAATTTTGTCGGTGATGATGACCTGGGGAAAATTCTTCCCTGGCTTCAATGTTTTCCTTTTTGAGAACCTCCCCTTCTATAATAAATTCAGGGCTCCTTCCATGGCACTGGTCATTGCGCAAATTGCATTACCGGTTGTAGCTGTGCTGTCCGCTCACCAGTTATTTTTCGCAAAGAACAGCCAGGAAATTCTGAAAGCCAATTTTAAAAAATTGTTGTATACAAGTGGCGGGCTTATTCTTTTCTTAGCCCTCATGTGGCTGATGATGGATTACAGTTCACCCGGTGACGGCATGATCAGCGACTATGTAAAACGCATGGGTGCGGATGATGAGATTGCAAGACTCACAATTGCCGGGCTGAAAGCAGACCGCTATGCCATGTTTGGCGGCCAGTTGTTCCGCACCCTGGCATTTGCAGTTTTATTGTTACTCGTAATATGGCTTTACCTCCGTAACACATTAAAACCGGTTGTTGCATTAGCGATCATTGCAGTGGTAGCCATTGGCGATTTGCTTATCGTTGGCAAAAAATACCTGAATGATGACAACTATGTGCCAAAAGATGAAGTACAATATGAAAATTTTACCAAATCGGCTATAGATCAACAAATCTTATCAGATAAAGAACCCCATTTCAGGGTTTATAATGCAGGCCCGGAGCGATTCAGCGCCAGTGATTATAAAGTCTCAACCTTTCACAGATCCATTGGCGGTTATCACCCGGCCAAACTCAGGATTTACCAGGATGTGATTGAAAAGTATTTGTCAGCCGGCGCCAACCAACAGGTGCTGAACATGCTGAATACAAAATATATCATTGCGCCTAACCTCCAGAGCGGTCAGCCAATGCTGTTGCCTAACCAGGAAGGTTATGGCCCAGCCTGGCTGGTTAAGAACATTAAGTTTGTAAAAGATGAAGCTGCAGAAATAGTGGCAATTGGTGAAACGAACCTGAAAGACACAGCAGTGATTGCAGAGGCATATGCCAACGGTCTTTCGCAACCACAGTGGGATTCTGCCGCAACTGTCACACTGCTGAAATATGATAATGATGCTATCGAATATGAAGTGAATGCTTCATCACCGCAGTTTCTCGTTTGCAGTGAAGTTTATTATCCTTATGGCTGGAATGCCTATATTGATGGCCAGCAAACAAACTATGTTAAAACCAATTATTTACTCCGCGGATTGCAGGTGCCTGCCGGAAAACACAATATTCGTTTTGTTTTTGAACCTGCCAGCTATAAGAAAGGCGTCAACATCTCATATATATTCTCGTATGTGATCCTGTTACTGGTAGCAGGTGGCTTTTTTATGGCATGGAGAGAAAGCAAAAAGAATAAACTGAAAGCCGTTTGATAAGCGACGCAACTTCGGCATGGAAAAAATACTGAGCATTGTGTGGTATAAAGTGCTGCCGCCGGTGTTTGGTGGGCAAAAGGGCATTGCACATTTCAACAAAGAACTGGCAAAACATGCTGAGCTGGTTTGTCTTTGCTCCCGTAATAACACTTTGCCTGACGATGCCGGCTACAGGATACTCCCCATTTTGCCGTTAAGTAAAAAACAATTTCTTAACCCGATTGCCTGGAACAAAATAACATCAGTTGCTGTTAAAGAGAAACCTTCCTGCATCATCCTGGAACATCCCTATCATGGCATTGCGGCGTTGAAAGCTAAAAAAGCAACCGGCGCCAAACTTATTGTACACTCACACAATATCGAATCAGAACGTTTCCGGCAACTTGGGAAATGGTGGTGGAAACTGTTGCGCAGCCATGAAGGCCGCACCCACCGCAATGCTGATCTGAGTTTGTTTAAAACTGAGGCTGATAAAGAGTTTGCCATCAATCAATTCAGGTTGACACTGGATAAATGCATGGTATTGCCTTATGGGATTACGGCAACAGGCAGAATTGAAAATGCAGGGCAAATAATCCGGGAAAGACATGGTATCCGTGAAGAAGAAAAAATATTGCTGTTTGCAGGAACTTTGGATTATCCGCCCAATGCGGATGCAGTGAGAAAAATTTTTACAAATCTAATTCCTAAGCTGAAAAAGCAGCAAGTAGAATTAAAAATCCTTCTTTGCGGCAGAGATTATAAAAAAGCTATTGCCGGTTATCATCAATTTTCTCATCCGATGGTGATCAAAACTGGTGAAGTGCCCGATATTGAATCTTATTTCCAGGCAGCGGATGTATTCATCAACCCGGTGCTTTCCGGCGGCGGGATACAAACCAAAACAATTGAAGCATTATCCCATCACTGTAACGTGGTTTGTTTTGAACAAACGATAGCGGGCATACCTGCTGACCTGACAGGCGAAAAAATGGTTTCCGTTGCAAATGGCAACTGGAAAGATTTTGCCCATGCCGTTGTTAATAGCATCAACAGAAAAGAACCAACCCCTCCGGCATTTTTCGAGTATTTTAGCCTCGAAAATAATGTCCGCCGGTTTTCACAAATGCTGGCAACCCTTACCAATAAAAATGTCAACCGATAACCAACCGGAAATATCAGTGGTGATCTGCACCTACAACCGTGAAAAATTCATTGGTGCCGCCCTTACCTGCCTTTCCCGGCAAACGCTAGCCCCGGGCCGGTTTGAGATCATTGTGGTAGACAATAACAGTTCAGACAGTACAGCATCCATTGTAAAAGCCTTTATCAGCAGCCACCCGCAGTTAAATACCCGTTATGTGCATGAGTCCCGCAAAGGTTTGTCTTATGCCCGCAACCGGGGCATTGATGAGGCCAAAGCCGCTGTTATTACTTTTGTTGATGATGATGCGGAAGCAGTGCCGGGCTTTCTGGAAAGTATCAATAGTTTCATGTCAGCCAATCCCAATGCTGTTGGAGTAGGCGGAAAAGTGATCCCCCGTTATTCAGAAGAACAGGAACCCCGCTGGATGAGTAAATACCTGAACGGTTATGTTGGTTTGTTAGATTATGGTGATCAGGCAAAACGGTTTGACGGAAAAATGAAATATCCTGCCGGCTGTAATATGACTTATCGAAAAGAAATTCTATTGCAAGCTGGCGGTTTCAATAACCAGCTCACTTTCCGCAGTGATGATAAATTTATTTTTCACCAGGTCAGCAAACAGAGCACCGAAATTTACTACCTGCCGCAGGCCATGCTCTATCACAATATAGACAGTGAACGTCTTTCCATCAGCAGTTTCAAAAAACTATTTTTGAAAACAGGCAATGAGGAAAAGATCCGTGTCAGGACAGAAAAGGGAAGATGGTCGGCGATTCCAAAATTTTTTGAGTTTGTTTTCAAAACAGGTGCAGCAGCCCTCATTTGGATATTCTTTGCATTGAAAGGGCAGGCGATCAAAGGCCGCTATGTTTTCCTGTCGCAATGGTTTACTTTGAGGGGTTTTTTAAAGAAGGATGTGTTTGTGAGGTGACATTTTCGTCATTTATTTTATGCAGTATAAAATAACAATTGTTACAATTTGCTATAATAACCTGAATGAACTGATCAGGACATGTTCTTCCATAGACAAACAAACCCTATTGCCATTTGAGCACCTGATCATTGATGGGTCAGATAATAAGGCAATCAACAGTTGGCTGACCGAAAATCCCCAACCTTCCTTTCGCCGCTGGATATATGAAATCGACCAGGGCATTTCCGATGCATTCAATAAAGGAATACTGAACTCAAACGGAGAAATCATACACCTGCTTAATTCCGGCGATCTGTACTTCAGCAATGATGCTATAAAGATTGTATCCGACAATTTTTCTTTAGACGAAAACATTATGTGGAGCCACTCCAAATATGTTCAACACCGGGGTGACATCAATGTAATTACAGGGAGCCCATTTGAAATAAATAAACTGTGGAAAGGAATGAGAACCATTGGGCATCCAACGATGTTTGTTAAAAAAGAGCTGTATGAAAAACATGGCCTGTTTGACACATCTCTTAAGTTGGCTATGGATTATGACTTTATTTTGCGAATCAGAAATGAAAAATTTGTTTTTATTCCCGAGCCGCTGGTATTTTTTTCGCCGGGCGGTGTCAGCACTATCCAGTTCAATAAAGCCTTAAAAGAAATAAGGGAAAGTCATACAAAGCATATTGGCCCCAGTATCCGTTTGACGTTTTGGCAACTTCGACAAAAAATATTGCAACGATTTATGCAGACATATGCCGGTAAAAAATGGTTTGCCTGGAAAAACCGCAAATCAAACACCGGCACATCTATTTCATAGAAACGATGCTCAGGTATTGTTGCTTACTCAGGAGTGGAAACAAAAACAGCCGGCTTAAACTGTTAACCACCGGTATTCGGAACCGGTATCCACTCTCAATAACTTTTGAAAGAAATTTTCTTTTGGAGTATATACGCAGCCAACGATCAAAAGCCCGGATAAGTTTCTGCTCCTCATTATAGCTTCTGACTATCTTTTTTAGTTCCTCATACCGCTTCTCACCCCCGGTCCCAGTCTTATGTGTATCATGAATCCGATAAATCGAAAGATAATCCTGTACCGGTATAAACTGAACAGCCTTATTTTGTGCCCTTATGAACCAGTCCCAGTCAAAAGCAAAATGCAGAGACTCTTCCAGCATTCCAGTAGTCAGCCAGGCTTCCCGGTTCCAGAAAGAGGAAGGCTGGATGATATAATCATACAATGAAAGGATATGTTTGCCTGCATCTCCCACCACATCACTACCTCTGGTTTTACTGTTATGATTGTTGAAATGAAGACAATTCCCAAATACTACCAAAGGCTTACTGGTATTGACAAATATTGCTGCAATCTTATCAAAGATGCCGGGCATGTACATATCATCGGAATTCAGCCAGCATAAAATATCACCGGTAGCCCGTTTAAATCCTTCGTTGATTGCTGCGGCCTGTCCGTTATCGGGTTTACTTTGCCAATAGGTGATATGCCGCTCATACTTCTTTATCACTTCAACTGATTCATCAGTGCTGCCGCCATCCATTACTATATACTCAAGATTAGGATATGATTGAGATATTACAGAAAGTATGGTCTGTTCAATAAACTTACCCTGGTTAAAGGAAGGTGTTATTACTGATATTTTGGGAACATTAATTTGCATCGGCATTTTTAAAGGCATAAAGCATTCCAAACGGAGTTACATCTTCGCTACCCGGAGACATAACGTAAAAACCTGCGGCTAAAAGTTTTTCACGCAATTGACTTTTGCCAAGGAAATGATACTCAATCATAAAAACAAAAATATCCTGAAGCATATTATCTTCAGAAAGTTTTGAAATTATATCATACTCAGCGCCTTCGCAATCAAGTTTCAAGATTATCTTGCACTGAGGATGATCCAGTTTGATTTTATTGATTACTGAACTTATAGTTTTAATATCAACCGATATTGTTTCGGCTTTTTTTTGGTCTGTCTCCTTTATCATAAAAAGCGAAGTTGTTCCGCCTAAAAATCCGCTATCAGAAACGGGCACATTCACTGATTCCTCATTTCTGCCTAACCCATAGTTAAATATTTCAATTTTCTGACTAAGTTGTTGATTAAGGAGCAGGTTTCTTTTTGCTTCCTGAAAAGTGAGAGGGAAAGGCTCGTACCCAAATACTTTAACAACGTTTTCAAATGAAGCAAAATACAAGCTTGCTGCCCCTACATTCATTCCAACATCGCATACTACATATTTGCCCTGGGATTTAAAGTCATATACCTGATCAATAAAAATTTCCTCAACCACTTTAAGATTGTCATAACCTCTGGTGATAAGACGAATAATCTCTTTGTTCAATGAAATTGCAACCGTATTACCCCATTCTGTAGGAGTTGAAAATGAAATATTGGTTGCTTTGATGAATTTTTGAAGCAATTCGCCATGAACTCCGAAAAGTTTTAATTGTTCCCCCGTAAAGCTTTTTCCATATGAAGGGAACCGAAAAACCTTATTTTTCTGAGAAACTTTACTCTTTATATGTGGAGTAAAATTAGCTGGTAAAATATTGTAAGCAACCCTGAAACTACCTGTTGTTCTAAAAAGCCTGAAAAAAGATACTAGTGGTTTAAAAAATTTAGTCATAACTCTTGCAATATGCTATTTTTACGTTTGAAAGCAAAGAAAAAGTTGTATGCGGAAATTTGCAGGACGGATAATTAGCAAATCTATTCACTCACTGGGATATACCATCGTTCCGATTCAAAAATTCATTCCTAAAACGACCGGGAAAAACTGGGCAGAAAAGCTCGAAATCAAAACGATTATTGATATTGGATCGAATGAAGGACAGTTTATTAAAGAAATTTCGACCATCTTACCAGGAAGGAAAATAGTTGCTTTTGAACCTCTGCCGGATTGTTTCAAAAAATTGGTGGCCAATACAAAAAAATATGATATCACTGCATACAATGTTGGCTTAAGTGATTATGAAGGAACAACTACAATTAATGTAAGTAACAACCTGGTAAGCTCTTCAATGTTACCGATGGAAGATCTGCATAAAAATGCTTATCCCGAATCTTATTTTGTGAAAACAGAAACGATTCGTTTGGACCGTCTCGATGATGTAATAGCAAAATCTGCTATTCAAAAAAATTTCCTAATCAAAATGGATGTTCAGGGATATGAAGAAAAGGTAATAAAGGGGGGTGAAAAAACTTTCTCTGAAGCCGCTGCCCTGATAGTGGAATCAATATTCGAACCCTTTTACGAAGGGCAATGGCTTTTCGATGACCTATACAGCTATTTTACAAATACAGGGTTTAAATTTATGGGATTTACAGATCAAAAAAATTCAAAAGTCACCGGTATCCCTCTATTTGCCGACTCGATTTTTATTCGAAAAGACCTGGTGCACTTAGTGGTATAGAAATATTTTACTTCTCCCGTATAGTTTCTGTGAGCAAATGCTCATATGCTTTTGCCAATCCTTCTTTCAGTCCGATAGTATGTTTCCAGCCCAGCTGGTGAAGCCTGCTGCTGTCCATCAGCTTGCGGGGGGTGCCATCGGGTTTAGACTTATCAAACACGATATTACCCGGGAAACCGGTCACCTCTTTCACCAGCAATGCAAGGTCTTTGATAGTTATCTCCTCACCTGTTCCGATATTGATGAATAACTTTTCATCATACTGTTGCATCAGGAAAAAACAGGCATCGGCAAGATCGTCCACATACATGAACTCACGAAGTGGCGCACCTGTGCCCCATATTTCCACTGTTGCTGCACCAGCTTCTTTTGCTTCATGAAATTTCCGCAATAATGCCGGGATCACATGGGAGTTTTTCAGGTGATAGTTATCTCCCTGACCATACAAGTTGGTGGGCATGGCTGAGATAAAATTACAAGCATACTGATCCCTGTAAGCCTCACAAAGTTTTATGCCGGCGATCTTGGCAATCGCATAGGGCTCATTGGTGGATTCCAACAGACCTGTCAGCAGGTATTCTTCTTTTAATGGCTGCGGCGCAAGTTTGGGATAAATGCAGGAACTGCCCAGGAAAAGCAGTTTTTCCACTTTATGCTGAAAAGCTGCATGAATGATATTGGCTTCGATCAGCAGGTTGTCATAAAGAAAATCAGCCCGGTACGTGTTATTGGCAACAATGCCCCCCACTTTGGCAGCAGCCAGGAAAACATAGGCCGGTTTTTCCGTCGCAAAAAAATTATTCACTGCGACCTGGTTGCGCAGATCAAGTTCTTTGGAAGAACGGAGCAGCAGGTCATCAAAACCCTCTGCCCGTAACTTTCTGCTGATTGCCGCACCCACCATTCCATTGTGCCCCGCCACATAGATTCGCTTTCCCTTCTCCATCATTCAAATTGTCTTAAAGTTTTAAACCCTGATGCTCCCAGCACCACATCTTTCCGGAACAGTTCAATATCGGCTTCCACCATTTCTTTTATCAATGCATCGAGACTGTATTTGGGCACCCATCCCAGTTTTTCCTTTGCTTTTGTGGCATCACCCTGCAAAATATCCACTTCCGTGGGACGATAATAGCGGCTGTCCACTTCCACCACCACATCACCGGGTTTCAGGTGAATATCCGGCAACGCCACAGATCTTACAATTCCTACTTCCTTTTCTCCTTTTCCTTCAAACCCAATACTCACACCGGCACAGGCAAAGGCGGAACGTACAAAATCCCTGACAGCCGTAGTAACACCTGTTGCAATTACAAAATCTTCTGCCTCCTCTTGCTGCAGCATCAGCCACATGGCTTCCACATAATCACGGGCATGACCCCAGTCACGTTTGGCATCCAGGTTTCCCAGCCACAACCTGTTTTTTAAACCCAGTACTATTTCCGCCACCCCACGGGTGATCTTCCGGGTTACAAAAGTTTCGCCCCTTAAAGGGCTTTCATGGTTGAAAAGAATCCCGTTACATGCATACATGCCATAAGCCTCCCGGTAGTTGACCGTGATCCAATAACCATACAGTTTGGCAACCCCATAGGGTGAGCGGGGGTAGAATGGTGTTGTCTCACTCTGCGGTATGGCCTGCACCTTCCCGTATAGCTCCGAGGTGGAAGCCTGGTAGATACGGGTCTTTTTCTCCAACCCAAGAATCCTTACTGCTTCCAGTATGCGCAATGTGCCAATGGCATCGGTATTGGCGGCATATTCAGGTTCATCAAAACTCACCTGCACATGACTCATAGCCCCGAGATTATAGATCTCGTCGGGCTGCACCTGCTGAATAATGCGGATGATATTAGTGGAATCAGTAAGATCCCCATAATGCAGGGTCATCCTGATATGCCGTTCGTGGGGGTCCTGGTAGAGGTGATCAATCCTTTGTGTGTTGATAAGGGAGGTTCGGCGTTTAATGCCATGCACTTCATAACCTTTGTCCAACAATAATTCTGCGAGATAGGCGCCATCCTGCCCGGTGATGCCTGTGATAAGGGCTTTCTTCATGCTGAGAGCTGTATTTGGGGCAAATGTAATTCATTGTTCACTGATTACCGAATGAGCACAAATGTCCCTTTCCGGAAAACATTTGCATCACAGCTGGTCTTTGCCCTGATCATATACACATACACACCTGCATCCTGCAACACTCCTTTATAAATACCATTCCAGCATTGTCGGCTGTTGCTGGTATGAAACACCCTTTCTCCCCACCGGTTAAAAATGCTGAAATCTATTTTCTCCACTACTCCCCAATATTTTATCCCATAGCAATCGTTCAGTCCGTCGTTATTTGGGGTAAAAGCTGTAGGCATTAGATAACCTCCCTGGTTGGTATTATCTACGTTCACCATAACAGAGGCCGTGTTGCTACAACCGTTTGCATCTGTGCCGGTAACAGTATAATGGGTAGCTGTAACAGGCATCGCCATCGGGTTGGCAATAGAGGCATTGTTGAGTGTGCCTGCAGGCGACCAACTGTATTGAACCGCCCCGGTAGCAGTTAGCTGGCTTCTGTCGTTGCTGCAATCAATATCGTTTGATTTTGAAGCCTGAACAACTGGCTGCGGAAAAACTATTATACTGGTCGAAAGATTAGCCATATTTCCACAAATAGTATCTGTAATATTCACTGAATAATTGATGCTGGATGGAGGATTAGCAACAGGATTAGCGACAGTCGGGTTATTTATAAATGTCGGTGGATCCCAAACGTAAAGATGGCCCCCGGATGCATTTAATTGTACACCCTCGTTCAAACAAACAGATAAAGGATTATTTACTGTAAAAACAGGTGGAGGAATAATACCAACAAAAACAGAATCCGTCTTAGAACAGCCTGATACGTCTGTTGCGGTAAAATAGAACAATGTTTCACTAACTGGTGATGCAACAGGATTGAGTATCGTATTATCATTTAGAGACACGGACGGCATCCATAAAAAAGTAGTCCCACCTGCACTGGCTCCCTGAAGCATCACTGATGAGGACGGGCAAATAAGTGTGTCTGATCCTGCATCTGCGTCCGGGGCGGGGTTTACAACAATCTCAACACTGTCTGTTGCGAAGCAGGAGTTGATATCAGTTACTATTACATAATATTTCGTAGTCACAGATGGATTTGCAACGGGATCAGGTATAACCACAGAACTTAAGCCAACGGAAGGTGACCATAAGTAAGATATACCCCCATTTGCAGATAGCGAAATATTACTGCCCTCACATATTGTTGCGTCATCAGTAACCTGAATCACGGGAAGAGGATTTACAACTATTGTCGTCGTGGCAGATAATGGCTCATACCGACAGCCAGTAATATCCTCAATATATAAAAGTGAATAATCAGTAGTGGCTGGAATTGTTGGCGCTGTATAAATGACGTTGTTTCCAACTACATTGTTAATAGTATATGTAGATGATGGATCAGCAAAAGAAATACTAAAAGGGCCTGTCCCTGCTGTAGCCTGAAACAATAATTCACCTGTTTCTCCTTCGCAAATGGTGTCACCTGTAATAGTACCTCCCGGAAGTGGCTTTACAGTTACTCTTACTTTTGCTGAATCTATACAACCATCAATGCTTGTAACAATAACGGTATAATCAGTTGTTACATTCGGAGAAACTTTTGGGTTTGGGATATTGGGATTATTAAGCCCTGAAACAGGCGTCCATTGGTAAATAACTCCTCCAAACGCATTTAACTGTACAGAATCACCTAAACAAACTTCCGCATGGCTTGCCTGTACATTAATTGATTTAAAATCAGAAAAGTAGCCGTACCTGCATCCTGTTTGTAACGTCGGAGAAGCCCCATTTAAGAAACCAAGTTGAAACAAGCCAGACGAATTAATAATTCGTGTTGCGCTTCCCAATGGCATAGAGGCGCTGATTTCTTTCTTGCAAAAAACATAATTGCCGGCTGTACCCGCTACCGGAGAAAAATCTGCTGCAGTCAGCACTGCTCCATTTCCGTTTACAGTAAAATTTCCCTGGTTGCCATTTTGAGTAACTACAAAAACGATGGCGCTTTCGTTTATGCTTTTAACAACTGATATTTCTGTTGAACCTGTACAACTCAGTTTGGGTATAACAGCAGAGCTAATTTCACAATTCAGTCCTGTATAATGTAAAACGGAGATCTTATTACTAGACTGTATATAAACAGAAGGTTGTGTAATCAAGTCAAATTCATAATACTGCCCGCTATTGATTGTTGTAACAGGCACCGGGTTTGCATCAATGAATATCTCAGTATTATCATACGCTGCGACAATAACTACCCTGTCCCTGTTGAATAAGTCGCCTCTTATTACTACAAAATCAACCCCAAAAATATCTACAGGGATCAATTGATCCCCTGTAAGATCAGCACAGGGACCATCAGCAAACAAAAGATCTTGCCGGGAGGTTATGGCAATTGGCTTATCGGCAGAAACTTTGCTCCCGGAAAGCATGTTTATGTTATTTCTATATAACCCCTGATTCGAGAAAGTCTGCCCCCTGTTCAGAGTAACCGAAAACGGAATATTTGCAGGTCGCCCTATCAATGGCCTGCTTGGTGTTATTGTTACTACTGTATTATCCTCTGTTGCGACAATATCAAAGGAGTTTCTGGCAGTTGGATACCTGATCGTGTCAATGTGCCATCTAGTTTGAGATGGAATGATAAATTCATTTCCCAAAGCATTTTTCCCTTTCAGAGAAAATAATTCAGGGCTGCAACCCCCGCAAAACACATTGGCACTAACTACTTCATAATAGACCATGATCTCAGCGGAGGCTGTGATCAAAAGTCCACGGTCAAGCACTGTATTTGCTGTTGTGTTTTCAATTATTCCTATCCAGGCAGTCAGGTCAATAGTAGTGGAAGCGTTTGCTGCTATTGGAACAGACAAAGCAGTAAAACCAGGGTTTGCAGGAATCGAAACATTAATTGTTGCAGGATCATCAAATGAGGTGATTCTTAATAAAATCGGTCTGTCATGCTGATTCTCAATTTCCGGTGCAGAAAACCAAAATTCTGTATCCCTTTGTGCATCAGCAAAAAAAGAAAAAGTGAGAGCCAGTACAAGAAATGTTTTTTTCATAAGAGGGTTAGGCTATCTTCAATAGGATGTAAGATAAAAAAAAAACTACCGCTCTTTATAATTGACTGAAGAGAATTACTCAGCTATCACATTCAAAAATTTTCTCATGCCTTCGAGTTTAGCTTCGTCCAAATTGTAGCTAAGATGCAGTGTATAATATTTTTTCATATCATACAGATCAGCAGGTACTGAAGCAACAATCTCATCAATATGTTGCAATCCCATCGCATTGGCTTCATCAAATAACCGCACAAACTCATCCGGTAATTTGTTTTTGCTCACCCATGCAGCAAACACAAAAGGCAGACCTGTGATAGCTTTCCACTCACTCCCCAGGTCATAAATAAATGTAGAAATCTTCCGCTGCTCCAGGGCCCGGTCACCGATCACCAGGCCTGCAGCGGTTCCTTTTATTTCGCTGCGGTAATTCTCGTCTGTTGCCTGGATGATCTGCGGATGAATGCCCCAGTATTCTTTCATCAGCCATTTTAATAAGGCTACCGAAGAACGGCTTTGATAATCGAGATAAACTTTTTGAATTTCCTGCATGGGCACTTCGCTGAATAAAGCCACCGATGCAATCTCCCCTTCCGTTCCTATGCAATAATTACCCACTATATGGTATGAAGTCATCTGCGGAATCGCCGCTACCGGTATCAGCGCCACATCCACTTTATCCTCGGCCAGCAGTTGCGCCACTTTGGCCGGGTAGGCGCCTATCAACTCAATCTTATCGTTAATGGGTGGTCTTTCTAAACCATAGATAAGCGGCTTTGTGTTCATGTAATTGACTATTCCTACTTTTATCTTCACCAATTGAACTATTTTTGCCGGGCAAAGGTAAAGGAACAAGCTTATTTCAACATCTTTCCATGGAACTGACAGCACTGACCGCAATTTCTCCTATTGATGGCCGCTACCGCAAACAGGTGCAGCACCTCGATGAATATTTTTCAGAGTATGCCCTGATGAAATACCGGGTGATGGTAGAAATTGAGTACCTGCTTTTCCTGGAAAGAAAAAAATTCTTTAAGCTCTCAAACAAAGCGATCAAACATTTGCAGCGACTCGCTGAAGATTTCGGGCCGGAAGACGGGCAGGAAATAAAGCAGATCGAATTCACCACGAACCATGATGTAAAAGCGGTAGAGTATTTCCTGAAAAACGAACTGGAAAAATGTGGCGCCAAAGAAGCTAAAGAATGGGTGCATTTCGGGCTGACATCGCAAGACATCAATAATACTGCGGTTCCGCTGCTGTGGAAACATGCTGTTGAATATGAATACCTGCCCGCCCTGCTCAACCTGAACAAACAATTACAACTGCTGGCAGAAGCATGGAAAGAGATACCCATGCTGGCCCGCACCCACGGGCAACCGGCCAGCCCCACCAAACTAGGCAAAGAGATCATGGTATTTGTGGCAAGGATCGAAGGCCAGGTGGAGCAATTCATCGGCATCCCCTTTACCTGCAAGTTTGGCGGCGCCACCGGCAACTTCAATGCCCATCATGTGGCATTCCCAAAAATAGATTGGGTGAAGTTCGGTAATGAGTTTGCGGAACAATTGGGTTTGAGCCGCCAGCAGTTCACCACGCAGATCGAACATTACGACAACCTGGCGGCACATTTTGACTGCATCAAACGTATCAATAATATCCTGCTTGACTTCTGCCGCGATATATGGGCTTATGTCTCGATGGACTATTTCAAACAAAAAACAAAAAAAGGCGAAGTGGGATCTTCAGCCATGCCCCATAAGGTAAACCCCATTGATTTTGAAAATGCCGAAGGCAATCTCGGTTTTGCCAATGCCATCTTTGAACATCTTTCGTCCAAGCTGCCGGTATCTAGATTGCAAAGAGACCTCACAGACTCCACAGTTCTCCGTAATATCGGTGTTCCGTTTGCCCACACGATGATCTCAGTGCGTTCTATTGAAAAAGGTTTATCAAAACTCGTCATCCATGATGCAAAAATTCATGATGATCTTGAAAATAACTGGGCGGTAGTGGCCGAAGCCATTCAGACCATCCTGCGCCGTGAAAAATACCCCAACCCCTACGAGGCATTAAAAGACCTGACGAGAGGAAATCATGCGATTGACAAAAAGGCAATTTACCAGTTTATTGAAGGACTGAAAATAAGTGAAGAATTAAAAAAAGAGTTGAAAAAGATCACACCGCACAACTATACCGGTGTTGCTGCAAAATTTTAATAATTGTCTCACCTGTTTTGCACAGTATTTGCCTGTCTTTTCCCAAATGACAGGTTATGAAAAAGATCATTATTGCAGCGCTGGCCCTGTCCGTTTTTTGGGCCTGCAGTAAACCAGGTTCAGAAAGTATTACTTTAGATGGACGGTATATCGGGTATTTCCAGCGCACAGGTATGGATTCGGTGTGGGTGAGCCTGCTGTTTACCGGCAATAAATTTGAAGGCAACAGTGAAAGAGCACAATACCCGGCAATCTGTGCCGGCAGTTTCTCAATTGAAGGCAACAAGATTACATTCACAGACAGCTGTGCATGGACAGCAAATTTCGACTGGTCATTGGTGCTGAACGGCACTTATACGATCGAGGTGTTGCCTGAACAAAAGCTCAGGATTTGGAGAAGTAACGGGAACATGGTGGACGAATATTGGCTTTACAGACCGATCCGTTAACCGGAACGGTAACAATGATAAATATTCAGGTCAATTGATTCATGGGTAAATACATGACTGAATACAAACCCAGCTTTGAGTAACACTTTCTGTGAAGCAGTGTGCGGTATTTCTGTCACCCCATACACTTCGTCTGCCTGAAAATTTTGCCAGAAATGCTCCAATCCCTTCTTCGTCAGTTCTGTGGCATAACCCTTACCCCAGTGTTCTTTGGGAAAAGCATAGCCCATTTGTATTTTATCCTGATCCCAGGGCAGCGGAATGATAGCAAATGAGCCGATAAATTTTCCATCGGTCAAAGCATGAACGGCCCAGCGGCCCATGCCTGGTTGTTCTTTATATGCTGTCAATAGTTTCTGAAATGAATCCAGCGCTTCCTCCCTGTTCTGAACGGGCCGTATATACCGCACCACATCCGCATCACCATTCAGCCGGAAAAAATTCTCAAACTCTTCCTGTAAATAGCGGCGAACGATCAGTCTTTCTGTTTCAAATATGATATGCATGAAAAATATCGCTTCAGCCTGACAAGCTCAGGCTTCCTTGTGTATCTCGCTGGTAAAATGAAACTCAATATCCGGGTTATTCGTTCGTTCGGTATTCAGGAACCATTCACTTTGTGCCAGGTAAACAGGATGGCCGTCTTTATCTTCAGCTGAATTGGCCTGTTTGAACCGAAGGAAATCCTGCAGCTTCTTTTCATCGTTGCTGGTCAGCCAGCAGGCTTTATAAAAAGGCAGCGTATTAAACACCACCGATGCGCCGTACTCATGCAGCAACCGATACTGTATCACTTCAAACTGCAGTTCACCCACACAACCGATGATCTTTTTATTACCGCCAAACTGGGTGAACAATTGCGCCACTCCTTCATCGGTCAATTGCATCAGCCCCTTTTCTAGCTGTTTGGTCTTCATCGGGTCTTTGTTCACCACTTCTTTGAATATCTCCGGCGAGAAAGAAGGAATACCGGTGAAATAAAAATCTTCTCCTTCTGTCAGCGTATCTCCAATTTTGAAATTTCCGGTATCAAACAAACCCACCACATCACCGGCATAGGCATCCTCGATAATACTTTTATCCCTTGCCATAAAAGAATAAGGATTGCTGAAACGGACATCCTTGTTCAACCGTACGTGGTGAAAATATTTGTTGCGTTCAAATTTTCCTGAACAGACACGGAAGAAAGCGATCCTGTCCCGGTGTTTGGGATCAAGGTTGGCATGAATCTTAAAAACAAAGCCGCTCATCTTCTCTTCTTCCACATTCAATAATCGTGTTGTGGTTTCCCGGCTTCGTGGTGTGGGTGCTATGCGGATAAATGTATCCAGCATTTCTTTCACCCCGAAATTGTTGATGGCGCTGCCAAAAAATACCGGCGCTACTTTTCCTGCCAGGTAATCTTCCACTTTTAGTTCGCCGTGCACCCCATCCACCAGTTCCACATCTTCCCGCAATTGGGCGGCATCTTTTTCTCCCAACTTATCATCCAGCACTTTATCAGCAAGATCAGAAATAGCAATACTGTCGTCATCCGCCTTTGTGTTGGCGGTGAACAGCAATAAATTTTTGTCATGTATGTTATAAACACCTTTGAATTCCTTACCGCTGTTGATGGGCCATGTCATCGGGTGCAGGTGAATAGATAATTCTTTCTCGATTTCTTCCAGCAGGTCAAAACGATTCTTGCCGTCACGGTCCATTTTGTTGACGAAAACGATGACCGGTGTATCCCTCATGCGGCACACTTCCATCAGTCTTCTTGTTTGCTCTTCCACTCCATTCACACTGTCCACCACGAGGATAACACTGTCTACAGCCGTCAGTGTCCGGTAAGTATCTTCTGCAAAATCCTTGTGACCGGGTGTATCAAGCAGGTTGATAAGAATGTTGTTGTATTCAAAACTCATCACCGATGTAGCTACCGAGATACCCCGCTGTCTTTCGATCTCCATAAAGTCGGAGGTCGCATGTTTCTTGATCTTATTGCTCTTGACTGCACCCGCTACCTGGATGGCACCGCCGAATAACAGGAATTTTTCCGTCAGCGTTGTCTTTCCCGCATCGGGGTGAGAGATGATGGCGAAGGTTCTGCGTTTTTGTATTTCGTTGTGATACTTCATGCTCGTTGCTTCTTTTGCAGATATGCCATACTTCTAAAGTATGGCATACCTTACGATTATCTTTTCAAGGCGGCAAAGGTAAGGTTTGTTCCCAGATGCCAGAGAACAAGACAGTCGTTAACTTTGGAGAAAAATATTCATGGGTAAACTCCACGATTCCATCAAACCGGCACATCAGGAATTTATCGAAAAGCAGCACATGTTTTTTGTGGCCACAGCACCGCTCAGCGCCGATGGCAGGGTCAATCTTTCTCCCAAAGGATTGGATTGTTTCCGGGTGCTGTCGGAAAATAAAGTGGCATACATGGATCTGATCAGCAGTGGCAATGAAACCTCTGCACATACCAAAGAAAATGGCCGCATCACCATCATGTTCTGTTCCTTCGAAGGGGCGCCGAATATTTTGCGGTTGTATGGAAAAGGTCATGCCGTGTTGCCGGGTACAACGGAGTGGAATGAACTGGCGCCGCATTTCACTATCTATCCCAGCACAAGACAGTTCATCGTTGCCGATATTGATCTTGTTCAGACATCCTGCGGCTTTGGTGTGCCCTTATACGATTTCAAAGGTCACCGGGACATTCATTTTGAATGGGCCGAAAAGAAAGGTGCTGATGGCCTGGTGGAATATATTCAGCAGAACAACCTCAAGAGCCTGGACGGATTGCCAACTGATCTTGCTATGAAAGAGTAATATTTTCTGCCACCAGTATTGATTTTTAGCCAATCATCTTATAATTGTTCAAACAGGATCAGGAATATTGTACCTTATGAATTGAATCAATCTGCCAGTTATGAACAATCCATCTTTTCCCCGCCGCCGTTTTATTAAAAGTTCTGCCTTTGGTATTATCGGTGTTACTGCATTAGGCTTCGGCCATGTTACAGAAAACAACAGCACATCATTAACGGGAGACAAAAAACTGTTTTACCGTTATCCCAGTATGGATGATGATATGGTGAGTGGTATTGTTGGTGCTTCACATGGAAATATTGACAGGGTGAGAGAACTTGTTACCAAACGACCTGAACTGGCCGGTGCTGCCTGGGACTGGGGCTTTGGCGATTGGGAAACCGCTTTGGGCGCCGCCTCACATGTAGGTCGCAGGGATATTGCTGAATTATTAATGAGCCATGGCGCAAGACCTGATATTTTCACTTTTGCGATGCTCGGCGCTTATAAAAGTTTGCAGGAGATAGTCGAAACCGTTCCCGGTATTCAAAGCAAACCGGGTCCGCATGGCATCACGTTGCTGCAACATGCAAAGAATCGTCTGGGTGATAAAAACATATCAGCAGAAGATAAAACAAATGTCAATAAAGTGATCACTTACCTGGAAGGATTGGGCAATGCAGATGTGAAACCAAAGAGCCTTGATATAAGTGAAGAAGAAAAGAAAAAATACATTGGTGAATACAGGTTTGGTGATGGAGAGAATGAAAGTTTTGTGGTGGATGTGCACAGGCTGGGTTTTTTACAACTGGCCCGCAAGGGTTCTTCCGCAAGGAAATTGAATAAAATAGCTGACAACTCTTTTGCCCCGGCCGGGGCTGCCTCAGTAAGTATTGTATTTAAAGTTAGCGGCGACCAGGCCGTTTCGCTGAGTGTGCATGAACCTGAACCGCTGGTGACAGCTTCCAGGATTTAACACCCGGCTGTCAAAAAAATATTTACCGGGCAGGTTTTCATTGGTAAATTTGCTGGATGATCCGCCGTTCATTAGAAATAACAGGTAACAGTTTTTTGATGGCGCTGCAGGAGTTGTGGAAAAACAAACTCCGCACCTTTCTTTCTCTTTTTGGCATCACCATTGGCATTTTTTGTATCATCGGTGTACTCACGGTGGTCAACAGCCTGGAAAGAAATATTCAGAACGAAGTAAAATCGCTTGGCAATAACACAATTTATATTGACAAATGGGATTACAGCGCCGGTGGCGGTCCTGATTATCCCTGGTGGCGCTATGTAAACAGGCCTTTACCAAAGTATACGGAGATCAGGCAAATCAGGGAAAGAGTGCCTGCTGCCAAATATGTCGCTTTCCGCATCCGGGCCAACGATAACATTGGTTTTGGCGGCAGCATCATTTCCAATGTGAATATTTATGGCATAAACGAGGATTTTGATGATATTCAGCCATTCGATATGCTGCAGGGCAGGTATTTCTCTGACGCCGAATTTGACCGGGGCATTCCTGCAATCGTCATGGGATATGAAGTGGCGGAAAAGTTGTTTGGCTCACCTGAACTGGCTGTTGAAAAGCAGGTAGATGTCAGGGGGAAAAAAGCACTGGTGGTTGGTGTCATCAGCAAACAAGGCAAACAAATGATCGGCGGCTGGGAATTTGACCAGAGTATTATCATCCCGTACCGTTTTGCCCGCAATATCATCAACGAACAAAGAGGAGATCCGGTTATCATGGTCCAGGGACAGGATGGCCTCAGCAGCAAGGCGCTAAAAGATCAGTTGACCGGCGCCATGCGTGCCATTCACAAACTCAGCCCTACCAAGGATGATGATTTTGCTTTGAACGACATCAATGATTTCAGCGATGCCATCAGTTCTGCCTTTACCGGGCTGAACATGGGTGGATGGGCAATTGCTGCCTTATCACTGATTGTCGGCATGTTTGGCGTCGCCAATATCATGTTTGTATCCGTGAGGGAAAGAACCAGCCAGATAGGGTTGAAAAAAGCCATCGGCGCCAAAAACAGGGTGATACTTGCAGAGTTTTTATTAGAATCCGCATTTCTCTGTATCATTGGCGGACTGATCGGACTGCTGATGGTGTTCCTGCTGACACTTGTACTTAGCGGGTTGCTCAATTTCCCGGTATTTATCTCCACTAACAATATGATACTGGCTATTATCATTTGCATCATTACAGGCATTGCAGCCGGTTTTATTCCTGCGTCCCAGGCAGCGAAAATGGATCCGGTGGTGGCGATCAGGAGTAAATAGTTGAAAGGTTGACAAGTTGAAAAAGATTAGAAGTATTTTTGCTTCCTGTTAACCACATTAACTTTATCAACTTGTCAACTGTAATCCTCGCTATAGAATCCTCCTGCGACGAAACCTCTGCTTCACTCTGTGCAGATGGAAAAATCTTGTCTAATTATATCGCCAACCAGAAAGTGCATGAACAATACGGTGGCGTAGTGCCTGAATTAGCCTCGAGGGCACATATGCAAAACATTGTTCCGGTTGTTGAAGCAGCAATACGGGATACAGGATATGAAATACGGGATATTGATGCCATCGCTTTTACCCAATCTCCTGGTCTTATCGGTTCCCTGCTGGTAGGCTCGCAGTTTGCCAAATCGCTTTCGCTGGCGTTGAATAAACCATTGATCGCCGTACATCATATGCAAGCCCATGTGCTGGCCAACCTGATTGATGAACCCAGGCCTTCATTCCCTTTTTTATGCCTGACTGTTAGCGGAGGCCATACTCAAATAGTTTTGTGTAAATCACCTACAAACATGAAAGTGATTGGCGAAACCATAGATGACGCAGCGGGTGAAGCCTTTGATAAATCAGCAAAACTGCTGGGATTACCCTATCCCGGAGGGCCTTTGATTGATAAATATGCCAAAGAAGGCGACCCCGAACGATTCAAATTTCCCGAGCCGCAGATACCAGGGCTTGATTTCAGTTTCAGCGGGTTAAAAACGTCGATACTTTATTTTTTACAGAACGCAGGCAAGAGTCATGTTTATAAGGAAGAGTTTGCCGCTTCAACGGAAGAAAAGCAGCGGTTCATTACAGAAAACCTGAATGACATCTGCGCTTCCATTCAGCATCGTATCGTCACCATACTGCTCAACAAACT
Organism: uncultured Chitinophaga sp.; assembly: GCA_964412375.1. Taxonomy (GTDB): domain Bacteria; phylum Bacteroidota; class Bacteroidia; order Chitinophagales; family Chitinophagaceae; genus CADEDV01. The sequence goes on along the minus strand of CAYPOD010000029.1, from coordinate 10,187 downwards.
CAAAAAAGCTTCCATCGAAACCGGCATCAAAGATATTTGTATTGCCGGCGGTGTTTCTGCCAACAGCGGGTTGCGAAAAGCATTGGAAGAAGCAGGAAAAAAATATCATTGGAACACTTTTATTCCCGCCTTCCAGTATTGCACCGATAATGCAGCGATGATTGCGATTACCGCCTATTATAAATACCTGGACGGTGATGTTGCTGACCTATCTGTCAGCGCATCGGCAAGAGCAGAATGGTAGTAATTAAAAATGGCTAATTCCTATTTTCAGTTCAAACAGTTTGCGGTTCACCAGGATCGTTGTGCCATGAAAGTGACAACTGATGCCTGCCTGTTCGGAGCATGGGTAGCGGAGAAAATCAGGATTCAGGCGTCTGAAGTCCGGAGTTTATTGGATATTGGCACAGGTACAGGACTGCTTTCATTGATGCTGACGCAAAAAAATCCTGAACTGAAAATTGATGCGATAGAAATGGATGAAGAAGCAGCGCAACAGGCAAATGAAAACATTTTAAGTTCTCTGTGGCAGGATACAGTAAATGTGATAAACGCTGATGCAAGAAGTTATTCTTATGTTCACAAATATGATATTGTCATCAGCAACCCTCCTTTTTATGAAAAAGAATTAAAGGGAGATGACAAGAGAAAGAATATTGCCCATCACAATGAAGGTTTACTATTACATGAATTGCTGGCTGTTATTAAAAACAACCTGAAGGTGAATGGCAGGTTCTTCCTGCTTCTCCCATATAAAAGAAATCCCGAGATCAAAGACCTGTTACGGCAACATGAATTTGATATATCCGAAATGATTTTTGTCAGGCAATCTGAAAAGCATGATTTCTTCCGTATCATGTTGACGGGAAAACTAAATCCAAACGAAAACACTGAGACCGTTTTTGATGAAATAAGTATCTGGAATGAAAAACAACAATATACTCCTGGGTTTGTTTCCTTGCTAAAAGACTACTACCTCTACCTTTAGCCTATTACTTATTACTTATAACTTACATCTTACAACTTTTAACCACCAACCCCCTCCGCATATTCCTGTAAATACTGATACGGCTCCGTCAGTTTTCCGTTCTCCGTCATCGTGGCTCTTTCTATTATTTCTGATCCGCCTTTCAGCAGATCATCCAGCACATACTTGATCAGTTGTTCACCAAAATAACGGCTGGCATCCCTTGGCAATTCATTGGGGAGGTTGCCCACGGCCATCAGATCAACAGAACTCTTCAGGTAAGGCGCAGTTTTTTGTAATGTCTTTTTATCTACTCCATAAACAGGGTCTTCTATCGTCTGGTCACCGATATTGACGGGCACAGAACCATTCACATCATCAGTAATATCTGCAATGGTCTGAATAATGAAGTCTTCTGCACTCACATCATTTTTTTCAAACAACCGCGGAACGTTCTTATCCCAGAACACACCGTTCATTAAAATATCCGTTTGTGCGGCATAAGGCAAAAACCTGCATTCATAGTGCTCCGGATTATTATGAAAATCTTCCCGGTTATAGCCGCCTGTTGTTTTATGACGATATAAGTCAGCGCCTTTCAGTTGAGTGTACACAGGATAAGAAAAGCGGCGCTTCAGGTAATCTTCCGGTTCCACTTCATGAATGCCCATCAGGTTCATAATTTCTAAAATGCCATGCGCCACACGGCCCGAACCGGTAACTGCGATCTTGACATTCGGCAACCGCAATCCGAAATAGTTGTGGATGAGTTCACGGAAACTTCTTTGTTTATACACCCTGTCGAGTTTATACAAACCCGTCCGGTTGCCATAGGCCATCATCCCGTTATGTGCCCCCACCACCCCGGCAAAAAAACCAAAGCCGATGATGCGCTGTCCATCTTCATGCTCCAGGCATTCATAATCTATCAGCCGGATGTTTTTATCCAAAACAGCCCGAAGCAATTTTTGATTATGTGGCTGCTTCTTTTTGGTATGGGAAAAGAACAGGTAGGTTTTACCGGGGATCAGTTGCTCCGGCGGCACTTCTTTGATGCCCATCAATATATCGCAGTCGCTGATATCGTCTTTCACTTCAGCCCCGGCAGCGAGATATTCACGGTCGGAAAAACAACGATCGGCTGATGATTGAGCCACTACCCTTACCGTACCTGAATTCTTATGTATCCATTTGCATTGGGCGGGTGTCAGCGCCACCCGGTTATCTGCCGGTATTTTTCCTTCTTTGATAAGTCCGATCCTGACCATAATAGTACATTTGCACCCGTTAGTTATCGGGATGTTCAGTAAGCGGACAAATGTAGTTTTAAATTCCGGGAGAAACTTATGACCTATTTTGAATTGTTTGAAATACCTGTGCAGTTAAAGGTGAATGCAGCAGCCCTGTCAAAACGCTTTTTTGAACTGAGCCGCCAGTATCATCCCGATTATGCCGCCAATGCCAGCTCGGAAGAACAAGGAGAGGCTTTGGAAAAATCTGCCCTGCTGAATAAAGCCTGGAAAACTTTTCAAAGCCCAGATGAGACCATTAAATATGTGCTGCAACTGAAAGGGCTGCTGGAGGAAGAAGAAAAATATGAATTACCTCCTGACTTTTTAATGGAAGTGTTGGAAATAAACGAGCAACTGATGGATGGCGATGACCCAAGCAATCTAAAATCAACAATCGAAAATCTTCAATCCGATATTTATGCCCCTGTTAAAAAAATTGTGGAAGATTATAAAGACGGTTTTACTACCGAAAAAGAGCTGCTGCAAGTAAAGGAGTATTATTACAAGAAAAAATATTTAGACCGCATCAGGAGGGAATTAGCCGGAATGGCTTAATATTGCAGCCCGATTTGCCCGGGTGGCGGAATTGGTAGACGCAGCAGACTCAAAATCTGCCGTTCGCAAGAATGTGCTGGTTCGATTCCAGTCCCGGGCACAAACCTCATCAGCAATGATGGGGTTTTGTATTTATTACTTTATCAAATCAATCAGCAATTTTTCAAACACTCCTGTCGAAACCGCATGTGTATTCATAATTGAAACCGTTGGAAGTGCAATGATTGGCCCAACTTGTGTTACAGCAGTAGAAGCATTTATCGCAGTAATATTCACATTTAGCATTGTTGTCCCATTGCTCAAATCCTTTACTATAACATTCCATTCTGCTGAGGCTGAGGTTGGATAGTAATACTTTCTCGCCCCAGGTTCATAAATTTTGGAGGAAACAATCCAAGCAGAAGGGTCAACTAATTTTCCTTTTGCATCCTCATAAGTAACCGGTACCGAAGTGTTTTGTGCAACAATAAGCCCACTACTTTTATCAATAATCTTTATGCCAATACCTTTTTGGGCAAAAATATCAATTAACTTATCCCATACAGTCTGAAAGCTTGATGAAGTAGTTACCTGATACGGCTCCTTTACATATGTACCTTTTAAAGGAATAGCTTTTGGAGTGCACGAAGCAATAAATGTAATTGTAATAAATACGGCTGCAATTATTTTCATATTTTAAGATTTAGAAGTAGTCTAAAATACAAAATAATTAAATCAGCATCAGCCAAAAAAAATCAACTTTGTAACGATGATCGTAGCGCCTTTACTTCATTCCTATCAATAAAATTATTTGCATAACTCTCTTCCGACACTGCAAATGCCGGGTGAATGAACTGCATGTCGCCTTTTTTCTTTGCCCGCAGGGATGAATGAAACTCCGTGCAACCGGTTTTTTCCGCCAGCATCCTGATATTTTCTTTTCTCACCCCGCTGCCGGGCATGATGATGATGCGGTCATCAGCCAGCCTGTTTAGTTCAGCAATCATTTCCACTCCATCCGGTGCTGCAGGCTTTTGTCCCGAGGTAAGAATTCGTTCACAACCTGTTTCAATAATTTGCTCCATGGCGGCATAAGGATCTTTACAACGATCAAATGCACGGTGAAATGTAACTCCCAGCGGGTAAGCGGCTTCCACTAATTGTGCACTGCGTTTTACATCAATCGTTCCGTCAGCATGCAGCAAACCGATCACCACCCCATCGCAACCCAGTTCTTTACACAGTTTCACATCCTGCAGCATGATGCTGAATTCTTCATCACTGTATAAAAAATCACCGCCCCGCGGACGAATGATCGGGTATAAAGCAACGGAAAATGTTTCCCTGCATTTTTTGATCATCCCGAAAGAAGGCGTGGTGCCGCCGTCAGCGAGATTATCGCAGAGTTCTATACGATCAGCACCTCCTTCCACAGCTGCTCTGGTGGTGCTGAAATCAGACGTGGCGATCTCAATAATGTATTTCGTATTGTTCACTTCAATATGCTTTTGGCTTCCACTAATTCTTCTTTATCGTTTGTGCGAAGGGCAAAACTGAATCCTTTATGTATGGAATAGGCTCCCACCTCTCCTTTTTTGCTCAATGCTAAAAAAGCCACCTGTATGTCCTTTACCTTTTCGCCTTTGATGCGGATAATTCTTTCAACCACTTTTTTACAGGCTTCTTCCGGTGATAAACCCTGCCGCATCTGTTCAATTACCGAGTGAGAACCGGCTACCCGTATTACATCCTCACCCTGGCCGGTAGCTGTGCAGGCGCCTACTTCATTGTCCACATACAAACCTGCGCCGATAATGGGTGAATCTCCCAAACGTCCCCGCATTTTAAAACCGGCGCCGCTGGTGGTGCAACTGCCGCTGAGGTTTCCGTTTGCATCCATTGCCACCATACCGATCGTATCGTGGTTCCATTCGCCGCTGTCGAGTTTGGCAGGTGCAAAAGGGCCATGCTCTTTTTGTCTTTCAATATTTATGGCCGGTGGTTTATATTCTGACTTCTTCAGCCAGTTATCATAATTCTTCTGCGCATCCGGCGATAGTTTTTGTTCTTCCAACGGGAATCCCTCTGCAACAGCAAATTGCTGTGCACCTGCACCCACCAGCATCACATGTGGTGTTTTCTCCATCACCCTTCTTGCCACAACTATCGGGTGTTTTATTCTTTCCATGAAAGCCACAGCGCCGCAATTAAAATGCTCATCCATGATGCAGGCATCCAGTGTAACAAATCCGTCACGGTCAGGATTAGCGCCAAGCCCCACACAGCAATTTTGCGAAGCCTCGGTGACCATTACCCCTTTTTCCACTGCATCCAATGCCCTTCCGTTTTTGCTTAATATTTCCCACGCTGCTTTGTTGGCCGCCAGCCCTACATCCCAGGTGGAAATAACCACAGGTTTTCCCGTTACCGAAACAGGTTGTGCACAACCTGTTTCAACTTTGCCCAGCATTATTCCCAACGAACCAAGGGCTGATGACTGAATGAACTTTCTGCGATTGAACATGTTTAAACAATTATGTCTTCCGAAATTAATGTATCCGGGTTCAAATACTTGGAAAAACACAAACCCTTTACACACAGCCTGTAAAACTCCGCCGGAATGATTAACAGAACCCTAAGAAAAAATATTTGATGTTTAAACATTGATTATTTATCTTTGTACCTACAAATCAAAACAAATGAAAATAGAGATCATATCAGGAAGCCCGAGAGTCAACAGTGTAACCCGTCGTGTGGCATTGCATCTGAAAAACTGGATTTCGCAACATACCAGCCATGAAACAAGTATTATAGATATGAAAGACTGGAACATTCCTCATGTGCAATCAGTTTGGGTGACACCCGATAAAGCCCCGGTTGAATTTCAGCCGCTGGCACATCGCATTTTTGATGCGGATGCCATTATCCTGGTTACGCCGGAATATAATGGCAGCTACTCCCCTGCGATGAAAAACCTGCTGGATCATTTCCCCAAACAACATCACAAACCCTTTGGAATCGTAACAGCTTCACCGGGTGCTATGGGTGGCATGAGAGCATCGCAGCAACTGCTGCTGCTGATACCTGCCCTTTTCGGCATCACATCACCTTATATGCTGGTTGTTCCGGCAGTAGATAAAAAATTCAGTCCGGATGGCGACCTGCTCGATGAAAACTTCCAGAACAGTGTGGTGAATTTCATTAACGAATTCACCTGGCTGGCTGAAAGATTAGTTCCCGAAAAAGTAGTCGCTTAATAAAAAAGGACTTTATCATGAAAACCATTCTTCATAAAGCCAACACAAGAGGCCATGCCAACCATGGCTGGTTGGACTCTTATCATACCTTCAGTTTTGCCGGGTATTACGACCCGGAGAGAATTCATTTCGGCGCATTAAGAGTGTTGAATGATGATACGGTGGCAGGTGGAATGGGCTTTGGCGCCCATCCGCATGATAATATGGAAATAATTTCCATTCCCACAAGTGGCGATCTTGAGCATAAAGACAGCATGGGCAATTCGCAGGTCATCCGCCAGGGCGATGTGCAGGTGATGAGTGCCGGTACCGGCATACAACATTCAGAGAAAAACAAGAATCCTGATAAAGAAGTAAAGTTTTTCCAGATCTGGGTTTTCCCCAATAAGAAAAATGTGGAGCCGAGATATGCGCAGCAACACTTCAGCGATGCTGATAAGCACAATAAACTGCTGGCAGTGGTATCACCTATAGGAACGAATGATGCGGCTGTGCAGATACACCAGGATGCATGGTTTAGTTTAGGAAACCTGGATAAAAATTTTACTGTTGGCTATGACCTGAAGAAAAAAGGAAATGGCGTTTACGCTTTTGTGATCGAAGGCGATGTAACCATCAACGGTCAAAAATTGAACCGCAGGGATGGATTAGGAATAACTGATGCAGATAAATTAGATATTACAGCCGACAGTGATGCCGCGTTATTATTAATGGAAGTTCCCCTATTAAACTAAGGAGATTGTATGAGCAACATCAAAACAATAGAATACATCATTGCCCCTCCCCCGCCGCACATGGTGGGTGATGGTTTCCGGGTGCATAGTTTTTTTCCCGGTGGCAGGCTGATTGATAAAAAAAGAATGAGTCCTTTTTTCATGCTAGATTATGGTTCAAAGATTGAATTCTCACCTTCTGATGAACCAAGAGGCGTAGGCGTACATCCGCATGCAGGTTTCGAAACTGTGACCATCGCTTATCATGGAAAAATAGCCCACCACGACAGCGCCGGCAACAGCGGCATCATTGGTGAAGGCGATGTGCAATGGATGACGGCGGGTTCGGGTTTACTGCATAAAGAATACCACGAAGAAAATTTCAGCAAAACAGGCGGGCCGTTTCAGATAGTGCAACTATGGGTGAATCTTCCGGCGGCATTCAAAAAGACAAAACCTAAATACCAGGAGATCACCAACAGTATGATGGGCCGGTTTTACCTGGCCGATGGGAAAAGTTTTATTGAAGTGATTGCAGGGGAATACAACAAGGTGAAAGGCCCGGCTTCCACTTTCTCTCCTATGCAAGTGTATAATGCAAGATTAAAAAAGGGAGCAGATGCTATTTTAAATTTTCCGGCAAACTACAATACAGGTCTCTTAGTGATCGAAGGAGCAGTGACCATTAACGGCAGTGAAGTAAACGCAGATCATTTTGTATTATTCAAAAATGAAGGAGAGGAAATCGAGATCAACGCTTCAGCGGATGCAGTGATTTTGGTTTTATCAGGAGAACCCATCCATGAACCAATCGCCGCCTATGGTCCTTTCCTGATGAATACATGGCAGGAAGTGGAACAGGCGATACAGGATGCCAATGCAGGAAAGTATGGGGTGTTGGAAGATTAGGCAGTGAATGGTGAGTGAGATTTATGTAAGGCAACAGCGTTGCCCATTCACCATTCACAATTCACATTTCACATTTCACCATTCACAACTCATAACGAGCTATACTTCTTTTCCATAAAATGCTGCAAGTTCTTCCTCGCACTTTTCTGCACCTTTCGCTTCATCCATCCCATCCAGCCAAATACTCTTCCTTTCCAGCCAAGGGCCTGCCCTATCCAGGTGCTGAGGCGGAAACCATCACTATGCTCGATGATCTTTCCGTCTTTGAGCCGCATAAAGGCTTTGATGTTGTTCACTACTTTGTTGCCTGTCTTAGAGAAAGTATAACGGGCTGTCCATTCGCAGGTATAATATTCTTCATCAACGGCCTGTATATTGCCAAAAGTCAATGAAAAATCTTTAGCGTTTTTACAAAGCATTTCCCACATACACTTCACTTCTTCCTCTTTCAGTATCATAAAAACCGGGTCGCTGAAGATGATGTCATCGCTGTAACAACTGTTCATCGTCTCATAATCGAGCCGCTGAAAGGCCGTATAGAACTTTTCAATTATCTGTTTATTGGCATCCATAATTTTTATGGCTGAGCATGAAGAATGGTTAAATTTAGCTTTTCAAAACTACGTTATCATGGTACGCAAAGTCTATCTGCTGCTTTTTTTATTATTCCCGGTGCTGCTGGTGGCACAAACCGACCAGGATTCAGCCTGGATCAGGGAAAACTATACGAAATCAGAAGTCTATATCCCGATGCGGGATGGCGTAAAGCTTTTCACAACCATTTACATGCCTAAAGATAAAAGCGAGAAGCATCCTATCCTGATGACAAGAACTCCATACTCCTGTGCACCTTATGGCGAAGGGTTTTCTGCCCGGTTATGGGAACGGCATACCAAATATTATATGCGGGAAAACTATATAATCGTGACACAGGATGTTCGTGGCCGCTGGATGAGTGAAGGTGAATTTGAAGATGTAAGGCCATTCAATAAAAACAAAACAGGAACAGACATTGACGAAGCCAGTGACACGTATGATGCGATTGACTGGATGATAAAAAATCTGCCCGGAAACAATGGCAAAGTGGGTGTGTTTGGTATTTCCTATCCTGGTTTTTATTCTACGATGGCAGCTGCATCCGGCCACCCGGCATTGAAAGCGGTGAGTCCGCAGGCACCGGTGACAGACTGGTTCATGGGTGATGATTTTCATCACAACGGCGCTTTCTTCCCATTGGATGGTTTCCGGTTCTATTCTTCCTTTGGCAAACCCAGGCCCAAACCCACTACAGTGGGCTCTCCCGGTTATGATTTTAAAATAAGAGACAATTATAAATTTTACCAGGAAACTAAAACGTTGAAAGAGTTGGCCAAACTGATGGGCGACAGTATAAAATTCTGGAAAGAAATGTATGCCCATCCCAACTACGATGAATGGTGGCAGGCAAGAGATGCGAGAAGAGCCATGTATAACATCAAACCTGCCATGCTGGTGGTTGGAGGATTATTTGATGCAGAAGATTGCTGGGGAGCCTGGAATTTGTATAAAGCCATCGAAAAACAAAATCCCGGAATTTATAATAAGATTGTGATGGGACCCTGGTATCATGGCCAGTGGGCCAGCCGGGATGGCAGTTTTTTGGGCAATGTAAAATTTGGCAGTAACACAGCATTCTGGTACCAAAACAATATTGAAATCCCCTTTTTTAACTATCATTTGAAGGGCAAAGGCGATGAACCGCAACTACCCGAAGCAACGATCTTTTTCACCGGGGAAAATAATTGGAAGAAATTTGAACAATGGCCGCCAAAAGAAACAGCAGCAACACCTATTTATCTTGATGCAAACAATAGATTGACATGGAGCCAGCCTGCTGCAGTCAAATCGGGTAGCTTTGCTGAATATATCAGCGACCCCGATAAACCGGTACCCTATACAGAAGATGTGCATCACGGAAGAACTAGGGAGTACATGACCGATGACCAGCGGTTTGCATCAAGAAGACCCGATGTGCTGGTTTTTCAAACTGATGTCTTGCAGGAAGACCTGACACTTGCAGGGCCAATCATTGCCGATCTGAAAGTCACTCTTTCCACAACAGATGCAGATTTTGTCGTGAAACTGATTGACGTATTCCCTGATGACTTTCGTTATACAGGTACTTCCGCAATCCCCCCTGCGGGGGGTGGGGGGGCTCCGATGGGAGGTTACCAGATGCTGGTTCGTGGTGAGATTATGCGGGGAAAATTCAGAAACAGTTTTGAAAAACCTGAGCCATTCCAACCGGGCAAAATTGAAACAGTGAAATATGAACTGCCCGATGTAGCACATACATTTAAAAAAGGACACCGGCTGATGATACAGATACAAAGCAGCTGGTTTCCGCTGGCGGATATGAACCCGCAGAAATTTGTCAATATTTATGAAGCAGAGAAAAGTGATTTTCAGAAAGTGGTTATCAAAATTCATCATGAGGGGAAAAATGCCAGCAGCATCTTGTTGCCGGTAATGAAAT
>CAYPOD010000028.1:21744-46064 GCA_964412375.1 uncultured Chitinophaga sp. | reverse complement strand
GCCCCTGTTCAGGAGGCTGAATTTGCTTTTTATACAGAAAGGCAGGAAGGATATTGCCCCATTCACAAAGACGATTTAGACGGAGCTATTGAAGGATTGGTAGATGAAAGCGAACTGCACTATGGCAATTGGCTTTATACTGATTTTGGAACACCCAAAGAAAACGCCATCATCATATCGGTAAACCTTACCGAATGTAAATACTTTGCCCAGCACTATTACAGGCATTTAATCCGTAATTACTTCAAAGGCGTTGCGGACATTATGCGGAGAAACTTCACCAATGAAATTGAAGTTTGGTTTCACAATCCAAAGGCAAGCAGTGCAAAATTCAAAGTGTACAATCAATTTACACTGAAAGTGCAGCACAACAGGGTTACCGATGGTCCCGAACTGGTGGTTTCATTTGATGGCACAACCAAAGTGCTGAATAAAAGCATTGCCGAGATACACAACTTCAAAACGGAGTTATACAACTGGATAAACTGCAACGGTGAACTGAACCGCTGGAAATACCTTACCGATGAGCAGAAGCTGAATCATGAGAAAAACTTTCCGGTAGTAAGCAATACATTAAAACCTCACTTCGATATTGCGTTTGATGTGCCGGATTTCAAAAACCGCTATCCCAAGTATTTCAACCTGCTTAACGATTTCTATAACAACTACCTCAACACTGATGCCTTCCGGGCAATCCTACCACTTTCAGCGGATGGATTTTTCAAGCCTAACGGTTTGTCGGTGCAACGCATCAACGGCACATCCAATGAATTGCAGTTTGGCAATGGTGTAGGCGTTGAACCCAAAAGAGATTTACGAAAACTGAAACCATACAAGCCTGTACCAAAGCCAAACAATGTAAAGTTCTTTTTCATCTACCATAAGCCGGACAGGGAGCAAGCTGTAAAAAGCATTTGGCAATACCTGAAAGACGGTTATAACGGCCAGTACCCTTTTCCAAAAATGGAAGAGTACATCAGCCAGCCTTTTGAGTTGGAAGAAAACGGCAGCATTGCATTTGATAATATTGACGAGGCCGTTTCAGTAGTACAGAAAGCCATTAAGAACAAAGACAAACTGCCCGATACAAAATACTTCGCTATCTATGTAAGTCCTGTTCCCAAGTGGGAAAAAGACCCCAAGCGAAACAGCATTTACCACCGCATAAAAGAGGCATTGTTGTATGAAGGCATTACCTCACAAGTAATCTGGAAAGAGAACATTTCAAAACCTGCTTTCAACCTTTTCCTGCCAAACATTGAAACAGCCATCCTTGCAAAATTGGGCGGTGTTCCCTGGAGGCTGAAAAGAGACACCACCAACGAACTGATTGTTGGTGTGGGTGCTTTCTACTCAACTACAAAGAAATCCAAGTTTGTAGGTTCAGCTTTCTGTTTCAACAACGAAGGCATTTTTAAAGGCTTTGATTGTTTCGGTGCAAATGATACAGTAAGCATTGCAGGTTCCATCAGGGAAGCAGTAGGCAAATTCATAGCCTCCAACTACAAAGCCACAAGGCTGATTATCCATTTCTACAAAGACCTCAGTAAACGGGAACTCAAACCAATCATTGACACCCTCCATGCGTTGGGCTTGCCCATTCCGGTAATTGTTGTGACCATCAATAAGACAGAGAGCAAAGAACTGCTGGCATTTGATACCGGCAGTCCGAAATTGATGCCTTACAGCGGAACGATAGTAAAAGTGGGTGCAAAGGAATACCTGCTGTTCAACAATACCCGTTACGAAGAAACATCTGAACCAACAGACCGAGAGCATCATTTCCCGGTAAAGATTTCATTTTTCAGTTCACAGGCTGATTTGCTGGAAGATCCTGCATTGATAAATCAACTCATAGACCAGGTATATCAGTTCAGCCGGATGTATTGGAAAAGCGTAAGCCAGCAGAACCTGCCCGTTACCATCAAGTACCCCGAAATGGTGGCCGAGATATTCCCATACTTCACCCACGACAAACTACCCGACCACGGCAAGGAGAGCCTGTGGTTTTTGTAAACGAAACTGAATACACAAATTAAGAAAGACAGAATGATACTGAAACTACACTACGCAAATCGTCTTAAAGAAGTGCCCTATGCGGTTCAGTTAATCGAATCAATGAATGGCAATGAGATAGAAACGACTTTTCTAAATTTCGGTATTGAACAAGGAAGAGAGGCTAACACATATGCAATTCAAATTCCACACCCAATCAAGGAAAATGTAACTGTTCAGTTTCGTGGAATGTTGACTAATAATAATTCCTTTTCAATTTTTCTCTTTAAAGAATTGGATAATGCAATACTCCCAATAGACGAGTCAAAACAATTAAAACAAAGGTGTACTATTGAATACCTTCCAAGGCCTGATCAAACAAGAGATAAAGAATTTATCAGATTTACATTTGAGTTGGAGGAACTGCCTGAAACGAAGGTTGTATCGAAGGTAGAAAGAGAAACGCAGATAAAAATATGGGAAACTTATATTAGAGCCATCAAAGCACTTTTCAAAAATCAAGAAGACCTCTTTAAGATATTAGATATTAACGAGCCTAATAAAGATATAATTGATGTCAAAATTGAAAAGGAAGATTGGAAGAAAATACTAATCAGTGAATTAGGCGAACAATTTCCACAATTCCCTCTTATAAAAGATTCAAAGGGGAAATTTGAATTTGCTTTTGATTCAGAGGAACTGCAGAATGAAGATGGCCAAAATGAAAACAGTATTCAAACTGACACAAAGGTTGTACTGGAAACAATCTCAGAAACTGTTACTGATAATTTTTTCAAGATTAATTCAAAACCACAAATTGTTTCAAGAAGTTTTATAAAGTTAAATTTTCTAAGCCGGGAGGAAAAAATAAAAGTAGCTTCTGATATATTGGATGAAATAAAATCTTTAGACCCCAACGTAGAAGTTAAAATCACAGAAAACCTGTCCGTAGAGATCCAATTGGAAGACATACAGTTGCTTAATTCTGTTATTTCCAATAATTACCCTAATCTGAGTATTAGTCCAATTAACGCAGTCTGTGAGTATGAGATTTCTCAACCAAGTATTGACCTTGAATCATTTTGTAAAGGGATTATTGAAAAAATAAATTCTCCTGGAAATTCTTATAAAGCAATTCCATCAGACAATTTCACCACTGTAACAGTTACTCCAGATAGGGGTTTCTTAAACAAAGAAAACTTTCAATTTTTCGAATCAAATAATTTACGGCTTTCGAAAATACAGCAATCACTAACATTTCAATTTGGGAACAACTTGCCTAAAATTGAAGGCACTATTTTAACTGGCAAAACTTATAAGTATGAAGGTGATTTAAATTTCATAAGGAATAAGTCAGAGGAGATAAAGAAAAATGTGAATCAGAAGTTCCAGGCAAATACCAGCTATATATTTACAGCAATGTTGCCCAAGATTGATACTCATAGGCTAAATCGGGAGGTCACACTTGAATTGTATAATAAACTTGGCATTAAACCCTCTCATGGAAAACCAGAAATAGCGTTTAGTTCAAATTTCGATGAGTATGAGAAAAAATTTAGTACTCTTCACGAAATTCTCAATAACCATGATGTTGTATTAAGAAATCCCAAAACATTCAGCCTCTACATAAAGCAGAAAATAGATGATGAAAGTGAGCTAAAAGAACTTATTGATCGGAATGTGAAGAAGCCATTGGTTTCTGAATACTTGAATAATGTGAGAGTATTTTATAATTCAGAAAGACAGCTTGTAGAAATGGAATGGTCAGAAACCTATTCAAATCAACAACTGCTTAAATCTGTACAAGAAATAATAAAGGCAGAGCATACGAAGCAATTTATTAGGCAGGATTCAAAGGCGGAGATAAATCAAATTCTGAGATTTGATGCGGAACTCGATTTGGCAAAAGTTGAAGATTTTGAAAGAAATAGGCAAAGAACATTTACCGGTAAAGGTTCTGCCTTTTTACTTGATGGGGAGCAAGCTGCTGAGTTTGAGGCAAGTCGAAATCTTTTATTAGATGAAGATTATGGGACTCTTGTAGGAAACATAGATGATTGGCAAAGAAACCGCATTTCTATAAGCGTACTTCCTCCATTATTGAAAGCCATTAAACAGGATTTGCCTTATTTCAAAAATGATAGCAATCTTGCTGATATTGAGGAGTGGATAGGTAGTTATATCAAGCCAACATTATCTGGCGACCTAACTCAAAATAGACGTTTGCAATATGCAATCGAGAGGGTACTTTATCCTACCCAGCCTTTTAAGAGAAGTAGAAAGAATAAATTAACACTTTTCAATCACAGGCTTCCTGAGTTTATATTTGATGCTTCTCAAGCAAGGCCAATTTCTGATGATGAGATGCGTAAGACAGATGCGAGTCTCAATACGCTAAATAAATTAAACCCTAAGCAAAGAGAAGCCGTTGTAAAAGCATTAAATGCGAAAGATTTATTCATTCTGCAAGGTCCTCCCGGAACAGGTAAGACTACAGTTATTTCTGAGATTATTTTTCAACTTCTTAAACGTAATCCTAACACTAAAATACTTCTAACATCACAAACGCATTTGGCGGTCGATAATGCTTTAGAAAGATTAAGCGGTCAAAGCATTGTTAAGCCGTTACGTTTGGGAACTAATCCAGATAGTTTTGAAGAAGAAGGTTTGAAATATTTTGAAGGAAATATCGAGCAATGGGTTAAAGCCCCAACCAAAAGCAAAGAGGAGAAAACATCTGAGATGAATCCAGTTTATATGTGGATTCATAATATCGTTAATTCGTCAGATAAAACTAATGAAGAGCTGCAACCAATTTTAAACAAATGGCGTGATGGTCTCTTGAATCTCAGCATAAGTGATAAGGAATTATTCAAGAATAAATTTAAATATAACGTGGTAGGTGCCACGTGTAGCTTTACAGGCCACGATAAAAAATTTTTAGAAAAACTTGAAGTTCAGAAAAACGGATTTGATTATGTTATTTTCGATGAGGCCAGCAAAGCAACTCCGCCTGAGTTATTAATACCCTTATTAGCAGGTCGCACATTAATTGTTATTGGTGATCATAAACAGTTACCACCGATGATAGAGGAGGATAGTTTTGCCGAGAAATTAAAAGAAATCGGAGAGGAGAAACTTGCCGAGGAGATTGCCGATGCTGAAGTGGAGAAATCTCAGTTTGAAAAGTTGTTCAGAAATGCTTTTGAATCCAATAAAAGTATCATTACTACTTTGGACACTCAGTTTCGAATGCATGATGATATTATGCAGTTGATAAATCAATTCTATTTGGAAGAGGGTGGGCTTAAATGTGGTTTGGATAATGAAAGGTTGGATATAAAAGATTTTAATGAAAAGCAATCAAGGCATCATGGTATAAAGGTTGGGAATTTTCTTGACCATGAAAATCATGTATTATGGATTAATACAACTTCACTTGAACAGAGGAGTGGTAATTCATTCTATAACACTGGAGAAATATCAGCAATAGACAAGCTATTGAGTTTGATTAAAAGATCAGATGGTTATCAAAAATTAGTTAGCCATTTTACAAAGGATGAAGAGAAAGAAATTGGTCTAATTACATTTTATGGTGAACAAAAGAAAAAATTGAGAGAGTTGGAAAAGAGGCATAATGATTTATCGCTAAGAATTAATACAGTCGATAAATTTCAGGGGATGGAGAGAAATATTGTTATCATTTCAACTGTTCGTAACAATGAAAAAGGAAGTATAGGGTTTGCCGAAAAACTACAGCGTATTAACGTGGCTTTATCCCGGGCCAAGAGGCTTTTAATAATAGTTGGAAACCTTGATCATTTTTCCTACAATAAACTTGGAGTGCCATATTACAAGGAGATCGAAAGAGTTTTAAAAAATAAGGGTGCAATTCGTGATGAAAAACAACTTTCAGAACTATTGAATGAGATATTATGAAAAACAAATTCGCAATACAAGAAGTAGCTAAACAATATAATATCTCACCTCAGGAGATAATTGATTTTCTTAATGATAAAGGTGTTTCTATTGATTTTGGTTACCAAAAAATAGTTGATCCAAGAATCATAAGAGACCTAGAAAAGGAGTTGGTGAACAGAAACAAAAAGCTGCCATTGCTTTATATTTCTGAAACGGATATTGAGAATTTTAAGCCAATTACGAAACCAATTGAATTTTGGCAAGATGCTAATATTCCAAACCTTGAAAAATTAATATACAAAACACTTTCATTTGAAAAACCTAAGTCCGAAAAGATAGTAGGCTTAACTCCATTCAATTGGAAATTTGTTAAGGCAAAATATAACATTAAGTACTCAGTAGGTCTGAACTTTACTTTATTTGAAGACACTATTTGTGAAATTGTAAAAATTAAACCAGGAATAAGTGTTTTGGATATTTGCCAATTGTTGGGCTTTGGTAATGACCAAGAGATTATATCGGAAGCTGTAAAAGGGTTAAAAACAGATGAGATACTAAAGGTTGATGACAGTGGTTTTTCTCTGAATTTGACCGAAAAGGGTGCTGTTGATATTCAGAGAAAGCAAAAATCTAAACCAGCTACGAATGCATTTTTTGACCTGTTTATAGATTTTTATAATCCTTCTAATGTTCATGCTAAAGAGATATTTAGTCATTCAAAATCACATAAAGCAAAACATGCTGACATCGTAATCACCGATTTTGAGTTAATTAAAAATTTAGCAGAATTTCAGCAGCCAACTTATCAGTCATCAAAAAGCGGATATATTTTACAAGAGGCTGAGTTGATTGAGGATTCTGTTACTTTTTTTGAAAGTAGGTTCGTTGCAATTGTAACGGAGGATTTGGAGAACAATGTTCAAAATAAGATTTGGATATTTGATCCTTACAAGCGTGAAATCTCAAAACAATTAACTAAGACTGCATCTGAGAATACAATTCTATATAGCTTAATAACTGAAAAGCTTTATGGTGAATTAAAAGAAACAGTCTTTGAATCTGTAGAAAAAGATCAGGAACAAATAGCTTTTGACAATTTACTGGTAACTGCAACTAAAGAAAAGGCATCCAAAAAATCAATCCCCTTACAGTTTCAGCATTTTTTGTCACCAGACAGTTTGGATACAGTACAATTTGAAGATGAAATGGAGCGTCTTTTTGATGTTGTTCAAAAGCAATTGTGGCTTATTTTCCCTTTTGCAATGGGATATATTATTGAGAAAAGAATAAGGTTAATTGAGAAGGCAATAAAGAATGATTGTAGTGTTTTTGTATGTTTTAGCCAAAATGAGAATAAAGAATTTGGTGCTAAGGCGGTTATTGATAAAAAGGCACTTGAGATATTCAATAAGCTGGCGAATAATAATGAAAAGTTTTATTACGCTGAATTGCCAAAGTTTCATGAAAAAAGGGTTTTTGCATTTCTTGATGATAATCTAAAATGTGAATACTCTGGTAGCCACAATTATTTATCATTCTTCGTTCAAAAGACAGCAAAGGGTGTTCGTAGAGAGAATATGCAAAGGTTGATATGGTCTGAAAATTCAGCTAAAGAATTAGCAGTGCGTAGGAATGAATTTGCATTCTCATATTGCGAAAGAATATCTGATGAGTTAGATGCAGATATTCAATTACTAACAGCGTTTTCAAAAACCGATTTAAAGGGAAGGTCAGAGTATTATAAAAAACAGGTTAAAAAGATTAAGGAATTTTCAACCGTCTTGACGGATCAAGAAATGAGTTTTGCAAACGTAAACAGCTTGCTTGAAAAAATGGATCAATTTATTCAGAAAAATAAGTAAATCTCCGATGAGCAAATCACTTCCAATAAAACACTTATCAGCAAGAGTACCTTGGCATGATAATAAATGGAATGGCAAAACCTGTTGTAGTGTTTTGGACAACTCTTTTTGCAGAATATTGCCTCGTGTAGATGCTACAAAGAATCCTGATGCGGAACCTCCCGACACAACAATAACTGAAGAGAGCTTTCCTCCCTGCATTTCAGAGAAGGGCACATTCCTTTCGCCAAATAGCTACAGAAGAGAATTAACACATGCCTGGACTAAAATCAATCCCATGTTTAAGGATTTCAAGCCGGGCATATACTTTCACAAGCCTTATTCATTCAATGCAGTTCCTTTTTTATGGATGATGAAGAATAAGGGTGGTGACGATAATCCGCATTTTTCGGAAAAAGCACATGTATTTGAATTGGACTATGATGCAGACTTAGAGCAAGAAGTGGATGAAAATTTAGGATTTGAAGGGAATATTTGGGTGCAGCATCCTGCCAATCAGAAAATATTGTTAGATGCATTCTTTGGTTGTCTTAAAAAGCGGCAGTCGTTAATATTCTTTTACTGTAAGGATACCCCATTTTCCGAACCAAACGAAAGAGTGATAGTTGGCGTAGCGAAAGTTAAAAATGAACCCGGTGCAATTTTAGAGTACAATTTTGATAAGGGTTACACAGGCCACAAAAGCCATCCTTGGGACAGATGTGTTGAACACACATTGACCGCCAACAATCCTGACGGATTTCTCTTGCCTTACCACGATATTCTGGAGTATACAAAAAACAACAGCATTGAAGTTGAGTTAAAAGAATATGCTGCCTTTGCATCTGATTATAAGCAATTTTCTTTTGCCTCTGAATTGGTTGAACACGACACGGCTATAGATGCTTTGTTGAACATGGCCGAGAGTTTGAAAAAGGCTGAGGTTTTGTTAGAAAAATCGTTCAGGAAAGAACTGGATTGGATTGATGCTGAAATTTCAGCTATCTGGGATATGCGTGGAGCCTTTCCCGGAATGGGCCCAGTACTAAGTGCATTGAACATTGAAGATGGCAATACCATTGCATGGGAAATTGAAAAATACATTCTTCAAAAAGACGGAGACCTTTTGCAAACAAATCCTTGGTCAATTTTTGAGGAAAGTATTGCAGAGCCTGAAAAATATATAAAGGCAAGAGGAGCTAAATTATTCAATGCAACTGCACAGCGTATATGGAAAGGAAAACCGGCTCGGAAGCGGGAGTTTTTCAAACTCATAAGCCGTTGCCAGTTAAATAATGACCAGGCAACTTTTATTTTAGAAAACCATGTTGATTTAATCGGATCAACACAGGAGATTTCTGAAAACCTCTACCTGCTTTATGAAAAGACAAGATTTGAAGCCTTCGGTATATCCTTTCGACAGGTAGATAAAGCACTGTTGCCACCTGAAAAAATTCAAACAGCGTTCCCATTGCCTTCTGAAACGGCCTTAACGGATAATCTGGATGAGAAACGAGTACGGGCTTTTGCAGTATTCATTTTAGAAGAAGCGGCAATGGAAGGGCATTCATTATTACCCTTTGAGGAAGTGTTGGAACGTATGAAGGCAAAAGCGATGGATGAAAGTTTTCCTATTGATGAAGATATTTTAACTACTCAATCAGAAGAAGATTTTTTTATAAAGGAGATTACTTCTGTTCAACCCAGTAAATCCAACCCAACCCTTTTTCTCAAATTGCAGCGTTTGGCAGAATTGAAAACGATAATTAGACAGCGTTTAAATATTGAGCAAATCGTTTCAAAGCCTTACAACATAGAAAAGGACTGGCTGAAACTAATTAATAGCCATAAGAAATTTCCTTCTTTAGATCCTAATAGTCCTGATTATGCAGATGAAATTTTAGCGAGGAATGAAAAGGCTGAAGCATTAAACGTTTTGACCAACTATAAATTCTCTGTGTTGATTGGCCCGGCAGGTTCAGGTAAAACATCTTTGTTGGAAATATTTGAGAAGCAGGATGAAATAGTTCGGGGTGGCGTATTGAAGTTAGCTCCTACTGGTAAAGCAAGAGTTAAGTTAGGGCATGACGCCAAGACAATTGCTCAATTCCTGTATCCTGACAGGTACGATGCAATGACTGGCACTTATTTCATAAATGAAGAAGCAGGAAAAAGTTCATCTGCAAAAAATATCATCATTGACGAGGCATCAATGCTGACCGAGGAACAATTGGCCGCTTTGTTTAATGCTTTAGGGCCGGTTGACAGGATAATTTTGGTTGGTGATTACAGACAGTTACCACCAATCGGAACGGGGCGACCATTTGTTGATATTGTTAGCGAGATTAAGCCAAGGGTGTTTGAGAAGGATAGTATTTTTTCTGGTCCAGGATATGCTGAATTAAAGAAGATTAGACGGCAAAGCAATACAGGTGATTTCCGCTGGGATGTAGCATTAAGCCGGTGTTTCAGTGACGAACCTACCAAGGAAGACTTGGAAGCATTTTATGCGATTTCATCAGGAGCAATTAAATCAGACCATATCCGCCTAGTGAAATGGTATGAGAGTAAAGATTTCAGAGAATTATTTGAGCAGGTTGTGGCTGAGGAACTACCCTTGGATAAGAATGACATTATTAAATCGTTTAACAGAAAAATTGGTGCAAAGGATGTTGGTAATTATCAATATTTCAATTACGACTTTGCGGAAAGGGAAATAGAGAAATGGCAAGTCATTTCACCTGTAAATGGATACGGGTATGGGGTAAAGGAAGTCAATAAGTTCTTTCAAACAACCTATCGTAAGCCCTTTATTGATTTAGCACTAAACATACAACCAGAAGGTTCCAATTATTTTCAAAAGAGGAAGGTTGCAAAGCCAAAAGGCAATGACAACATTGTTTATGGAGATAAAGTAATCAATTTGAGAAACACCCGTTGGGAAAATTGGCAGTGGATTAAACCATCCGACAAAAAATCAGAAGCATTGAATTACATAGCAAATGGTGAAATAGGTGTTATTACAGGTGAGTTCAGAGCGAAGGATGGCAGTCGAAAAGGCGAACCAAATATTGAAATAGCCTTTTCAACTCAACCCGGTTATAGCTATGTATTTTGGGCAGATCAATTGGGTGAAGAAGGAAAATACTCATTAGAATTAGCCTATGCAATAACAGTACATAAATCCCAGGGAAGTGGCTTTGAAAAAGTCTTTTTTGTAATGCCCTCTAAAGGAGCAATCTTGAGCCGTGAGTTACTTTATACAGCTTTAACAAGGCAGGAAAAGAAGATTATTATTTTGCATCAGGGAGATTTTAGAGATTTCATCAGGTTAGCTTCAACAGATGCTTCCTCAACTGCAAGAAGATTCACAGACCTTTTCCATTTACCAGAGGTAAAGCAATTAAAACAGAAATGGTATGATGCAAGGTATGTGAATATAAGTGAGAGAGGGGAACCAATGCTGAGCAAGAACGAAGTAATTATTGCCAACTGCCTGAATAAATACAAAAGGCAAATTACTTATGCGTATGAAGACAAATTGAAGCTTGACACCTCCGACAGAACAATTAAGCCAGATTTTACGATTGATAACCTTTCAACAGGGAAGCGTTTCTATTGGGAGCATTTAGGAATGATGACAAAAACTGATTACCGTGAAAAATGGCAGAAGAAGCTGGAAGGTTACTTGCAAGATGGATTTGTTTTACATACAGAAGCCAAGCCTGGTGATGAAAGAATATTGATTCTAACAGAGGAAAACCCCAATGGAGGTATTAACTCTCAGGATATTGATCTTACAGTAAAGAAATACATACTTGAAGAAAGTGAATAAAACGGTATTCCGTTTTTAGTAACAAAGCTATTTGGGCATTCCCCTGCGGGTCGGGCTTTCCGCTGCAATCTTTTGCGAAAGGCAAAAGGATTTCCGCTTCAATCCCTAATGCAAAAAGAAGCGGTGTTCGTTCCTCACGAATCTGTTGAACCCACCCGGCCAACCCACAAGCACGGCTTATGCAGTGGCTATCCCACAAAGCCAACCCTTCCACTGCATCTATGGTGTTGCCGCCATTTTTAACTGTCATACTTTTTGTGTGCTGTGTGCCAACGCATACAGCACATTGCTATCCTCATTCCGCTAAAGCTCCATTGCGGTAGCAAAGAGCTGTGCCACCCTACACACCAAACAAAAAGCCGCTACACTCCAACCACCACCACCGTTTCGCTTATGCCAGTATAAAAAATGGCGGAAGCTACTTAAACATAATGTTGCCTTATGTGTTCGCTTCGCACAGCCTTTTGCCATCGCTTATGCAAGCATCCAACCGCACAGGCTGTCACATAAGAACATTATGTTAAGTATCCAACACCATAGCACTTTTTATCAAAAGTGAAGCCGTGCTTTTTGCCAACGCACCCCACCCGAAGACCCTCGACACCCCGCCACCCTTTCAGCGGTGCAGTAAAAAATAAAGCATGAGTTGTTTGATGGCCATGTGCTTGCGGTAGGTTCATTCACTTCATCTCCATTCCGTTCAGGCGTTTCGTTCATTCCGCTTCGCTTCATTCTCTACACTATCCTTCACTGCATTTCGCCTCCGTTCATTTCACCAACCTCAGCACCGCACAGCAAAAGCAATTCCCTCTCTTCATTCCGCAAAGCCAACACACAAGCTTTCCGTGTCATGGCGTTTGCTTATCCCTTGCTACAATGGCTTTTGATTTTTGAAAAGTTACAAAAGCCGCCATCGCTTCTAAGCAAACTGCTCATGCCACTCCAAGCCACCAACCCGGTTTGCTCCATTCCGTTCAGTCATTGCCTTTGCTCTTAACCCACCGCACGATTGAAAGCGGTATGCTTTATTTTTTCCTGCGAAGTGTTTACCCCAGCCGACCCACGAAAGACATCATCGGAATACAAATACGGTTAAAATGAGATGCTGCGGAAAGACTACAGCGTTTGTTATTTCTTTCTCCAAATCAGGAATGCAGATAAGGAGGATCTGATTGAAAAAAATAAAAATAAAAAGTGCAGCAAAGTTAGGTGGCTGGCACAGGCCAACGCACTAAAAAAACCAAAAGACTACGGCATAATGAAAGGCAAATAAGCTATTGTTTTTATTAATGGTATTTGCCTTTCACCCTTCGGGTCTTATTCCGTTTCCTTTTGGTTTTTTAGCCACGCCACCTGTGGGATTGCTTTCTTTTTTTTTCTGTTTTTTTTCTTTGTCAAATTATATATGTGCTGCGGAGCGTAAGCGAAGCAGGGCTGAGGCAAAGGCTTAAAACAGGCTCAAAATTTAAGCACTCATTATGCACAGTCCGAAATTTCAAACGTACAGCGTAAAGCATCAAAGCACAGGTTTTGAATTTTACATTTTATCGAAAGGGTTAAACAGTGGTAAGCCATTGGTAACTCCATGCCCCAACTCATTTGTTTGCATCTGCAAAAGCCAGGAGCAGAAAGATTTTTATTTCTGGTTGCTGTTTGGTTTGTGGAAGGCAAAACATTTTCATCAGTTTCTTACTGGTTCTGTTATACCGTTTATTCGTTTATCAGATTTGAAAGATGAAGTTTTCAATCAGGCTGAAAAAGTGAGTAAGCAGGAAAAGGAATATAAAAGCACAGTTGATAAAATCAAGCAGCTTGAAGAGAAGGAAAGAGCCATCCGCCAAAATCTGGCTTTAATCAATGATTTGAAAAGGGCAATGATTTACCGGCATCTTAAAAGCAAATAGTAAGGCTGACCTAAACATAATGCTGCACCGTGCATAAATAAATTTTGATGTGCAAAGTTAGCATGGCGGGCAGGCGCACAAGCCCGACCTAAAAAAACCAAAAGACTACGGCATAAACACAGCCCCACCGCACAAGGCTATCATTTATTCCGTTTCCTTTTGGTTTTTTTATCCGCCATGCAGCGAGATGCACATAAAATTTATTTACTATGCACAAGCATCCTCGTATCAGTTCCGGCAGCCATTCAGGTATTTGCCCATTCACACCGCAGGTTCTCCATCAGCACTTGCCTTTGTCACCCTTTGCGTTTCAGCGTTACATCCGCAGGTCATCCTTGGCCCATCAGCCAGTCTTTGGCATTAAGGTTTATCGGCTTCCATGTGGCTGCTATGTTTGGCGTTATCCTTCTGGTGTTCGTGAGCTTTCAGCATTGCCCTTTTAGGGGCTTTGCTGAAAAGAAAAAGCCCCACCAAACTGGTGAGGCCATTTCCTAACTGAAAGAAAGAACAGCTTTTATGCTACTTCAACAATGTTGAGCACGTTGTAAGCACCGTTTTTGAGAGAGTACTGAACTCCGTTCACTTCCTGGAAGAACTCAATCAGCATCAGGTAAAACTTAGTTCCAACTCCGGCAGGTACACCGGCAGGGGTAAGCGTTACAGGTGTGTTGGTTCCGTCAATAGGAAGATTGGTTACAGGGCTGTACTCAATTGCACTGGTCCCGTTGGTGAAGTCCACAACTGCATAAGCAGATTTGAAGCTGACATGAGTTGCACCGGAAGGATATGCAATATCATTGATCGGAATAAAAGCCGGAATGTTGATTGCACCAGATACACCAGTTACGGTGAACGGAGCAAAAAGAACACCGCCTAAAGCTGCATTGTCATTGAAATCAAAGTCTTTCAACAGAGCCAATGCCGCAGGGTCAGCAATACCGATTGCCACTGTACGTTCACCCCTTGCAGAAGTCGTATCGTAATTCTTAATAAGGGTCATGATTTGGGTTAAACGACTGGTAACACGATTGTCAGCAGCGTTCATCATGAGGTTACGGACAGCGTTGCGGAGCAACTTGCCGGCAGTTGCAGAACTTCCAAACTCAGCTCCGTTTTCACGGGTACGCTGGAAATTCGGGTCATTTGCAATACGTTCAGCAGATACACCACCTTTAGTTTTCACCAGGTGGCCATCTTGTGTTTTGTAGAAGGTCAACTCATCCAGAGTGCCTTCAATTTTGAGGATACCTTTTAGTTTTGCCATTGCTTTAAACTTTTATGAGTTAGTAAATTTGTTTCGACTGATACGCTTTAATCAGCTTACAAAAACAAAATTAGATGCACTATAAAGCCTCTGCAAATGTGTAAGGTCATCCATTCCGATTGTTCCGCATTATTCCAACAAACACAGTTTTACCGCCCTTAAAAAAGATTTATATTTGCAATGTCACTTCCATATTTGAAGTATATCATCGGTATGGTTAGTGTATGAAGTTGAATAATTGAAATAATGAATAGACTGTGCATTTATCCGAAAGACATTCAGGTAATCACAGGCAGAAGCGACAGGTATGGTAGAAACCTTATTAAGAAGATCAAGGACCATTTCAACAAGCAGCAGCACCAGGTTGTTACTGTTGAAGAGTTCTGCCAGTACATGGGCTTGCAGCCGGAAACGGTTGTCAAGCAACTTCGATAGGTTGTAACCTTATCTTTGCTTTTGCTTATGATAAGGCACAGCACACTCTACACTCAACAACTTTTTTTCCTTTCTTTGTTGAGCAGTTTCCTTTGATAATACAGCCTTTGTTGGCTATTTGTTGCCCAAATAGCTGAAAGCCTTGATAGATAAGGGTTCACTATTTTTTGTATCGGAAAGTAACCTTCTTTTTTTGACCTGTACAGGTTCGGGAGTTTTTTCATCAGCAGGATTGCGAGCAGCATGATGCCTGCATAAATTAAGAGAAACCACTCTTGCCTGATATTTTTCAGCAAAAATGCTTCAGCCATGAGCAGGCCATGTATGCAGCAGATAAACCGGGCTGCAAAAGCATGGCTGAATCCTCTCCTGGTCAGTAAATGATGAATATGGTTCCTGTCAGCAGCGAAAGGCGACTTTCCATTCCATATTCTTAAAGTGAAGACCCTTATTGTATCAAACAAAGGAACAAACACAATGGATAAGACAAATACAGGGTTATAAAATACGAAGTTTTGTGATGCGGGAATATTGAATTGCAACAGCCGTATTGACAAGAAAGCAATAACGAAACCGAGAACAAGTGACCCTGTATCTCCCATGAAAATACTTGCCGGATTCAGGTTGTAATAAAGAAAAGCAAGTATCGCACCGGCTAACGCAAAGGCAACCCATGCAAATGTACTATCACCTGCTTTGGTCAGGAAAAAACCCAGGGCAACAAGGCTCATGAAGCCAAGACCGCCTGCAAGTCCGTCTATGCCATCAATGAGGTTGAATGCGTTGGTAATACCGACGACAGCAAGAATGGTAAAACTATACTGAGCTGAAAGAGACAACTCATATATACCAAGAAAACCTTCCAGCGAAGTTAATCGGATACCCGCAACCGCTACCAGCAATCCTAAAGCTGTCTGAATAGCCAGTTTGTATCGGGCAGCAAGGTCCCGCAGGTCATCCATGATGCCAAGTGTAAACAATATTATAATTGAGAACAAAAAACTCATTTGAGGTAAATTGTTCCTGAAAGGAAACCAAAGCAGCATTGCTGCAATCATTCCGGCAAAAATGGCGACACCTCCCATTGTTGGCACCGGGTGTGAATGTTCTTTGCGGCCAGATGGCAGATCATACAACCTTTTGCTGATAATAAACCTGATCAACAAGGGAGTGGTCAATAGTGTTATGACAAAAGCGGAAAGAAAGTGAAGAAGCGCAAATTTGTAATCAT
The DNA here is from genome assembly GCA_964412375.1 of uncultured Chitinophaga sp. Lineage (GTDB taxonomy): Bacteria > Bacteroidota > Bacteroidia > Chitinophagales > Chitinophagaceae > CADEDV01. The sequence continues at coordinate 29,638 of CAYPOD010000028.1, read as the reverse complement.
GCCAATGCAGATCAAGCTGCAACAGGTGAAAGTGGCTTTTCATCCGGATGGTGGTTTTAAGTCAGGTAGTTTCTGATACTGTTCCAAAATAAGTGGATATTTGGCTAAGTGCAATCACTTAACCGGTTGAAAGCCTGAAAAATTGCATCTTGTTCATTCACAGCTGTTTTTTTTATCATGAATCGGATTTTTTCTATAGCCTGACCGTATTTTTTTCAATGTGATAGTGATGATCGTAATGAAATATTTTTTTTGGGTGTCCTTAATAATCCTGTTTTATTGTTATGCAGGATACGGTCTTTTGCTTTTTTTCTATAACAGTATTAAATCGGGGTTTAAAAAAAATTTACATAATTCTGATAAGGATCTTCCGGCCGTAACCCTTGTTGTAGCTGCGTTTAATGAAAGAGATGTCCTGGAGGAAAAGATCGCCAATACGCTTTCGATTGACTATCCCGAAAGCCTGCTGACTATCATTGTTACCACAGATGGATCCACTGATGGTTCGGAAATTATATCAGCTAAATATGACCGTGTCATTAGCCTGCACCAGCCTGCCAGGAAAGGAAAAACGGCAGCCATTAAACGTGCAATGGAGCATGTGCAAACACCTGTGGTGGTCTTTAGCGATGCCAACTCCATGCTAAATGCCTCCTGTATCCGTCAAATAGTAGCCCATTATAATGATCCTAAAACCGGCGGAGTGGCCGGGGAAAAAAAGATCAGTAACAAAGTTGCGGTATCACCATTAGGGGAAGCCGAGGGTTTATACTGGAAATATGAGTCGTTCTTAAAAAAACAGGATGCAGCTTTTAACACCATAGTTGGTGCAGCCGGAGAATTGTTTTCCATCAGGACTGCGCTTTTCATACCACCACCTGATCAGGTGATCTGTGAAGATTTTATTATTTCCATGCATGTTTGCCTGCAGGGTTACCGGGTTGGCTATGAACCAGGTGCTTTTGCCACTGAATTTCCTTCCGCATCATTAAAGGAGGAGAATAAAAGAAAAGTAAGAATTGCTGCTGGGGCCTGCCAGGCGGCCGTAATGTTGCCAAAATCCCTGAACATCTTCAGTTATCCGCTGCTGGCCTTTCAATATATTTCCCGAAGGCTGCTTCGCTGGCTGTTTTGTCCTATGCTGTTGATCATTTTTTTTGGGGCATCTGTTTTTATTAGTTTGCAAACAGGGCTGAACAACTTTTATGGTATAGCATTAGTTGGCCAGGTCATCTTTTATGCATTGGCTTTGCCGGGCTGGTGGTTCATCCGCCAGCGCAGGAAAGCAGGCATATTAGCTGTTCCTTTTTATTTTGTATTCATGAATTTTTGCCTGGTAAAAGGATTTTTTCTTTATCTCCGGGGAAAACATACAGTTTTATGGGAGAAATCAATACGGGAAACAGCCTGATAAAGCAACAATGATTCTTTTAATTTTACCGGAAAATAAAAGTTATAACTTCTTCCTCAACTATATTAACCAGCCCGGTTGAATACCTTAAGGGTGTCGGGCCATTACGGGCAGATTTATTGAAGAAGGAATTGGGGATCTTCACCTTTGGCGACTTGCTGAATCATTTTCCCAACCGCCATGTTGATAAAACGAAAGTCAGCTTGATAGCTGAAATAAATGAAACATCTGAATACATACAGGTGGCAGGTGTGATCACAGCATTTGAAGTGATGGGCCAGAAATCAGGGAGAAGACTTGTGGCCACGCTGAAAGATAAAAGCGGTGTTCTTGAACTCACCTGGTTCCAGGGGATTAACTGGATTCAGAAAACATTGCAAACAGGAGCGTCTTACCTGGTGTTTGGCAAGGTCAGTTTTTTTATGGGAAAACCACAATTGGTACACCCGGAAACAGAACCAATGACACCGGGAAAAGAAGACGGAAAAGCTTTTCTGGAGCCTGTTTATCCCACTACTGAAAAATTAAAGGTTAAGGGCCTGGGAGGAAAACAGATCGGCAAACTCACACAAACCCTTTTGAGCCAATTGCAAGAAAAGGATATACCCGAAAATTTACCTCAAACATTATTGGATACACTCACACTGGTAAACAGGTATGCAGCTTACAGGCAAATACATTTTCCGAAAAATGCTGATGAATATGAAACCTCCCTCCACCGGCTGAAATTTGAAGAATTGTTTATTGCGCAGTTGCGGATGGCTATGCTCCGGATGGAAAGACATCGCTACTCAAAAGGAGTAGTATTTGATAAAGTAGGAGATCTTTTTAATGAGTTTTATAAACTTCACCTTCCTTTTGAACTGACAGGTGCGCAAAAAAGGGTAATAAAGGAAATAAGGGCCGATATGGCCACCGGCCATCAAATGAACAGGCTGTTGCAGGGTGATGTAGGGAGCGGCAAAACAATAGTGGCAGTACTTATCATGTTGCTGGCGGCCGACAATGGGTTTCAGTCATGCCTCATGGCGCCAACGGAAATTCTGGCCCGCCAACATTTTGAAACCATCAGCACTCTTTTGCAAAAAATGGATGTCCCGGTGAGGTTATTAACAGGATCGAGTAAAACAGCAGAACGAAAAAGCATTCTGGCAGAACTGGAATCAGGTGTTGTCAAAATCCTGATCGGCACTCATGCTGTAATTGAAAAAGCGGTAAAGTTTAAAAACCTGGGCATGGTGGTGATAGATGAGCAGCACCGTTTCGGTGTGGCGCAAAGAGCCAGGTTATGGGAAAAAGCAACGGTGCCGCCACATGTGGTTGTCATGACAGCAACACCCATTCCCCGTACATTGGCCATGACTGCTTATGGGGACCTGGACTATAGTGTGCTGGATGAATTACCTCCCGGACGTCAACCCGTAACTACAGTTCATCGTTATGAAACACAGCGCAGCCGTGTGATGAATTTTCTAAAGGAAGAAATCGGGAAAGGACGGCAGATATATATCATTTTTCCATTAATTGAAGAGAGTGAAAAGCTGGATTACGAAAACCTGATGCGGGGATACGAAACGGTAAAAGGGTATTTCCCCGAACCGCAATACTGGATCAGTATGGTGCACGGTCGTCAGCCTGCAGCTCAGAAAGAACTAAATATGAAAAGATTTGTTGATAGAGATACGCAGATACTGGTGTCCACCACCGTTATTGAAGTGGGAGTGAATGTGCCAAACGCAACCGTGATGGTCATTGAAAGTGCGGAGAAATTCGGCCTTTCCCAGTTGCACCAGTTAAGAGGGCGGGTAGGACGTGGCGCAGATAAGAGCTATTGTATTTTATTAACGGGTCAGAAATTGGGAAATGATGCCATGCAACGTATCCGTATCATGACAAGCACCAATAACGGGTTTGAAATAGCTGAGAAAGACCTCGAATTAAGGGGACCCGGTGAAATACAAGGCACCCGTCAAAGCGGGGCATTAAACTTCCGGCTGGCCAGCATAGTCCAAGACCGGCCATTACTGGAGGTAGCCCGTTCGCTGTCAACTGCTTTATTGGAAAACGACCCTGACCTTGTTTCGGCAGAAAATTTGCGGTTAAAGAATTTCCTGCAGTCTCAACAAGGAAAAACGACCTGGGCCCGCATTTCTTAACAGAAGTTTTTCAACACCGGTCTCGTTTTATTTGCTTATTTTAATAAAAAAGATTTTGACCCTGAAACGTACCATCTATACCGCACTAACCCTTCTGCTGCCGGTCCTTGGCCTGAAGGCACAGAATTTTTCAAATATTGAGTTTATTGAAAATAAAGGCCAGTGGGACAGCCGGGTAAAATACATGGGTGAAGTGAGCAACGGCGCTTTTTTTATTCGCTCCGGGGGTTTCACCGTACTGCAACATCACCCGGAAGATGAGAATAAGATTTATAATTATCTCCATGGTCACTCAAAAGACGGCAAAACTGTTAACAGGTCAAACCAGGACCTGACGATCCGTTCACATGCCTGGCATGTCGATTTTGTGGATGCAAATCCTTTGATGCAGGTGATCCCGGATAAAATGACACCTACCTACAACAATTATTTTATTGGCGATGATCCTTCAAAATGGGCAGGCCATTGCCGCATCTTCCAGGGCATCACCTTTCAGAATGTATACCCCAATGTAGATGTCCGCTACTATACCAATAATGGTACACTGAAGTATGATATCATTGTAAAACCCGGCGGAGATGTGAGCAAAATTGCGTTGCGGTATGATGGTGTAAATAAGCTTCAGGTAAAAAACAAGGAATTGGTTATCGGCACATCATTGGGCGAGATGAGGGAATCTTATCCCTACACGTTTCAGCTTGCCGAAAAAGGACGTAACGAGATTTCCTGTCGCTACGTGGTAAAAGATAATATTGTCAGGTTTGATGTCAGAAACTATGATCCGAAAGAAACATTGATCATTGACCCCCAACTCATATTTTGTTCATTTGCCGGCAGCACAGCCAACAACTGGGGTTTTACAGCCACTTATGGACCAGATGAAAGCATGTATGCCGGAGGAATTGTTTTTGGAAATGGTTTCCCCACACAGGCCGGCGCCTTTCAAACCACATTCCAGGGAGGAATTAATTCGGCCAGTTCAGGCGGTTTTGATATTGGTATCATCCGGTTATCACCCAACGGGGCCAACAGGATATTTGCTACTTACATTGGCGGAGGTGGAAATGAACAACCTCATAGTCTTATTTGCGATAACCAGGGTAATGTGGTCGTAGCCGGCAGGTCTAATTCTCCCAACTATCCTGTAACAAATTCATTCGGCGGCGGATCGGGATATGATATTGTTGTTACAAAGCTAAATGCAGCCGGCACTGCATTAATAGGTTCAAGAAAAATTGGCGGATCAGGGGATGATGGCGTCAATATTGAGCCTAACCGTAACGGTGTTAGCTCTTTGCAGCAAAACTATGGTGATGATGGCCGCAGCGAAGTCAACCTGGATGCGGCAGGAAATGTCTATGTGGCTTCCTGCACGCAATCACCGGGAGATGCGTCCGGAGTAGGAAGATTTCCGGTAACTGCAGGTGCCTTTCAAACTACGCCGGGCGGAGCACAGGACGGTGTGTTATTAAAATTTAATGCAAACCTCAGTACAATGCTTTTTGCCAGCTTTATCGGCGGTAGCGGCAATGATGCAGCTTATGTCCTTAATGTTGGTCCGAATGGAAATGTATATGTTGCAGGTGGCACAGAAAGCACACATACTACTTTTTTACCCGGCACCCAGGCTGGTACTTTAAACCCTACTTCACAGGGAGGTATTGATGGCTTTGTCGCAGAGATAACTTCAAATGGCAATGCAGTGGTTCGTTCCACTTTTATTGGCACAAGCGGCATAGACCAGGTTTTTGGAATTCAGTTTGACAGAAATGGATTTCCGTATATAATGGGACAAACAACAGGCAACTGGATTCCCCAAAATGCGACTTTCAGCAATCCTGGCGCCAAGCAATTTATTGGCAAATTACAACCCGATCTTTCGGGCTATGTTTATACAACCGTATTTGGAACCAGTTCAACCATACCCAACATTTCTCCTACCGCTTTCCTGGTTGATCGCTGCGAAAATGTATATGTATCCGGATGGGGAGGTGAGATTCCTGCCAGTTCTTATCAAAATGCAGGAACTACAGGTATGCCCGTTACAGCTGATGCAATAAAACCGACCAGCTCAGACAATGCCGACTTTTACTTTTTCGTCCTTGCCAGGGACGCAACAGCACAGTTATACGGAAGTTTCTTTGGTCAGAATGGTGGATTAGTAGATCATGTGGACGGAGGTACAAGCCGTTTTGATCAAAATGGTGTGATCTACCAGGCAATTTGTGCCAATTGTGGTGGTGGCGCTGTTTTTCCTACCACAGCCGGGGCCTGGTCAACCGTGAAACCTGCGGCGGCACAATGTAATCTGGCTATGGTAAAAATCGAATTCGATTATTCAGGTGTAGGAGCTGATGTATTGTCAGCTATTGGGGGTGTTCAACGAGATACATTTGGATGTGTGCCTCTTACAGTTGATTTTACCGACCAGGTTCGTAATGCACAAAGTTATATCTGGGACTTTGGAGATGGCACCCCGCCGGTTGGACCGCTGCCTGCCAATGTAGGATTTACGCAATCACATACATATACCTCAACCGGGCTGTTCCAGGTAATGCTGATAGCGATTGATCCTTCCTCCTGTAATGTCAGGGATACTTCCTACCTCAACATCCTGGTGGGTGACCTGAGAGCTGATCTTGATTTCAATGCGGTAAAAACCGGGCCTTGTGATGCATTCCAATATCAATTCAATAATCTTTCGGTGACACCCCCTGCCCGGCCATTTACGGATACTTCTTTCCTGTGGAATTTTGGGGATGGAAGCCCAACTGTAATAGGAGGTATGAATCCAATAATCCACAATTTCCCCGGCCCCGGAACCTATAATGTGATACTGACCCTGAGAGATAGCGTTTACTGCAACTTCCCTGCTTCGGATACTCTTGTCTTAAGTGTGGCTGCAAACGTGGATGCACAATTTACCACTCCGCCTACCGGTTGTGTACCTTACACGGCTGTGTTCAATAACACTTCTATTGGTGGGCAAAGTTTTGAGTGGTTTTTTGGTGATGGTAATACTTCCACCGTTGCTAATCCTACCCATGTTTATAATACGGCAGGCACATATAATATTGTCATGGTGGCTACCGACCCCAACACCTGCAACATTACTGACACGGCAAGATTCACCATTACTGTATTCGATAATCCTGTAGCCAATTTTAGTTATACTCCATTGGTTCCTGTAAACAATTCACCACATACATTCACTAATCTTTCTTCTCCGGATGCGGTTTCTTTCAAATGGGATTTTGGAGATGGAGATACATTGCTAACCACATCTAGGCTGCCAATACAGCACCAGTATAATACCACTGGCACCTTCAACGCATGCCTGATCGCTTACAATGCTGCCGGCTGTGCCGATACGCTTTGCCAGCAGGTTTCTGCGGTTATCACTCCGTTGGTGGATGTGCCCAATGCATTTACCCCGATGAGCGGAGACATTAACAGCGTAGTGATGGTGAAAGGATTTGGCATCAGCAAAATGCGGTTTATTATCTGGAACCGGTGGGGACAAAAAGTGTTTGAAACCAGCAACCGGCTCCAGGGCTGGGACGGTAAAGTGAAAGGCCAGGTTCAGCCAATGGATGTATATGCTTATACATTGGAAGTGGAGTTTTTTGACGGAACCAAAACAACTAAGAAGGGTGATATTACGTTAATCAGGTAGCTGCGGCCGCCAAAGGAGGAATGATCATGAATATATTTAAAATACTAGCAGGAACAGTGTGTTTGTTTTTTGTGACTATCTCACAAGGACAGGATCTTCATTTTTCTCAGTTCATGAATTCTCCATTGTCGACCAATCCTGCCAACACTGGTTTTATACCTGATGGCGATTACAGGCTGGGCATGAATTACCGTAACCAATGGTCTTCCGTGATGTCTATCCCATACAAGACCATGAGTATTTTTGGGGATGCACAGGTGATGAAGAATGAAGATAATACCGGCTGGCTTGGGTTGGGTGGTTTGATCCTGAGAGATGTGGCCGGCAGCGGCAATCTCACTTCCACCAAAGTATATGGCTCTGTTGCTTATCACCAGATGATTGATGCCGGCAGCCTGGTGAGTCTTGGTTTCAATGTGGGATGGGCCAACAAGCAGATCAATGTGTCTAATCTTAAATTTCCAGACCAGTTCGATGGTCAGTTCTTCGACAATCATTTGCCCACGGCAGTTAATCTCGACAGGAACAATATTCATTATCTTGACATTCAGGCCGGGGTGAATTATGCATATTTCCCGACGGATATGGTTTACATCAATGCAGGATTTTCTACCATGCATATCAACCGGCCCCGTGAATCTTTTTTTAATG
>CAYPOD010000028.1:19794-21644 GCA_964412375.1 uncultured Chitinophaga sp. | reverse complement strand
ACTTTTACCTATGATGCCACCATCTCCACAATGCGCAATTTCAATAACAGCCGCGGCGCTTTTGAATTTTCGCTGATCAAACAGGGGGTTGTTGACCGCTACCGGGGCAATCGCAGAGAGTCTATGTGTCCTTCATTCAGGTATTGACATTTGTAGTTTTTTGCTTCGTGCATTTGACTGATAATTCCGATTTTTACAGCATTCAAGGATTGTAAATCATTTTCCGGATGGAAACAACCGAACCGGCTGTGCTGACTGCCCAGCATGTAGAAACCTTTAAAAGGATAGTTGGAGAATCATATGTTTTTCTGGATGAGGAATCACTCAATAAGTATGCACATGATGAAACCGAGAACCTGCACTTTCTGCCCGAAGTGGTGCTGAAACCCCGCACCACCGAAGAGATCAGTGCAATTCTCAAGCTTTGCAATGAAGAAAGAATACCCGTTACCCCAAGAGGAGGAGGCACGGGCCTCAGCGGTGGCGCTTTGGCGCATTTGGGTGGAGTGTTGCTTTCGACTGAAAGAATGAATGCGATACTGGATATTGATGAACGCAACCTGCAGGTGACCACTGAGCCGGGGGTGATTACCGAAGTGCTGCAAATGGCTGTAAAAGAAAAGGGGTTGTTCTATCCCCCAGATCCCAGTAGCCGTGGTTCTTGTTTCATCGGTGGTAATATTGCGGAAAACAGCGGCGGCCCAAAAGCAGTTAAATATGGTGTGGTGAAAGATTATGTGCTGAACCTGGAAGTAGTGTTACCAACCGGTGAAGTGATCTGGACAGGATCAAATGTGTTGAAAAACTCAACCGGTTATAACCTGACGCAACTGGTGGTGGGCAGCGAAGGCACTTTAGGTATTGTCACCAAAATTGTATTAAAGCTCATTCCCTATCCGAAACATGACCTGCTGATGCTGGTTCCATTCAGGAATCTTGAACAGGCCGGTGAAGCTGTCAGCGCCATTTTCAGGGCGGGGTTTGTGCCCAGCGCCATGGAGCTGATGGAGATCAATGCGCTGAACATCGTCAGCAAAATGGTGGACAGCACGGCGGTGCCGGTAACAGATGACACCGAGGCACACCTGATCATTGAAGTGGATGGAAATGATGCTGAGGTACTGATGAAAGAGATGGAAGCTATCGGAGAACTGTTGTCGCAATATGATATTGGAGAAATTTATTTTGCAGATGATGCACAGCAAAAAGCAGAGTTGTGGAATCTGAGAAGAAGGGTGGCGGAAGCAGTGAAAATGGCAGGGTACACAATAGAAGAAGACACCGTGGTGCCAAGGGCTGAGTTGCCAGCCCTGATCAAAGGAGTTAAGCAACTGGGAAAGAAGCATGATTTTAAAGTGGTGTGCTATGGCCATGCCGGCGATGGCAACCTGCATATCCGCATAAGCAAAGCGGGGATACCCAACAGTTATGGAAGTGCGGAAATGAATCTTGTCTTAAGAGAATTGTTTATGCTGGTGCATGGGCTGGGAGGCACCATCAGCGGCGAGCATGGAATCGGCCTTATTCAGAAGAGTTATATGGATATAATTTTTGATGAAACAAGAATGAAGCTGATGAGGGATATAAAGAAATCATTTGATCCAAATAATATTCTTAACCCGGGAAAGATATTTGATCTGTGAGATCAGTTCAGCAGGGTTACAGGGAATAACCAGCACTTTTTAGCTGCTTTCAATACTTAGTTTAAATCTTAACCTCATATTTATGAAACGAAAATTATTATTATCCGCACTGTTTTTAATCACAACTGTTGTTGTAAAGGCACAGGATGAAGAAGACAAACGGTCATTCAAGGAAAATTTATTCACCGGCGGCAGTGTTTCGCTGGC
>CAYPOD010000028.1:11204-19694 GCA_964412375.1 uncultured Chitinophaga sp. | reverse complement strand
CCCCAGGTGGGTATGGAACAGAAGTATAAAGATGATGTCAGCAGTTTTCTGATTGGCGGTGGCTACACCACCGGCAGGCAGGGCAGGGGCGGTCAACCGTTTTTTTACCTTTCTGTGCTTTTCGATGTGTCGGGAAATCTCAATTCACCCTATACGGATAATCTTGGCCGCACCATTCCCATCATCAGGGGCGGCATCCAGGTGCCTTTGTTCCAGGGCGGCGGGATGAGATAACACTTAAACGATCTTGCCGTCCTTCATGTGGAGTACACGGTCACTTAGCTTAGCCAGTTCTTCGTTGTGGGTCACGATGAGAAAGGTTTGATTGAACTGCCTGCGCAGGTCAAAAAAGAGCTGGTGCAGTTCGTTGGCATTGGCCGTGTCCAGGTTGCCGGTGGGTTCATCAGCGAAAACAATATCCGGGTTATTGATCAATGCCCTGGCCACAGCCACCCGTTGTTGCTCCCCACCTGAAAGTTGATTGGGTTTGTTTTCCAGCCGGTGTTCCAGGCGCAGCATGCTCAGTAATTGCCTGGCCTGTTCTTCCACTTCCCGCTTGCTGCGGCCGGCCAGCCAGCCGGGTATACATACATTTTCCAGGGCAGTAAATTCGGGCAGCAGGTGGTGAAACTGGAATACAAAACCAATGTGTTTATTCCGGAAAGCTGCCAGTCTTTTTCCGTTCAGGGAACTGATCTCTGTCTGGTTCATCACAACAGACCCGGAATCGGCTTTGTCCAGCGTACCCAAAATGTGCAGGAGGGTGCTTTTGCCAGACCCGGAAGGCCCGGCAATGGAAGCGATCTCGCCTTTCTGAATATCAATGTCCACCCCCTTCAGCACTTCTACGGGGCCATAGCGTTTATGTATATTTTTTCCGTTGATCATGCAGCTATTAGCTCTTTTAATAAATCAAATATCCATAAATCACAACCCCCGGCAAAACCGTATTAGCAGCGCCGGTGATCTTTTTAAGATTTCCTTCAAACCGGGTGTACAACCCGGATTTGGAAAATTCGTTAATACTGTTACATTTGCGGAAAATTTGGGGGTGGGTCTCATATAAAAAAAAGAGCAAACCTTCCTGCCAGCAGGCAGAATTTAAACTTTAAACCCTGAGAAGATGTTTTGGACCTTAGAACTGGCTTCGTACCTGGAAGATGCACCCTGGCCCGCCACAAAAGATGAGCTGATTGATTATGCTATCCGCAGTGGCGCACCTATAGAAGTGGTGGAGAACCTGCAGGAACTGGAGGATGAAGGCGATGTGTATGAAACTATTGAAGATATATGGCCGGATTACCCGACGCAGGAAGATTTCCTGTTTAATGAAGACGAATATTGAGAAAAGCTAATAGCTTTTGTTGTAAATAATAAATGCGAAAGCCTCCGGACGGAGGCTTTTATTATTGGGTGTGAAGTAACTTATTTTTCCATTTGTTCTATCACTCCCTGTGTCACACCGGTGAAACTAAAGCCGCCATCATGAAACAGGTTTTGCATGGTGACATAACGGGTCAGGTCGCTGAACAGGGTTACACAATAATTAGCGCAGTCTTCAGCCGTAGCATTACCCAGGGGGCTCATGGCTTCGGCATAATTGATAAAGCCATCAAACCCTTTCACCCCGCTGCCGGCTGTGGTGCGGGTGGGTGACTGGGAAACGGTATTTACCCTCACTTTCTTTTTGGCGCCATAGTGATAGCCGAAACTTCTTGTTACACTTTCCAAAAGGGCTTTAGCATCGGCCATTTCATTATAATCAGGAAACACCCGTTGTGCAGCGATATAGGTCAGCGCTACTACGCTGCCCCATTCATTCAGGGCATCCATATCCCAGGCAGTGCGCAGCACCCGGTGCAGGCTCATCGCAGAAATATCAAGGGTTTTCTGGTTCCATTCATAGTTCATTTCTGTATAATGTTTGCCTTTCCGTACATTCAGGCTCATACCGATGGAATGGAGCACAAAATCAATCTTGCCGCCAAAATGTCCGATGGATTTTTCAAACAGGTTCTTCAGGTCGTCCATATTGGTCACATCGGCGCCAATAACGGGGGCATTGCCACAGGCTTCGGCCAGTTTATTGATCTCTCCCATGCGCAGGGCCACGGGTGCATTGGTCAACACGATCTGTGCGCCTTCTTCATAACATTTCAAAGCGGTTTTCCAGGCGATGGATTTTTCATCCAGTGCGCCGAAGATGATGCCTTTTTTTCCTTTCAATAAATTATTTGCCATAGCGTTGATTTTGGGCGGTAAAAATAAGGAGTTATTATTAAGCGCCGGGGAAGAAGGTTTTGGGGCAGTAGTCAGGGTGCATTATTTATGTTGCCGGGACCGGTTAATTTTTTTCATGACAAAGTAAATATTTACAATCAGCAAAAAAGCCACTATATAAAAGGTATTCAAATGGCAGACTATGTTATTGGGTCAGTGGCCCGGTGATGTATTGTTTATGTATGAAGGGGCAATTATGACAGCCCCAGCAAGGCATTTTTTTAATCATAAACTGCATTAATCTTCGACAGATGAACGAAGGATGAACGGAGGGAACTTGCACATGCCAGGGCTGCGTTGTACTTTAGTTAGACTAAACTCTCATACAATGGCGCAAAGTCCGGCATCTGTACTGTTGCGAAATTTCAGGGGTCAGATCGGCAAGCAGATCGTGGTGAAGCGATATGGCAAGAAAACGGTAATCACGGCTTACCCGGATATGAGCCGGGTGAAACCGAGTAAGCAGCAAAAAGCAAAGCGAAAAAAGTTTGCAGCAGCCGTTGCCTATGCACAGGGCATTAATAATGACCCGGCGCTGAAAGCGACATATAAAAAGAAAGTGAAGAAAGGGCAGACGGTGTATCATTATGCGATAAAGGAGTATTTGAGGATGAATCCTTAGTGGTAAGAATAGTGAATGGAGAATGAAATTCAGGGCTGATATTAAGATGGAAAAAAGAAACATTAAAAGCAAAGTCAGCAAACCCCGTAGGGGTAAGATATTTAAAGATAGATGAATAATATTGAATTCAAAACCCCATAGGGGTTAAATATTGTAAATAAGAATTCAACCCCTCCGGGGTTGGCCGCCTAAAGATTACATCTTTCTATTTATATTAAATCCCTCCGGGATTTGGTGAACAAAAGCAGGGGTTTTTATTGCCTCTTTGCGACTCTTTTCTTTCCCAGCCGAGTGTCCTTAAGATTTTAAAGGTGATTTTCTTTCGCTGCCGAGCTTCCTTTAGAGTTCAAAGGCGATGTGTCAGATGGCCATAAGTGCGGGGACTGCGGCACCCGCCGTTCATTCAATTTCAAAATCAGTTTCCCACCATCTCCCTTGCATTCTCCATAGCAGCAGCAGTAGGTTTTTCACCGCTCAGCATTTTGGCAATGGCCGTAATCCGTTCTTCGGTTGACAGTTGACGGATATTAGTTTTCACTGCATCATTGATGATCTCCTTATAAACAAAAAAGTGTGCATCTGCCTTGCCGGCTATCTGCGGCTGGTGGGTGATGCAGATGAGTTGTCTTTTGACGGCCAGTTCTTTCATGATAAGGCCCACCTGCCGGGCTGCTTCGCCGGAAATGCCGGTGTCTATTTCATCAAAGATGAGTGTGGGCAGGTCGATTGATTTTGCCACCAATGATTTGATGCAAAGCATCAGGCGGCTTAGCTCGCCACCACTTGCCACTTTTCGCACCGGCTGAAACTGGCCGCTCCTGTTGGCATCAAATAAAAATTCTATTGTATCAGCGCCATGGGCATTCAGTTCAGCTTCTTTTGTTTCCACTTTCAGTTTTGCATTGGGCATACCCACCTGAGCCAGCAGTCTGTTTACTTTTTCTTCCAGCGGCTTTGCCTGTTTCTTTCTTCCTTCCGTGATCTTTGCCGCCAACAGCTTTGCTTTGGCCAGCCACTCACCGGTTTCTTTTTCCTTCTGTGCGATGGCATGGTCAATATTCAGCACCGCCTGGAGTTTTTCTTCTAATTGCTGCTGAATAAGCAATAGTTCATTGGTAGAGCTGACCCCATGTTTTTTCTGCAATTTGTAACCGAGAGATAGCCGTTCGTTCAACTGCTCTATTCTTTGCGGGTCGTAGTGGATATGGTCGCTGATATGATTTAGCTCTGAAGCGATATCTTTTAATTCCACCTGGGCTGCCTGCAGTCTTTCGAGCAAGCCCGGCAATTCACTATGATAAGACGAATAAACAGAAAGCTGATTGATCAGGCTTTTGAGATGCTGTACGACGGGGTTATCAGTTTCCTGCAATTCACTATGCACTTTATCCAGAACAGATTTGATGCCTTCCGCATTACCAAGCAGCTTTAGTTCGGCATCCATATTTTCCAGTTCATTTTCTTTAAAACCGGCGTCTTCCAGTTCGCTGTATTGAAAACGGTTGTAGTCAGCTTCTTTGTCAAACTGCAGTTTTAGTTCTTTGAGTTGCTCCGCTTCTTTTTTCAGCCATTGCCATTGCTGATATACTGATTTGTATTCTTCAATTGTGCCGCCATGACCCGCCAGTGCATCAAGCACCTGCCGCTGAAAATCATTATCACCCAATTCTAAGGTATCAAACTGGCGATGCAGGTCCACCAGCAGGTTGCTGAGTTTTTGCAACTGTGCAAGATTAACAGGGGTATCATTGATAAAAGCCCTCGATTTTCCGTTAGTGCCGATCTCCCGGCGCAGCACCAGTTCATCTGTTGCATCCAGGTCGTTTTGCAGCAGAAAATCTTTGACGGCTTTTCTGCCTTCGGCGCCAAAAGTTCCTTCTACGATACACTTCTTTTCTTTATTCACCAATACGGAAGAGTCTGCTCTTTCACCCAGTATCAGGTTCAGCGCACCGATGATAATGGATTTACCGGCGCCTGTTTCCCCGGTGATGATATTCATCCGGCCGTCAAAGCGGATGTCCAGTTCATCTATGATGGCATAGTTCTGTATGGAAAGCTGTTGCAGCATTGGCATCGCAAATTATACCAATTTGTTATTGATTTTATACGAATGCCAGGTATTAAATTGTAACCGGAGAATTCGGACAGACCCAAAAAAATCCCGGGCAGGTATGGCCGGGATTTTTAAAAGGAATAATAATGACTTAATTATTTTACTTCGACTGAATTGTGCAATTCCTCATCCACCAGGACCCGGCCGCAGTTCTCACAAATCATGATCTTTTTGTGCTGTTTGATCTCGCTTTGTTTTTGCGGGGGGATGGCATTGAAGCAACCGCCACAGGCATCTCTTTCCACCGGCACCACGGCCAGGCCATTGCGATAGCTCTTGCGGATCTTTTCATAACTGGTCAGCAAACGGGGATCAACATGCTCTTTTGCTTCGGCGGCCAGTTTATTAAAATGTTTCTCTTCTTTTTCGTTGGCAGCAATGATCTTTTCGAGTTCACTTTTTTTAGTAGCCAGGATGCCTTCTTTGGCAGCAATATTTTTCCTGGCTTTTTCCAGGTGCACTGCTTTTTCAGCAATTTCTTCCGTAGCGTCTTTGATGTGTTTTTCAGCCAGCTTCACTTCCAGTTGTTGCATTTCGATCTCTTTGTTGATCGCTTCAAACTCCCGGTTGTTCTTGACATTGCTGCTTTGCTTGTCGTATTTCTTGATCAGTGCTTCAGCTTCTTTGATGGCTTCTTTGCGCTGGTTGATGAAATCAGTCACACCATTGATCTCTTCCTCAATGCGGGTCTGGCGGGCATGCAAACCGGTGATCTCGTCTTCCAGGTCGGCCACTTCCATGGGAAGCTCGCCTTTGAGGATGTGTATCTCATCCAGTTTGCTTTCAATTTTCTGGAGGGTAACTAATGAGGTCAGTTTTTCTTCAACGGAAAATTCTTTAACGTTTGCCATTTTGTATTTGAGGTTTTAAGGCTCAGCAATAATGAACGGGATTGGTTCTCACTGCTGTTTTAAGGACGGCAAAGGTAGGGAATTTTTGCTCTAAAACTTCCTGTAGCAGGTCAATGGTGAACTGCTCGCTTTCATAATGCCCGATGTCGGCAATGAGGATGCGGCCATCGGCATCAAAAAACTCATGATACTTCATGTCGGCAGTGATATAGACATCGGCGCCTGATGCTAAAGCTTTGGAAACGAGGAAACTACCGGCACCTCCGCAAAGGGCCACTTTTTTTACCGGTCTGTTCCGGGGGGTGGTATGGCGAACAACACTGAGGCCAAACACTTGTTTCAGGTGCTGCAGAAAAGCCATTTCTTCCATGGGTTCCGGTAGTTCGCCGCTCAGTCCCGCCCCAATTTGCTGATGCCGGTTAGCCAGCGATACAATATCATAGGCCACTTCCTCATAGGGATGGGCGGCTTTCATGGCCGACAGCACCCTGCCTTCCACGAAAGCCGGGAAGATGACCTCAATTTTTATTTCCTTTTCCTGGTGTTGCTCCCCGATGTTACCTGCATAAGGGCTTGCCGTTTCCCCGGCTTTAAAAGTGCCGGTCCCTTCTGCATTGAAGCTGCACTCACTGTAGTTGCCAATATGACCTCCACCGGCGGCAAAGATGGCCTGGCGCACCTGTTCAGCTTTATCGAGCGGTACAAAAGTGAAAAGCTTCCTGAGTGTGTTTTCTTTGGGAGAAAGAATGGATATGTTTTTTAAACCAAGCATTTTTGCCATCCTTCCGTTCACCCCTTCTATTACATTGTCGAGATTGGTGTGGATGGCATAGATCGCAATATCATTTTTGATGGCAGCGATCACTGCTCTTTCGACATAGTTTTTGCCATTGATCTTCTTCAGACCGCCAAATACAATGGGATGGTGGGCCACGATGAGGTTGCATTTTTTTTCAATGGCTTCGCGGATCACTTCTTCCGTGGCATCAAGACTGCAAAGGATGCCGCTGCAATCCCAGCCGGGGTCCCCGGTGATCAGCCCGGCATTATCGTATGCTTCCTGCAGGGAGGGATGCGCCAGTGATTCGAGAAAGGAAATGACAGCAGCAATTTTCATATTGATTTTTTAGCAGTGCGTCCGGCAAGTTACTAATTACTGGCATTGTGCTGTTTTCCTGTTTTCAGGCGGTATAACCAGCAAAGTAAATGAGCAATGCGGTTTCAAATTGACATTTGATAAAAAATCCGGTTGGCCTGCGCCGTATGAGATAGTTATGCATACGTAGTTATACGAATGTGCTTAAAAGACAATTTGGAAATACGAAATCTTTTGTATCTTTTTGCTTCTTTCCTGCCCCTTGGATAACCCCTTGTCCGGATTTTCATGCAATAGCAAAACAACCAACCAAAAATGCTGAAACGAACCAAAGGTCGTCTGCTGCTGGCATTACTGGTGATCACCGGTCTTGCAGGGACGCTGAACCATTTCTCGCTTAGCAGCAAGGAAAGGAAGTTTGCTGTCAGCAATTTGAAAGAAAGCAGGAACGAACTGCTGAAAGCCTGCAACGGGCTTTCGGAAAATCAACTCAGCTTCCGCGATGCAGCAAAGCAAAGCATCCGGGAATATCTCTACCGGCTGGCGATTGCAGAGAAAGAACTCTGGCAGATTTTTGAAGCCACCAGCAAACAGCCAGCTACACCCGAAAAAAGAATTGCTGTTCAATACACCGATGAAGAGGTGATCGAACTTGTTGCCCTGCGGCCCTTTGAGGAACTGTTGCCGGCTGATGTGAAGACAGCAATGCCAAAATGGAAAACAGCAACAGAGGCCGTGGCAGGATTTAAATCAGCAAGAGCGGCAGAACTGAAATACACGAGGACTACCACACAGGACCTGCGCAACCGCATCATCGAAATGCCTTTTGGCACTATTGACGGCTACCAGTTCCTGTTGTTTATGTCGGCACTGACAGCAAGGTACACGGCAGTAATTGATGAAGTAAAGAAGACACCCGGTTTCCCGGTCTCCAAATAACTCAGGGTTGAAAAACCTAAAGCCCCCGTGGTCCGTAAGGACAGGGGGCTTAACTTTTGTCAAAATGCTTTGGCCCCGATGATTTTTTCGATCAGCAGCAACTTGCCATCAACTGTCATGCCCTCTGCCACAATTTTGAAAATCCTGGTGCGGTCGTTATTGTAAAAAGGGATTGGAATTTTTACATTTTTTCCATTAACAAAGATGTCCGGTTTCCAGTGAAGGGTGATGCGCTGATCCGGTACATTTTTTTTAGGCGGTGTTGAATAATCCGGCGAATAAAATTCTTTGATGACGGAAAAGCCATTGTAAGTGATGACCTCACCGGACCTGGGCATGGAGGCCCAGAGATCATCCCCTTTTTTTAAATAGATAGCAAGAGCCCCTCCGGGAGCATTTCCTGATGCTCCAACAAAAAAACTATATAGTTTCACCATCGCCACCTGGCTGGGTTGAATAAAGATCAATGTGCCTGGGTCTGTGAGTACTTCATCAAGGAAAACAGCCATTCCCATATTTCCCAAAGAACTGATGGTTGGCATTTGACGATAGTATAAAGCAATATTGCCCAGGTCATCCCTGATGA
>CAYPOD010000028.1:9485-11104 GCA_964412375.1 uncultured Chitinophaga sp. | reverse complement strand
TGCTCCGGAGTATAAATAGTTTGTCTGCCCGAAATGTCATCATGTTCAATATCGGGCAATGGATAAGGCCTGTTCAAAGAATCAGGAGATGGTTTAACATCAATGAACTGGTTTTTCTTTCCGCGGATATCCGTGAACAATATTTTTGTTTTATCAAAAAAGAGCAGAGAGTCCACTTTGTAAATGCCGTCCCGGTCAGTTTTTGTCAACTTCATGCTACGGCTTGAATCGGCAGCAACCATGTATAACAACAGGTCTCTTTCTGAAAAGGGCTTTTGAGTTCCTTCTAATGTTATTTTACCGGATAGGCTAACAAAAGCCGGGTCTTTATACGCTACCGCCGGCAAAGGTTCTTTCAACAACTGTTCCCATTTAAAACGCCGCCATCCATGTGTCATCATCAGCAGGTCAAGAGCATAACGCACCGTATCGTTGTCTGCAGAAAAATACCAGGCGGGGTTGTGGACATAGCCTTTCAGATCGGAAGTAAGCAAGAGGGCAGAAAAAATGTTTTCTTCTCTCACCGGCTTGCTGTGAAAAGCAGGATCGGTAACGGACACAGAAAAACTGCCGGTTACAGAATCAGGTAAAAGAAGACTGAAATGATTCTTGCTGCGGTCAGAAAAATCAAGTGTGTCGGTGATCAGTTGGGCTGCCTGTATATATTCTTTGTTATTAATAAAGCAGAGCCGTTCCGCCAGCGGCATATGGTCTTTGTTGAAAACAGTGATGTGCAATATGCCGGAAGAAAGATTGCCGGTTTGAATTGTTCCGGAAAGACTGCCTGTTCCCTGTTTCAGGGGTTGTTTGAAAACTATATGATGCTGCATTTGCCCGATCATGTATGCGGACTGGAATACAGGATCATTCTTATGCTGGAAAATTTCAAACTGAATTTCTTTTGGCGCATTCAGTAGCCGGAAGACTATACCTTTTGTTGCCGGTTCCGGCAGAGGATATTTTTTCCCGATAGGATCATCAGTTAATACTGCATAATACTGATCTCCTGCTGCCGGGTTGAGGTCAAACAATCCCATACCGTCATGAAGAGCAGCAAACTCAGTTGCTATCTCATCCTTTCCGTTTTTGATAAAGCCACCTGTTTTTAGCGGCAACCCGTATGCATCCGTTGTTTTGAAAGCAATGGTATTCGGATGGCCGGCAACGAAATTGCCTCCTTCGGGAAAGAAGACCAGTTTTACTTCTTTGTTTTCCGGCACAACAGATTTTTCGCTTTTCTCTTTGCCAGTAACAGAAATTGTTCGCTTATAGATGAAGTCGTGGGCATTGTTCAGCATGGTGGCAGTGTAGGCCCTCATTATGTATTTTCCTCCGGAAAGTGTATCTGGCAACTCAAACTGACCTTGTGATACAGCCCGCACAACAGGGAGTGACAGGCGCTGCACCTGTGAAGAAGAACTGTTGAGCAGTTCAACAAACAATGCTGTGCTTTTATCATTGGGAAGAAAATCAGCACTGAGGTAGGCCTTGAGCCAGATGGTTTGCCCGGCAATATATTCTTCCCGGTCGAGATGAAGATATATCTTTTCAATTGGCCGGCTTGCAGACCAGTTATTGAGTTTTTCATCGGGTCCCTGGGCATGAAGCCCGGATAAAAT
>CAYPOD010000028.1:0-9385 GCA_964412375.1 uncultured Chitinophaga sp. | reverse complement strand
TTACAAATTTCAATACCATGCCAACCGGACTGTGGATGCTATCAAAAATGGTACGATTGAAAAAACCGGTAATTGGGAAGGGAATGCCAATGCTATGACCATCTGGGCCAGTTTTACCAACGCTACCACACCGCTCAGCCATCTCAACGGCACCTGGAAGATTGATCGTAATAGCTGGACCTACGTGGAGGCCACTCTGACAGCCGGGGCCGATGTAAAAACATTGCGGCTCGACAAACTTTAAAACCTCTTCTTTCTTTTTCCTGCTTAAACTACTGCATAGGTGCATTGTCTTACCCCGGCGCAGGCAAATTTTTAAAACGAGATAAAATAATCTGAATTAATTTGTTGCAGGAATAATTTTTGCTATTCAGACTCGTTTATTACAGAAATCATTAAACCGGCTGCTTTTGAAGCACAATGTGTATCATACCCTTGGGAAACCGTTACACCTGTTTCTTTTCTTGTTATTTTTTTCAACTTCCCTGATATATGGACAGGCGCCTACGGCTAATTTCTCTGCCAGCAGCACGGCGGGATGCTCTCCTTTAATCGTCAGTTTCCAGGATCTTTCCACCGGTAGCCCCGCTACCTGGAGCTGGGATTTTGGAAACGGCAATACATCTTCATTGCAAAACCCGACAGCCAGCTATTTCACTCCGGGCACTTATACGGTACGATTAACAGTAACCAATGCATCCGGCTCCAATACACTGACAAGAACTGCCTATATCACTGTTTATGAAAACCCGGTGGTTGATTTCAGCGCTAACGTAACATCGGGCTGCTTTCCGCTGCCTGTTCAGTTTACGGATCTTTCCACAGCAGGAACAGGTAATACCAATGTTAGCTGGCAGTGGGATTTTGGCAATGGGCAGACATCAACCGTACAAAACCCAACGGTGACATATACCAGTTCGGGTGTCTACACAGTAATTCTGAGGGTAACAAATGACAAAGGATGCAGCCGCACCTTCAGCCGGCCTGCTTATATCAGTGTGACCAATGGTGTCACAGCCGGGTTCACTAACACTCAGCCCACTGTTTGCAGCGCCCCGGCAGCGATCAGTTTTACCAACTCATCCACAGGGCCCGGAACACTGACCTATCAATGGCAGTTTGGTGATGGCAATAGCACCACTGCACAAAACCCGGTTCACACTTACAACAGTAATGGCAGCTATAATGTAACGCTGATCGTTTCCAGCAGTGCAGGTTGCACCGATACAGTGCGGAGTGCAACTCCTGTTTTGATTGGCGGGTTCAACACTTCATTCAGCAGCCCGGCACAGGTTTGTACCAACCAGCCGGCATCTTTTGCAGTTACATCATCGCCTGCCCCGGTAACTGTTTCATGGAATTTTGGTGATGGGAATACGTCAACGCAGGCTAACCCCACGCATACATACAGCTCTCCCGGCACTTATACCGTGTGGATGTATAATACTTACAGCAACTGTACAGACTCTTCTTCTGCAACATTAACTGTGAATCCCTTGCCGGTAGCTGATTTTAATGCATCAGTTGTTTCAATTTGCCAGCCTCCGTTGGCCACTACTTTCCAGGATCTTTCCACCGGCGCCGTAAGCTGGCAATGGGATTTTGGAGATGGCAATTCTTCAACTTCTCAAAATCCTTCACATACCTATACCAGCTATGGTAACTATACAGTAACACTGATCGTAACAAACAGCTTTGGTTGTACAGATACGCTAGTCCGTACTGACTATATTCGGGTGCAGCGGCCTGTTATCACTATACCTTCGCTGCCGGTGAGAGGATGCATTCCCTACACTATTTCGCCTGTGGCCAATATAAATACACTGGATGCGGTTACCTCTTATTTATGGGATTTTGGCGATGGCACTACTTCAACAGCTGCCACTCCCACACATACTTATCCTGTTCAGGGCACCTATACTGTTTCTTTGACGATCACTACTTCAACCGGCTGTACAGAAACGCTGACCATTCCCGGAGCGGTGAGAGTGGGTTCACTACCCGTGGCTGATTTCTCAGCGGCACCCACCACGCAATGTGCCCATCAAACCATACAATTCACCGATCTGTCTGTTCCTGCCGATCAGTGGTTGTGGAACTTTGGTGACGGCAGCGGCACTTCCACGCTGCAAAACCCTGTTTATACTTATACTGTTCCCGGAATATATAGTGTAACGCTGATCGCCACCAACAATGGTTGCCCGGATACTGCAATCCGGAGTAATTATATTACAGTATTGCCACCTTCGGCTGCATTTTCTTTTGCAGCAAATTGCGCCAACCGTACAGAATTCCAGTTTACTGACCTGTCAACAACAGATCCTGCGCTGCCGCCGCTTAGCTGGTTATGGGATTTTGGTGATGGCACTACTTCAACACTTCAAAATCCGTTGCATGTTTTTCCATCCCTTGGTGTTTATAGCGTGACATTAACGGTTACGAATGGCGGCTGCTCCCATTCAGTGACATTGACTGTCCGTGCCATTGATGCAGATCCTGATTTTACCGCTAACCAGACAGTTGCCTGTAAACCGGCTGCGATAAATTTTACTGCCACCAACATTTCTTTACCGGATATTTCTTTGTATCAATGGGATTTTGGCGATGGAATTCAGCAAAACACAACATCGGCCAATATCAGTCATACCTATCCCAACTCCGGCACCTATACTGTTAGATTGATCACTGTTGATATTAATGGCTGCCGGGATACTATCATCAAGACAAATTATATCAGGATCAATGGTCCGGTGGCCAACTTTGACGCTCCCAATACATCAGGCTGTATTGGTCTCGATGTAATTTTCAATGATCTTTCAACCAATGATGGTATAAATAATATTGTGAACTGGCGATGGGATTTTGGTGACGGGACCGTACAAACATTTACAGGCCCGCCCTTTCAGCATACGTATGCTGCCCAGGGTATTTATTCAGTAAAATTGGTGGTGACCGATGCAGCTGGCTGCATGGACAGCATCACAAGGGCAAATTATATTGCAGCAACCAATCCGCAGGCAAATTTCACTTCTGCCAATGTGCAAACCTGCCCGGGGGCAACAGTCAATTTCAGCAATACCAGTACAGCCACATATACGATACTCACCAGTTTCTGGGATTTTGGTGATGGAACCACACTTAATACGCCGAGTGTTGTTCCGGTCAGTCACGTTTATACCGCAACAGGATTTTATGATGTAACACTTACCATCTCGGATGTTTATGGTTGTTCGGATTCAATCACCCGTAATCTTTATATCCGTGTGGATGAACCGGTCGCTTCGTTTACAGTCAGTGATTCGATCAGTTCCTGTTCACCGCTGCAGGTGCAGTTCACCAACACCTCCACTTACTATTCTTCAGTTTTATGGGATTTCGGTTTAGGTGGCACCTCCACACTGAATAATCCTGTTCATTATTATACGGCACCGGGTGTCTATACCGCTATGCTGGTTGCGACCAGCCCGGGAGGTTGCCGCGACACTGCCTACCAGACGATTACTTTATATGATACAGCTGGGTCGGTGATCAATTATATCCCCGATGCAGGCTGCAAACCACTTGATGTCAGTTTTAGTGCATCTACAGGAGCTGCTGTGGTAAATTACATCTGGGATTTTGGTGACGGAACCTCAGCAACGACAACCACACCGGCAGTGAACCACACTTATAACTCTTTTGGAAATTTTCTGCCGAGGCTGATACTGGAAGACCCCAGCGGCTGTTTTATCCCGATCACCGGGCTGGATACCGTGCGAATCATCGGTGCTGATGCTCATTTTGGCTTTGACCGGAACTTGTTATGTGATTCCGGGCAGGTAGTATTTACTGATTCTACCACATCCAATGATCCTGTTGTCACCTATAACTGGAGTTTTGGTGATGGAGGAAGTTCCTCTCTGCAAAATCCTGTTCACCAATACAGTGCTCCGGGTATTTATAGCTTAACACTGGCTGTGACAACACAGAATGGATGTACCGATACGGCCACTTTTCAAAATGCTGTGACGGTAGTGGCAAGCCCGGTGATTGACATCAATGGTCCTGATGAGGTTTGTGTTGGTGGCTCTATGTTGCATACCGGCATTTTTCTTCAGCCCGATACATCTGCTGTTGCCTGGTTGTGGAATTTTCCAAATGGTAACACATCAGTCATGCAGGACCCGCCAACACAACAATACAATACCGCAGGTAATTTTACAATCAATGCTATCGCTGTTAACAGCAGTGGTTGCCGCGATACAGCTTCCTTTGACATAACAGTGCATCCATTGCCAACTGTCACCATGCCGCCCAGCATCACTATTCAAAACGGGTTTCCGGCTACGATACCGGCTACATATTCACCCGGTGTGATCAACTGGTCATGGCTGCCTTCTACCGGACTTAGTTGCACCGGTTGTGCCAACCCGGATGCCATGCCTGCTTTTACCACTACTTACCAGGTTGGTATTACTGATACCAACGGATGCAGCAATACCGGCTCTATACAGGTCATTGTCATTTGCAGTAACAGTAATCTTTTTATTCCTAATACTTTTTCTCCTAATGGCGATGGCAGTAATGATGTTTTTTACCCGAGAGGCAGGGGGCTGAACAGGGTGAGAAGCCTGCGCATCTTTAACCGCTGGGGTGAAGTGGTGTTTGAAAGAAGGGATTTCCCGGTAAACGATGCGGCTTCCGGATGGAATGGTACATTCAAAGGAAGAAAACCCCAGGCGGATGTTTATGTGTACCAGGCAGAGGTTTTTTGCGATAACGGGGAACTCATAAAACTGAATGGCAACATTGCGCTGATCTTATAATGATGAAAAGAAAACCAACGATATTAATGTTTTGTTTTTTGTGTTTTGCACATTGTGCTTTTACGCAAGACATTCACTTCTCCCAGTTTTTTGAATCACCATTGCTGCGCAATCCTTCATTGGCCGGGCTCTTCAAAGGTGATTACAGGGCACAGGCTGTTTACCGGGATCAATGGAACAGTGTGACCAATGCCTACAGAACAGGATCATTGAACGGTGAATACAAAATGCCGGTAGGTAAAGGCAATGACTATGTGACGGCCGGGTTGCAACTGCTGTTTGACAAAGCAGGCACTATCGGCTGGACATCGGCCCACCTGATGCCCGTGTTCAATTATCACAAATCGCTGAGCAGTGACCGTAACCGTTATCTATCGCTGGGTTTTATGGGAGGATTGGTTAACCGCTGGTTTGACCGTTCCAAGATGACGACCAATTCGCAGTATGACGGTTTGGGTGATGGTGAAACCTTTCCCACTTCTTCTTTTTCCTATGCAGATGGCAGTGTGGGCATGAGCTATAATTCGGCCCTCGATGATAACCCTGATAATAATTATTATCTCGGCGTGGCTTATCACCACTTCAACAGGCCGCGGCAATCGTTTTACCGCAATGCAGCAATCGAACTGAACCCGAAGTGGGTGTTTTCCGGGGGATTGCGTTTTGGGGTGGCTGACAATGCATATGTAACACTGCTGGCTGATCACTCCCGGCAAGGGGCTTTTGCAGAAACAGTGGCTGGTGGTATGTATGGTTTAAAGATTGGGGCTGACCCTGACAACCCGGATTATATCATTCATGCCGGCACTTTTTTGCGCTGGAATGATGCATTGATTCCTGTGCTGAAACTGGATTACCGCCCGTTTGCGGTTACATTAAGCTATGACGTGAACATCTCTAACCTGCAGACTTCGAGTTATGGCAGGGGAGGGTTTGAACTGGCCGTTTCCTACACAGGTTTCATCAGCAGGCTGGATAAATCCAGTCTTAATTCAGTCCTTTGTCCCCGTTTCTGAATTTCTTTTTTCTGCTTTCTCATTCGCAACTATTTTCACAGCACATTGTTATTGTTTTCAGGAAAATAATTTTTATGAATATCGAAATCGGTCAGCAAGCCCCTGGTTTTTCACTTTACAACACGGATAAAAAACCTGTATCACTGGATAGTTATCGGGGAAGAAATGTGTTAGTACTTTTCTTTCCGCTTGCATTCAGCAGCGTTTGTACAAAAGAGTTGTGCAGTGTAAGAGATTCTATCACCGCCTATAACAACAGCCAAACAGATGTTATCGGCATCTCTGTAGATTCAGTTTATGCTTTACGACGTTTTCGGGAAGACCAGGGCCTGAATTTTGAACTGCTCAGTGATTTTAATAAAGAAGCTTCTTCAGCATATCACTGTCTGCACCAGGAATTTGGCTATGGCATGAAAGGTGTTTCCAAACGAGCGGCTTTTATCATTGACAAAAATGGTATCATCCGCTATGCTGAAGTGCTGGACAACCCGGGTCTGGTGCCCGATTTTGATGCCATCAATGCTGTTTTAACAGCACTCAGCTAAAGAAATCGTTAAAAAATTTGCTGAGGGCACTCATTGTCAAGGAGTTAAAAATCGTAGTTTTCTTGCGGCAAATACTTTGCAGATGTGATAAAAAGCATCTATTATTGGAAAATAAAAGTAAATTTGTTTCGTTGAAGAAAATTCTACCCATACTACTCATTTTATTGTTCACCGGTCTTTGCTCACAGGCTCAGGATTCCCGTAACCCATCCGGAGACAGCAATGACAAAGTGCTGAGATTATACCCCAACCCGGCCACTACTTATATCACATTTGATTTTCAGAAAGGACATGAAAAAGGGTTATCCATCCAGGTATTCAGTTTCCTGGGAAGAAAAATGTATGAAAGCCAGAATGTGAATCCCAGGACCACCATTGACCTTGCCGAGTATAACCGCGGCGTTTATATCTATCATTTAAGAGACCAGTCAGGCAAACTCATTGAGTCTGGCAAGTTCCAGGTTTCGAAGTAATCAATTAATTAATTATTATTATCATTATTGCACCTGAACTATCAGGAACTTCAGGTATTGTGTATTCTCTAAGTTACAGATGATGGGATGGTCTGCTGCTTGAGCCTGGAAGCAAACCTGTCTTAGTTTTCTTCTCGCATCTTTGGCGGCCATATCAATGATCTGCAGAAACATTTCCGGGTTCACCAGGCTGGTGCAGGAAGAAGTAACTAAGAAGCCACCGGGTTTCACCAGTTTCATGCCCCGCAGATTTATTTCTTTGTATCCGGTGATCGCTTTTTGAATCGTTTCACGGCTTTTGGTAAAAGCAGGCGGGTCCAGCATCACCACATCATATTGTCTTCCTTCTTTGCCCCATTGTTTCAGCACATCAAAAGCATTGGCTGTTTCAAAGCGGCAGACATTTTCCAAACCATTTAAAGCTGCATTGCGGTTGGCCTGCTGAACGGCATTTTCCGAAATGTCCAAACCTAAAACAGATTTTGCTCCATAATGTGCCGCATGAATTTCAAAAGTGCCGGTGTAGGTAAATGCACCCAGCACATCAGCTCCTTTTACAATATGCTGAATGGCCCTTCTGTTGTCCTGCTGGTCTAAAAAATAACCAGTCTTTTGCCCGTTTTCAATATCTACATGAAATTTCAGACCATTCTCATGGATAATGATCCTGGTATCAAAGGGTGCTGATAAAAAACCTATTTGTTGCGGCAAGCCTTCCAGTTCTCTTACCGGCACATCATTCCGTTCATAGATTCCTTTGGGAGAAAATATTTTATTCAGTGCTTTTACAATGGCCGGTTTCCACACATCCATGCCATAGGCCAGTGTCTGGATCACAAAATAGTCGTTGAATTTATCAATGATGAGTTGCGGCAGTGCATCCGCTTCGCCAAAGACCAGCCTGCAATTTTCGGTGTAACCGGTCTTTTTCCGGTATTCCCAGCATTGGGCAATGCGATTGTAAAAAAAATGTTCATTGATCTCATCTTTTTTATCCCTTGTCAGTAATCGCACCATGATCTGCGATTGGGGATTTATATATCCCTTACCGATAAATTTTTTATCATGACTGAATACTTCGACGATACTGCCCGGTTCTACAGTCACAGAGCTACCTGCTTCATCCTGCACTGTATCAATTTCATTGTTAAAGATCCAGGGATGACCGTTGGCAATCCGGGGTGAAATCTTTCTTTTCAGGAAAACCTTATTCATAAAGGCCTGCAAGTTATGCCTTAGTTTTAAGAATGGCATAATCAATGAGTTCTACCGGTCATTTTGTCCCTGAAATGGCTGTTGGCAGTATTCTTGACAACCGTACCTTTGCAGACAATTTGTACAAAATGGCAGAAAAAGATATGAAGGAAGAGGCAAAAAATACCCCTGAAAACCATGTGGGTTTTGACATCAACACGGATGAGAACCAGAGCGGCACCACTCACCTGAATGAACCGGTTGGCGAAGAGTCCGAACTGGAAAGGCTAAAAAATGAACTGGAGGAAGAAAAAGATAAGTACCTCCGCAAAGTGGCAGAGTTTGACAATTTCAAACGCCGCAATGCGAAAGAAAGAATGGAACTGATCCAGACAGCGGGAAGGGATGTGATCACCGAACTGCTGGATGTGCTGGACGATTGCGACCGGGCACAAAAACAGCTCGAAACAAGTGATGATGCTGCGGCCATCAAGGAAGGAGTGATGCTGGTGTTCAATAAACTTCGCCACACACTACAGGCAAGAGGTGTAAAAGTGATGGAAACGGTGAGCCAGGAATTCAATCCCGATCTTCATGAAGCCATTACGGAAATACCTGCACCCACAGAAGAGCTGAAAGGAAAAGTGGTGGATGAAGTGGTAAAAGGATATTACCTGAATGAAAAAATTATCCGTCATGCTAAAGTGGTGGTGGGAAAATAAACAGTGATTGATTAATTAGTTAATTGGTTTTTTGGATGTCAAAAAGAGATTATTACGAAGTATTGGGTGTGGGAAAAAGCGCCACGGCAGACGAGATCAAAAAGGCCTACCGCAAAGTGGCCATGCAATACCATCCTGACCGCAATCCCGGAGATAAATCAGCAGAGGAGAAATTCAAGGAAGCGGCAGAAGCATACGAGATATTGAGTGATGCAGATAAAAAAGCGCAGTATGACCGCTATGGACATGCAGGTGTAAGCGGCAATGGCCGCGGCGGCTACAGTGGCGGCGGCATGAATATGGAAGATATCTTCAGCCAGTTTGGAGATATTTTCGGCGATGATCTCTTTGGCAATTTCTTTGGTGGCGGGCAGCAACGTAGAGGAGGAGGCCAGCGCAGCCGTGGTGTGAGAGGCAGTAATCTCCGCATAAAACTCAAACTGACTTACGAAGAGATAGCAAAAGGAGTTACCAAGAATATCAAAGTAAAAAAATATGTTCCCTGCAACACCTGCGGAGGCAGTGGTGCTAAAGACAAGGGCAGTGTGCAAACTTGCGGCACTTGTGGCGGCAGTGGGCAGGTGAGACGGGTGCAGAATACTTTCCTGGGACAGATGCAAACGGTGACGA
>CAYPOD010000027.1:0-46284 GCA_964412375.1 uncultured Chitinophaga sp. | reverse complement strand
TATTTATAATGAATAGTGAGTAGCAAGTGGGGTATTACTTTTCCCATTCACCATTGACCATTCACTACTCTTTATATCGTCACTTTTCTTTCCCGGTGCTTACTTTGAAATAAGTACGGCCGTCATATTTCACCATCGCCAATGTGAGTTTGTTGAAATCGAAAGCATTGAAATTGCTCTGCCCGTCTTTTGACTTCATCTTGCCGCTGATAGAAACGAGCATTCCTTTTTCGTCATACTCTATTTCATCATAGGTCAGTTCTATATCCTTTGCCTTCATTTGCTTTTTAAATTCTTCCAGTTGCTGGCGGGTGGTTGTTTTTGTAATGATAACCAGCACATCCTCTTCGCCGGTGATGAGGTTCCCAGTCGGGTCTAATGCCAGTACAGAAGTTCCGGCGGCAAGCGGTGCCATCGGGGCCAGCACAGTATGGTCTTTTCCGTGATTGACAATTGCCACCGGTGACAACCCATCAAGGCTGTTTTGTCTCATGTCAATGATACGGCCATACTTCTTTTCAAATTTCCGGCGTTCTTCAATGTTGGTAAGATCATATTCCTCTGTCTGGCCGTTCTTCAGGTGCATAATTGCTTTTTCATTGCTGATCTCAAACTCATCACAAAGGCTTGCCAGTTTGTCTGTACCGTCGTTGCTGACAATGGCTACTTTCGATTTTACAGGAGCGTCCGGGGGAGTTGGCGGGTCAGGAGGCTCCGGCATTTCTCCGTATTTTTCTTCAAATGCCTTTTTCTGTTTTTCAATACTGAGATCATAGGTTTCTGTCTTGCCGTCTTTCAGCTTTACTGTTACGGTATAATTCTTTCGTTCCATCTTCGCAACATGAGGTGGCAAGTCCACGGGTATGGGAGGCACAGGTGCTGAAGGAGCATCCGGGGGTGGTGGCGGCGGAATCATTCCATATAAATTTTCATAATAGCTTTTCTTTTCATTCCATGCGGTTAGCAGTAAGCGTTCCACCTCCTTCCCTTTTTTGTCTTTTATCACCAACAGGCATTCCCCGTTCTTGTCTTTTACATTAATAATAAACCCTTTATCATTGGGAGTTGTAACGTCCGGAATAGTGTCATTTACGGGTTGCATCACCGGAGCAGGTGAAGGATTTTCCTGCTTTGTTTTTCCCTGGCGGAAAGAAACCAGGATCACTGCCAGCAAAGGCAGGATAAAAAGAAACCGCAGCAGGTGTACCCTGGCTGATTTGATTTTGTTCATCATGGCTATACGTTTTTTTAATGAAGAAAAATTAAACTGTTGGGCTATACTGAAATGATTATTTCCAATGACTTTTAATAAAAGATACTGGTACTGCTTTTTGTCCAGGCCATGTTCCAGCACTTTGTGATCGGCAATAAATTCAAGGTTCTGCCGGATGGCGGCTTTCAGTAACCAGGCAAAAGGATTATACCAGTTGAGCATGCAGAGCAACTCGGCCCAGATGATATCAATCGTGTGCCGCTGCTTCACATGCACAAATTCATGGCGGATGATCTCCTGCAACTCATGTTCGTCGTGAAGATGACGGTTGATGAATACGGAATTGCCAAAAGAAAACGGGATAATGGAATCGTTTACATGATAAAGTTTCACCCCATTGTCAGACAATAACGTGGCTTTGTTTTTCAAACGGCGGAAAGAAATTAAACGAACAAGGAAACGAAGAAAAAGAAAGGCAGTACCGGCGCCGGCGATCAGCATAAACCAATCCCATTTATCCAGCGAGGTGAACCAAACCGGTTCAGGGCACATTGTTGCTGCTTCTGCATTCGCTGAAAAAGTATCGATTGACGGGATGATACGGATAATTCCTGCACCGGCTAATCCATTATTCTCTACTACCGGAGTTATATTGATAAAAGGAATAAAAAAGCAAAGTATTGTGTAACCAAGAAGATACCTGCGGTTAGAATGATAGAATGTCAGCCGGCGAAGCAACAACTGGTAAAACAGGTAAACCAGCGCCAGGCTTACAGAAAGTTTCAGCATATAAATGATAACAACCGGCATGAGATGATTTTTGGTTAATGGTTTATTTACCTTTTTCTATCATATCAAGTATCTCTTTGAGTTCTTTGGCTGACAATTTTTTCTGTTCCACAAAGAAATTCACCAGCTCCTTGTACGAGTTATCAAAATAGTCTTTCACCACGTTGCCCATAAACTTCTTCTTATAGGCCTCTTCACTCACAGCAGGTTTATACAAATAAGCATTGCCCACTAAACGGCTGCTTAAATACCCTTTCTTCTCTAAATTTTTAATCGTAGAGGCCACCGTAGTATAGGGCAGTTCTTCATCCAGTTGCTCCATAAAGGATTTTACGTTGCCTTCGCCGGTGCGCCACACGGCCTGCATGGTTTCTTCTTCTGTATGGGTGAGTTTTTCCATTTCTACGAAATTTTCGTAAATCTACGGAATTTTCGTAATTGTCCAAATGTTTATTTCTTAAAAGAGAAATTCTTCTTTGAATGGCTAATGGGAAACACAGGCGGTAAAGGATCAGATCAGCTCTCTCAGCTTCGCCACCACCGTGTCCACTTCTTCCTTTGTGTTGTGTTTGCTGAAAGAAAAACGAACCGGCACCAGGTTGGGGTTATTGTTCAATGCCCGGATGACATGGCTGCCCACATCAGCTCCGCTGCTGCAGGCACTGCCACCCGACACACAGATGCCCTGCATATCGAGGTTAAAGAGAATCATTTCTGATTTCTCGGTTTTGGGAAAGGAAGCGTTCAGTACCGTATATAAACTTTTACCGGCATAATCGCCGTTGAACTGCACACCTTTAATATGTTTTTGCAATTGCTCAATCATGTAAGTCTTCAGTGACTGAATATAGGCGCTGTCTTTTTCCATATGGGCATCGGCCAGTTCCAGGGCTTTGGCAAAACCAACAATACCATAGAGGTTCTCGGTGCCGGCCCGCATGTTCCGCTCCTGCCCTCCCCCATAAATCTTTGCCTTTACCTTGATATTGTCATTGATGTAGATGATACCAACCCCTTTGGGACCATGAAACTTGTGACCGGCACCTGTTGCAAAATGAACGGGTTTGCTGCGCAGGTCAAGTTTATAATGGCCTACCGTTTGCACCGTATCAGAATGAAAAATGGCATTGTACTTTTTACAGATCTCGCCTGCTTTGTAAATATCCAGCAGGTTGCCGATCTCGTTATTGGCATGCATCAGCGAAACAAGGCATCTTTTCTCTTGTGCAGCTAACTGGTCTTCGAGGTCATTAAGATCAATATGACCGTCCGGAAGAACTTTGACAAAACTGCTGGTCACCACATCTTCATGATCGTAATGTTCCACTGCATGTAAAACCGCATGATGTTCTATCGGTGAAGTGATGATATGTGTGCAACCCAGGTCGTGAATGGCAGAACAGATCGCCATATTATCACTTTCCGTTCCGCCACTGGTAAAGAATATTTCACCGGGATTGGCATTCAGGATCTTTGCCACTGTTTTCCTGGCTGTTTCAATGGCCAGGCGGCTTTCCCTCCCGTATGAATAAATAGAAGACGGGTTACCATAATGTGTGGTCATGTAAGGAAGCATTGCATCCAGCACTTCTTTATCGAGGGCAGTGGTGGCAGCATTATCGAAGTAGATCCTGTTCATAAATTCAGAAAATAGGCCGCAAAGATAACCTTTCAGCACAAAGCAGGGCTGCAATTGTGCAAGCAACCCTTTTATAAGGATAAACCAATGGATTTGCTGAAAGAATACCGTTCCGCCAAAAGATTTTTTCACCCGCCGCAGAAGGGTTAAATTTAATTTCCAATCATTCAACTATGAATCAAGATCAGCAACACGACTGTCCCAACAACGGACGCCGTGATTTCCTTAAAAAATCAACTGCCCTTGCCGCATTGACAGCCGCCTCGCCGGTGTTATTAAAAGCTGCTGAAAAAGATGAGGCCATAGCCGCTTATTTTGAAAAAATTCCTTTGCAACTGGAGATAAACGGAAAAATGTTTGACCTGTCCGTTGAGCCAAGGGTCACCCTGCTCGATCTGCTGCGGGAACAACTCGGATTGACCGGGACCAAGAAAGGTTGTGATCATGGCCAATGCGGTTGCTGCACGGTGCATGTGGATGGCCGCCGCATCAATTCCTGTTTGTCGCTGGCAGTTACCAATCATGGCAAAAAAGTAACGACGATTGAAGGGCTCGCCAAAGGCGATGAACTGCACCCGATGCAGGAAGCCTTTATGAAGCATGACGGTTTTCAATGTGGCTATTGCACACCGGGCCAGATCATGTCGGCCATCGGATGTATCAGGGAAGGACATGCCAACACACCCGAAGATATCCGTGAATACATGAGTGGTAATATCTGCCGTTGCGGCGCATATCCCAATATTATAGATGCTATTATGGAAGTAAAAAAAGGAGGGAAAGCCGTATGATAAACTTTGAATACACCCGGGCCGGCACAGCAAAAAATGCAGTAGATGCCAAAACAAGATATGCTTCATCCCAATTCATTGCCGGGGGCACCAACCTGGTTGACCTGATGAAGAAAGGCGTGACAGCCCCGCAGCGATTGATTGATATAAATGCATTGCCTTTCAAAGACATCAAAGCCGACACAAAAGGATTGTCCATAGGAGCATTAGTACTCAATAGCACTGCGGCTGAACATGAATTGATCACATCAAAGTATCCGCTGCTGGCACTGGCTTTGAATACCGGTGCCTCTGCTTCGCTGCGCAATATGGCAACTGTTGGCGGCAATATCATGCAGCGAACCCGCTGTTCCTATTTCTATGATATTACGATGCCCTGCAATAAACGCAATCCCGGCAGCGGCTGTGGCGCTATTGAGGGATATAACCGCATGCATGCCATCTTTGGTGCCAGTCCCTCCTGCATAGCTGTGCATCCGAGTGATATGTGTGTGGCATTGGCAGCTATGAATGCAACGGTGCATGTCACGGGTCCGAAAGGGGAACGAAAAATAGCTTTTGCCGATTTTCACCGCCTGCCGGAAGATACACCCGAACGGGATAATAATTTACAAAGCGGTGAACTGATCACGGCCGTTCATATACCCGCCAATCCTTATAATAAAAATTACTACCTGAAGGTGCGTGACCGCTTATCCTATGCTTTTGCCCTGGTATCAGTGGCAGTGGCCATGGAAGTAAAAGACGGAATCATCAAATCGGCAAGTGTAGCCATGGGTGGTGTGGCACATAAACCCTGGCGATTACAGGAGGTGGAGAAATTTTTAACAGGCAAGAATGTATCGGAACAGGTTTTTAAAGAAGCGGCAGCAATAGCATTGAGTGGCGCAAAGACTTATAAGCACAATGCATATAAAGTGAAGTTGGGTAAAGCGGCGATTGTGGAGGCGCTTACAAAAGCAGTGGGTTAGACCCACCCCCGCCCCTCCTTTGAGTGCATGCAGTACACAGCCCCTGCTTTTCGATTGTCCTGTGAATAACGAAACAGTCTGAATTTTGAAGATTACGAAAAACGACTAAGGGCACATCCCCTCCCTGGAGGGGCGAATAAGGAAACCAACTATCTAAAACGACCGGGGTGGGTCAAAAGCTGAAGATGAGAAGAAAGATCATTCCATACAACCCGATACTAAAAGAAAGAGCAAAGTCACTCCGCAAGAAGATGACCTTTTCTGAAGTGAAACTGTGGAATGAAATTAAGAACGGCCAGCTAAAAGGATACGATTTTGACAGGCAAAGAGCTATCGGAAATTATTTCGTTGATTTTTTTCTGCAAAGACCTGCAGCTGGCATTGGAAGTAGATGGCATCACGCATCTGGATGAAGTAGTGATGCGAAAAGATAAAATAAGACAGGCAGAACTGGAAGCGATGGGAGTCGCCTTTTTACGATTCGATGCGTTACTTGTCATCAACAAAGTGGAAGTGGCAATCAGTGAAATCATAGAATGGATTGAAAAACATGAAGCACAGCATGGGGTGAGTGAGTTTGTAATACGAAAACGGGAGGCTTTAGCGAATCCAAAAGAGCGAAAAAGAAAGTGAGTGTGCCCACCTCACCCCTCCAGGGAGGGGATGCCGCACACAGCCCTAGCTTTTCGACGACACTATAATTAAGCAAACAGATTTTAATTGCAATGATTATGAACAACGAACAAGGACACTTCCCCTCCCTGGAGGGACCAATACAGGAAAATAACTACAGTAAGCGACCAGGGTGGGCACCCGATGAGGACCGTGTAGACGGTCTCGCCAAAGTGACCGGCAAAGCAAAATTCAGCGCCGAGTTCAGACCCGAAGGGCTGGTCTATGGCGTTTTTGTTTGCAGTACGATAGCGAAAGGTGCGATAAAAGGCATGTACCTGAATGAAGCAAAGAATGCTCCCGGTGTCATTGACATCATCTACCATCTCAATGCACCTGAAGTGCCGGGCTTTAAACCGGCCGACCGTGCTGCCAACCCGAATGCAAGAGATTTCACCGGGCTCAAGGTTTTTTATAACAATCTCGTGGTAAGCAACGGGCAACCCATTGCCCTCGTGGTGGCCGATACATTTGAAAGAGCTGTTCATGCTGCCACAATGGTGAAAGTGGACTATGTCAAAGAAACTCCGCAAACGGATTTTGAAAACAATAAGTTCAATGACAAACTGCTCAAGTCCCGCGGCGATTACCTGCGCAATGAAAAAGATGCCTGGCAACAGGCCGAAGTGAAACTGGAAGAAGAATATACCATACCCATCGAAACACATAACCCGATGGAAATGCATGCCACGATTGCCCATTGGGAAGGCGATCAGCTGACAGTGTATGATAAATCGCAGGGACCAAAATCTGTACAGGGCGAATTGTCAAGACTGTTTGGTCTGCCTGCTGACAAGGTTAAAGTGATCACCGAATATGTAGGCGGTGCTTTTGGCAGCGCTTTGCGAAGCTGGCCGCATGTGCATGCCGCCGTGATGGCCTCCAGGAAATTGAACCGGCCAGTGAAAGTCACCCTGAACCGTGAACAGATGTTTACCATGGTAGGCTATCGTCCGGAAAGCTGGCAGAAGATAGGTATCGGCGCAGGCAAAGACGGCAAACTCGTTGGCATCACCCATCATGCAGTGAGCAATACATCGACGTATGAAGATTTTGGAGAAGGCATTGTGGGTGTATCGCAATTTCTGTATGAATGCCCCAATGTGAACACAACGTATAAGATATTACCGCTTGATATCAACACTCCTACCTGGATGCGTGGCCCCGGCCCTGCCACCGGTTGTTTTGCATTGGAATCTGCATTGGATGAATTGAGTTACAAACTGGATATGGATCCCATCGAACTTCGCCTGCTCAATCATGCTGAAATGCACCCGCAAAGCAAACTGCCCTGGACCAGCAAGTATCTAAAAGAATGTTATGCCCTCGGTAAAGAAAAGATTGGCTGGCACAACCGGCCGAAACAACCGGGCACTTTAAAAGAAAACGGGATGCTGGTGGGATATGGAATGGCCGTAGGTGTGTTTGGCGCCGGCCGCAGCCCGGCAACTGCGAAAGGTTTTTTGCGCAGTGATGGCAGCCTGCTGCTGCAAAGCGCCGTGAGTGATATGGGACCCGGCACTTCCACAGCCATGGTGAGAATCGGCAGCGAACAAATGGGAATAGATGACCGCAAAGTAAGATTTGAATTGGGGGATACGGATTTTCCAACAGGGCCCACGCAAGGTGGTTCAGGTTCGGCCACGGCAGTAGGCACGGCTGTTATTGCCGTTTGTGATGCGCTGAAAAAAAGCCTGAAAGAAATGGCGGCTGAAAGCATTGCCGCTTTCAAAGACCTGAAGCCCGATGATATCAAATACGAGAATGGTAAATTAGTTTCAGTTTCGGATGCATCAGTGAACATTCATTTCACCGATCTGCTAAAACAAAGCGGCAAACCCGAACTGCAGGTCTCCCAGTCCACAACCGGTTTTGCACAACGGGATAAATATGCAACCAATTCTTTCTCGGTGCATTTTGTAAAACTGCATGTGCATCCCGTTACCGGGGTGATCAAACTGAAACATTTCGTTTGCGCTGCCGATGCCGGAAAGATCATCAGCGAAAAAACAGCCCGCAGCCAGATGGTGGGCGGGGCCGTGGGTGGCATTGGTATGGCGATGACAGAGGAAACCTTACTCGATCACCGCTTTGGCCGCTATATCAACAGCAATTTTGTAGACTACCATGTGCCCGTTCATGCCGATGTGCCGCCGATGGATGTTGTCTTTACCAACCAGCCGGATTATATCATCAGCCCTACGGGTGCAAAAGGGATAGGTGAAATTGCACTGGTGGGTGTGGCGCCGGCCATATTGAATGCGGTATATAATGCAATCGGGAAGAGAATAAGGAGTTTGCCGGTGACGCCGGATAAGCTGATATGAAATTGCTGGTACACATTTACGTTGATTAGCAAAGAATATCTGAACCAGTCATTGCGTATATTTAAGAGTTGGCGGTTATGCCAATGGGGGAGACGCATTCATTTAGTTAGTGAGACGACTTAACGCAGGACACTTTTACTTATAGTTTGACACATGGTTTCTAAAGCACAACTTATTGACGAGGTACTTGCACTTGTTGACGCAACACCGTTGACAGAGATTGATGTAAGGCCAATTCTTGACAAATACACAAATGGGGTTGACTTTAATGGGCAAAAAACAATTAGACAAAACTTAGACTCTGCAATATCTGATTTAGTTAGAATTAAAGATATTCGGTCTCGTAATTGTAATTTCTCCGCTTCCTCTGGTGGACAATTTTTAAGTAATAGTGGCTTAGTAGCAAGTACAATAGAACGAAAAGAAAAATTAGAACAAATAGAAAGAGATAAAAACAAAAAAGGAGTAACCAATAATCAGTATATAGGTGTTAATAACGGAACAGCTGCTCAAGGTTCGACATTATCAGAAACCGACTTTCGGCCATTAGAAAAACCAATAGCCCGTCCGAACCAAAACATACAAAAGAATAGAATTACTGCCGCTATAAATTGGGTTTGGGACATAGTAAATAAATATCCATTAATTTCTGGTATAATAGCGGCTGTTATCGCTGGTCTTATACTGGCAAAAGTGTTTGGGATTAGTATATGACAGACGAGGCACAAACCGCCAACATGAACTGTGTAATAAAACCAAGGAAAACCCAGCTTTTTTACGCAGTTGTAAAACATTGTTAACCCTGTTAATATTTACTCTATGTCTCCAATAAAAAATAAGGTTACAGGCCTGGTACTTTTCCCTTTGGTTGTTCTGTTCCTGGTACGGTGTACTGACACAAAGAAACCTGCCAGTTCAGAAACCGGCGGCAAGAAAGCAGCTTCCCTGGATTCAATCCCCTGGTCAGAGTTAAACCTGGCAAAAGATTCAGCCGCACTGCTGCTGGCGGCCCGTTCGCTGATGGCTGCAGATAGCAATGTGGCCATGATAACACTCGATGCTGAAGGACGACCCCGTGTACGTACTGTTTATACGATTATTGAAGAAGCTGCAAACCATACGATCAGTAATCAAACCAGGATATGGGTGATGACCCGCACTTCCACCAGAAAAGTGTCACAACTGCAAAGCGACCCGAGGGTCACTTTATACTATAACGATGATGCTACAGAGCGGTATGCATCCATAATGGGTTTGGCCACTATTTTTACGGACCACAATGCAGCAGAGGCAGCGCAATTTTTAAACAGTAAAATTGATTCAGGTATGATCCGGTTCTTCTGGCCCTCCTTCCCAAAAGATTTTGCCTTGATAAGCATCCGGCCGCAATGGATTGAATACCTCAGCAAAGAAGGCGTTCAGGCTGATCCTGAAACCTGGCGGCCACAGGCGGTAGTGTTTGCCCGGTAGTGTAAACTCTTTTTTCTAACTAATCTCCTGCAACGAAGACAGAAAAACTAATTTCATAACACCCTTTGTCAAGCTCAGTGTAACAGAACTAACTAAACTCCTTGATATCCCGCATCAGTTGCAGTGCCATATTATTGGCCGTGGTTTCAAAATCACTTTCGGCATAAATGCGGATGATGGGCTCGGTATTGGAAGTGCGGAGATGCACCCAGTCATTGTCAAATTCGATCTTAAGCCCGTCCTCTGTATTGACAGGATGTTTCTGGTATTTCTTTTTGATCTTTTCAAAAATAACTTTTACATCAATCCCGTTTTGCAACTCGATCTTATTCTTGGAGATAAAATAATCAGGATACCTGCTGCGCAGAGATTTGATGCCTTTTTTGTGTTCAGCCAGGTGGCTCAGGAACAACCCGATGCCAATCAGTGCATCACGGCCATAATGAAAATCGGGAACGATGATGCCGCCATTGCCTTCACCGCCGATCACGGCATTCACTTCTTTCATCTTCTTTACCACGTTCACCTCTCCCACAGCCGAAGGAAAATATTCACCCCCATGTTTGAGGGTGATTTCTTTCAGCGACTTGGTGCTGCTCATATTGCTTACCGTGTTGCCTTTTATTTTTCCTAACATATAATCTGCCACTGCCACCAGTGTATATTCTTCACCGAACATGCTGCCATCTTCACACACAAAACACAAACGGTCCACATCAGGATCAACGGCTATACCGAGATGTGCCTGCTGTTTCACCACTTCATTGCTAAGTTGTGTAAGATGCTCGGGTAGTGGTTCGGGATTATGGGCAAAGCGGCCATTCACTTCCTCGTTCAGTACGATCACTTCGTTGATGCCAAGTGCATGTAACAATGCCGGCACATAAATTGCGCCGGTGGAGTTTACTGCATCCACCACCACTTTAAAATCCTGCTTTTTGATAAGCCTTGTGTTTACCAGCGGGTACTTCAGGATCGCATCAATATGTTTTTGTAAATAGCTGTCATCAGTTGTAACGGTACCCAGTTTATCAACTGAAGCAAAGGAAAAATTTTCTTCGGCGGCCAGTTCCAGCACCTGTGTCCCGGTTTCAGCAGAAATAAATTCTCCGGCACTGTTCAGCAGTTTTAGTGCATTCCATTCTTTGGGGTTATGACTGGCAGTGAGAATGATGCCGCCATCTGCCTTTTCCATTTTCACAGCAACTTCTACGGTGGGTGTTGTGGAAAGCCCGAGATCAACCACATCAATACCCAAACCGATGAGAGTGTTAGCTACAAGATTTTGTATCATCGCCCCGCTGATGCGGCCATCACGGCCGATGACAATTTTTGCGGATGAATTATTGCCTTTAATGATAGTTCCATAAGCTGCAGTAAATTTTACCACATCCACAGGAGTAAGATTCTCGCCGGGCTTGCCGCCGATAGTGCCCCTGATGCCCGATATGCTCTTGATCAATGCCACAGTTGTAAGTTGACAGGTTTAAAGGTTAGTAATTGGAAGGCTGCAAAAATACGGGTTTGGCAATTAGGTATGCCATACCTGTTTCCTTTAAACCCCAGGTATAGTAAAGCAAATCAAGCTTAATTGCGCCTTAGCATGAAACCAAATCTCATCCTTACATTTGCACATGGCCTCAACAGCATGGTACAAAAACTGGTTCAATTCTCCTTTTTATCATAAACTCTATTTTGAACGGGACGAGAAAGAAGCCGAAGCATTTATCCAGAAACTGATTGGACACCTGCAGCCTGCAAAGAACAGCCGCATGCTCGACATTGCCTGCGGTAAAGGTCGACACAGCCTCATCATGGCCAATATGGGTTTCACCGTCACCGGTATTGATATTTCGTTTGCCAATATTGATTTTGCCAAACAATTTGAAACCGACCACCTCGATTTTTTTGTTCATGACATGCGGTTGCCTTTTTGGGGCAACTATTTTCACTATGCGTTCAATTTCTTTACCAGCTTTGGTTATTTTAAAACAAAACGGGAGCATGACGATGCCATCCGCACCATTGCTAAAAGCCTGTTGCCCGGGGGTAAACTGGTCATGGATTACCTCAATGTGCATTATGCGGAAGACCAGCTGGTGAATAATGAAGTAAAAGAAATGGGCAATACGCTGTATGAAATACACCGCTGGCATGATGAAACCCATTTCTATAAAAAGATAACCGTTACCGACCCTTCACTCAAACATCCGTTGGAATATACCGAACAGGTTGCCAAATTCTCATTAGGTGACTTCACGGAGATGCTGGCCTACCAGGACCTGCAGGTGCAGGAAGTGTTTGGCGATTACCAACTGGGGGCTTATGATATCAGAAAAACACCGAGACTGATACTAATTGCAGAGAAAGCCCGATAAAAGCGTTCATAAAAAGTACACTGCCAGCAAGCAGGCAAATTCACCATTCACTATTCACCATTCACCATTCACTATTCACCTCTCCCTCTCACTCCTTCTTATTGTTCATGATCAGGTATCTCGCTGTTTCAAAAAATGCAGTGGTAAATTCCGACAATTTTTTTTGCACTGAATCCCGTTGTGGTTGTGTATAACGCTGATCGTTGTATTGTACCGGCACCATCTGTTCATCGGGAAAATTGAGGTTTTTAATAAAGAAGAAATCA
The DNA here is from genome assembly GCA_964412375.1 of uncultured Chitinophaga sp. GTDB lineage: Bacteria > Bacteroidota > Bacteroidia > Chitinophagales > Chitinophagaceae > CADEDV01. The sequence continues at coordinate 33,768 of CAYPOD010000027.1, read as the reverse complement.
TCCGTTACCATCCCGATCTTACCCGCCGTGTTGGTAATAAATGCATAGTTGTTTTTCTTCAGCGGATCGAGCAGGTCACGTCCCAGCGTAGTATTCACATATGGCTGCTGCACCATACCGGCAATCGTAGGCAGCACATCAATCTGCGACACCACTTCACTTCGCTTTTGCGGTTGCAGCAGGTAAGGTGCATAATACAACAGCGGCACATGCTCATCCGTGAGCCGGTGCTCTGTCCACGCAGCAGGATATAAAGCAGATGCATCACCCGCCACACCATGATCGCCGACAAACACAAAAATGGTATTGTGGAAATAGGCTTCCTGTTTTGCGGCCTCGATAAATTTCCGGAAACAATAGTCTGAATAGCGGAATGTATTAAACTCATCCACCGATTCAAAGCCGTATTTCTCCAGTTCCTGCTCAGAAGGATTCAGTTTCACAAAATCAATATCCTTCTCCGGGATCATAAACGGTCTGTGATTGTCCGATGTCTGCACGATGGCAAAAAAAGGCTTTGCTTCTTTTCTGAACACCTCATTGGCCTCTAGAAAAAGATCTTTGTCGCTGATGCCCCACACATTCACTTTAGGTGATTTAAAACTTCCCTCGGTGTGCATTTGCAGCCCGTCAATATTTTTCAGCAAGCCCTCAAAATTGTTGAACTCCGGGTTGCCGCCTAAGAAATAATGTTTGTTGTATCCTTCAAAATTATTGATTATGGTATGTTGCCGTGAAGCCAGCGGGTTCCGGGTAGAAAATTTGAACAACTGCGCATCAGGAATACCGGTGAGGAGTGCAAACAAACCTCTTGCGGTAGAGAAGTGCGGTGTGAAGCAACGTTCAAAGAAGATACCGTTGTTGGCCAGTGAATCAAAAAAAGGTGTTGCATTGAGCGGGTTGCCGCTCATGGTGCTTTTGTACATGCTGAAAGATTCACACATCACCAGCACCACGTTGGGACGGCTCTCCAGCGCATTGCTGCCCGGCTGTATGATCCTTTTATAAGAAAAAGTATGCCTGTCCGGCAACTGCATCCATTCCGCCATCACCGGGAAGGCCTCCCTTGCTTTTTGCTCATTGAATTCGGGCCGACGCAGTTTCAGCGTAGAAAAAAAATTCTGCAGCGGGTTCAAAGCGAGGTATGATTTGAAATTATCCCGGAACACAAAACAATGCTGCCATTTCAGGGGTGGCCAGGTGAGGCTGCCATACATGAACAGGCCCAGCACCACAGCCGCAACAATGAAAAACTTACGCCGGTAAGGAATGCCCAGCCCGTCTGTACGGTTGATCACCCGCCAATGACTTTTGTGATACATCCAGCGGAAAAAAATGACAGCCACCAGCAGCCCCAGCAACATCCACACCATCGGGTAGGTCTGGAACATCATTTCCATAGAAATGCCGAAATCTTCTGCAAAGTTCATGGCGCCGGCATCGAGTCTTGTCTGGTTGTATGAGAAACTGCCGAAATCGGCTGCGAAAAAAAAGAAAACCACAAAGGTGACCACCGCCAGGTACCAGGTCCACCATTTTTTATTTCTCGCCGAATAGAATGGCGAAAACCTGGGTGACATACTAACCAGTATGACAGGCAGCAGGATGATAGCGATCCAGCGCAGGTCATAGCGAAGACCCATCAAAAAGGAAGGCAACAGGTCGCTGAATGATAAACCGGAAGGTCTGAATGCAAAATAAGTAGCAAACCGAAACAGGGTGAAGATGAGCAGGAAGATGCCAAACAGGTTCACCACCCACAACAAGGTTTTTGGTATTTTATACTTTATGAGCATCAGGACTGGTTATTCTTCATGGCAAAAGGACTACAAAAAAACTCAATTTAGCCGGTTTATCCAAGAACCAGCAGCGATGATGACTAAAGTAAAAAAGCAGAGCCATTCCCGGCAGATTTTATTGGTATACTGATTTCTTATTTCCGCTTTCGTTATTCGAACTTATTCTTGTTGTGTTACATTTGTTCTTATGCTGATGAATATCCTGCAACAGTTGGAAAAATGGGATCAGTGGTTGTTCACCAAACTGAACAGCGACTGGACCAATCCTTTTTTTGACAGCTTCTTTCCTTTTATGCGCAATGAATATTACTGGGCGCCGCTCTACCTCTTTCTTGTGGTGTTTGTCACGGTGAACTACGGGGTGAAAGGTTGGTGGTGGATACTATTTTTCCTGTGCACTTTTGCCATCACTGATATCATCAGCAGCCGCCTCATCAAAGAAACAGTAGAGAGGCTGCGTCCCTGCAACGATCCGGATATGATGATGCATGTCAGGCTGCTGCTGCCATCCTGTGGCAGCGGAAAAAGTTTTACATCCTCCCATGCCGCCAATCATTTCGGCATGGCTGCCTTTTTCTTTGTAACCTTCCGCCGCCTGTTGCCCCGATATGCATGTGTGGGTTTTGCATGGGCGGCTGTCATCGTTTATGCACAGGTGTATGTGGGTGTACACTACCCGCTGGATGTAATCTGCGGCGCCTTGCTAGGCACAGGTATCGGTATGCTTACCGGCCGTTTATTTAACAAGCGATTCAGATTCGCTATCTTCGGTAAAGAATCAACAATGTCTTGATGGAAATCTTTATACTGGCGGGTCTCATTTTGCTGAATGGTATCTTTTCAATGGCTGAAATTGCTCTTGTTTCGGCCCGCAAGGCAAGGCTGGAAGCACAGTCCAATAAAGGAGATAAAAAAGCAAAAGAAGCGCTGAACCTGGCCAATCATCCTGAAACTTTCCTTTCAACTGTACAGATTGGTATCACCCTGATCGGCATCCTTACGGGTATTGTATCTGGTGAAAGACTGACCGATGATCTGGCCGAAAAAGTAAAAACATGGCCCTTTGTAGGAGAATACAGCAGGGGTATTGCAACTGGTATCGTGGTAGTGGTTATCACTTATTTTACCCTTGTTTTCGGAGAACTCGTTCCCAAAAGATTAGGACTGGCCCGCCCGGAAGCTATTTCAAAAATCCTGGCAGGACCGATGAAGCTCCTGAGCCGCATCACCCACCCGTTTGTCTGGCTGCTTTCCAAATCAGGTAACCTGATCATAAAAATATTTGGTATAAAGAATAGTGACAGCCAGGTGACAGAAGAAGAGATCAAAGCCATCATCAGCGAAGGCACAGAGCATGGTGCTATAGAAGAAACAGAACAGGAGATCATCGAACGGGTGTTTCATTTGGGCGACCGCAACATCACTTCCCTGATGACACATCGCAGCGATATCATCTGGTTCAACCTGGACGATAGCGAAGAAAACATCAAAGAAAAAATATTGTCTGAACCCCACTCTGTTTATCCCATCTGTGCGGGAACGATAGATGAAATAAAAGGAACTGTTTCCATCAAAGATCTTTATATCACACCTGATCATCGCCTGTTCAAAGACATCATGCGGCCGGCCTTGTTTGTGCCTGAAAACAATTCAGCTTACCAGGTGCTGGAAAAATTCAAAGAATCCAAACAACATTCCTGTTTTATCGTGGATGAATATGGCAGCATCCTGGGTATGATCACCCTCAACGACATCCTGGAAGCCATCGTTGGTGAAATGCCGCAACCTGACCTGGAAGATTATGAGATCACTCCGAGGGATGATGGCAGCTTCCTGGTGGACGGGCAGATACCTTTCTATGATTTTCTCACCCGCTTTGAAAAAACAGAATGGATGCATGAAGGCGAGCATGATTTTGATACGCTGGCAGGTTTCATCCTGCATGAACTGGAACGTATCCCCCACCCGGGTGATAAATTTGAATGGAAAGGATTCACCATCGAGATCATGGATATGGACGGACACCGTATTGACAAAGTGCTGGTGAAGATCAGTGAAAAATTGCGGGAGGAGATGGAGGAATGAAACCGATTCATTAAAACTCAAACATAGCTTCCTTATCCGGGTAATTTAACTTACTGCTTTTGCGTTTGCCATTCACAATAACATGCATAATACCTGACTGGTCTGTGAAAAGATCGTAGAGTAATGTGTTGCTGATCTCTATTTTTTTTACAGCGGAAATATTGACAACCTCAAAAAAACACCAGGTGGCTTCACCATCATTTTCAAAACCCAGCCAGTTAATTGACACCGGTTTGCCATCGGTTTTCAGCAACAGGTTTTTAATGATATAGCCCTGCACCAATTTGTCCATAGCTTCCCTGTCGGCTGGTTTTATCAGGTCGGCCTTTGTTTTAAAATGCCGGGCTAATGCATTTTCAAAATCATCAGTAAAGAGCTTGCAGGTAATTTCCAGTGTTTTGTCCGCAGCATTGTGGTTGATCTCTGTCACACTTACATGAAAGGGGTGTGACTCCCCTGCTACCCCCGGTGTGGATTTTGGCCGTTCAAATATGGATGTGGCTAAAACCAGGAAAATAACCGGGGGGAATGCCAACCATTTATACATTGATGTAACCATTAAAGCGAATATTTTTTTTCGTTACAAAAGTCTGGATTATTTTGTCTGCTTTAACAACGGGACGGTAATAATATCAGAGTGGCTGCACAGGCAGCACTTATCCTCAATTATGAATGACTTTGGATTTTATTTTGGGCAGGGTTGGGAACATATCATCAGCACTGATGCACTGGATCACCAGTTGTTTATTGCTGCACTGGCAGCTATCTACCTGCCAAGGGACTGGAAACAGGTACTTATTTTAGTTACGGCTTTCACCATCGGCCATTCGTTAACGCTGGCCCTGAGTGTGCTGGATGTGGTGCGGTTTTCCACCTCCTGGGTGGAGTTCCTGATCCCTGTCACCATTGTGATCACCGCTTTTTCAAATTTGTTTCAGAAAAAATTCAATGCCCGGTCTGTTCGTATCAACTATGTGCTGGCATTATTATTTGGATTGATTCACGGAATGGGGTTTGCCAATTCCATCCGCTTCATGCTGGCCAGCGATCAAAACCTGGGCTGGAGCCTCTTTGGCTTTAATGTGGGGCTGGAAGCGGGGCAGATCGTTTTTGTGATTGCTATCATGGCATTGGCCTTTGTGGTGGTGAATGTGCTGAAAGTAAACCGCCGTGACTGGGTGTTCTTCCTGTCATCCGGTGTGTTTGCGCTGGCGTTAAAAATGTCATTGGACAGAATATCTTCATTATAAATAACAAACCCTGAACGATGCAAAAGATCATTTGCTTTTTCCTGCTGACAGCGTTTTGCAGCACTTTGCTGGCGCAAAACATTCAGAACAATCCCGGCAGCAATCATGGCAACAAGTTTGAGCAGTTGGGCACCATTCTTCCAACGCCTAACGAATACCGAACCGCCAGTGGAGCACCTGGTCCCAAATACTGGCAGCAACGGGTGGATTATGATATCAAATGCGAACTGGATGACGACAAACAAATACTTACGGGTTCAGAAACGATCACCTACCATAACAATTCACCGGATGTGCTCACCTACCTGTGGTTGCAACTTGACGAGAACCAGCACAGCACGGTGAACAATGCCAACTACCAGACCAGTAACCAGATGCCAATGCAGGCAACGGATAAGACCATAGATGTGCTCGAAGAAAAAAGAAAAGACAATGGCTATGGCTTCAATATCACCAAACTGGTGGATGCACTCGGCAAACCGCTGAGGCACACATTGAACAAAACCATGATGCGGGTGGAGCTACCCACACCGCTTAAGCCCGGCCAGCGATTTGTTTTCAAAATTGACTGGAATTATAAAATGGCAAACCGCGGCGATTTTCAGCGTTTCGGAGGAGCAAGAGGCGGTTATGAACATTTTCCGGCAGATGGCAATAATAATTATACGGTCACACAATGGTATCCACGGCTCTGCATGTATAATGATGCAGATGGCTGGCAAAACCAGCAGTTCACCGGCCGGGGTGAGTTCACCGTTTGCTTTGGCAATTTCAAAGTGCAGATGACAGTGCCGGCAGATCATGTGGTAGGCTCAACCGGCGAATGCCTGAACTATGCAACCAACCTGACAGCTACACAAAAAGCAAGATGGGCCAAAGCACAAACTGCCAAAGAACCGGTTGAAATTGTAACACTGGAAGAAGCGCTGGCTGCATCAAAAAGCAAAAGCAAGGCTAAAAAGACATGGATTTTCAAAGCTGATAATGTCCGTGATTTTGCGTGGACATCATCCAGAAGATTTGTATGGGATGCCATGCCAGCCATGGTAGAAGGAAAGAAAGTAATGTGCATGAGTTTTTATGCCAAAGAAGCTTACCCGATCTACCGGAAATACTCCACCAAAGCTGTAGTGCATACGATTAAAACCTATTCAAAGTTTTCTATACCCTATCCCTACCCGGTAGCGCAAAGTGTGGAAGGCAACCAGGGCATGGAATACCCGATGATCTGTTTCAATCCCGGCCGTGCCAACCCGGACGGTTCTTATACCGAAAATGCCAAGAATGCAGCCATCCTGGTGATCATTCATGAAGTGGGTCACAATTTCTTCCCGATGATTGTGAACAGCGATGAAAGACAATGGACATGGATGGATGAAGGACTCAATTCCTATTTGCAGTACCTGACCCAGGAACTGTGGGATAATAAATTCCCGTCATCAGAAGGAGCGCCTTGGACGATCACCGATTATATGAAACTGCCCAAGGATCAACTGGAGCCCATCATGACCAATTCGGAGAACATTATCAATTTTGGCAAGAATGCGTATGATAAACCGGCTACTGCACTGAATATTTTGCGGGAAACTATCATCGGCCGTGAGTTGTTTGACTATGCTTTCCGTGAATATTCCCGGCGCTGGGCTTTCAAACATCCCAAACCGGCAGATTTCTTCCGCACTATTGAAGATGCAACCGGTGAAGACCTCGATTGGTTTTGGAGAGGTTGGTTTTATGGTACCGACCCGGTGGACATTTCGCTTGATTCAGTGAAGTATGCCAAACCGGATGTGACGGCAGTTCCCCAACTGTTGCGGGATACGGTGGTGATGAGACCATTGGCAAAAACACAGGTGAGCCAGGTGGACGATCTTTCCAAGATACGCAACCGGGAAGACAAGAATATTATTTTTGAAACCGACAGGGACACTACGCTGCGTGATTTTTACTGGCGGTATGGCCGTGACCTGGAGCCCTATGACACGGCTAAATACCCGGTGACCATCAGAGCCCAGCTGGAAACGCTGAATGAAGCAGAACAAAAAAAGTACAGCGATAAACATTTTTATGAACTAAGCTTCGGCAACAAAGGCGGCCTGGTGATGCCTATCATCATTGAATGGACCTATAAAGACGGAACCAAAGAGATTGATCGCATACCGGCGCAAGTGTGGAGATATAATGAAAACAAAGTGGTGAAAACATTTATGAAAGACAAGGAAGTGGCTTCCATCAAACTTGACCCGCATAATGAGACGGCAGATATCAATCCTGATAATAATAACTGGAATGTGACAGCGCCGCCGAGCAAGTTCCAGTTGTTCAAACAAAAACAGGGAGTCGCCCCGGTGCCGCAACTGAACCCGATGCAGAAAGCAGCGGAGAGAAAAGGGTTTTAGATAAGCAGAAAAATTGATTGAGTTTTGACACAAGGCATGGAGTCATCCGTGCCTTTGTCTTTCCTATCTTTAGATCATGAGAAAATTATTCAGCCTGACAGTCGTTGTTCTTTTTGTATTATCACTCCATGCAGCAACAGTTGATACGGTCAGTATTTACAGCAATGCCATGAAAAAGGATATCAAATGTGTTATTATCAAACCTGGTTCTTATAAAAATAGTAACACTGCCTTTCCTGTTGTGTATTTGCTGCATGGTTATGGTGGCTGGTACAGCAACTGGATCATCCGTGTGCCGGAACTGAAAGAACATGCTGATGCTTTTAATATGATGATCGTTTGCCCGGATGGCGCCAACAGCTGGTATATAGACAGCCCGCTGGATTCGACGTTGCGCTATGAAACCTATATTGCCAAAGAAGTGCCTGCTTATATTGACGCAAATTATAACACGATCAAAGACCGGAGCGGCCGTGCCATCACCGGGCTGAGCATGGGTGGGCATGGTGGTTTGTTCCTGGGTTTCAGAAATGCTGATCGTTTTGGCGCCTGCGGCAGCATGAGTGGTGGTGTTGACATACGTCCCTTTCCCCGCAACTGGGAGATCAGCAAAAGTATCGGCGATTCGGCAAGTCATGCAGAGAAATGGAAAACTTATTCCGTGAATACCGTGATAGAAAGCTATCCCAAAGATTCAATAGCCATCATTATTGATTGCGGCACCGCTGATTTTTTTTACGACGTGAATAAGGCCTTGCATGAAAAAATGCTGCAACTGAAAATACCGCATGACTATATTGAAAGACCCGGCAAACATGACTGGGCCTACTGGCGGAATGCCGTGCAATACCAATTGTTATTTTTCAGGAAATATTTTCAAAAACAAACTAAGAGCTAAATCCAAAATCAAAGCCCCGTCTGCCCGTCTCTTGCTTTTATTTTCTTTTTGTTGGAGTTTTTCTTTTCGTAGTCAAGCACTGCCTGTGGCTTGGTAACTGTCTTTTTACCTAATGAATCTGTTTTTGATCTGCCTGCACTCACATCCAGCGGCCGTATATCATCATCATCGCCCATGCTGATTTCATCACCAGTCTGCAGCTTGTTGAGGAAATATTTTTCTGTTGCTTCAACTCTTCCCCACATGGGTTCATAATAGGTCCAGGTGCCATGCCGGTAAGTTTGTCCTTCCACTTTTACGATCACCCGGTCTATTACTTTGGAAGGATCCCGCAGGTCAACCACATCCACCGTATCCATGGTTTTCTTTGGGTCCACAGCACGCCAGCTTTCTTCCCGCAGCAGACCACCGTTCCGGGTATAGTAACGGCTCTTGCCATCCAGTGCGCCCCAGCGATAATTTTCTTCAGCGATCTTATCTCCCATCAGAGAAAAACGTATCCAAAGGCCATCTTTTTTGTCATCAATAAAATAGCCCTGCTCTTCATAGCCGGGTTCTCCCCTTAGTTCAGGCATGCTGATCACCCAGGGGCCTTGTTTTTTTCCCTGCATATCAACACGGTTCAGCGTGTCGCCCCGTACACTGATGATAAAGCTTTTATACTGGCCAAAACCATTTACAGAAATAAGCAGGATCAAAATAAGGATGAATCGCATTGTTTAGTAAGTTTGAAAAGCAGCACAGAACTGCTGACCACTGCAATTTACTAACGAATATTAACTGCTTTTATGCTTTCCCTGTTAAAAAAAGAAAACCGCTGGGGTAAAAACCTTCCGGTGACCGTGTTCACATTCGCATTTTTACTTATTTCTGCATTTGTTATTGCCCAAACCAGCCCGACGCCGGCAGCAGAACGATTAAAGAAAATCGAACAGCGTAAAGCCCTTGAAGCCAGGTCGGTATTGAATGAGATCAAATTCCGAAATATCGGCCCCACTGTCATGAGCGGCCGGGTGGTGGATATTGAGGCCAATCCCGATGACCCCACCGAGTTTTATGTGGCCTATGCCACCGGTGGTTTATGGCACACCAAAAACAACGGGCAGAGTTTCACTCCTATCATGGACAGCATTGATGTGCTGTTCATCGGTGATATAGCCGTGAATTGGAAAACAAGAACAATCTGGGTGGGCACTGGTGAAGTAAACAGCAGCCGTTCTTCCTATGCCGGTATCGGTATTTACAAAAGCAGCAACAACGGCAAAACATGGGAATACCTTGGATTACCCGAATCACATCATATCGGCAAAATTCAATTGCACCCCACGGATAATAATACGGCATGGGTTGCCGCTTTGGGGCATTTGTATTCACCCAACAAAGAAAGAGGTGTGTATAAAACAACCGATGGCGGTAAAACCTGGAAACAGACTTTGTTTGTTGATGATAACACCGGCTGTGTTGAAATGGACATCAATCCTTCTGACCCGAATGAATTATATGCCGCCATGTGGTATCGGGTGCGCCGTGCCTGGAAATTTGAAGAGAGCGGAAAAACCAGTGGCATCTACAAAAGCAATGACGGCGGCGAAACCTGGAAACTTGTTTCTGGTCCCGGTTCCGGATTCATGACAGGTGATAAGATCGGCCGCATTGGTGTAGCGGTTTTTCCAGGCAATCCAAAAATTGTTTATGCTGTTGTTGACAACAACACGCCGCTTCCTGACACAGCAAAAAAAGCAGACACATTATATTATAAAGCAGAACTGAAAACACTCACCAAAGAAGAGTTCAGCAAACTGGATGAAAAAAAGCTGAACAATTTTCTAAGAGCCAACCGTTTTCCCCGTAAATACAATGCTGAGAATGTGAAACAAATGGTGGCTGCAGACAAAGTGCCTCCAACGGCATTGTGGGATTACCTTGACAGTGATGATGGTTTTCAGAATACAGGCATTGCCGGTTGCGAAACCTATCGCAGTGACGATGGCGGGCAAACCTGGCGCAAAACAAACACCAAACCCAATCCTAATTTCCAGACCTATGGTTATTATTTTGGAAAGATCTATACCTCTTACACCAATCCTGATAAAACCTATATAATGGGTTTCTGGGCGCAGGTGTCAACCGATGGCGGCAAAACTTATCAAACGATGGATAAAGCCAATGTGCATGTGGACCATCATGCCCTGTGGGTGAATCCAAAAAGAGACGGGCATGTGATCAATGGCAATGACGGCGGTTGCAATATCACTTATGATGATGGGGAAAACTGGTTCAAAGCCAATACACCTGCAGTTGGTCAATACTATGCGGTGGCAGTGGATGATGCCAGGCCCTATAATGTGTATGGCGGAATGCAGGACAATGGAAGCTGGTGGGGCCCGTCCACCCATCGTGAAGACATCGGCTGGGTGGATGACGGGCAATATGCCCACCGCCGCATCAATGGTGGAGATGGTATGCAGGCACAGGTGGATACAAGAGATAACACAACAGTGTATTCCGGTTCGCAGTTTGGTTCCTATGGCCGCTATAATAAAGAAAGACGAGGCGGGCAGCGACCCATCCGCCCTTCCCATGAATTGGGTGAAAAGCCATTGCGTTTTAACTGGCAAACACCGATCTGGCTCAGCCGCCACAACCAGGATGTGCTGTATTATGGAAGCAACCGCTTCTATCGTTCATTGAACAAAGGCGATACAATGATTGCAATGAGCAACGACCTGACCAAAGGAAAAGTGAACGGCAATGTTCCCTATGGCACACTCACCACTATTGCTGAATCATCTTTACGTTTTGGACTGATCTATACCGGCACCGATGACGGAAATATCCACCGGTCTTATGATGGTGGTTATAGCTGGGAGCAACTCAACCAGGTTGCGGATCAGCAACCCGTAAAGAAAGGCGCAAAACAACAAACAACAAATAACAAACTTCAAACTAATCAACTCTGGGTAAGCCGTGTCACTGCTTCGCAACACAAAGAAGCAAGACTTTATGTTTCACTGAATGGTTATCGCTATGATGATTTTGCTCCTTACTTATATCTAAGCGAAGATTATGGACAAACATGGAAGAAAATCGGGGCTGATCTGCCAGTGGAACCTATAAACGTGGTGAAAGAAGATCCGAAAGATGAAAACATTTTGTATGTAGGCACAGACGGCGGTCTCTATGTAAGTTTTGACGGCGGCAATTCCTTTATGCTTTGGAATGGTGGTTTGCCCAAGTCCGTTCCTGTACATGACATCGCCATCCAGGAAAGAGAGAATGAAATTGTATTAGGTACTCATGGCCGCAGTATTTACATTGCCAAACTGGAAGATGTGCAGATGCTGCGCAAAGACCCCGACTGGCTGAAGAAAAAACCAAAAGAACAGCCTCAGGAAAGAAGAAGATTTGGCAACCAGGCAGCGGAAGCCAGCGAAGCCGAAGAATTATAATCATGCATACTCCCGTATTGAAAACCTGCAGCCGAAGTTGCAGGTTTTTTTTATGACCAGTAGTAATTTCATTTATAGAAAGGAAATGAATACATTTAAGCTAAAGCCAACCAGCCAGCGCCACCCATGAAAGGATGCCTGAAATACTGTATTCCTATATTTCTCCTTTATAGCTGCCATTCTAAAAAAAATCAACCGGCTGCAGGACCACCCACATTATTTGCTGACCCCATTGTTGTGCCACTCGATCTTGAAAAGGGTTACCGTATAAACCTATTCACAGAAGATTCAATAAAACCACTGGTCAATTCCATGGGAGATACGGTAATAACCGGACGGCCTTTCACAATGCAGCCGGAAATAGTTGCCGGCAAGCAGTTCCAAAAAAGTTTGATAGCCAATCCTGCTTCTCCTTCACCGGCTACTATTAAATCCAACAGGATTAAAGCGACCCTGCCGTTAATTATTCCTGCTGATACAACTATAGCAATCAATATCATGAAGCCGCATCAAACGCTGGTTGTTTTTAAAAATTCAAAAGGCATCATACCTACCGGGAAACCTTACCCGGTAAAGGGAGTGGGAAGGAAACTGCAGGAACCCAAACCGGTAAAGGTATTGCCCATGCGGGCAAAGGACAATGCCACACATGACATCCGTTATCTTGATGCCAGCAGCGGTCTCAGTTATTCTTACATCACCTGCATGCTGCAGGACAGTCAGGGCTATCTGTGGTTTGGCACAGATGGTTATGGACTTTGCAAATACGATGGGGTCTATATAACAACGTACACCCAGAAAGAAGGGTTGGTAAGCAACAGTATCACTGTCCTTGAACAGGATAATAAGGGCAATTTGTGGATAGCCACCAAGGAAGGCCTCTCTGTTTTTGACGGACAGCGTTTTTTGCAGTTCACCGAAAACGAAGGATTGCCCGGTAACAGTATTTACCAAATCAAAAAAGACAAGCAGGGCAATATCTGGTTGAGCAGTCTTCGGGGAGGTATTTCAAAATTTGATGGCAACAACATCACTCACTATTCAGAAAATGAAGGGTTCCCTTCCAATAGTACAATAGTTTTTTATGAAGACAGCAAAGGAAATCGCTGGTTTGGATCAATGAAGGGTTTGACCATTCTTGCTGGTGATCGCTTTTATTCATTTAATAAGCAGTATGATATTTTAAAGATGATAGTTGCTATTACCGAAGACCGCAAGGGTAACCTTTGGTTTGGATCAACCCAATATGGTCTCGTAAAATTTGACGGCAAGTCATTTACCCATTATACTGAAAAAAACGGGTTGTCGGATAATTCCATCATGGCGCTGACAACAGATTCAAATGATGATTTATGGATCGCTACACGTTATGGCGGGCTCAATAAATTTGATGGTAATTACTTTACCCGTTACAGTACCGGCGAAGGATTGTCTGACGACAAGATGAACTGTGTTATGGAGGACAAACAAGGCAATATATGGTGTGGAACAAGTGGCGGAGGCATCAATAGAATCAATTTAAAGGGATTTTCTGAACCCATTCCCCTCGACTATCTTGGCAACAGCCGGGTGAGACCGATCACCAAAGATAGCAACGGTCATCTTTGGTTGGGTACGGAGGGCGCCGGCCTATTCCGTTATGATGGGAGTTCTGTCCTCAAACATTTCGGCAATAATTTCTTCGGGTTCCAGGGATTCAGATCGGCCATGACAGATAAAAAGGGAAACCTGTGGTTTGGTGAAGCCGATGGTACCAATATCTATAAATATGATTACAATATATTTATTCGTTACAGGTCTGAAAAAATCCATTCAGCTATCCATTCACTATACGAAGACAGGAATGAGCTGACCTGGTTGGGAACAGCCGGAGATGGCCTGGCTGTCTTTGAAGGAGATAAGCTCAGCTTTTATAATGAGAAGACCGGGCTGCCTGCCAATCGCATCTTCTGTATCCTGCAGGACAGTAAAGACCAATACTGGGCGGGAACAGAAGGAGGCGGTCTACTGAAGTTTGACGAAAGCAGTTTTACTGTGATTAGTGCAAAACAAGGTTTATTTGCCCGGGGGGTCACTTCTATCATCGAAGATGCCGGAGGACATTTATGGCTGGGCACACTGGGTGCCGGGGTATGTCGCTATGATGGAAAAAACTTCACTTACTATACCGAAAAACAAGGACTTGCTATGAACGATGTGTGGTCCTTGCAGGAAGATAATAAGGGAAGGATCTGGGCAGGCACTGACAGGGGGCTTTCTGTATTGATACCGGAAAGAGATAGTTCATCAGCTGTAACAAACCGTTACGCTATTCAAAGTTTTGACCAGCAGGATGGTTTGAAAAGCACCGATTTTAATTTGAAAAGCGTTTGCATTGACAATGATAACCGCATCTGGTGGGGAACCGGTAAGGCGCTGATCACCCGTGACCTTACTCTTCCTGTTGAGACATATACACTGCAGTCCCTCCTGCTCAGCCATATTGAAGTTAATGACCGCTTTCTTGACTTCAGAAGTATGGCAGACAGCACCAGGAAGAAAATCAGTTTTGGCAGCTTAGCCCCCTTCAGTAATTACCCGGTTGATCTTTCACTACCCTATTATCAGAATCATATCCGGTTTCATTTTACGGCGCTTGACTGGTCGGCTCCGCATAAAATAAAATACAGTTTCCGGCTCACAGGATTAGACAATGCATGGAGCGAACCTTCGGCATCCACCACGGCAGATTTCCGCGGCTTACCGCACGGCGATTATGAATTCCAGGTAAAGGCGATTGGCTCCTCACAACAATGGACAGAAACTTTTGCCTATCGCTTTAGCATCCGCCCGGCATGGTGGCAAACCTGGTGGTTTAAGGCCTTTATTGTTTTGGCAGCCTTGTTAATTACCCTTTTCATTTCAAGACTGATTTACCTGTACAGGCTGCGCCGGCAAAAAGCAGAAATGGAAAAGCAATTAGCTATCCAATTGGAAAGGCAGCGCATCTCTGCTGAAATGCATGATGATATCGGCGCCGGTTTATCGGGAGTGAGGCTGCTCACCGAACTAACCAAAAATAAACTCCAGAACGAACAGGCGGCTGAAGAAGTGGACAAGATCTACCAGTCTGTTGGAGATATTTCTTCCAAAATGAAAGAGGTGATCTGGAGCCTGAATGCCGAAAATGATAATTTGAGCAGTCTTATTTCTTACTTACAGAAACAGGCCCGAGCCATGATGGAGAACTATCCCGGCAAATTCAATATGACAGTTCCGGCAATTATTCCTGACATCAGCATCAGCGGGGATACACGGCGGCATATTTACCTGCTGCTGAAAGAAGCCCTGCATAATATCATCAAACATTCCGGCGCTGATAAAGCGGAAGTTTCTGTTGAATGTGAGGATATGCTGCGGATCGTGGTATCCGACAATGGCAGGGGCATCAGTGATAACAGGAAAAATGAAAGCGGTAACGGCATGAAGAATATGCGGCAACGCATACAGCAACTGCATGGAAATTTTTTCGTCCGTAATAAAGAAGGCCTTACATTGACATTTGAAATACCACTGAAATCAACCATATGATCACCGTATCAATTGTAGAAGATAATGAACAGTTCCGGAAAGGATTGGAAGCGATCATCCGGAATGAAAATGATTTTTCACTGACAGGCTCCTACGACAGCGCCGAAAAAGCACTGGCAGCGTTGCCGGAAACCCCGCCCGATGTTGTTATCGCCGACATCAGCCTGCCCGGCATGAAAGGAACTGAGCTGATCGTAAGACTTAAAGACAAACTAAAGCAAACCCAGTTCATGGTTTGCAGCATTCATGATGATAATGATACCATTTTTGAAGCATTGAAGTGCGGTGCATCAGGTTACATTCTCAAAGACCCCGTAACCGCAGCGGATATTATCAAAGCCATCCGGGATCTATACAATGGCGGCTCGCCCATGAGTCCGTTCATTGCCCGGAAGGTGATCGGTTCTTTTCAAAAGCCTGTAATTAATGATGCTGATTCGCTGCTAAGCCAAAGAGAAAAAGAAGTGCTGGAGCTTTTATCGAAAGGATTATTGTATAAAGAGATTGCCCAGCAATTGGGAGTGGGAACAGAAACGGTGAAAAAGCACCTGAAAAATATCTACCAGAAACTGCATGTGCAGAACAAGATCGAAGCATTGAACAAGTTCAAACTCTTGTAGCTGATTCCCCGAAAGGGGAATTGATTTTTCTGCTTGTCCCCCGCATATTTACCAAACAGCAGTATGCAGATGACAGATATTTTACAAGCCATCACCATCCGGGAGAAAGAAGTATTGTATTTTCTCTCCAAAGGCATGACCTATAAAGAGATTTCTGAAAAAATGGAAGTGAGCCCGGAAACGGTGAAAATGCACCTGAAAAATATTTACCGAAAACTGAAAGTGCAGAACAAAATTGAAGCCCTGACCAAAGTAAAATTACTATAGCGTATTCCCCGAATGGGGAATTGTCCCGCTTTGCCATTATCGGCATATTTACAATGATCGGAATTGCTTAACCGAAGGCAATTCCTCTACACCTAACCTATTTAGCTTCCCGATGCGTATTAAATATTTAACCGGTTTGCAACTCCGCTACCTTATTATACTTTGCTCCGGTATTGCGGTCCTGTTTCTGTTTATTACCCAAAAGCCGCATTCCCGAACTACAGAACAAAAGAAGTTGCTGGCAAATAATGGAAACCTGTTTTTAAACAGGCCGCCTAATCGCTCCATTGACAGGAAAAGCAAGCCGTCATCTCCTTCATTGATTCTTGATACTGCTGAGCTTAAAAAAAGCAATTGGTACAATGATGCATTACATAAGATCACTGAAAGTGAATACGAGATAAAATTTGACCAGGAATCCGGTTTGTACAAATCGGCCAACCGTGATCAAAACCTGCGGGCATTTTATACCGGAAATACATTCAGGCTCCAGCCCAGGAATGACAGTGCCGGCAAGTGGGACCTCCGGCTCACCACAAGAGGAATTTATGCCGATGAAATACTGATGTTTCAACCGGATTCAATACCCCGGGTAATTCAGGACGGGAATAATATCCGGTTCCGGCAAGAAAATAATTTCATAACTGAATATATCAACAGCCCGGCCGGCATTCGTCAAAACTTTATCATTGAAAAAAATCCAGGGGTTGATGCAAAAACCATTTCTGTGCAACTGGAAGTAAATGAAGGATGGGTGATCAATAAAGTGCATGCAAAGGAAATTCATTTTGCCAAAGCCGTTGCAGATGGTTTAGATAAAAAACTTACTTACAACCAGCTAAAGGTCTGGGATGCGGAAAACAAGGAACTGGAGGCGTCGTTTTACGTTATGGATAATATTGTCAGCATAGAGGTAAATTCAGACGGGGCTGTATATCCGCTTACAATTGATCCGGTTAGTTCAACAGCAAATACCTTTTTAGAGTCAAACCAAAGTGGAGCGCAGTTGGGTGCACATCTTTCATCGGCAGGAGATGTGAATGGAGATGGATACAGTGATGTGGTCATTGGCGTTCCGCTTTATGCTAATGGACAATTAGGTGAAGGTGGTGCTTTCATCTACCATGGATCGGCTACGGGTATAAGTTCGATACCTGCTATTATCCTTGAGTCGAACCTGATGGGAGCCAGATTTGGCAACGCCGTAAGTACTGCCGGTGATGTGAATGGAGATGGATATGGCGACATTGTTATTGGAGCTAACTTTTATACCAATGGCCAGTCTATAGAAGGTGCAGCTTACATATATTATGGATCAGCAGGTGGGATTATTGCAACACCGGCAGCTATCCTTGAAAGCAACCAGGTCAATGCATTCATGGGTCAATCGGTTGATTGTGCCGGGGATGTGAATGGAGATGGATACAGTGACGTAATTGTGGGAATATTTAATTATGGGAACGGGCAAACAGAGGAAGGTGCTGCATTTATTTTTCATGGTTCTGCAGCAGGCATTATTGCAACTCCAGCCAGCATACTCGAAAGCAACCAGGCTTTTGCTGCTTCGGGTATTTCGGTTTCCGGGGCCGGCGATGTAAATGGGGATGGTTACAGTGATGTGATTGTAGGCGTAGTCTTATATGATAATGGTCAAACCGATGAAGGTGCCGCTTTTATTTATCATGGTTCACCCGCCGGTATTATGTCAGCACCTGCTGTTATACTGGAAAGCAATCAGGCAGGTGCTCAAATGGGCCGGTCGGTTGATTGTGCCGGCGATGTAAACGGCGATGGTTACAGTGATGTGATTGTAGGTGCTCGTCTATATGATAATGGTCAAGCTGATGAAGGAGCCGCTTTCATCTATCATGGGTCTGCAACTGGAATTGTACCAACGCCGACACATATCCTGGAAAGTAACCAGGTAAATGCGCAACTAGGGATTTCCGTGGCAGCTGCCGGGGATGTGAATGGAGACGGTTACAGTGATATTGTGTTAGGGGCTTATTTATTTGACAATGGACATACGGATGAGGGGGCCACTTTTTTGTATTATGGTTCCTCCACAGGGGTATTGACAGCATCGCCTGAAATCCGGGAATGCAACCAGATTAATTCCCAATTTGGAATTGCGGTGGCCAGTGCAGGGGATATAAATGGGGATGGTTACAGTGATATGATTGTTGGAGCTCATTTATTTGATAATGGCCAGGTAGACGAAGGCGCTGCATTTGTTTATCATGGCTCGGCGGGAAACTTAGCCGCATCACCTGTCCTTATTGATAATATTACCCAGGACCGGGCTTCCTTTGCTCTTACGATAGATGGTGCCGGAGATGTAAATGCAGATGGTTTCGGTGATGTAATTATTGGTGCACCGCTTTTTGATGATAATGGCCCGGATGAAGGAAGGGCTTTTGTTTATTATGGAAGTGCCGCAGGTTTGCCTGCAACAGCCAGCGTAATTCTGGATGAAGCTAACCAGGCAGGTGCTCAATTTGCGTTTTCCGTGGCAGGGGCTGGCGATGTAAACGGTGATGGTTTCAGCGATGTGATCGTGGGTGCTTATCAATTCAATGGTTTCGGTCGTGCCTACATTTACTTTGGCAGTGCAGGTGGATTATCCACTACTTCCAACCAGCAATTAGACGGAACACAGGCAGGTGAAGCGTTTGGGGTATCCGTTGCCGGCGCCGGCGATGTGAACCGGGATGGTTTCAGTGATGTAATCATCGGCTCCTTTTCATTTGATGTGGCTGGCAGGCCGGATGAAGGCAGGGCTTATGTCTATCATGGCTCACCTGCAGGTGTGAATACAACACCCGTATCTGTGTTAAATGATGCCGGGCAACCTGCTGCATACTTTGGTCGGTTCGTTTCCTCCGCCGGTGATGTGAACGGAGACGGGTTTAGTGATGTGCTTGTATCGGCGGGCAATTATGATGACGGCGCTAATACAGATGAAGGAGCCGCCTTCGTTTATTACGGAAGTTGTACTGGTGTCTCAGCAATCGCTGACCGGGTGTTAAACGACGCCGATGAAGCTGGTGCAACTTTCGGATATGTTTCCAGGGCTGGAGATTTGAATGGCGATGGTTATTCTGATGTCGTGATTGGTGCAATACGGGCAAATGGACAGCAAGGACGGGTATTTGTTTATTACGGCTCTGGCACAGGTTTATCAGCAGCGCCGGTTATTTTAAATAATAATTTACCCAACAGCAGTTCGGGTGACTGGATGGGTTACAGTGCAAGTATCGCCGGAGATGTGAACGGAGATGGTTACGGCGACCTCCTCGTCGGCGTGCCCCAGTGGGAAAATCCGGGCTTTGAAGAACAGGGACGTGTATTTGTCTATTACGGCAAGCCGTCGGGTATCAACACGACACCAGACCGAATCCTGGCCGATAACCCCAATAACAGGCAGTTTTTCGGTGTCACAGTGGCCGGGGTCGGCGATATTAACGCTGATGGGTTCAGTGATGTGGTCATCGGCGGTGATCATGGAAGCTGGCCAGGTTATGGGATCGCCTATGTGTATTACGGGAATGACCGGCTGGGCCTTAGAAACAATCTTCGGCTATACAATACTGATCTTAATACTCCCATGAATCAAAGTAATATCAATGATCCCGCAAATTTTGGCGCAGGTTTATATTCCAGATCTTTCCTGGGAAGGCAAAAAGGATTGTTGGTATGGGAAACTGTAAGCAATGCAACCAGTTTTTCTGGTTCTCCCATTACCAACAGTGTTCAGAATACATCACAACAAACAGCTTATACCGATCTTGGATTAACAGGCATTGAATTAAAAGCAAATATTACAAAAATGCCAGCCCCTGAGATCACTCTTACCAGGGCAAGAGTTAAGTATGACCCGGTAACGGCACTGACAGGACAGGTATACGGCCCCTGGCGTTATACAGCCGGCTATCTGCTGGGTAAACATGAAATTCCTTACCTGGCCATGACTACGCTGGAATTGCGATTGGAAAATGATACGCTAGTTTGCTTTCCATACACAATTGATGCAACCGTTAATGGTGCAACCAACTATACCTGGCAGGATGGTGCTATTGGCCCAACTTATATTGCCACTACTTCGGGAACTTATTGGGTAGATATAGATTTTGGCGGCTGCATCTACCGGGATACTGTAGTCCTGACTGCCATCAACCCATTGTTTCAGAATTTAACCCCCCGGATCTGCCAGGGTCAAACTTATACAGCCCCATCTGGTAACATCTATAGCAGCACTGGAGTTTTTAATGATACACTCAGATCTACCGGGGGATGTGACAGCCTTATATACACAATTGATCTCGCTATTCAAACAAATACCACTCAAACAATCAATGCCAATATCTGTGATAGTCAAACTTACAGCTTACCATGGGGGGCTGTTGTAACAGCACCGGGAATCTACCGAGACACGCTGAAGTACACAAGTACCAACTGTGATAGTATTTACAGGATCGTTAACCTCACTGTTCAAACTACTATAACACAAATAACCGATGCCAATATTTGCGCAGGACAAAACTATACCCTGCCATGGGGAACTATTGTGAACACGGCTGGTATTTACCAGGATACGCTGCGTTATGTTTCAGGATGTGACAGTGTAAGAAGAATCGTCAACCTCCCCGTGCAGCAACCAGCTTCATCAATCATTGATGCAGGAATTTGTTCAGGGCAAACCTATACCCTGCCCTGTGGGCAGGTTGTCAGCACAGCAGGCATATACCATGATACGCTTTATTATCTCTCCGGCTGTGATAGTCTTTACAGGACAGTTAATCTTTCCATTCAGACTCCGCAAACCGACAGCAACAGCGTAACAATCTGTTCAGGCCAGTCATATACTTTGACATCGGGAACGGTTGTTTCATCAGCCGGCATTTACCGTGACACTTTGTTCTATACAACCGGTTGTGACAGTTTATACAGGATTACCAACCTTACAGTTCAAACTACACAAACTATTGTTACGACCGATACGATCTGTGCAGGACAAACCTATACTTTGCCCTGGGGAACGATTGTAACCGTTTCGGGTAATTACACCGATACACTGCGTTATTCAACCACCGGATGTGATAGTTTATACAATACCGTTGCGCTTACTGTTCTTTCTTCCGCCATTACTCTCAGCAGCAATGCAACTATTTGCAGCGGGCAATCCTATACCCTTCCCTGGGGCCCTGTTGTAACAGCTTCAGGCATCTATACTGACACCATCCGTTTCGTCAGTTCGGGTTGTGATAGTTTATATACCATTGTTGATCTCATGGTGCAGTCAACCCAGTCTTACATAGTGGATACAGTTATTTGCGCCGGGCAATCGTATACACTGCCCTGGGGTCCTGCTGTTACTATCACCGGCAGCTATTATGATACGCTATATTACAGCAGTGGTTGTGACAGCCTGTACAGAACAGTCAATCTCACTGTGCAATCTCCGCAAACCCGAACTATTGATACCACAATTTGCCAGGGTCAGTCTTATACACTTCCTTCTGGAATTGTTGCTGCGACCACAGGCGTATTTAACGACACACTCTACTACTCCACCGGCTGCGACAGTTTGTATACGATTGTAAATCTCACCGTGCAAAACACACAAACCATTCTTATTACAGACACGATCTGCGCCGGGCAAACTTATACCCTGCCCTGGGCTGTGAATGTGACAGCAACCGGAATTTACAACGACACACTCCGGTATAGTGCCACAGGTTGCGATAGCTTATATACCATTGTTGATCTTACCGTGCAATCATCGGCTATCAGCATTACAACGGATGCTGTGATCTGCGATGGACAGACTTATACACTCCCCTGGGGTACTGCTGTTAATACAACCGGAGTTTATACCGACACCATCCGCTATGCAGGTTCGGGTTGCGACAGTTTATATACAACCGTTAACCTTCTTGTTCAACCGGCACAGGCCATACAGATAACTGATGGTATCTGTGCAGGACAAACCTATACCTTGCCATGGGGAACAGTTGTTGCTGCTCCCGGCATTTACAGGGATACTTTATTTTACACTACAGGCTGTGACAGCTTATACAGAACCGTAACCTTAAACGTTCAATCGCCACAAACCCAAACACTGAATGCTGTTATTTGCTCCAGTCAGACCTATACCCTTCCCGGAGGAACTGTCGTAAGTAACACAGGTAGCTACAACGATACACTTTATTACAACAGTGGTTGCGACAGCCTGTACACAACTGTTAATCTTCTTGTTCAGTCATCTCAACAGGTGAACATCTATGATACGATCTGTGCAGGGAATAGCTATACCCTGCCTTGGGGTGCTGTGGTAAACATGCCGGGTATTTACAGCGATACACTCCGTTACAACAATACCGGTTGTGACAGTTTATTTACAGTAGTTAATTTATTCGTTTTATCCTCAGCCCAGACCATTACTGCCAACGCCAGTATTTGTGCCGGGCAGACCTATACACTACCGTGGGGAACTGTTGTTTCAGCAACCGGTACATATACAGATACGATAAGGTATATAAGCACCGGTTGCGATAGCTTGTACCAGGTTGTAAACCTGCTGGTACAATCGCCGCAAACCAGCACAACAAATGCTACCATTTGCGATGGGCAAAGCTATACACTGCCATGGGGAACTATTGCAAACACGACCGGCACTTACAGGGATACACTTTACTACAGTTCAGGTTGTGATAGTTTGTACAGGGTGATCAATCTTACTGTACAGGCAGCATCAACTATTGTATTAAGTCCGGTGATCTGTGCCGGGCAAACTTATATGTTGCCCTCCGGTATTACAGTTTCTTCATCGGGCAATTATACCGATACAGCTCGCTATGCTTCCGGCTGCGACAGTTTATATACCATTGTCAATCTCACCGTATTAACTATTGACAGCATTGTCAGCAATGCTGCTATTTGTGCGGGACAATCCTATACTCTGCCCTGGGGTGTCACTGTCAATTCTACAGGAACATACAGGGACACACTACGCTATGCACAAGGATGCGATAGTGTTTACCATATTGTTAACCTCGTTGTGCAATCACCCACCACTTTTATCGTTAACCCTGCTATCTGTGCAGGGCAAACGTATACCTTACCCTGGGGAACAGTTGTCAGCACAGCCGGCAGCTACAGTGATACCTTGCGTTACAGCAATACTGGCTGTGACAGTTTATACAGAATTATTAATCTAACGGTGCAATCAGTCCAGGTTTTACCAGCCGCTGATGCAACGATTTGTTTCGGGCAAAACTATATTTTGCCGTCGGGAACTATTGTAACAACAAGTGGAATATACAGGGATACCCTTCGCTATACACAAACCAACTGTGATAGTATAATCAGAACCATAAACCTTACGGTGCAATCACCCGCCACACAAGCCACCAACCCGGTTATTTGCCAGGGACAATCCTATACCCTGCCCTGGGGAGCCGTTGTGAATACAAATGGCATTTACAGGGATACCCTTCGCTATGTAGAAACCAACTGCGACAGTTTGTACCGCATCGTAAGTCTATCCGTAATCCCTGCTGCAAGCAGCAGCCTTAATGCATCGATCTGCCAGGGAGATAGCTATACTCTCCCATGGGGTGTTGTGGTCACCACCGGCGGTGTATATAAAGACACTTTGCGAAGCGCCACAGGCTGTGATAGTTTAATGAGAACAATTAATCTCACCGTAAACCCAAGACCTGTTCTTACCGTTTCCAAATCCAATGACATCAACTGTATCATTGGTTCTTCAAATCTGAGTGTTTCGGGGGCAAGCAGCTATAACTGGTCGCCGGTGGAATCATTATCAAATGCCGCCAGCAGTAATCCAATAGCCACTCCAACTGCAACAACTGTCTATACTGTGCAGGCCACAAGCAGCAATGGTTGTGTTAGCAGCGGAAACATCACCGTGTTTGTTGACAACAGTAATGGCGATAATGGATTCCAGTTACCCAGTGCCTTTACACCCAACGGTGATGGGAAGAATGATTGCTTTGGCGTGAGAACATGGGGTAATGTATCGAACCTGAAACTGCATATCTACAACCGCTGGGGACAACTGGTGTTTGCCACTACTGATCCATCCCGTTGCTGGGATGGCACTTTCAAAGGAAAGCAGGAATCAACCGCCGTATTTGTGTACCAGGTTTCTGCCGAAACCAACTGCGGACCTGTTTACCGGAAAGGCACAGTCACCCTCATCCGTTAGTAAAGCTGGTAGATTTACGATACCTGATTCCCCGAAAGGGGAATTGATTTTTACTGTATGTGTTGCCATCTTTAGGCAAGATTTTTCTTCACTGTATTTATCTGGAATCTACTTCCTTTTTGAAAACCATCCTGGTTGTAGCACAAGCAGCATATAAAACTGCCTTAAAATAATATTATAAGTCCCCATTCTCTTAAACCAAACTCAGTAATATGAAACTGTTTTCCACCATTTTGCTGGTATTAATTTCATCCATTTTGCATGCACAGCATTTTAACCTGGTAAAAGAGATCAACACCAGTGCCAATGGGAGTGCTTTTGGCTCTTCAATCATGGCGAGGGTTGGTTCCACCATTTATTTTATAGCCAATGATGATAATAACGGGAATGAACTTTGGAAAACAGATGGTACGGAGCAGGGTACTGTAATGGTGAAAGATATTACAGTTGGTTCAGGCAGTACTGCTTTTTCTTTGCTGGTAGCCGGAAACGACATTCTTTTTTTTGTAGCCAATGACGGGGTAAACGGGAGTGAACTATGGTGCAGCGATGGTACAGAAACCGGGACCTTCATGCTAAAAGACATCAATCCTGGCAGTGCTTCCTCAGCTATTAACAGGGCATTATTCCATAACGGTCTTTTATTTTTTGGTGCTGACGATGGCTCTCTCGGGCAGGAACTTTGGAAATCGGATGGAACCACCGCCGGTACAGTAATGATTAAAGATATCAACCCGGGACCCACTGCCTCCTCACCGGCACCTTTCAGCAATGCCAGCTACACATTCGTTGCCATGGGCAATGAAGTTTTCTTCGCAGCGCTGGATCCTGCGGCAGGCAGGGAATTATACAAAACCGATGGAACGGAAGCAGGAACAGTACTGGTAAAAGACATATGGCCCGGCGCTACGAGTGGAATAGGCACTACAACCCATAAAGCGGCGGTACACGACGGTAGATTATATTTTGCCGCCACTAATGGAGTGAACGGAATTGAATTGTGGTCAACAGACGGCACGGAAACAGGTACCAGTATGGTAAAAGACCTTGTTTTCGGTTCTGGCAGTTCGCAACCCAATAATCTTATTTCCTTTAATAATGCTTTATACTTCTCTGCCTCCCCTGTCAATAACGGAACCCCCAATCTTTATAAAACCGATGGAACGGAAGGCGGCACCGTTTTGGTGAAAGACCTTGTGTCAGATGGAATAACAATTACATTGAATATAGGAAACTCAACCGCTATTAATGATTTTACAATTGCCGCCAATAAACTTTTTTTCCGGGCAAACAGCAGTCTGTCCGGTCTAGAACTGTTCCTGTCAGACGGCACTACAGCAGGCACTGGTTTGCTCAAAGACATTAGCCAGGGGATTCAAAGCTCCAGTCCTACAGGCCTCATAGAAATGAACGGGAAATTGTACTTCACTGCATTTGATCCGGCACCACAAAGAAATATTCTATTCAGTTCTGACGGTACAGAAGCAGGGACAGTACATGTCATAGACGGTGAACTGGCAGATGTACTGGGAGTAACATCGGTCCCTTTCATCAGCACCGGGGCAAAATTATTTTTCTGGGGAAGCACACAGGATGGCAACGAACTCTGGAGCACCGATGGCAGTTCTGCTGGGACCACCATAGTCAAAAATATCAACACGACCATAACCGGGACGCCCAACCTGATCAATCAGCCATTTTCAACAATGGAAATGAACGGGTACCGCTTCTTTGCTGCCGGTTCACCCGACCATAGTATGGAACTCTGGAAGAGCAATGGAACCACAGCAGGGACAATAATGGTAAAAGATATCTGGCCGGGCAAGGGCCCTTCATCTCCCCAAAACTTTTTTATGCATGGCGGGTATATTTATTTCAGTGCCAATGATGGTGTGCATGGCAATGAACTATGGCGAACTGACGGCACAGAAGGCGGCACTGTAATGCTAAAAGATATAAACCCGGGTAATAACGGTAGCAATCCTGCAAGGTTCACAGTCAGTAATAACTATATTTATTTCAGTGCATTTACCACTGCAACTGGCAATGAACTTTGGAGAACAGACGGAACTGAAGCAGGGACAACATTGGTCCTTGACCTGGTAAGCGGCCCAGCCACTGGATTTACTGCTTTAGAAGGCATCACACTGAATGATGAAGCATATTTTATTGCCGGAATCGGAGCCGGCAATTCATTGGGTATTGCAAGCGGTACAAAACTCATAAAAGTAAATGGTGCCACCAATTCGCTTTCAGAACTTTCTTCTACCATTGCCACTGCACAGGATATCACCCTTTCGGGTAATACTCTATACGTCGCCGGACGAAATGTGACCAATCAAACTCTGCTCTGGAAATCTGTTAACGGCGGAGCAGTGGAACAGGTAAAACTTCTCAGCAACACGGCAGTTACAATTATTCAGCTTACTGATTGTGCCGGTAAACTTTATTTCAGCGCATCCGATGGTATAGCCGGCACTGAACCCTGGGTAAGTGATGGTACCGAAGCAGGAACATTTATGCTGAAAGACATAAACCCCGGAACCGGCAATTCCAATCCGTTTCAATATGTACTATCCGGTGGAAAAGTTTTTTTCACAGCAACTTCTTTTACTGGAACAGGCGTTAACAATTATGAAATCTACATTACTGACGGAACTGTGGCCGGTACTTATCTTTTGAAGGATATCCAACCTGGTGCTCCAGGTTCGTTCCCAACTGGTATTATTTCATATCCGGCAAACAAAGTATTATTCACTGCCAATGATGGTGTAAATGGTATCGAACTCTGGCAAAGTGATGGTACCAACACAGGTACCACACTGCTACAGGACTTTAACAGTGGCGGCGATGGATTTATTAATTCCAGCTCATTTATAAACTTTGCAAGTTCTGGTTTGACCAGGTTAGGCGACGGGCTTCTCTTTTTTGCCCGCAATGCTGTTAATGGTTTCCAGCTTTATGGAGGAAGCATGGCAGCGACCTATTATGTAAACGATAACAGCCAAACCGGCGATGTATTTACCACCGCCGTTGGGAATGACGCCAACCCCGGCACTTCATCAGAGCCATTTGCAACACTTGCCCATGCGGTTTCACAAGCCAAAAACGGGGATACGATCTATGTGGATGCAGGAACCCACCCGGTTGCTTCCATACTGGATATAACTAAATCACTCACCATTCTGGGACCGAACTATGCTGTTTCACCAAACGACAATACGGATAAATATGTTTTGAACAGCAGCCGGAATGCAGAAGCTATTCTCACCGGTTCCTTCCTGAGGCTTAATACAGATAATATTACTATTAAAGGATTTAAGTTTTCACCAACAGCAGCCGCTATCAATACCGGAGCAGGAACCAACTGTAGCAATATCACGATAGAGAAAAATCATTTTGAAATGGTGACGAGCATAACGGCTATACAACTGTCAGGAGCATCTTTTGCACCTATACTCTCAACAGGGTTCACCATTACAGACAACCGGTTTGAACGCATGGATCTTGGCACAGGCCGGGCATTATTCATTGGCGGTTCGAAAAATGTTTTGATAGACAATAATGTATTCTTTGAATCTACCGCCACCCCCAACAAGTCAAACGGTATCGGGACAGCCGACAACAGGATCATAGAAGATATTATGATCACCAACAACCATCTGAAAAAACTGAATGTAGGGATGCTGCCTTTTATCTTAAAAAATGCATTGATACAGCACAATGTGTTTGACAGTTGCTCTTCAGGCATCAATTATACACCGGGCAATGCACCGGGACCGGTTGGCAGTTCCAATGTAACGATTGATTCCAATTCATTTACCAATATAAGGACAGGTCGTTCCATACTCGTCAGGGGCGGCACCAACGGTGGTATTAACAATTTTACGGTCAGCAATAACATCATTAACCAGGCCGTGGATGGCATTAGCGGCGTTTTGGCAACTATACAGCTTGAATATGTCTATACAAGTTCATTTGACAATACAATTGTTTCAAACAATATTATAAATATAAGTGGTGACTATAATAATGTAGCGTCGCCAAGGACGAATCCGGGTATTATGTTGCAGGGAAATCATACCCAAACAACTGTTACTGGCAATGAATTAAATTTTACAGCTATTAATTACTCATTTAATACACTGCTAAACCTGTTACCACCCTTACCTACCGGTATTTTTATTCGTACTGATGCCACGACACCAGAACTGGCACTTCCGTCAAGTGCCGCTATCAGTATCGCAAATAATAAAGTGAACGGGTTTAAGTACAGTGTGGCATTTTATGATCCTACTATTATCGGCAGTACGGTAGGTGAGTTTGGGCATCTGACATCGGGGGCCATAGTAAATATCAATAATAACAGTTTTACGAGTGATTCAATGTCTATTGATAATGGTACGATCAGCCAATCTGTTAACGCTACCTGCAACTGGTACGGCTCGGCTTCAGAGCATGAAATCAATCCTAGAATATCGGCAGCCACTGTTCAGCATATCCCCTGGCTCACTGATGGAACCGATAGTGACCCGGCACCAGGCTTTCAGCCGGTGGCTAATACCTGCAATGGGTATCCCGGCAAGTTGTATGTAAACGACAACAGTACTATGGGTGATGTATTTACAACAGCTGTGGGCAATAATACAAACCCCGGGACAGCAGCTGCTCCATTTGCCACTTTGCAATATGCGATTTCAATTGCCAAAAATGGTGATACTATTTATGTGGATGCAGGAACATATATTGAAAATGTAATCATCAACAAACAGCTGGTTATCCGCGGTGTTAAATATGGACAGGCTCCGGGCAGTTCACTTGACAGAGTAGGTGAAACAATTTTTCATCCGGCCGTAAACAATACAATCCTGTCTGGTCCTATATTCAAACCCACTGCAAATAATATTACCATTGACGGTTTCCTTTTAGATGGTGATAATCCTAACCTGGGCGGAGGATCTCTTGTAAATGGTATTGATTGTAACGCAGGGGCTGCTATCTTCAATGATGCTGCTGTATTAAATAATCTCACGGTAATTAATAATATTTCTAAGAACACCGCTTTCTATGGTATTGGACAAAATAAAAATGCTTCGGCCCCGGCTGTTAGCGGAGCATTATTTAAAAACAACCGTGTACATAATGTTGGTTCGAGAGGCATTGTGCTAAATTTCAACGCTTATGGTAGTATTGAAGATAATTATATCACCGGTGTAAACACAAGTGGTATCTGGATTGCTAACAGCTCTGCACCAAACCCTTCCGGGTTACCGCTGAAAGTGATGAACAATATTGTTTCTGCAGGCACCCTAGGCATCCAGGTCAGTGCCGTGCATAGTTCAGCACCTTCCGTTGAAGTTCTTAATAATGAAGTCACTATTACAGGAAATGGTTATGGTCTTTCAGTTATTGGCAATTCATCCGGTGTGCTGTATTCATACAATAAAGTTACTGGCGGACTTGCAGGTATTATGATCAATTCAAGTGTTGCAAACAACCTGGTGAGTTTTACCAACAATTCATTTACAGGTTATACAACAAAGATCATGGAAACTTTCAGCAGCACTATAAGCTTTAATGCAACCTGCAACTGGTATGGCACAGCTGCTCTTCAGGATTTTTTAAATATGGTCAATACCAACCTGACAACGTTATTCCCATACCTGACCGATGGTACAGACCAAAGTACTGATGTCGGTTTTCAGCCGTCACCCGTTGCCTGTGATGGTTATCCTCCGGTGATTGTATTGGACAACTATTCAAACGTCACCTGTAATGGTGCAGCAAACGGAAGCATACATATTACTGCATCGTATGGAAAAGCGCCGTTTGTATTTACATGGACAAAAGACGGCGATCCGGGTTTTGTATCAAATGCAGAAGATCCAACGGGACTTACACCAGGCACTTACCGGCTTTCTTTAATAGATGCAAACGGTACGAATATTTATGTAACTTCCACAGAGGCTGAGGCACAAGAAATAATTGAGGTAACAATTACAGAACCAGCGATTCTGAATGTGGCAATGAGCGGAACAACTGCCTCCTGCAATGGCAGCGTTACAGCCACAGTTTCCGGAGGAACAGAACCGTACAGCTACCTGTGGAATAATGGCTCCACCGCTTCTTCGATCAGTAATGTTCCGTCCGGAACCTATACAGTGGTCATTACAGATGCGAATGGCTGCATCGCTAACGGAACGTTTACCATTACCGGTAACTCACCCATTAACCCTAGTACCAGTCTTGTTCATGTCAGTTGCTTTGGTGGTTCAGATGGATCCATTACTGTAACAGGCACCAATAGTGGTACAGTTCCTTTTACCTATAACCTGAACGGATCCGCCTTCCAGGAAAGCAATGTGTTTAGTAACCTTACAGCAGGTTTATATGTGGTGGGCATTAAAGATGCAAATGGCTGTTCCGATTTTGTAAACAGAACCATTACGGAACCTTCCCTGCTTTCTGTTGTGCTTGACAGTGTCCGTACCAGTTGTGGTGGTGTGAGCAATGGCCGGATTTATATTACTGCCAGCGGTGGCAGTGGTGGAAAATCCTATGCATGGACCGGCCCCAACGGCTATACTTCAACAGCACAGGATCCGAATAATCTTGCAGCCGGAATTTACAATGTAATTGTAACGGATAACAAAGGCTGCACAGCAGAGCTAGAGGTGAACTTACCTGAATGGCCTCCTATCATCATCACAGAAACAGTCACTCATGTTACCTGTAACGGTGAATTTACCGGTGCTATTGATATTACCGTAAGTGGCGGAACCGGCAGCTTTACTTATAGCTGGCGCAGGGGCACTACTGCTATTGCAACCACAGAAGACATCAGCGGGCAGCGAAACGGAAATTATACAGTTACGGTCACCGATATAACCAGTGGTTGCAGCTCGCAAAAGACAATTACGATAAATCAACCTGCCAGTCTCAGCGTCAGTGCCACAAGAACTAATGCCACAGGCTGCAATAGCCTTGGCACCATCACCGCAACCGGTGCCGGCGGAACGCCTCCGTATGCATTCAGCCTTGATGATATCTCTTACCAGGCTTCCGGAACATTTACTGGTTTGTATGCAGGGGCTTATACCGTCTATTTGAAAGATGCAAATGGCTGTATTGCTACCCGTGTAATGAATATCACTGACAATGGCCGGGATGAGTACGAGGGCAACAACAGTAAAAATCAGTCAAAAACAATTGCAATAGGTTCAGCTATTGCCGGCAGAATTGCAATCAGTACAGACATAGCAGATTGGTTTAATTTCAGTATTCCGTCAGGCGGTGCCGGCAATTATACAGTAACACTTACACACCCATCGGCCAGTTTTGTTATTGACTTGTTCCCATCAGGCAATAATGCACCGGCATTAACACCGGTAAATGTCACAGCCACTTCAAAAGAATACTCATTGGCTGAGAACAGTACCTACTACATCCGGGTAACCGGTGGATTATCCTATGTGTGCTACAATCTTTCTGTAACGAACGGGGTACAGGCAAGAATTGCCCAACCTCTTTACACACAGCAGGCTAATCCGAAACTGGATGCGATTGTTGTAAAGAATCTCTCTGCTATGGCTTATCCCAATCCTCATAACGGGCAGTTCACCCTGCAGATCAGCTCACCGGAAAGCGGAATGAGTATTATCCAACTGTTTGATGCATCGGGAAGATTGATCACAACTAGAAATAAAATGCTTTTGAAGGGTAATGCCAACATAGAGAGTTTCAGCAATATCGGTGAAGCTATACTATTCTATCGTATCAGTATAGGCAAACAAGCAGTGGCCGGTAAGATTATCGGGCAATATTGACAAGCCATCAACCCTAACCATAGCCCCGTTCTGCTTGCAGACGGGGCTTTTATTTATTAAAATATCCGCCGGATAGCTTTCAGACTATGTGTTCTTTTACCTGTATCGCTATTAATGATCCCTTTTTTATCCATGCTGTCAATCCTCACTTTGCCAGAAGCATGAATGATGGTCTCAGGGCTGAGCAGGATGCCCACATGAACGATCTCATCTTTATCATCAAAAAAAGCAAGATCGCCTTTTTGCGCATCCTTTAATTTTTTCACTGGCTCCCCTTCCTGTGCCTGTTGCCATGCATCACGGGGCAGGTCAATACCGATCATTTTAAAATTTACCTGCACAAACCCGCTGCAATCTACTCCGAGAATGGTCCGGCCGCCCCACTGGTAAGGAGCATTCAGCCACTGCATAGCCTGTGTCTCTATCAGCTCCCCTGACGGAGCCATTTTATCTCTCTGCCGGTAACCTGTTGCTAACAGGTAGGCAAAGTCTCCGATCTGCCCTGCGCCGTTCTCAAACTGCGGCAGTGTTGACCCCTGTGGAATGATCGTTTTGATATCATTGACTGTAATTACATTCAACAGGTCGGCTGCAACGAAAACAGACGGACTATTGGCCTTTGCCTCTGTCACTTCCTGTAAAAGATTTCTCGTCATCCATCCTTCATAATCATCGTGCAGGCTTCTCACCTTTACCCACAGTTCCCCTTTTTCCCTCAGCACTTTCACCGTTTCACCAAAAAGCAACTGGTTCACCATTTCTCTCCGGTGATTGGGTTTTCGTCTCACCGGCGCTGCGGGCACTATCACTACGGCATATTCCATGTAAAAAAATTTACCGAAAGTAATGAATAGCTATTTGCAGCCATATGAAATCTTTTTTGCTTTGCATCTAAACAAAGAATTTGATAGTGGTACAGTTTGAAATTTTGAACCACGGAGGCACTGTGAACACAAAGAAACACAGAGCTAACTCTGTGAAAACCCCGTGTCGCTGTGTCTCCGTGGTTAGTTTTTTGACAGATACTATTTCAAATTGCACCACTACCAAGAATTTAGTTATTTTCCGCCTGTGAACGGCGACAAATATTCACATATCACTGACCAGGAGCTATTGGAAAAATTTTATGCCGACCATGATAATACATGGCTCGGCATCCTGCTGCAACGCTACACCCTGCTGCTGTTGGGTGTTTGTATGAAATACCTGAAAAATGAAGATGATGCCAAAGACAGTGTGCAGCAGGTTTTTTTAAAAGTGATACAGGAACTGCACAAGTACAAAGTGGAATATTTCAAATCCTGGTTGTACATGGTCGCCAAGAATCATTGCCTGATGAAACTGCGTGACCGGCAGGGTAAAATACCGGTTG
>CAYPOD010000026.1:0-48200 GCA_964412375.1 uncultured Chitinophaga sp. | reverse complement strand
GTTTATTATCTTATATCTTCTTACATTTATTCATCCGATAACAATCATTCTATAAAATCAACTGCTACACAATGAGACCTTTTCTCAGCTTGCTATTTGCATTAGTTACCATAAGCACCAATGGCCAGAATGACTGGAAACCTGCCGGCACTAAAATCCTTACCGAATGGGCCGCTAAAGTAGATCCTGCAAAACCCCTTAATGAATATCCCCGCCCCCAACTGACACGTAAAAACTGGATGAACCTGAACGGGCTTTGGCAATACACAATTTTACCTGTGGCAACAGCATCCGCTATTCCTGCCACAACAGAAGGAAATATTTTAGTCCCCTTCGCCATTGAATCCGCATTAAGCGGCGTTGGCAAAACAGTTGGAAAAGACAGTGTGCTATGGTATAAAAATACATTCCAGGTGCCTGCATCCATGCGTAAAGGCAAAGTGATCTTACATTTTGGTGCGGCAGACTGGGCAACAGAAGTATATATCAATAATATAAAAACAGGCGAACACAAAGGCGGCTATGATCCCTTCAGTTTTGATATTACATCATCGTTAAAAAAAGGGACAGCACAGGAAATAGCCGTACGTGTATGGGACCCCAGCGATGATGGCCCGCAACCCCGCGGCAAACAAGTGAAAAAACCAGAAGGCATCTGGTACACACCTGTCACCGGTATCTGGCAGACGGTATGGCTGGAAAATGTACCGGAGACCTACATCACAGCTATTGATAAAACACCGGATATTGATAATAACACGATAGCTGTTACGATATCCGCAAACAACCTGCAACCCGGCGATGAGATCATTGTAAAAGCATTGGATGGCCCGCAACTGATCGCAACCCAGGCTGTCAAGCCCAATGAAGCGGCAACGCTTTTGATTCCTGCCGCTAAACTTTGGTCACCCGCTACTCCCTTCTTATACGATTTACAGGTGAGCATTCTGCGCAAAGGGAAAATAATTGATGAAGCAGGCAGCTATTTTGCTATGCGCAAAATATCTATGAAAGCAGATGAAAAAGGAATGCAACGCATGTTATTAAACAATCAATTTGTATTTCAATATGGCCCGCTGGACCAGGGATGGTGGCCCGATGGTTTATACACCGCCCCTACCGATGAGGCCCTCCTCTTCGATATTGCAGCAACAAAAAACATGGGCTTCAACATGATCCGCAAACATGTGAAAACAGAACCTGCCCGTTGGTATTATTATGCAGATAAGCTAGGTATGCTTGTATGGCAGGATATGCCCAGCGGTGACCTTGGCGGTAACAGTTGGGATTCCCGGCCCGGACAAATCACCGGCAGAAAAATGGAGAAAGACAGGACAGCCGAATCAGAAGCGATCTACAGGACAGAATGGAATGCAATTATCAAAGCCTTACAGCCCTTCCCCTGCATTGTAGTGTGGGTACCCTTCAACGAAGCATGGGGCCAGTTTAAAACCAAAGAAATCACAGACTGGACAAAGCAACTTGATCCATCACGCCTCGTAAATGCAGCAAGCGGTGGCAATTTCTTAGAGAATATAGGCGAGATATTCGACCTGCATAATTATCCCGATCCACAAATGCCCACCCCTTATCTTTTTGGCAAAAAACAAGTGATGGTGTTAGGTGAGTTTGGCGGCCTCGGTCTTCCGATGGAAGGCCATACCTGGCAGGACAAAAACAACTGGGGCTACCAGAGTTTTAAAAACCAGCAGGAACTTGAAACACGATATGCCCGTTTGATGAATGACCTAACTGCATTAATACAACTCGGCCTTTCCGCTGCAGTATATACTCAAACCACCGATGTAGAAATAGAAACCAATGGATTATTGACTTACGACCGTAAAATATTTAAGATCGATCCGAAGAAGCTGAAAGAAATGCATGAAAAATTATATCAGCAGCAATAAAGATCAACGCCGTTGTTGCAGTAGCGTTTCAAAACAGACAGTGAAAAAAATCCAAAAACCAACAATGGCGTAAGGCTGATCATATGCTACGAAAATACTTGCAACCTGCCTGACGGAAATAAAAAAGGCCGCCGTTTCCGGCAGCCTCATAAATAACATTCAGTTTTATCAGTTCTCCTGCGGAGGTCGTGGCTGGCTTTCCGGTTTCGGGATCAGCACTTTCCTTGACAATTTGAACTTACCGGATTTGGGATCAGTACCGATCAGTTTCACTTTCATCACATCGCCTTCTTTCACTAAACCTTCCAGTGTTTCCAGACGCTTCCAGCTTACTTCGCTGATATGCACCAATCCTTGCTTACCGGGCAGAAATTCAACAAAAGCGCCAAAAGGAACAATAGATTTCACTGTGGCCTCGTACACATCTCCTACCACAGGAACCGCTACAATACCTTTGATCCAGGCTTCTGCTCTTTGTACTCCCTCTTTATTGGTTCCAAACACACTCACCTCACCCATATTGTTCACTTCTTCGATATTGATGGTGGTGCCGGTCTCTCTCTGCATTTCCTGTATCACTTTACCACCGGGTCCTATCACGGCGCCGATGAACTCACGGTCAATATACATCTTGATCATCCGCGGTGCATGTGGCTTCACTTCTGCTCTTGCTTCCGGGATGGTGTTGTACATCGCATCAAGAATGTGCAAACGACCACGGCGGGCCTGGTCCAGTGCCTGTTGCATCACTTCCATTTTCAGGCCATCCACTTTGATGTCCATCTGCACTCCGCAGATACCATCTTTGGTACCGGTCACTTTAAAGTCCATATCACCGAGATGGTCTTCATCCCCTAAAATATCTGTCAGGATAGCATACTTATCTTCTTTGGTGATCAATCCCATTGCCACTCCGCTCACATGCTTGGCAATAGGCACCCCTGCATCCATCAGTGCCAGTGAACCGGCACAAACGGTTGCCATGGAAGATGACCCGTTTGATTCAAGGATATCACTCACTATCCGAACCGTGTATGCAAAATCTCCGGTTGGCATCATTTGTTTCAGCGAACGCATCGCCAGGTTGCCATGCCCCACTTCACGCCGGCCGGGACCACGCATCATTTTCACCTCACCGGTTGAGAATGGCGGGAAATTATAATGCAAAATGAATTTGGTGTAATCAGATTTTGCTGCACTTTCCACCAACAGTTCATCCAACGGAGTACCCAGAGTGACAGTCGTAAGCGATTGGGTTTCTCCTCTGGTGAACAAAGCAGCTCCATGAGGTGATGGCAGCACATCTACTTCCATATCCAGCGGTCGAACTGTTTCAAGGTCACGGCCATCCAGTCTCACTCTTTCATCCAGGATCATGTCCCTAACCACATAGTATTGCAGGTCGCTGTAATAGGTTGTGGTCAGTTTTTTTGTCAACGATGGCACTTCTTCGCCTTCTTTCAGTTCAAGTGTTGATTTGATGTGTTCCTGCAGTTCATCATGAAGCGTTGAGAATTTTTCGCTTCGCTCATGTTTGCTGAATTTGCCTTTGGCAATTTCATATACTTTTTGCTTTGCGTAAGCATTCACTTTCTCCCGCAGGGCTTCATCCTGCTCCGGTTTGGGATAATCTCTTTTTCCTTTTACACCCACCATGTCCCGCAGTTCTTCCTGCGCCTTTACCTGGATGCGGATAGCTTCATGAGCTATCTCCAGGGCTTTGCAAAGATCCGCCTCACTGCACTCCTGTGCTTCACCTTCCACCATCATCAGGTTTTTATCAGTAGCAGCAATAATGAAATCCATATCTGCTTTTTCCAGTTCAGAACGATAGGGATTTACTTTGAATTCGCCATTGATGCGGGCCACTCTTACTTCTGATATGATCTCTTTAATAGGAATATCAGAAACCGCCAGCGCAGCCGATGCTGCCAGGCAAGCCATTGCATCCGGCATCACTTCAGGATCACTGCTGATCAGGTTGATGAGCACCTGTACATCGCAGAAATAATCTTCCGGGAACAGCGGACGTAGTGCCCTGTCAACGAGGCGACTGGTGAGCACCTCGTAATCATTCAGTTTGGCTTCCCTTTTGAAAAACGAACCGGGAATGCGTCCTGCGGCAGCAAATTTTTCCTGGTAGTCAACAGAAAGCGGAAAAAAACTTTGCCCTTCCTTGGGTTCTTTATTGGCTACCACGGTAGCAAGTATCATACAATTGCCAAGTGACACGGTAACGGCACCATCGGCCTGGCGGGCCAAACGGCCTGTTTCAATGGTCACCATGCGGCCATCGCCTATGTCAAATGTTTTACGAATAGGTTGTTGTAACATAATCTTGAAGTTTGTTGCCCGGGATTTTCACCAGGCGATTTGATTTTTTTGTGAAACCAGCGGTATTGCGGTTGTCGGCTTTCGTTGTGTCAGCTTATTGCCTGTCAGGTTCGCTATTGAGCATTTGCGAAGAGCAAAACATCACCGAAAACTCTTTAGCTTAAAAAACAAATATTCCCAACATCTGAAAGAGATTGGGAATAGCTTATCATGAAATTCGATTTGCAGATCAAACTTCGGATCTAAAGGCTTTCCCAACGTCCGCCAACCGGCAGATACAGGGTCTTACTTTCTGATTCCGAGTTTTTCGATCAACTGGCGGTAACCTGTCAGGTTGTGCTTTTGCAGGTAGTTCAATAAACGCTTACGTTTACCTACCAGCTGCATCAATCCGCGGTGAGTTGAGAAATCTTTTTTGTTTTCCTGGAGATGGCCGCTGATCTGGCTGATACGTTCTGTCAGCAGTGCGATCTGGCCTTCTATGGAACCGGTGTTTGTTTCTTTGCCACCGAATTCTTTTACAATACTTGCTTTTTTTTCTTTTAATAATGGCATCTCTTGTTTTTTTTAAGATTCATCCGATTTTGTATCCGATTATTTGTGGCGGCAAAGGTAAGACAACGAAACTTTCCGGCCAAGAGTTCTATAGGCTATTTTTCAGGCAGTTAAGCAGCAAATCCAGTTCCTGTTGGGTATTAAAAGCATGAAGCACAATGCGTAGCCTTTCCTGTCCTTTCGGGACTGTCGGATACAAGATCGGTCTCACATCCAACCCTTTGGCCTGCAGGTGGGCGGCCACTTCCTTCACTCTTTCGTTTCCGGGGATGATGATGCCCTGGATGGGAGTCTGGCTTTTAAGTAATGGAAGATTGTTGATTGGAGATTGAATTTTTGTTACCAGGCTCTTCAGTTGGTCTCTTTCTCCATTCAACTTTGGGAGCAGTTCATAACTGGCCCTGATATGCGCCACTGCCTGCCCGGGCAGGGATGTCGAGTAAATAAAAGAACGGGCAAAATTGACCAGGTAGTCTTTCAAATCCTGAGATCCCAGTACCGCAGCCCCATGCACCCCGCAGGCCTTTCCAAAAGTGTGCAATCTTGCAAAAACCCTTTCTTGCAAATTCAGCATCTGCACCAGCCCCTCCCCTTTTTCTCCTAACACACCTGTGGCATGTGCTTCATCTATGATCAGTTTTGCATTATATCTTTCAGATAAAACCACCAGTTCATTCAAAGGACATATATCCCCATCCATCGAGAAAACAGATTCTGTTACGATGAAAAGATTGCCCCTGGCCTTTTTCAATTTTAGCTCCAGGTCGTTCATATCATTATGCCGGAAAGCAAAAGAATCAGCAAAGGACAGCCTGATGCCATCGCGGATAGATGCATGAGAAAGGTAATCGAAGAGAATCGTATCACCCCGCTGCGGTACAGATGACAACAATCCCACATTTGCATCATAACCGGAGTTAAAGATCAATGCTGCTTCGGCCTGGTGAAAAGCGGCAATGAAACTTTCGGTTTCTTCGATAAGCTGGTAGTTGCCGGTTAGCAGTCTTGATCCGGTTGAACCATACCCGTTACCCGGATCAGTGCTGAGTAGTCTATTCTTTACTATACCGAGGTAATCATTGGAGCAAAGATCAATCATGCCTGCTGTGGACAGCTTTAACTGCCGGAAAGCATTTTGCTGTTTTCGTTCGTCAAGCTTTTTATGCAGAAAATCTTCGTTCATATCTTTGCTTCTCCTCAGCAGGAGGCCGTCTTAAAACCGGGAAAACACAGAGATCATGAGTTAACCGAGTTACACAAGGAAAAAGTTTCCCTGATTATCAAATCTCCGTGTAGCTCCTTTTCTCTGTATCTCAGTGTTGAAAATACTTTTGAGACCGCCTCTTACAAACAACAAAATAAAGCACTTCATGGAAACAAGCACAGACGATGTAAAGAATATTCTTGGCTTGCAATTACCCACTGATCCCCGCTGGGTGAATCTTGCTGAAAAATCGCTGGAGGAAATACTTACGGATCATGCTTATTGTGAGCAAAAAGCGGCCACTTCCTGCATTTCATTGATACAACGATACAGTGATAAGGAAAAACTGGTGAACGAGCTATCTCCTATTGTTACTGAAGAATGGGGTCACTTCAGGCTGGTGTTGGCTGAACTGCACAAAAGAAATCTGAAACTGGGCAAACAGCGCAGGGATGAATATGTGAATGCACTGCTGGCCTTTCAACAAAAAGGAGGAAATTTTGAAGACCGCTTTTTAGACCAGTTGCTTACCATGGCCATGATCGAAGCAAGAAGTTGTGAACGTTTCAAAAGGCTGAGCGAAGGGCTGAACGATGATTACATGCGGAATTTTTACCGCCGCTTCATGGAAAGCGAGGCCGGGCACTATACACTCTTTATCGAACTGGCAGAAACATATATTGACAAGGAAAAGGTCCACCGCCGGTGGAAAGAATGGCTGGAACATGAATCGGAGATCATGCAGCAGCTTGAATTGAGAGGTGACAGGATACATTGAGCTAAGACATAAAAAGAGGAAAGGAGAAAAAGAGTTAGGAAGAAAATGGCCTACTGCTTTACTCTTTACCTCTTTTTCTCCTTTGAACTCTTAGCCAATTTCACGCAAACGATTGAACGATCTTTCATACCGGTAAATGCTTAATTTCATTTTACCATGAAACCGGCCATTTACCAGGAAGCATTGGAGGCCTATGGAAATCCTTTCCATGAGTTTTCTGTTGATCCCATCAACGGTGGTCTTATCAATCAATCCTTTAAGGTCACCAGCAAAATGAATGGCCGCTCGTTTTTATTACAACAACTCAATACTGTAGTTTTTAAACAACCTGAACAGGTGCAGGCCAATTATGAGAAACTCTGGAAACACTTGCAGGAAGAACATGAGGGTTGTCATATTCCTGAACCAAAATTTTTTGTTGACAATACCAGCTTTTACGTTGACAGTGACGGCCGGTTCTGGCGGGTGTTTGAATTCATGGAAGGAACAGAGACCCATTCCATAGCTGAAAATGCTGCCCAGGCCAGAACAGTAGCTGAAACATTTGGCCGTTTCACTGCCTGTTTTGAAAATTTTGATACGGAACAGTTGTATATCACCATCCCGGGTTTTCATAACCTGTCGGAACGCTTCCGCCAGTTCAAAGCATCCCTGCATCAATACAACTTCGATCGTTTGCTGAAAGCGGCGCCATTGGTAGAAGAACTGAAATCAAGGGAACGGTATGCGAACTTTTATGATGTGATCACCGAGTCAGACCAGTTTCCATTGCGGGTGATGCACCATGATGCCAAGATCAGCAACATCCTGTTTGATGAAGAAACCGGAGAAGTAGTTTGCCCGGTTGATCTGGATACGGTGATGCCCGGATATTTCTTTTCAGATATTGGGGATATGATCCGATCTATAGCCTGCAACGAAGATGAAAACAGCCGTGATTTTGCATCGCTGGAAATTCAGGAAGATTTTTATGAAGCCATCCTGGAAGGCTACTT
The DNA here is from genome assembly GCA_964412375.1 of uncultured Chitinophaga sp. Lineage (GTDB taxonomy): Bacteria > Bacteroidota > Bacteroidia > Chitinophagales > Chitinophagaceae > CADEDV01. The sequence goes on along the minus strand of CAYPOD010000026.1, from coordinate 40,424 downwards.
GTCGGTGATGAAAGACCTGCTGACGGAAGCTGAAAAAAAATATATTCATTTCTCCGGTCTTGCCATGCTCTATATGCAGGCCCTTCGGTTCATGACCGATTATTTTTCCGGCGACATTTACTACAAAACAACTTACCCGGGTCAGAATTTTGACAGGGCTAATAATCAATTAGTGTTGCTGAAGAAGCTGGAAACATTTTTAAAAACAAAGTACCAGTTCAGCCTGTAAGTTCCTTAACTCCATCTTCCGCTGCTGTCACAAACAATCCGGGTTTGTTTGCTGTCCGGTTACTATAATATGAAGTAAGCCTGGTGGTAAAATCATTAGTCGCTGTGGTATCTACCAGTGCAATGGCACAGCCGCCAAATCCTGCACCCGTCATTCTTGCGCCAATACAGCCAGGAAAAGTTTGGCAAAAGTCCACAATAGTATCCAGCTCCTTTCCTGTCACCTCATAATTCTCTTTCAGGGAATAATGTGAGGCATACATCAGTTTTCCAAACAGTATAATATCCCCTGCCAGCAACGCCTTCTTTGCCTGCAGCACTCTTTCATTTTCTGAAACCACATGGAAGGCTCTTTTTTCCAGCACCACATCACCGATGAGATGTTTATACACTGCCAGTTGCGCTGACGAAACTTCACACAACTGCTGCACAGGCAATTGTTTTTTCAATGCAGACAATACCTGGCCACATTCTGCAAAACGTTCATTGTATTTTGATTCAGCCAGTTTTCTTTCCTTTACGCTGTTGATCACAACCAGGGAATATTTTCCTGTTTCAAAAGGTATATACTCATAGGCCAGCGAATCACAATTGAGCAAAACCGCATGGTCTTTTTTTCCCATGGCTACAGCAAACTGATCCATGATACCGCAATTGACACCGATGAACTCATTTTCCGCTTTTTGGCATAGCAATGCCATTTCTGTTTTGGACATATCTATTCCAAACATCTCCGATAAAGCAAAAGCTGTGACCACTTCGATGGATGCAGACGATGAAAGTCCCGCTCCTGCAGGAAGGTCGCCGGAAAACATTAATGCAAGACCTGAGAAATCCCGGGCTCTTCCGGACAGCAGGCTGATAACACCCAACGGATAATTGAACCATTCGTTGCCTACCCGGCTGTAGCATTCCTGCAAGGGCAAAGTGGATGATGCAGGATAAGAAAGGCTATGAAAATGCAATTGCCGGTCAGTGGTTTTTGCAACTGCCAGGTAAGTGCCCTTTTGAATGGCGCAGGGCATCACCGCCCCGCCGTTATAGTCAATATGTTCGCCGATGAGGTTTACCCGGCCCGGGCAGAAAAAAATATGCTCCGGCTCTTTTTGAAACCGGCTACGAAATTCTTTGCTTAACTCCTCCCGCATATCAAAATTGTACTATTTTCAATTATATGATGACCAGCCGCCAGTTTTGTTTTAAACATCCATCGGGTGAAGATATTTATTTGTTTACGTTAAAAAATAATAAAGGAACAGAAGTTATTATCAGTAATTACGGGGCTATCCTGACCGCTTTCAAAATAAAGCAACAGGATGGAACATGGAATGATATCGTGTTGGGCTTCGACACTGTTGAAGAATACCTGTCCGGAATGTATTTAGCCGGATATCCCTGGATGGGTTGTGCCGTTGGCCGTGTTGCCAACCGTATAAAGAATGGCAACATAAAAATTGATGGCAAAATCTACCAGCTTTCACAAAACAGGGGAAACGACCAGTTGCATGGCGGCATCAACGGGTTTGACAAAAAAGTATGGCAACCTGTCTCACTAACCGATTCGCCGGTAGCTGCGCTGGAATTAAAATATATAAGTCCGGATGGCGATGAAGGATACCCGGGGAATGTAGAAGTTATTCTAAAATACGAGCTGAATGAAGATGATGAACTCAGTTATGCATATCATGCCAGCACCGATCAGCCAACTGTGGTCAACATGACCCATCACAGTTATTTCAACTTGAATAATAGTGAAGGAACAATTGATGATCACCTGCTGAAAATCCATTCTTCTCATATTCTTGAACAGGACGATAGCCTGGTTGCCAATGGGGCTACCATACCGGTAGAAGACACTCACTTTGATTTCAGGGAATTTAAACCCATCGGCAAAAGATGGGACAAAGAAGAGATCTATGACCAGAGTTTTGTTATTGACAACAAAACAAAGGACCTGTCACTGGTGGCTGAAGCTGTATCAGCATCATCGGGTACAAAGCTGCAGGTGTTTTCCACCGAGCCGGTGGTTCATTTTTATTCGGGCCGGTGGTTTCCTGCAATAAAAGGGAAAAGGGGCCTGCAATATGGCCAATGCTCGGGCTTCTGTCTTGAAACCCATATTCACCCCAATGCCGTGAATGTTCCGTGTTTTCCAAATACAATTCTAAGACCAGGGGAAGAATACTATCACAAAACGGTTTACAAAGTCACTGCGCTGAAGTGAAATAAGCAAGTTCTGTTTGCAGATCAAGGAAAGGATATTGTTTCATCAGTTCCTTTGCTTTTTCAGCATGGGTTTTTAAAAATTGCTTATGTGCTTCCGTTGAGGGCTGAAAAGCTTTATGTTTTCTGGCAGTCACAATTTTTTTCACGTCCTCGAGCAGTTGCTGCGATGGTTCATCTATACAGTGTTCTGAAAATTTTTCCAGCACAAAAGTGGTGGCCATATAGTTAGGATGCGCCAGGTCAATATCATAAAACCGGTAATCCCTCAGCACATCAATCACCAGTTCATAAGCAGGAAAATAATAGAGCCTGTCAAATTTATTGACCATGTGATGCACTGCTTCTATCAGTCTTGCCTTGCTGCGGTTGTTCTCCACCACCCCATCACGGATATGGCGAACAGGGCTCACTGTGAATATGATCTTCAGCTTCGGGTTGAATTGCAGCAGGCGGTGATAACAATTATCCAGCATTGCAATGGTTTCATCAATACCCAGCATATGTTTATAAAACCATTGTGCGGGGGCCCTGTGGCAATTGGACACAGCCTCCTCAAGCCCTCCCGAAGAAGAGGTTTGGGGGAACCCTGAAAGTTCGGTAAGCCTGTATGAAAACGAAGAGCCTAACGTGATGATGATCCAGTCAGCTTCTTTGAGGAAGAGATGTGCTCTTTGCTGGGATTCGTTGATAAGGCGAACAGCTTCACTCCTGTCAATATTGGAAAAGCGGCTGTGGTGCTGCCAGCTATGCCATACTTCATTGAGTTGAAAAAGATCGGCCTCTGCAAATTGTTTGCATTCGATATAAGAAATAAGACTTTTGCAAACACTGGCCGGGTCAAATAAGATGCCGTTAGGATTTTGCAGCACGGAAAATTTCAGTTCCTCCAATGCATTCCCGATATGCTCAGTAAAACAAGAACCGGTCAGCAGCAGTTTATCGCCATATTTTATTGGCTGCGGCAGTTTCTTTATATCTATATTGACCATGAAGTCCATTCGGGAAAGTTGAAAAGTTGATGTGTTATACAAAGATTTCGCCAGCTATTTGTATGCTCTCTGCAAGAGCCTCTTTATTTAGTCCCGGCAGTATGCCTCTTGATTCAAAATAGCCGGTCATTAATTCCGTATTCATATTACCTACCAGTTCATCATCCGCCATAGGACAGCCGCCGATGCCCTTAAGAGCACCGTCAAAACGTTTGCAACCTGCTTTTACAGCGGCTTCCAGTTTCTCCTGCCAGTTGGCCGGTGTGGAATGCAGGTGTACGCCAATTTCTATACCAGGCAATGATTCAACCAGGAAACTGGTCATGTCATACACCTGCACGGGAGTGGCTACACCCACCGTATCGGCCAATGAAATGATGCCAATATCCATCGCCACCAGTTTATTTACCCATTCAAAAACAATTTCTTCATCATAAGGATCACCATAGGGGTTGCCAAAGCCCATCGAAATATAGACCACCAGTTCTTTGCCTGTCTTCACACAAAGGTTTTGTATCTCCTCCACCCTGCCCAGCGACTGTACTATGGATGAGTTGGTATTGCGCTGCTGAAATGTTTCTGAAACAGAAAAAGGAAAACCCAGGTAACTGATCTCATTAAAGACAACAGCTTCCTGGGCACCTCTTGTATTTGCAACTATTGCCAGGAGCTTGCTATTTGAAACTTCCATTTCCAAACCCCTCAACACATCTGCTGTATCGGCCATTTGAGGAATAGCTTTTGGCGAAACAAAACTGCCAAAATCAATGGTATCAAACCCCACTTTCAGCAGGGAATTGATATAGGCAATCTTATCTCCGGTGGGAATAAGTTTTTTCCAGCCCTGCATGGCATCCCGGGGACATTCGATGAGTTTGATCGTATGGGGCATACTGCCTGCAATTTACGGATTAAGGCTGTGACACATAAGGGCGGTTGCCCGGGTTTGCCCTCATTTGTTTACGAAAAAATAAAATTCTTAACTTAGCCGGATAAGCTATTTTTGCCTATCCAAAATTGTAATAACTAAAAACAGCTTTATGAGAAAAATTCTCTTTGCAATTATTGCTACACTTATTTTCTCAAATATTTCTTTTGCCCAAACCAGGATTGGTTTTACCGGTGGTCTTACCTACGCCAACATGTATGAAAAGGTGAACAACCAGAAAAGCTCCGGCGATTACCGGCTTGGCGGCACTGTCGGCGTAATGGTGGATGTGCCCATGGAAAAAAATGGCAGTTTCAGGACAGGGGTCAACTTTGTGCAGAAGGGAAATAAAAAGACCTACACCAGCGGCAACGACAATATTGAGCTCATCCGCAGCATGAATTATGTGGAGTTCCCGATGAATATCCTGTTTAACATCCCCACCAAAGGATCAATTTTAAGAGTTGGCGGCGGCCCTGCCGGTGCATTTGCTATTTCCGGGAAGAACAAGATGACTGTAAATAATGGCACTGAACAAAAAAGCGATATCAATTTTGGCGACAAAACTGATTCGGAACTCAACTGGGTGGATTTGGGGATCAACCTGATTGTTGAATATGAATTTGACGGCGGCGTTTTCCTGGCAGCCGGCTATAACCGTGGCATCAACAGGCTGTTTGTCGGCGGCTCTGATGAGGATAAATTATACAATAACTACTTTAGCCTCCGTATTGGTTATTTCCTGAAAGGAAAGAAATAATAAATTTTTTTCTATACTTAAAACGGGCCATGGTGCCCGTTTTTATTTTTCTGAACCTCGCCGGGACTAATACATACGTTGTTTCATAGCCTCGTATAAAATAATCCCTGCAGCCACAGAAACATTCAGACTTTCAAACCCGCCTTTCATCGGGATCCTTATTTTTTCATCACATATTTTCAGCAATGCCGGGTAAATACCTTTTTCCTCACTACCCATTACTATAGCACTGGGTCCGGTAAAATCAACTTCGCTGATACTCTTTACAGCTTTCATTTCCGTGGCGAAAACCCTGATGCCGTTCAGGTGAAGTTCATCCACCGCTTTCATTAAACTATTGACCCTGCACACAGGGATTTTTTCAAGGGCACCGGCAGATGTGAGAACAGCATCCTCGTTTAAAGCACCCACTCCTTTATCGGGAATGATGATGGCATGCACCCCGCAGCAATAAGCCGTTCGGGCAATACCACCTATATTACGAATATCGGTGATGCCATCAAGGATTAGCAGCAAGGGAGCTTCGCCGCTCTCTGTCACCCAGGAAATGACATCCTGCAGGTTTTGGTATTGCACTTTGGATATTTGTGCCACAACACCTTCGTGTCCCGTTACATTGAAGCCATTCAGTTTGGCAACGGGAACATAATTTACAGGCACAGCCTGCTGCATAGCAAGCTTCCTGATTTCACTGAAATCCTGTCCCTGTGCCTTATTATCAAGATAGATCCTGTCCAGTTCTTGCCCGCCTTTCAGGGCAGCAATCACTGCCTGCCGGCCAATGACCAATGAACTTTTTTTGGGACGATGCTGATGCCTGAAATTTTTCACCTTTCAAAAGTAGTGTAAGCCCCCGAGGCACAGAAACACAGCAAAAAAAACTCCGGAAGATTTTTTCATCCTCCCGGAGTTTCAGCCATCCTCTTTCGGGGATTAAATGCTGATTTCTATTTAAGACCAAAAGCTTTTCTCACTTTGTTCACATAGTCCAGTTTCTCCCATGTAAACAATTCCACTTTTTTGGTAACTTTCTTACAATCAGGAGAAATAAATGTTTTTTCAACAACCTGTGGGGTACGTCCCATATGACCATAAGCTGCAGTTTCGCTGTAAATGGGATTACGCAGTTTCAACCGCTGCTCGATAAAGTAAGGACGCATATCAAATACCGATTCTACTATTTTGCTGATCTGTCCGTCTGTAAGGTTAACTTTTGCCGTACCGTAAGTATTCACATTGATGCTGGTAGGTTTAGCCACACCAATAGCATAAGAAACCTGCACGAGCACTTCACTGCACAAACCTGCTGCCACGAGGTTTTTGGCAATATGACGGGTGGCATAGGCTGCAGAACGATCCACTTTGGAAGGATCTTTCCCGCTGAATGCACCACCACCATGAGCACCTTTGCCACCGTAGGTATCTACTATGATCTTGCGGCCGGTCAAACCGGTGTCGCCATGCGGCCCGCCGATCACAAACTTACCCGTTGGGTTGATATGATACTTTATATCCGAATTGAAGAGCCTGGCGTATTTCTTATACTTTGATTTTATCCTTGGAATAAGAATATTGATCACATCTGTTTTGATCTTGGCAAGCATTTTAGCTTCGCTGTCAAAATCATCATGCTGTGTGGAGATTACGATAGCATCAATGCGTACCGGCTGGTTATTGTCATCATATTCCAGTGTCACCTGGCTTTTGGCATCTGGGCGCAGGTATGGCATTTTTGAATTTTTTTCCCGGCGGATAGCGGCTAATTCAATCAGCAGGTTATGAGCAAGGTCTAGTGCCAACGGCATATAATGTTCCGTTTCATTGGTAGCATATCCAAACATCATTCCCTGGTCGCCGGCGCCCTGCTCTTCTTTCTTCTTCCGGTCAACCCCTTGGTTAATATCGGATGACTGCTCATGAATAGCAGACAGTACACCACAAGAGCTTGCCTCAAACATATACTCACTCTTAGTGTAACCAATTTTGCGGATTACGTTACGGGCAATTTCCTGCACATCGAGATAAGCTTTTGATTTCACTTCACCGGCCAGCACCACCTGCCCGGTGGTAACCAGGGTTTCGCAGGCCACTTTTGACTGCGGGTCAAAAGCGAGAAAATTATCAATGAGAGCATCCGAAATCTGGTCGGCTACTTTATCCGGATGTCCTTCAGAAACACTTTCAGAAGTGAAGAGGTAAGGCATAGAAGAGTTTTAGTTTATATACGGGTTAGTTAATATTGGTCAGACCGTTACGATCAGACAAAAAATAAATCGGGTGCAAAGATAGCACCCGATACAATTCATTTCTGTTGGCTTTTCCACTAAATTTTAGAATAAATGATCCGCAGTCGCATTCGCTGGCTAGGATGATTCCCACCTCCCAGCCTCACACGACCCTGTGCAATAGAGGGGTTGACAAACACTGTCCTGCTGATATCGGAAACCTTTCCAGGTATCCCATACTTTTCGATGGTATAATAGGGTGAAAAAACCCTGAGCTCATACGCCGGGAAATTGCCATTAACTACATTCTGTACGTAGCGGGAAATATTGAAACGCCATACATTAACCGTATTACCTGACCCATCCTGTATTTTTTTGGGAATGCCTCCGAAACTATATGGAGTCAAATTGCCATTTCCATCTGGCGCCATGTCATAGGGAATGGTCCGGAATGTGGAGATAGACGGATCGTAAGCATCCAGCATCAGTGATATGGGTGAAGTGAAGACAGTATCACTGCCATCATAAACCTGCTCCATGCTGAGTTCTGCCCGGTGAATCACCCTGTTGCTCAAAGAAGCCAGGCCAGGAATGACTACCCTTGCAAAAGTGCCGGGTGTATTTTGCAGGTAAACGATCTGATCTTCGACATTATCACCGGCAGTGCTGACGATAGGCGCCGGGTGTGTCCTTGCTATGTAGTTTGCAGATGCAGACTGCAGTGTGAAATTAAAGGTGCGGTAAGTGGTATCTGCGTTGGGAACAAGGTTCTTGTCGTAGCGATAATATAATACAAGTTTGGTATTATTCCCCTGTAGACTAAACCTCATTAAAGCATTACCCGATAACGACTCAAGTGCAAATCCCCTGAATTTTGTTTTGAAAGCGGAATCAGAATAATAAGCCCCGGTGACGGGTGAATTCGTTGAATCATAGCCGAGCAAACGGGTGCCAAATGCATCATCCAGCCTTATCCGCAACTGGCTCACGGTTGTGTCGTCAAATGTTTTAACGGAATCTTTCAACTGGTAAGGAAAAAAAGTTCTTTGACCCAGAAGGCTGGAATAGGCAATTGAATTCTGGGTAATCCTGTATGTCGAATCAAACCTGAAATTTACATTATTATCAATTTCATATACTCTTATTGTCTGGGCACTATTGGTATCTCCGTATGTTCCCTGGTAGTCCAGCACCAGCACAACAGAATCAAGATGCAGGCTGTCACTCTTGTTCTCAAAAATATACCGGTAATAAGGGGGTTTTAATTCCATGAACAGTCTTGCATCCGTTTGTCCAAAAATCGGGTCATTGCTGATCTGCCCCAGGAATACGTCATCCCCTGTAACAAGAACGGTTGAATCCACTAAAGGATCAAATATGCCATTGTAAGTTTCAACAGTCAGGGTAGTGTCAAAGGTGGTGATATTATCCACGACAGGGATCAGATCTCCACCCAGTTCAGTGGCATCATTGATTTTGCGGCAGGATAAAAAAATGAGTACAGTGAAAATGAAAAGGCCCAGCAGTGCAAACAGTCTGTTCTTCACAAAAGAGATTTAGTTCCGGGTTAGAAATTGATTATTTGGCAAGTTCGCCATAGAGTTGTAAATAGTCTGTTAAATCTGATTCTTCATTATACAATAATGTCTTCTTTCCTCTCACTTTCGTGAATTCATCAACCAGTTTCTTTTCGATTTTCTCAGCTCCAAAAGTGATGGCATCAGCATACGCAGCACCTCCGCGGAACATCGCAGTATTGTTAGCTTCTTTAAACACTTCCAGGTCTTTTTCTTTCATCGAAGCATGGATCAGCGCTTTCTTGATGAAATCGCCGCCGAGTTTTTCTTTGAAAGTATTCTGGCCAATGGTGAAAACAACTTTACTATGGGCAAACACAGGTTCTTTTTTATAAACTGTTTTCAGGTAAGCTGGAATCAATCCTGTCATCCAGCCACTGCAATGGATAATATCCGGTGGCCAGCCAAATTTTTTTACTGTTTCAAGAGCCCCTTTGCAAAAGAAAACCGTACGCAGATCGTTGTCCTCAAACCATTTTTCTTCTTCATTATGGAAAATAGCTTTGCGTTTAAAAAGGTCTTCATTCTCCAGGAAATAAACCTGCAACCGGGCACTGGGCAATGATGCCACTTTGATCTGCAAGGGCATATCATCATTATCTACAGTAACATTGATACCCGACAGCCTCACCACTTCATGCAGCCGGTGACGGCGTTCATTGATCACACCAAAACGGGGCATGATGCATCGCACTTCAAACCCGTTGTCATTTGCTTTGATGGCTAGTTTGTTGACGATCTCTGAAAACTCGGTCAGCTCCAGGTAGGGCGACATCTCATTTGCTATAAACAGAATCCTTTTCTTTGCTGACATTTGTATCCGTTTTGTTTAACCTGTTTTTAGAAAGGTGGCAAAGTTAGCCATTTTATCTTTAAATCCGCCCCGAACAACGAATTCAACCTGCAAAAACTTGCAAAATGATCTTATTTAAAAAAGCACTTGCTCTTCGCCATTACCTTGATGCACAGGAGAAAGCCGGCCTGAAAACAGGTTTTGTCCCAACAATGGGTGCTTTACATACTGGCCATATATCCTTAATAACAAAAAGTAAAAGTGAGACGGGAATTACAGTTTGCAGCATATTCGTGAACCCCACCCAGTTCAACAATGCCGCAGATTTTGAAAAATATCCTGTCACCCTTGACAAAGACATCTATATGCTCGAAAAAGCAGGTTGTGATGTTTTGTTTTTGCCTTCCGTTGAAGAAATCTATCCTCCGGGTTATAAAAAGGAATCCTATGACTTGGGTTATCTTGAAACAGTGCTGGAAGGTAAATTCAGACCCGGCCATTTCCAGGGAGTATGCATGGTGGTTCATCGCCTCCTGGACATCGTGAAACCAGCAAATTTATATCTGGGCCAAAAGGACTACCAGCAATGCATGATAATCAGCCGGCTTCTTACACTAACAGGTCTTGATACAACTATAAGACTCCGCATTTCCCCGACTGTCCGTGAAGCTGACGGTCTTGCCATGAGCAGCCGCAATATGAGGTTGAATACAATTGAAAGAGAACGGGCCTCCGCCCTGTTCAAATCCTTAAGCTATATCCGTGAAAATATCAATCCAGGCTCAGTTGAAAAACTAAAAGCCAATGCAATTGCCATGCTGGTGGAAAAAGGCCTGCAACCTGAATATGTAGAAGTGGCCAACGCAGATGATCTTTCTCTTATTAGCCATTGGGACGGCAGGGAAAAAATCGTAGCCCTTGTTGCAGCCTATAATAATGAAGTGCGGCTGATTGATAATATGCTGCTGAATTGAAGCCTGCTTTAACTTTGCCGCACTTATGCAAATAGAAATACTTAAATCAAAGATCCATCGTGCTGTCATCACAGAAGCTAACCTCAATTATGTAGGCAGCCTCACCCTGGATGAAGACCTTATGGTGGCTGCTAACCTGATTGAAAACGAAAAAGTGCAGGTGGTAAACGTCAATAATGGTGAAAGACTTGAAACCTATGTCATCAAAGGCAAGAAAGGTTCGGGTATTGTTTGCCTCAATGGTCCCGCTGCCCGCCGCGGCATGACAGGTGATGTGGTGGTGATCATTTCCTATGCACAAATGGATTTTGAAGAAGCAAAAACTTTTTCTCCCCGTCTTGTTTTTCCAAAAGAAGGAAACAAACCCTGATATTCATCATTTGTTGTTTTGCAATTCAGGAGGGCCTCGCTATTTTCGGTAACAATGAACAAAAGACTCCGTCTCATACTTCAATATTGTTTCTTCCTGGGATTAGGAGTTTTCCTGGTATGGTGGGCAATCCGTGACCTAAGTGCAGATGATAAATCACAGATCAGGCAGGCGATGAAAAATGCCCGCTACTGGCTTATCATACCGGTGTTTGTCATTTTGTTGCTGAGTCATTTTTTGAGGGCAGCCCGGTGGAAACTGCTTATTGAGTCCATGGGCTACCGTCCCCGAACAGCCAATACAGTCTTTGCTGTCCTGATAGGTTATTTAACCAACCTCGCCGTGCCACGATTGGGTGAAGTGCTGAAATGCACAGTGCTGGCCCGTTATGAAAAAGTGCCTGTTGATAAACTGATAGGTACTATCATACTTGAACGTATTATTGACGCCATTTGCCTGCTGATTGTTTTTGGGATCACACTTGGTATCCAGCCAGACCTCTATGGTAAGTTGCTTAATACTTTTTTTCCAACCGGTGAAGAAAAGGAAAAACCAACCAGCAGTTTCCTTCTTCCCGGTATAATCATAGCCATGGTGCTGATCGTGATAGCAGCTTGGATGATCATCAAAAAGAAACGACTTGCTGATGTTGTTGCTGCGATAAGAAAAATTGCAACGAGGGTCTGGCAAGGGGTCAGCGCCATTCAGCATCTTAAAAGAAGACGCCTGTTCCTGGTGCTGACAGTCATGATTTGGTCGCTTTACCTCGCCGGCGGATATATAGGCCTTTTTGCGCTGCAGGAAACCAGTCAATATGGTATCAGGGAGGCCTTCACTATTTTATCAGCAGGCAGCATCGGCATGATCGTTACTCCCGGCGGCATCGGCGCCTATGCTTTCCTGCTGCAAAAGACCATGCACCTTTATGGTTTGCCATTAGGTATAGGGTTGGCTTTTGGCTGGCTGTTATGGCTGGCACAAACCGCCGTCATCCTGGTAGGTGGTTTTATTAGTTTCCTGGCCATTCCCTGGTATAATAAAAAGTAAACTGTACTGTGTATTTCACTTTACGAAAAACTTAATACGACCGTTAACCGTTCTTGCTTAATTTCATATCTTATCACTGAACAACCAGGCAGGCTATGACACAACAAGTTTTACCCAAACTTATCGCAAGGGACATCAGTTGGCTTTCATTTAATGCGAGAGTGTTGCAGGAAGCAGGCGATCCCACAGTACCGTTGCGTGAACGCATCCGCTTTCTTGGTATTTTCTCCAATAATCTTGATGAATTCTTTAGGGTGAGGGTGGCCACCCTGAAAAGGATGATGAAATTTGGCAGCAAAGCAAATATGCACCTTGAAGCTGATCCGCAAAGTATTCTTGATGAGATACAGATGATCGTATTGAACCAGCAGGGAGAATTCAACCGAATCTGGGAAGATGTGCAACAAAAAATGAAAGAAAATAAGATCTTCCTGAAAACAGAAAAAGAACTGAACCATGAGCAGCAGGAATTTGTTCGCCGCTATTATGAAGAAGAGGTTTCCTCCAACATTATTCCGCTGATGATCGAAAACATCCCCGAGTTTCCGCACCTGCGGGATAAATCCATTTACCTGGCTGTGGTCATGTGGAAAAAAGAAAGTGCCTTAAAGAAAAAGTATGCCCTGATTGAAATACCCAGCAGGGTATTGGGTCGGTTTCTCATACTCCCTTCCAAATCGGAAGAACATCATATCATGTTGCTGGAAGACATTATCCGGTTTAACCTGCCTGATATTTTTTATTATTTCGGCTATGACCAATACCAGTCACATATATTCAAGGTGACAAGGGATGCAGAGATGGATATTGATAATGATATTTCGACCAGCATTATTCAGAAAATTGAAAGAGGGCTAAAGAACAGGAGAAAAGGGAAACCCGTCCGTTTTGTATATGACCGGGATATGGATCCGGGTATGCTGGAATACCTGATCCGCCGGTTAAATCTCACCAAAAGAGATAATCTTATCCCGGGTGGACGCATCCACAATTTTCGCCACTTTATGGATTTCCCGGAACAGGTCTTTAAAGAAAAAACAAAACGTAAAAAACCCTTTGATCATCCTTTGCTGAAAGACCACCGTGTGTCGGATGTGATCATTGAACGGGATGTGATGCTTCACCTGCCCTATCATTCCTTTACCCCGCTGATTGACCTGATACGGGAAGCCGCTTTTGATCCTGATGTGACCAGTATCAAGATCACCTGTTACCGGCTGGCCCAGCAATCCCGCATTATTAATGCACTGATCAATGCCGTGAGAAACGGGAAAGAAGTGATCGTGATGCTGGAACTGCGGGCAAGGTTTGAAGAAGAAGCAAATATTGAATGGAAGAACAGGCTTGAAGAAGAAGGCGCCAGGGTGTTGGTGGAAATTCCCAATATGAAAGTACATTCAAAAATTTGTGTGATACGGAAAAAAGTAAAAGAAAGCTTTGTTCACTATGGATTTGTCAGCACGGGTAACCTGAATGAAAAAACAGCAAAAGTTTATGGTGATCACTGCCTGCTGACTTCCAACCAAAAGATCATGGCCGATGTAAACCGTATATTCAGTTTCCTGGAACAACCTAAAACAGGGATGCATTTTTTGAGGGATTGTAAAACTGTTATACCCAGCCCTCATTTTGTGAAACAGGAAATGCTGGCATTGATTGATAACGAAATCAGGAGTGCTAAAAAACGTAAACCCTGCGGCATCACCCTTAAGATGAATTCTCTCTCCGATGCGGATATGATACAAAAGTTATACGAAGCTGCAAGGGCAGGTGTACCGATTCGGTTAATTGTAAGAGGCATTTTTTGTATGCGTTCGCAAAATAAAAAATTCAGGCAACCAGTAAGAGCCATCAGCATCGTGGACGAATATCTTGAACATGCAAGAGTGTGGGTATTTCACAACCGGGGTAAAGAGAAAGTTTATCTATCTTCGGCTGACTGGATGTTAAGAAACCTGGAACACCGTGTGGAAGCCACCTGCCCGGTATGGGATGCAGACATAAAAGAGGAACTCAAAGAGATTCTGAATATACAATTGCAGGATAATGTAAAAGCCAGGTGGCTCGATAACGAACTGAACAATGAATATGTCAGAACGACCCGTAAGAAAATCCGTTCCCAGGTTGAAACATATAATTTCCTGTATAAAAAAACATTGACCCCAAGTGAGACTGGCAGCCATTGACATTGGAAGCAACGCCGCAAGATTATTGATAAGTGATGTAATGCCCGGCCCGCAAAATAAAGCTGAGTTCATCAAAACTGCCCTTGTCCGTGTGCCGTTGCGGCTTGGTTTTGATGTGTTTGACAAAGGAGTGATCACTCCTGCCAAAACAGAAAAGATCCTGAAAACAGTTAAATCCTATAAACTTCTGCTCGATGTATATGAAGTGAAACACCTAAAAGCCTGCGCTACCAGTGCCATGCGGGATGCTGTGAACGGTGTGGAAATCCTCAAAAGGGTAAAAGCTGAGACCGGCATAGACATTCATATCATCAGCGGTCAGGAAGAGGCCTCGTTGATCTACGAAAATCATATTGCCGAAAATATGGATACAGAAGAATCCTACTTATATATTGATGTGGGCGGTGGCAGCACAGAACTCACATTTTTCAGCGATGGAAAACTGATCTTTAAAGAATCGTTCAACATCGGCACGATCCGGCTACTCAAAAACCAGGTAAGTGAAGCACAGTGGGATGAAATGAAAGAGTTTATCCGAACCAAAACCAAAGGCTACCATCATGTGACGGCGATTGGCTCGGGCGGCAACATCAACAAAATATTTTCGATCTCAAAAAGAAAAGAAGGCAAACCCCTTTCCCTTGACCTGCTGCGGGACTATTTCAAAGAATTCAGTAACCTGGAAATGCCCCAAAGGATGAGTTTATATAAACTGAGGGAAGACCGTGCCGATGTGATTGTACCAGCCCTTCTTATTTATATTAATGTAATGCGCTGGGCCGATACCGAAGAAATATTTGTGCCTAAAATAGGGTTAGCTGATGGTTTGATCCATACTTTGTATGAAGAAGTGAAACAAAAGGAAGTAATAGGTTAAGATAATTTCAAAAAATCTGAATAGGGCATTAATTATATTTTTGACATGGTTTAAAAATTAGCTTCACATAAAATTTCAGTCCCGATCCCTGTCAGGACCATCATTTCAAAATCAAGTAATGTCTGTAAATAAGGAAATAAAGAAAGTCACCACCCATACGCTGCAAAAAATGAAAGCAGCCGGTGAAAAAATCAGTATGCTCACTGCGTATGATTTTTCATTTGCAAAGATCATTGACGGAGCTGGAATTGATGTGATACTCGTAGGTGATTCAGCCTCCAATGTAATGGCCGGGCATGAAACAACACTCCCCATCACAATGGACCAGATAATCTATCATGCACAGTCGGTGATCAGGGGCATTGACCGTTGCCTCGTGGTGGTGGACATGCCCTTTGGCTCTTATCAGTCAAATTCTGATATTGCGCTGGCCTCCGCCATCCGCATTATGAAAGAAACAGGCGGGCACTCCGTAAAGATGGAAGGCGGTGAAGAAGTAGTTGATGCCATTAAAAAAATTGTTTCAGCCGGCATTCCTGTGATGGGGCACCTGGGGCTTACACCCCAGTCTATTTATAAATTCGGCACCTATACCGTTAGGGCAAAAGAAAAAGATGAGGCGAACAAACTGCGCAAAGATGCCCGAATGTTACAGGATGCGGGATGTTTTGCTATTGTGCTGGAAAAAATTCCCGCCGTCCTAGCAAAAGAAGTTTCTGAAAGTCTTTCCATTCCCACCATTGGCATCGGGGCTGGTGTTCACTGCGACGGGCAGGTGCTCGTGATGCATGATATGCTTGGCATCAATACGGAATTCAAACCCCGTTTCCTGCGGCAATACCTGGACATACATGAACAGGCAACCAGGGCTGTTCAGCAATACATCAGCGATGTAAAAAACAAAAACTTTCCCAACGAACAGGAACAGTATTAATTATCCCGGCAGGAAAAGAGAGAAACTCTTCACTACCTTTGCATCCTTATCAAAAAGGATACTATGAATTTTCTCAGCACCCTGAAAATTGATGCGAATAATAAAGGTGTAAGCACCGGAACACAATGGTTGACTTCTAAAGCTGCAATCATTGACTCTTTCTCCCCGGTGGATGGAAAAAAGATTGCTGCTGTTTCTTCTGCTGATCATTCGGGCTATGAAACGGTCATAAAAAAAGCGGAAGAAGCTTTTAAGGAATGGCGGCAATGGCCGGCCCCGAAAAGAGGTGAAATTGTACGACAGATCGGTGAAGCGCTTCGTCAAAATAAAGAACCATTGGGCAAACTGGTCTCTTACGAAATGGGTAAAAGCCTGCAGGAAGGATATGGCGAGGTGCAGGAAATGATTGACATCTGCGATTTTGCTGTTGGGCTGTCAAGACAATTGCACGGTCTCACCATGCACAGCGAACGTCCGGGCCATCGTATGTATGAACAATGGCACCCGCTGGGCATTGTAGGCATCATTTCCGCTTTCAATTTCCCGGTGGCTGTGTGGAGCTGGAACACTATGCTGGCATGGGTTTGTGGCGATGTGTGTGTTTGGAAACCTTCTGAAAAAACACCGCTGTGTGCAGTAGCCTGCCAGCATATTATCGCAGAAGTTTTTGCAAAAAATAATGTGCCTGAGGGAGTAAGCGGCATCATCATCGGTGGCCGCGAAGTGGGTGAATGGGTGAGTAATGACACAAGAATACCACTGGTATCAGCCACTGGTTCCACAAGAATGGGAAAAGCTGTTGGCGCTGCTGTGGCAGCGAGATTGGGCAGGTCATTGCTTGAACTGGGCGGCAATAATGCTATCATCATTTCCAAAGAAGCAGATTTGAATATTGCCATTACCGGCGCATTATTTGGCGCTGTGGGCACCGCAGGCCAGCGCTGCACCACTACCAGGAGGCTGATCGTTCATGAAGATATTTATGATACCGTGAAGGAAAAATTAGTGAACGCATACAAACAACTCCGCATCGGCGATCCGCTGGATGAAAACAATCATGTAGGGCCCCTGATTGATAAAGATGCAGTGGCCCAGTACCTCAAAGCCATCAAACAGTGCAAAGAGGAAGGCGGGTTGTTTGCCGTTGAAGGAGGTGTGCTGGAAGGACCCGGGTATGAAAGCGGTTGCTATGTAAAGCCCTGCATTGCAGAAGTAGAAAACTATTTTGATATTGTGCAGCATGAAACTTTCGCTCCCATACTTTACCTGATTCCGTATACAACGATTGATGAAGCGATTGCCAAACAGAATGATGTTCCGCAAGGACTTTCCTCATCAATTATGACACTAAACCTACGGGAAGCCGAACAATTCCTGTCTGCTGCAGGCAGTGATTGTGGCATTGCCAATGTAAATATCGGAACATCAGGCGCCGAAATTGGCGGAGCCTTTGGTGGCGAAAAAGAAACCGGTGGAGGCCGTGAAAGTGGCAGTGATGCCTGGAAAAATTATATGCGCCGCCAGACCAATACCATCAACTACAGCACAAAATTGCCGCTGGCGCAGGGTATAAAATTTGATTTATAATAAATTGGCGGCTGAAAGCTGTCTTTTCGTTATGATTTCTGCGAAATAATTGCAATTTTTACAGCCTGAACCCAACTTATAAAATCCAATTCAGTTCCCATGAAAGGATCCATCCTCTTATTCCTGTCTGTTTTTTTCTTTCTTTCCATTGCTGATGCGCAGTTAAGAATCGGTATTGCCGGTGGTATTCACCAGGCTGATGTGCTGGAAGAAAACAATGTTCCCGGTTTCAATGATTTCAAAAAAGGCTATTCGCCCCGCACCGGAGGTCATTTTGGTTTTGTAGCCGACCTGCCTTTTTCTTCCCGCTCCATACTCTTTTTTCAGCCGGCAGTGTTATTCTCTAATAAAGGCCGCAAATATGCGGACAGCCTGCTGTCGGGCAGTGAAATGGTCTTTCGCACTGCCACCCAATACATCAACTATATTGACATTCCGATGCACCTGGTTTTGAAATTTAAATTGGGTGGCAAAACTAAATTCATGATCGGAGGCGGCCCTTATGCCTCTTTTTTTTATAATGGAAAAGAAAGTTCGCAAACCTATGGCTCCGGTGGTTCTTACGTAGAAGAAAAAAATGATGATCTGCCCGTAGGCACCAAACCCGGTCAGTATGCGATTTTCAATTATGGACTCAGCGGGCTGGCCGGTTTTGAATTTGGAAAAGTATTCCTCACTGCCAACTACAGCAGGGGGCTCAATGATTTTTACCGTTCTAATGATTATGAAGGTAGTTTCAAACACCAGCTTTTTGGCGGAACCCTGGGCATTTACCTGGGAAAACCAGTGGAACTGACTCAAAAAGTAAAAGATAAGGACAATGACGGAGTTCCAGATGACAAAGACCATTGTCCTGAACAGGCTGGCCCGGTGGTGACAAACGGTTGCCCCGACAAGGACAGCGATGGCATTGCAGATAAAGATGATCAGTGTCCTGACACTCCCGGCATTTTGGCAAACAAGGGTTGCCCTGCCAGTTCTGGCGACAGGGATAATGATAGTGTACCAGATGATAAAGACAAATGCCCGGATGTGCCGGGGCTGGCCCGTTATGATGGTTGTCCCATCCCCGACAGGGATAAAGATGGAGTGAATGACGAGGAAGACAAATGTCCGGATGTAGTCGGTTATGGCCGCTATGACGGTTGCCCTGTTCCCGATAGGGATGGCGACGGAATAAACGATGAAGAAGACCAGTGTCCTGACGTAAAAGGTGTAAAAGAAAATAAAGGCTGCCCCGTTGGAGAAGTGAGAAAAGAAATTGTTGAAAAAGTCAATTTTGCAGCAAGGAAAATTCAGTTCCGCTTTGGTAAATCTGAATTGGACCCCGCATCTTTCCCGGTGCTGGATGAAGTGGCAGAAATTTTGAAACAAAACCCGTCCCTCAGGATCGCAGTGGAAGGACATACCAGCAGTGATGGTAACTTTAATGCGAATATGCGTCTTTCACAGGCAAGGGCTGAAAAAGTAAAAGACTATCTGATTTCAAAAGGCATAGCAGCATCCAGGTTGTCAGCCAAAGGATTTGGCCAGACCCGTCCGCTGAATAATGCTACAACTGATGAAGAAAAAGCACTTAACCGCCGGGTGGAACTTAAACTAAGCAACTAATCAAAGCCAGCAAACGTCAAAAACTGGACAAAAACCCCTGCTGTTCAGCCATGCAGGGGTTTTTATCAGTCAAAAAGTATGAGTGGTAACCACTAATTTTGATACCTTCCGGAAATTTGAGTCATAAAACAAAGTATAACAAATGAGTATTTTATTTAAGCGTTTCGGCCTGCTTGCCATTAGCGGTTGTTTTTCGCTGGCATTGTTTGCCCAAAAAGAAGAAGTGCCCAAAGGCTGGCATATGATGGATAAGGAAACCAGTGGTTATTATGGCATCAGCATTGACAAAGCTTACGAATTTCTCAAATCAAAAAAACTGAAGAGTAATACGGTGATCGTGGCCGTGATAGATTCCGGCATTGATACCACCCATGAAGACCTCAGGCCCATATTGTGGCGGAATGAAAAAGAGATACCCGGCAATGGCATAGACGATGATGGCAACGGTTATGTGGATGATGTGTATGGCTGGAATTTCCTGGGAAGCCGTGATGGTGCTGCCAACGTGGAAAAGGATTCGTACGAAGCTGCAAGGGTTTATCACAAATACAAAAGCAAGTATGAAGGAAAAGATATTGATGTAGGAAAGCTATCCAAAGATGAACAGTTTGAGTACGAAATGTGGAAGCGTTCGGAAAATGACATCGCCGGAAGTTCCAAGACAAACACCATGGAGCTGATGTTTTTAAAAAGAGCCTACAACAGCGCCTTAAAAAGTGACAGTATCCTCCGGATTGCCATGCAAAAGGAAAAATACACAGGCAAAGAACTGGAGGCTTTTAATACAACCGATCCTGAAGTTAAAAAAGCTAAATCCGGATTGCTAGGACTTTTGCAGGGCAATGATATGATGGACACCAGCAATGAAGATTTTCTGGAGGGTTTTGGCGATTATGTTACCGGGGAATTGAGCAAAGCAGAGGCTGCAGAAAAAGCACCTAAAGCCTACCGGGCTGATGTTGTTGGTGACAACTACAACGATTTCAATGATAAATTTTATGGTAATGGCAACGTCATGGTGAGCAACAAAGCAGCCCTGCATGGCACCCATGTTTCCGGTATTATTGCTGCCGTTCGCGGCAACGGGCTGGGAATGGATGGTGTGGCCGATAATGTAAAGATCATGACCTTAAGAGCTGTTCCTGATGGTGATGAGCATGATAAAGATATTGCCTTAGCAATCCGCTATGCGGCAGATAATGGCGCCCAGGTGATCAATATGAGTTTTGGAAAAGGGTTTTCTCCGGAAAAAAATTGGGTGGATGAAGCCGTTAAATATGCCGAAAGCAAAGGAGTATTACTGGTGCATGCAGCTGGCAACGATGCAAAAAATATTGATTCTGCCCACAATTATCCCTCGCCGGTCTTTGTAAAGGACGGCAAAAGAGCCGCAAACTGGCTGACGGTTGGCGCCAGCAGTGATCCGAAGATTGGTGGATTCACAGCAGGGTTTTCCAACTATGGCAAACAGGAAGTGGATGTGTTTGCCCCGGGAGTTAAGATTTACGCAACAGTTCCCGGAGGTAATACTTATCAAAATTTACAGGGCACCAGTATGGCATCACCGGTGGTGGCTGGCCTGGCTGCACTGATTCTGCAGTACTATCCAAGCCTAAGCCCGCAACAGGTGAAACAGGTAATTGAAAAATCAGCCAAAAATCCCGGCCAAAAAGTGATCAATCCCGGCACCGGTGATGAAGTGGATATGAGTGAGATCAGCAAAAGCGGTGGCATCATCAATGCCTACGATGCTGTGAAATTGGCCTCAACACTGAAAGGTGAAAGAAATACCAACGTGAAGCCGGTGAAATCAGGTGTAAAAGAGAAAGTCCGAAATTAATCCTGCATAGAATATTTTAAAGAGACCCCGTTTTGCGGGGTCTTTTTTTTGAATATATCCATACTTTATCTCAACGGTTATTCAACCCTGCCAGGCTTGTTCTCAGCGTTGGTAAAAGTTTGTTGAATTACCTTTCAAATCCACTAAATTTATCCGTCAAACGAAACCAATAAGCACCATGAACAGGATCATCATTCCAATTGATTTTTCAGACACATCTTTCAATGCAGCCCGCTTTGCAGCCCAAATGCTTTCGGGCAAAAAAGATGCGCTGGCTATTTTATACCATAATTATGACGACGAAGAAGACAGGGATATCAGCATCAGCTACCTGGAAAGCCTGAGAAATGAATTAATGCAAAAAGGTGACGCTGCAGTAGAATATGAAATTGAAATGGGAGGCGACCTCATTGATAATCTTGACCGGCTGGCCCATACACGCCGTGCCACACTGATTACAATGGGAATCACCGGCCGCACATCGCTGCAGCAGAAATTCATCGGAAGTAATACCTTAAAAACGGTTGACCGGAGTCTTTACCCGGTCATGATCATTCCCCCGGATGCATCTTACAAGGATATAAATAATGTGGCTTTTGCCTGCGACTTCCTGGATGTGGAACAATCCACCCCTACCCCTCTCATCCATGCTGTTTTATCCATGTTCAAACCCAAGCTGCATATTGTAAATGTCAACCCTGATCACTATATCTCAATAACCGATGAAGTAAAAACTGAAAAAGAAAAATTGGCGGAAATGTTTAAAGAATTTGAAACAGATTTCTATTTCATCGGCATGAATGATTTTCATGAAGCTATTGACAATTTTATAAACGATTATAATATAGACATGCTGATAACCATCCCAAGGCACCACAGCGGGTCAGCCAGTTTCTGGAAAAGTTCCAATACCCGCCGGCTTGCCTATCATAGCGACATTCCGGTGCTGGCTGCCCGGTAAAATTATACCCAGGTTCTATTTTCCTTTTTCAAAATCAGCAAAAAACATGAACACAGTAATCGTCCCCGTAGATTTTTCAGAAACATCGTTTAATGCAGCCCGGTATGCTGTGCGCCTGCTAACCGGGCATTATGGTGTGAACATGATACTGCATCATGTTTTTGACAAACCCTCCCAGGCTGCTGAAGCGGAAAAAAATCTGCTGCAACTCAAAGACGAACTGATGAACATCGGCATAGTCAGGATTAATATACTAGCCGAAGAAAATACAGATTTTATCGGCACCCTGGATAAACTGGCCCGTCACCAGCAGGCTGATATGATCATTATGGGCATTACAGGCCGGTCGCCTTTAGGACAAACTTTTATAGGCAGCAATACTTTAAAAATGGTAGAAAAAAAAGTTTGCCCTGTGCTGATCATTCCTCCCGATGCCAGCTACCGTGATGTGAAAAATGTTTTGTTAACATCTGATTTTAAAAATGTGGCAACATCTACCCCTGCTGTCCCGATCAAGAAGATATTGAAAACCTTCCGCCCTAATCTGCATATCATCAATGTAGACAGCGAACATTACGTGGCGCTGACAGAAGCTTACCAGGCCGAAAGAAAAAAATTGCTTGACATGTTCCAGGAATTCAGACCAGAGTTTTATTTCCTGGGGCTATATGATATTGATGAAGCCATCAACCAGTTTGCTGAAGATAAAAATGTGGATTTCATCATCATTGTTCACAAGGAACATGGCCTGCTTTCCCGGTTGTTTATTAAAAGTCACACTAAACGCCTGGCTTATGAAAGTTCTATTCCGGTACTGGCACTGCATGAGTAATACGGTTTGACAGGACCCAACATTTGATTATCTTTGATGCTGGTTATGCGTCAGTATTTCCATAAAACAAAATGCATTCATCGTTTTGCCGAGCAATCGCTGCCGGCTAATTTCTACATTCCTGACTCAACAGCAGGCTGACTACCCGGTCTTTTCATGCTTACTGCCCAAATTTAACCCGGTGATACCGGCTTGTTCACTTAACGATTGTGATATGAAAAATATTAAATTGATAGAAGTACCTTCTGAAATCGGTGCAGGCACCCGCGGCGCAAGTCTCGGAATAGAAGCCATCAAAATAGCTGCGCTCGACTTCATGAGCAATTTCTTCATTCATTTTCCTTCAGAGAAAATTCAAACAGAAAATAAACTGTTATATGAACCGATTGAATCACCCTATGCCAAAAGGATCAAAGGAATTGCAGCCGTTTATGAAAGGCTGAGCAAAGCCGTGTGTGATGCGATGAAGAATAATTTTTTTCCTGTAGTGATAAGTGGAGATCACAGCACCGCAGGTGCCACTATTGCCGGTATTAAAATGGCAAAACCCAAAAGCAAAATAGGTGTGGTGTGGATCGATGCACATGCTGATCTGCATACCCCCTACACTACCCCCAGCGGCAATGTGCATGGCATGCCTCTCGCAGCCGCTATCAATGAAGACAACAAAGAATGCGCTGTGCATGAGCTGGATGATATAACGGCCCGTCATTGGAATTTTCTTAAGAATGTTGGAAAATCCGCTCCTAAAGTTTCGCCTGAAAACATTGTATTTATTTCTCTTCGGGATTACGAGAAAGAGGAAAAATACCTGATTGAGAAATACGGGATGAAAGTGATCAGCACCAAAGAAGTGCGGACAAAAGGACCGGAAAATGTCGTGAGGGCTGTGCAGCGGCATCTTGCTGAATGTACCGACATTTATATTTCTTTTGATGTAGACAGCCTCGATGCTACTATCAGCAAAGGAACAGGCACGCCGGTCAGCCATGGGTTGCGGGAAAGAGAAGCAGAAGACCTGATCAGTAAGTTCATGCAGAACCGGAAAGTTTGCTGCTTTGAAATTACGGAAGTCAACCCCACCCTTGACAAAGAAAACCTGATGGCGGAAATTGCTTTTAATATTTTACAGCGCAGCGTAAATGTGCTGATGATGAACTAGGCTTATGAAACAGGTCAAATTGCTTTTATCATCATACTTGTTTGTTTGTGTTGCAGCAGCACAGGGAAATAATTATACCGATTCTATCCGCTCCTTTCAGGCAAAATATATCAAGGAACACGGCGCCGTGAAAAATGCTGACAGGAAGTACCTGCACTTTTTCCCTGCTGATGAAAAATTCCGGGTGGCTGCAAGGGTTGAACGCATTTACGAAGCTCCCTGGTTCAGCATGGAAACTTCAGGTAAAGAAAAAAAAGTGTATAGGATATATGCCATTCTCACTTTCCGGATCAACGACACATCCTGCAAGCTGCATGTTTACCAGTCACAACAACTGATGGGTTTGAAAGAATATGCAGACCATCTCTTCATTCCATTTACTGACCTGACTTCCGGCGATGAGACGTATGAAAATGGGCGTTATATCGATATGAGCATTGATGACCTCGAAAATGGATATTACCTGCTTGACTTCAACAAAGCCTATAATCCTTATTGTGCCTATGGAAGTGATATGTACAATTGCCCTGTGCCACCTAAAGAAAATGACTTACGTGTAGCTATCCTGGCAGGTGAAAAGAAATTCGGTAAAGAACATTAATTGCTCCGGTAAATTAAATCTGTTTTTTAACAGCTTCGAATGTATACTCAAGTCCTTGTTTAAATGTCAGTGGCTGATAACCCAGCTTCCTTTTGGCTTTGCTGATATTAAAACCTGCATTGGCAGGACGGCGGGCAGGTTCAGTATAATCTGCAACAGTGATGGGTTTTAAGAGAGAAGTATCCAGGCCAAGATGTTCCGCAACAAGACAGCCGATGTCATAAGGAGACAACAGGTCTTTTCCGGATAGGTGATAAACTCCCGTAGCTTTTTTTTCGATGATGTCAGCAATACCCTTTGCCAGGTCACAGGCATATGTCGGGGTTCTTAACTGGTCTGTGAAAAGTTGAAACTCCTCACCCCTTTTTAGTTTTTCTGCCACCACTGAAACAAAACTTTTCTTTTGCGTGAAGGGATGACCATATACAAGGACTGTTCTGGCAATCGCCCATTCACCGGAATATTCCCGCACAGCCTCTTCAGCTTCCAGTTTGGTTTTGCCATAAAAATTAACCGGAATAGCTTTATCGTCTTCGCTGTAATCTCCTTTTTCTCCGTCAAATACAAATTCCGTAGATAGTAAAAGGAAAAAACAGTTGTGTTGTTCTGCATTGGTCAGCAGGTTTAGTGTGCCCTCCACGTTGGTCACATATGCCAGCCATTGCTGTTTTTCACAATCATCCGCCCTCGTCATTCCGCCTGCATGAATAACGACATCTGGTTTTACGACCTGAAAAACATCATGCACAGAAAACGGATCTGTGAAGTCCATTGACCGGTATGAAAATCCCGGACTGTTCATTTCTGGCAATCTTGACTGACCCTTTCCCGTAGCAATCACTTCGTACCCCCTAACCAAACATTCAGATACGAGATAATAACCTGTAAAACCATTTACTCCCGTGATCAGCACTTTCATAACCTAAAAGTAGTTATAATCACAGGTTATCTGTGCTAAATTTATGTGACAACCAGGAAATAGATAATAAAACATATTTATTTCATCACAACAGTCGGCGCTCCGCTGCTAGCCCATGTAGCAAACAACTCTGACACCTTCCACTCTTTGCCTGCATAAAGCCGGGGGCGGACAATCATATAGTCAAGAAAATCCATTACATCTGTTTCGGTGATCCTGGTCATCAGGTTAAGAACCATCTGGTCTTTATAGCGGCCGCTTTCTATTTTAACATTCATGGAAGGATCATTATCCAGAAAATACTGACCGGTAAAATGAATGTCTTTGATCATAGATGTGATACAGTTCTTTTCCATATCGGCCGTCCATGTTTCAAATATATCAAGGCGGTCAAAAAAAGGTACTTCTTCCACCGTTTGCAATGCAATAAAATGAGAAGCGATCTTCACGATCCTGCCGGTGTAAACAGGCGGATGGTCTGTTAAGGTGTAAAGAAGATTGCTTACAGCAGGTAATCTGCCGGATGATTTATAGTTAACAGAAAAATAATAATAGTCGCCTTTGATCAGATGACAACGTCCGGTACCAATAATGCTGGTGTCGGCATGTTCGTTTGTATACACACCTCTTAAAACACCCACCTGCTTTTCATTAAGTTTAGGGCCGGCAGGCAGATATAACTGAACCAGGCGAGTGCTGTCATTGAGGTCAAGAATATAATCAGTGATAGGGAAAGCCCTTGCCCATTTTGTATTCTGTTGGGTGAACCCTGAAAACGATCCAATTAATATCAGGAATATCAATAACGATCTTTTCATAACTTTTGATTTTCTAACAAACGAATTAAGTTGTCATTTTTTTGTCCGTGTCAGTGGGTATTTTTTTGTCATACAGACAATTTGCAAAAACCGTGTGGGTAAAACACAATCAAAACAAAACCTTATTTTTGAAGGTCTCAATACACTTGGAAAATCAAACACCTGTTCGTACAGTGTTGACAATCCGGGCACTGGGACTTCTTATTCAACAGTATGGCAAATAAAGTTTCTAAAATCGGTGTGCTTACTTCCGGTGGTGATTCGCCGGGAATGAATGCCGCCGTAAGGGCTGTGGTTCGCACCGGCATATATCATGGGCTTGAAGTATATGGCATCATGCGGGGATACCAGGGCATGATCGAAGAGGACATCTTTAGAATGGAATCCCGCTCGGTAGCAAATATCATTCAGCGGGGGGGCACTATTTTGAAAACAGCCCGTTGCAAAGATTTTTTTGAATACGAAGGGAGAAAAAAAGCTTATGATAACCTGAAGAAAAGAGGCATTGACGGGTTGGTGATTATCGGCGGAGATGGTTCATTCCGGGGTGCAGTAAAATTCAGCCAGGAATTTGATATCCCCTGTATCGGGCTGGCCGGCACAATTGATAAAGATATTTATGGAACCGATTTCACCATTGGGTTTGACACGGCAGTGAACACTGCTGTGGAAGCAATTGATAAGATCAGGGATACCATGGATGCACATGACCGAATCTTTATAATTGAGGTGATGGGCAGGGATGCCGGCTATATTGCCTTGCATAGCGGCATCGCCACCGGGGCAGAAAATATTCTGATCCCTGAAAGAAAAACTGATATCAAAGCAATGATCGCTTCGTTGCAGGAAAAGGAAAGACGTAAAAAATTAGTGAACCTCATTGTGGTGGCTGAAGGCGATGATTTTGGCGGTGCGAATGAAGTGCAGAAAGTATTAAAAGAACATTTGCCAAAAGCAGAAATAAGAGTGGCCATCCTCGGACATATCCAGCGGGGCGGTTCACCCACCTGTATTGACAGGCTTATTGCCAGCCGCATGGGATACCATGCTGTTGAATGCCTGATAACGGGCAGGCACAACGTATTTGTTGGCATCCTGAATAACAAAGTAAATTATATCCCTCTTGAAAACGCAGTTAAGAACAAAGGAAAGATCAGCGATGAATGGCTGAAGATTGTGAAGATATTGGCATCCTGATGAAAATATTTCATTTATAAGAAATCAAACAATGGCAAAACACGCAGAAAAATATTATCACAAACAAATGGATACCGCTGCCGGCCTGGTGCATACCAGCCACCGGACAAAGATCGTAGCAACCGTTGGCCCTGCCTGCGACACGTATGAAAAGCTGCTTGGGCTGGTAAAAGTTGGGGTGAACGTTTTCCGTCTTAATTTTTCACATGGTTCACATGAAGACAAAGCCTTGATCATTGAGCATATTCGCAAGATCAACAGAACAGAACCTTATAATATCGCTATACTTGGCGACCTGCAGGGTCCTAAACTGAGGGTGGGAGAAATTGCCGGCAATGCTCTGTTGCTTGAGCCCGGAGATGTCCTCACATTTACCAATGAAAAACTGGTAGGCACCAAAGAAAGGATTTACGTTTCTTATCCTAACCTGCATAAAGATGTGAAACCCGGCAACATCATCCTGATTGATGATGGGAAAATTGAAGTGAAAGTAAAAGGCATATTGCCAAATAACGATGTGCAGGTGGAAGTGACGCTTGGCGGCCTGCTTTCTTCCAAAAAAGGGATCAACCTGCCTGATACTAAGATATCGCTGCCAGCACTAACTGAAAAAGATCTGGCTGACCTTGATTTTATTATTGATCAGAAACTAGACTGGGTGGCCCTTTCATTTGTCAGAAAAGTTGAAGATATTACAGAACTCCGCAGCAAATTGAAAGCAAAGGACAGCAAAACAAAGATCATCGCAAAAATCGAAAAGCCGGAAGCTCTTGTCAACATCAGGGATATCATTATTGAGTCTGACGGAATCATGATTGCCCGTGGTGACCTGGGTGTGGAACTACCGGTTGAAAAAGTGCCGCTGATCCAGAAGCAGATCATCCGAAAATGTTTGCATCGGGCCAAACCGGTCATCGTAGCCACGCAAATGATGGAAAGCATGATTGACCGGGTGAAACCCAACCGGAGCGAAATAACGGATGTGGCCAATGCCGTATTGGAAGGTGCTGATGCCGTTATGCTCAGTGGAGAAACGGCTACCGGCAAACACCCGACGCTTGTTGTAGAAACGATGCGGAAAATCATTCTCGAGGTGGAATCAACGGATTATCCTTATAACCTCGAAGAAATGCTACAACCCCAACCCCATTCCCCTTCATTCCTGAGTGATGCCATCTGTTATAATGCCTGTCATTTATCCAAAGACTGTAATGCAGATGCCCTCATCGGAATGACACAAAGCGGTTACACCGGTTTTATGCTCAGCAGTTACAGGCCAAGGTCCCCATTATTTATATTCACCAAAGAAAGAAGCCTGGTGAATCAACTCAGCCTGAGTTGGGGAGTAAGGGCCTTTTTCTATGAAGAAGAAGAAAGTCTGGATGATATTTTTGCCGACCAGATTGATATATTAAAGGGTCGTGGATTTTTAAAACCGGGAAATGTGGTGGTAAGCACCGGAAGTACACCAGTATCATTGCACCTGCCCACCAACATACTCAAGATTTCAAAAGTGGATTGATATAAGTTATCAGGATAAAAAAAACCTGTTCTGATTCAACAGAACAGGTTTTTAGTTTTTTTCCAGTTTATTTATTTTTCTGCAGCAAGTCCTGCCATCATATATTCCCTGTTGAGGCGGGCTATATTATCAATGGAAATTTCTTTGGGACATACGGCTTCACAGGCACCGGTGTTGGTGCAGGCACCAAATCCTTCTTTATCCATCTGCGCCACCATGTTCAGGGCCCGTGATTTTCTTTCGGGATCGCCCTGTGGCAGCAATGCGAGGTGAGACACTTTAGCAGAAACAAAAAGCATGGCTGAAGAATTTTTACAGGCTGCTACGCATGCACCACAACCAATGCAGGCAGCGGCGGCAAATGCTGCATCTGCTTTATCTTTTTCAACCGGTATCGCATTGGCATCTACAGCATTACCCGTGTTAACTGAAATATATCCTCCGGCCTGAATGATGCGGTCAAAAGAGGTACGGTCAACCACTAAATCTTTAATAACAGGAAATGCATTGGCCCTCCATGGCTCTACAACAATTGTATCACCATCTTTGTATGCCCTCATGTGTAACTGGCAGGTGGTATTGGCATGCCAGGGGCCATGCGGACGACCATTAATATACATGGAGCACATACCACAAATTCCCTCGCGGCAATCATGGTCGAAAGCAATAGGGTCCTTCCCCTCCCGAATGAGTTCTTCGTTCAGCACATCAAACATTTCAAGAAAAGACATTTCAGAAGAAATATTCTTTACCTGGTAGGTTTCAAAGCCGCCACGGTCATTTGCATTTTTCTGTCTCCAGACTTTGAGGGTAAGATTCATTGTATAGTGTTCCATACTTCTATTTTAGAACGCTGATTGTTATGTTTTTTTTTCGCAGGCTTCTTCGATCAAGAATTGAAAAAAGAACTGCGTTCACAATTTATTTATATGAACGTTGTGTTGGTTTGGCCACTTCAAATGCTAACACCTCCTTATGTAACTCCCAGTTGCTGTCGCCTTTGTATTCCCAGGCTGCTACGTAGGAATAATTCTCGTCATCCCGTTTTGCTTCCCCTTCTTCCGTCTGGCTTTCTTCCCGGAAATGGCCGCCACAGCTTTCTTTCCTGTTCAATGCATCACGGCACATCAATTCTCCCAGTTCAATAAAGTCGGCCACACGGCCTGCTTTATCCAGTTCCGGGTTCATTTCATCAATGGCCCCCGGAATTCTAACATCGCTCCAGAACTCCTTTTTCAGTTGCTGTATGTCATTGATGGCTTCTTTCAATCCCTGTTCATTACGGGCCATGCCACATTTATCCCACATGATCTTTCCAAGGCGTTTGTGAAAACTTTCAACGGTTTGTTTGCCGTTGATATTCATCAGGGTGCTGATGCGGTCTGAAACAGCATTCTCTGTTTCTGCAAAAGCCGGGTGATCGGTCGGAATGGGTTTCACGGCAATTTCATCAGCGAGATAATTACCAATGGTGTATGGAATCACAAAATAACCATCCGCCAGCCCCTGCATCAGCGCCGAAGCACCCAACCGGTTGGCTCCATGGTCAGAGAAATTTGCTTCACCCAATGCATACAACCCCTTTACGTTGGTCATCAGTTCATAGTCCACCCAAAGTCCGCCCATGGTGTAGTGTACCGCTGGATAGATCCGCATCGGCACTTCATAGGGATTTTCACCTGTGATCTTTTCATACATATCGAAAAGATTGCCGTATTCCTCTTTCACCACTTCTTTACCCAATGCTGCCAGAGTTGCTTCATCAGGATTTTGGATACCTCTTTTATTTGCTTCTGCCCTGCCGTATTTATTGATGAGATTGAATTTGAAATCCAGGTAAACCGCCTGCCCTGTTGTTCCAACACCATATCCCGCATCGCATCTTTCTTTGGCAGCTCTTGAAGCTACATCTCTCGGAACAAGGTTTCCAAACGCCGGGTATCTTCTTTCCAGGTAGTAATCTCTTTCCTCTTCCGGGATTTCGTTGGGTTTGCGTTTGTCTCCTTTTTGTTTTGGCACCCAGATGCGGCCGTCATTCCGAAGCGACTCTGACATCAGTGTCAATTTTGACTGGTGATCGCCGCTTACAGGAATACAGGTTGGGTGTATCTGGGTGAAGCAGGGATTGCCAAACATGGCGCCTTTCTTATGTGCTTTCCATGCGGCGGTAACATTGCTGCCCATTGCATTGGTTGAGAGATAAAAAACATTACCATATCCGCCGCTGCACAGTAAAACGGCATGTCCAAAATGTCTTTCCAGTTTACCACTTACCAGGTCTCTTGCAATAATGCCTCTCGCTTTGCCGTCAATCATTACAATATCCAGCATTTCATGCCGGCTGTACATCTGAACATTTCCTAAAGCCACTTGTCTTTCCAATGCCTGGTATGCGCCTATCAATAATTGCTGACCGGTTTGCCCGGCCGCATAAAATGTTCTTTTCACCTGTGTGCCGCCGAATGAGCGGTTATTGAGCAATCCGCCATATTCTCTTGCAAAGGGAACTCCCTGCGCCACGCATTGATCAATAATGTTCACACTCACTTCAGCAAGGCGATGCACATTGGCTTCTCTTGCCCGGTAATCACCACCTTTTACCGTATCATAAAACAGACGGAAGACAGAGTCGCCATCATTCTGGTAATTCTTGGCGGCATTGATGCCACCCTGTGCTGCAATAGAGTGTGCCCTTCTGGGAGAATCCTGGAAGCAGAAGGCTTTTACTTTATAACCCAGTTCACCAAGTGATGCAGCGGCAGAAGCCCCTGCTAACCCGGTACCTACCACGATCACTTCCAGTTTTCGTTTGTTGGCCGGGTTCACCAGTTTGCAATGACCTTTGTAATAAGTCCATTTTTGCTCTAATGGCCCAGAAGGAATTTTTGAATCAAGCATATCCAGTTGGCAATTTGAAAATTAGTCAATGTGACAATTAATCTCTCCTGAAAAACCGACTGATACCAAAATACAAGGTATCAAATTGGCTCATTCATGCATTCTTACTCTATCCAACCCAAATAAAAACTCAGTGGCATCAGCGCAAAAGCCAGCGGAACAATGATAGAAAAACCAATGCCAATCGTATTTAATATTTTCAGGTATTTTTCGTTGCTCACTCCAATGGTGCGAAAGGCACTCTGGAAACCATGTACCAGGTGCCAGGCTAATGAAATGCAGCCGGCAATATAGATGACCACCACCCATACATTCTGAAACACGGTTTTCATTTTTTCATATAAATCTATTTCTTCTCCAAGTAGCCATCCCTGATTGGTACGGTTAGGAATCCAGAAATGCGTCACATGTATGATCAGGAAAAATAAAACAAGGGTTCCCAAAAGACCCATGCTGCGGCTATACCACCTGCTTCCTTTGTTACCCATTGCTACTGCATAGCCTTTTTTTCGTTTGCTGCGGTTTTGAAATTCCAGCATCAGCCCCTGGATAATATGCAATAAAAACCCCGCAACTAATCCAATTTCAAGTATGCGGGGCACAATGGTTGAACCCATGAAGTGGGCTCCTTCTGTAAACATCTTGCCACCATCATTGGCCCAGATCGTGGCATTGAGGCTTACATGCACAATAAGAAAAAGAATCAGAAATATACCCGTCAAACCCATCACCCACTTTTTGCCAATCGAAGAAGTAAATAATTCAGTCCATTTCATATATGCAAATCTTGGTAGAGTAATCTAATTTGGCGCAAAAATACTATCCGATAGCCAAATAAATCAGGAAACCTGTCAGTTTCTTATGATGAATTAATTAAGCCAAAATGTACTATTTATCATCACGAGCATACCAGGAATTAGAAACATGCTGCCTGTCAGGCCTGTAAACGGGCAGAAATTTCGTTGTCAATTTTTTTAAACAGGTGAAAGGGCTTGTAGGTTCGCCAGTTTTCCAGTTCCATTAATTCAAGGTAACGGTTAAGACGGGCATGTTTAAAGTCATATTGTGTCTGCTCAGGCATGTTTAAACAAACAGCCCACCCGTTTTCTTCTGACAGCTCTTCGTATAATTCTTCATAATAATCCTTACCGTCACTGTGATAGTTCAGCACATTTTCCCCGATGAAAATGAATTTATGGATGCCCTCCCACATGAATTTCTCCAGCACCTCCCGCTTAAGTTCCATAATATCATTCTCCACCGCATCATTCCATTCGCCGATCAGTTCGATGACGGCATAGCGTTCTTCATAATCGGCCAGCAGCACTTTCAGGTAGAGGGTGCGGCTGCCAAAATCATCCCATTGCGGATGGATATAATAATTGTAAACGGTTTGGGAAAACTCAAACTCCGAATACTGTCGGCCGAAAAAAGGCGACCGCTGATCTTCTTCACTCACATAGATGTGGCGCCAGTTGTAAAAAGGTTCTATATCATGCATGAGACATACTCCGCTGCAAAGATAAAAAGCTCCGGCTACTATTGCAGCAGGTATTGTTTCAACTGATCAAAATCCGGGTTGATAAGTATAGATGATTTGGGCTGCTGCATTAACTTACCCAATGATGCAGGAATAGTGATGGCTTTGCCGGTAATCTTTTCCACTGCCTGTGGAAATTTTACAGGGTGTGCTGTTTCCAAAAAAATCCCTTTATCTCCCGGTTGATCTTGCAAGTAACTATGTAAAGCCAGGTAACCAACGGCCCCGTGGGGATCTAAGAGATAATTGTAGTTTTCCCAAACTTCCTTTATCACTCCCTCTGTTTCCTCATCAGTGATAGTGCCGGAAGACAATTTGCTTTTTATTTCCGGAAAATTATGACGGAATATTTCCAGTATCCTGACAAAATTGCTGGGATTGCCAACATCCATTGCATTGCTCAACGTTGCTACAGCTTGCTTTGGATTCAGTTGTTGTGTTTGCAGGTATTCACTTACCACATCGTTCACATTGCAGGCTGCAATAAAATGTTTGACCGGCAGACCTGATTGCATGGCTAAAATTCCGGCGCATATATTTCCAAAATTCCCGCTGGGCACAGATATGACAGGAGGATTGTCTTTGTCTGCCCATTGTTTGAAGGCAAAAAAATAATAAAACTGTTGCGGCAGCCAGCGGGCCACATTGATGGAATTGGCTGAAGTAAGAAATAGCTTCCTGCCCAGTTCTTCATCTGCAAAAGCCTGTTTAACCATTGCCTGGCAATCATCAAAGGTTCCCTGCACTTCAAGTGCATGAATGTTTTTTCCCAACGATGTCAGTTGTTTTTCCTGCACAGGGCTAACCTTACCCGAAGGATAAAGAATGACAACATTCACTCCATCCACATCAAAAAACCCATTCGCTACAGCCCCGCCGGTGTCGCCGGAAGTGGCTACTAATACCGTAACGGGCTCGCCGCTTTTAACAAAATAACCGAGACACCTGCTCATGAACCGGGCTCCCACATCTTTAAAAGCCAGTGTGGGTCCATGAAATAATTCCAGTGAAAAAATATTTTCATTCACTTTCACCAGCGGGAACGGGAAATTGACCGTTTCTGAAACAATGCGAAACAGTTCTTCTTCCGGAATTTCATCACCTACATAAGGCCGGATGACCCGGTAAGCTATTTCTTCATTGGTAAAATTTTCGATCCCGGCAATGAGTGATGGATCAACAGGATTTATTTTTTCCGGGAAATACAATCCTTTATCAGGCGCCTGCCCCCTGATCGTTGCTTCTTTAAAAGAAACAACTCCGGCCATCTTATTGGTACTATAATATTTCAACGCCTTTATTATTGATGGTGGTTACATATGTATTGAACCCGATCCCGATACGGGTATAAACCTCTTTCATTACTGCCGCAACAGCAATAGCTGTTTCCCGGTCTTTGCTCAGCATGAAAACCGAAGGTCCGGAACCTGAAATGCCGCCGCCCAATGCACCCGCTTCTTTGCATTTGCTTTTCACTTCATCAAAACCGGGAATAAGAATGCTGCGGACCGGCTCGATGAGCACATCTTCCAGTGAACGACCTATCAGGGCATGATCGTCTTTCATAAACCCGGCCACCAGTCCTGCAATATTGCCCCACTGTTTGATCGCATCTTTTAAAAAAACCTGTTGCCGCAGGATCTGTCTTGCATCAGAAGTTCGCACTTCTATCTGCGGATGAACAACAGTTACAAAAAGACCGGGGGATGCCAGCGGAACAATATCCAGAGGATGGATGGAACGGATAAGCGTCACTCCTCCCATGATGCAAGGAGTGATATTATCAGCATGTTTCACCCCCGATGCCAGTTTTTCACCATTCATCGCAAACTGTACCAGTTCATCATGGCTGAAAATATTTCCCAGCAAAAGATTGGCACCGACAGCAGCGCCTGCTGCGCTGGCTGCACTGGACCCTAAACCGCTGCCGGGTTTTATTTTTTTATCTATTGTCACCTCAAAACCCATTTTGTTTTCCATTCTTTCCACAATAGAAAGCAACACTACCCCTGCTACATTCTTTTCCGGCTCCGTAGGCAGGTTGAATGTATCCTTGTTATGGATTACCACTTTTGGTTCATCCAGCAGTGAAAACTCCATCACATCATAAGGCTCATGCAGGGCCATCCCGAGAATATCGAAGCCGCATACGAGATTAGCGACTGTTGCTGGTGACTTGATTACTACTTGCTTCATACTTGTATAATGAGAAATAAGAAACAAAAAATGAGGAGTTAAAAAGGGTATTCCCTCTATTCAACTTTCACATTTCTTATTTAGTATTTCTTATTTTTTATTTGCTTGCTCTCATAATATCTGCAAACACCCCGCTGGCAGTTACATCAGCCCCTGCGCCGGCGCCTTTTACCACCAGTGGCTGATCCTTGTACCTGTCAGTATAGAAAAGTACAATATTGTCTTTCCCATACAAATGATAGAGGTTATGCGCCGGGTCAATATGCTGCAGCCCAACAGATGCTTTCCCTTCATCATAAGAAGCTACAAATTTCAGTTTACACCCAGCTTCATTGGCTTTTTCCAGCAGATGTTTGAAATGAGCCTCTTCATTTCCCATTTCCCTGTAAAAATCCTCCACGCTGCCTTTCATGCAGGATTCGGGCATAAATGAATTATTGGCAATTTCATCCATCTCTATCTTCACTCCTGCTTCTCTTGCCAGTATCATGATCTTTCGCATCACATCGGTGCCGCTGAGGTCAAGCCGCGGATCAGGCTCTGTGTAGCCTTCATCCTGTGCCTGTTTCACCACATCAGCAAATTTGCGGCTGCCGTCATAGTTGTTGAATACAAAATTCAGGGTGCCGCTCAGCACCGCTTGTATCTTATGCACCCTGTCTCCGGTATGAACCAGGTCGTTCAGGGTGGCGATCACGGGTAAACCGGCACCGACATTGGTTTCAAACAAAAACTGGCAATTATATTCACGGGCAAGGTCCTTTAGTTTCTGGTAGTTACTGTAAGCAGACGAAGCAGCCACTTTGTTACAAGCCACCACCGAAATACTTTTTTGAAGTATCTGTTCATAGATACCTGCTACTTTATCATTGGCAGTAATATCTACAAATACAGAATTGCGGAGATTTCTGCTGATGATGCTGTCAATATACTGCTGCAGATCGGCTGGTTCACCGGCATCTAATCTTTCTTTCCAGTTATTTAATGAAATTCCATCTTCATCAATCAGCATTTTGCGGCTATTGCTGAGTCCAACCACCCGTAATTGTAATTTTTTTTGCTCCTGCAAAAGTTCTAGCTGCTGTTGCAACTGGTCCAACAATTTAGAGCCGACATTACCTGTGCCTGTAATAAAAAGGTTGACTTGTTTGTAAGTCGTTTCAAAAAATTCTTCATGCAAAACGTTGATCGCTTTGCGGACATCACGGGTGGAAATAACGGCAGAGATATTTTTCTCAGACGACCCCTGTGCAATGGCCCGGATATTCACCCCATTTCTGCCCATGGCGCTGAACATGCGGCCGCTGATACCGGGGTGGCTTTTCATATTTTCTCCCACCAATGCCACAATGGAAAGACCATCCTCGATGATCAGTGGCTCTACTTTCTCCAATTCAATTTCATTGGTGAACGCCGCATCCACCACCTGTTTTGCCTTTGGTGCCAGGGCCGCATCAATACCAACACAAATGGAATGCTCAGAAGAACTCTGCGTGATGAGAATGACATTTATTTTTTCATTGCTCAGTGCTTCAAACAATCTTTTGGAAAATCCGGGGATACCGATCATGCCGCTGCCTTCCAGGCTCAGCAAAGCAATATTATTGATACTGGAAATGCCTCTTACGATATTACCGTTCTTTGTCGCCGTAGATTCGATCAGTGTGCCGGGATCAGCAGGTGCAAACGTGTTTTTGATCCATACCGGAATGTTTTTTCCCATCACCGGCTGAATGGTGGGCGGATAGATAACCTTGGCACCAAAATGTGAAAGCTCCATTGCTTCCTGGTAAGAGATATGCGGAATAATCCGGGCATTGGCGGTCAGTCGTGGATCTGCAGTCATCATACCTGAAACATCAGTCCATATTTCCAGCACAGCAGCCATTAAAGCCGCTGCTATGATAGCGGCTGTGTAATCAGAACCACCCCTGCCCAACGTTGTAGTCACCCCGTTTGCATCGGAAGCTATAAATCCGGGCACAATAAAAAGTGATGCAGCCGATAAACTAAAATACGCATGGATTTGCTGGTTGGTTATGGTGAAATCCACTTCGGCAGCAGTGAAACCGGAATTGGTGCGTATCAGTTGACGTGTATCAGCCCATTCATTTGAAATACCAGCAGCATTCATGGCTGCCGAAATGATCTGTGATGATAACCATTCACCATAACTGCTGATACGGTCTTTTGATCGGTTGGTGAGTTCCCCTAATAAATAAATGCCATTACAGATGTCTTCTATCTCGTTGCAGCTTTTTTTCACCAGGCTCAGCAACTGGCTTTGCTGCGCCACAGGCAGCAATTGTTTTACGGCTTCCAGGTGACGTTGTTCCACCAGGGCTAATTTATCCTTATAAGCTTCATTGCCATCGCCAGCCAATGAAGCGGCCCCGAGCAACAGGTCGGTGACGCCGCCCAGCGCTGATACCACCACAACTGTTTTCCCTTTAGCCGCAGTTGTTTTTACAATGGCCATTACTTTTTGAATGTTTTCGGCATTGGCTACGGATGTACCGCCGAATTTTAAGACCTGCATGTTGTCGTTTTGATTTGAAGAATCTAAAAGAATAGTTAGCTGAAATTAGGACTCTTTATCCGTTTGCAGCTTGTCGCCCCTTGTATAATATGGTTATTCCAATCCGCTGTTAGCGGATTGTGGTGGTGAATGTAATAACAAACGAATCTGTTGCCGGGGCAACCAGTTGAGAAAAGATGATATGTTCGTAAGAATGTATCAAGGCGTTAAATCAGGCACAAGATAACCCGCAGCCATAAAATATCAAACTATTTGGAGAAAGTTTCTGTTGCTTTTTTAACACTACCGTGTTTGAGCAGTAATGCTTTTGCTTTTTCATAATCATCCAGCTTCACCCTTTCCATCAGCATTTTGGTTCCCCTGTCAACCAACTTATCGTTTGTTAGTTGCATATTCACCATCTTATTATCTTCTACCCTTCCCAGTTGTATCATAGCAGAAGTGGAGATCATGTTCAGCACCAGTTTTTGTGCGGTGCCGCTTTTCATTCTTGTACTGCCTGTAACAAACTCCGGGCCCACTACCACTTCGATCGGAAAATCAGCTGCGGCACTAACCGGTGAATCAGGGTTACAGGAAATACTGCCGGTAACAATTCCCCTATTGCGGCATTCCTCCAAAGCGCCAATCACATAAGGGGTGGTGCCGCTGGCAGCAATACCAATCACCACATCTTTATCACTAACATTATGTTCCTGCAAATCTTTCCATCCCTGCTCTTTGTCGTCTTCTGCAAATTCAACTGCAGTGGTGATAGCTTTATCTCCCCCGGCAATGATGGCCACCACCAGGCCATAGGGCACCCCATAAGTGGGGGGACATTCGCTGGCATCCACCACTGCCAGGCGGCCACTGGTACCGGCACCAATATAAAACAACCTGCCACCCATCAGCATCTTATCGCTGACAACTTCCACCAGCCTTTCAATTTGAGGAATTGCTTTTCCCACAGCAGCCGGAACAGTCTGGTCTTCTTTATTAATATTGATCAGCAAATCACCCACCGACATCTTTTCCAGGTGGCGATAATTGCTTGACTGTTCGGTTATTTTTTCAAATGCCATAAATCCCGTCATTTAACTATGATATTCAACAAGGCCGGGCATAGGATTTTTCATCACTTTGCCCAACTCGAATTCATAACTATTACAAAGTTGCTGCAACACATCTTTAAAACCAAATGCGATACCGCCGGCAAAATTCACCGGTGAGGTCCATGTTTCCCGGTATTTACAAAGATGGTTAAAGAAGAAATCATTCAAACCATCTTCAATAATATTTTCAATCATATAGTGTCCCCGGTTCTCTGCCAGGAAACGGGCAAACCCTGCCAGGTAGCGGTTAGGCAAAGGTTTCTTGTAAACATTCTCCAGTATCTCAGCAGCATTGGTTGTATAAGTAAGGTCAAACCGTCCTCTCAGTTCTTCATCAAAAGTTTTGTACAAGTAATAC
Organism: uncultured Chitinophaga sp.; assembly: GCA_964412375.1. Taxonomy (GTDB): domain Bacteria; phylum Bacteroidota; class Bacteroidia; order Chitinophagales; family Chitinophagaceae; genus CADEDV01. The sequence goes on along the minus strand of CAYPOD010000026.1, from coordinate 635 downwards.
TGGATCACTTTTTTACCAAGGTATGCCCCGCTGCCTTCGTCGCCCAGCACATAACCAAGACCCGGGCTGTTCTTTACTATTCTTTTGCCGTTGTAATAACAGGAATTGGAGCCGGTGCCGAGGATGCAGGCAATTCCTTTTTTTCGTCCGCATAAAGCCCGTGCAGCCGCCATCAGGTCATGCTGGACATCCACCTTTGCTTTTGAAAAAACAGACTTAATGGCCTTTTGCACTGAACGGGCATTGGCGATATTGGCACACCCTGTACCATAATAATAGACTTTGTCCACCTGGATATTGCGAAGCTTTGGCTTCAGTTCTTTTTCCAGCAGATCCCGTATTTGTTCAGTCGAAAGAAAATATGGGCTGATACCCTGTGTGAAAACAGTTTTTTGTTTGCCATCATAAAGCAGGCACCACTCCGCTTTGGTGGCGCCGCTGTCAGCTATCAATATTGCTGAAGACATCTTTGAAGTTAATTTCAGTTTAGCTGCTGTTACCTGGAAAAAAGCATCAAACCGGTCATGCTTTTACAAAACAATGTTATAAGCGATCTGAAACCTGCGACCGGAAAGCAACTTTTCTCTATTTTGCGACAAATTACATAATTAAGGTTTACATGCTGAATAAAAAAT
>CAYPOD010000025.1:0-49329 GCA_964412375.1 uncultured Chitinophaga sp. | reverse complement strand
CTGTTCGTGACAGTGCAGAGCAGGCCGGCGCCAAAGAAGTTTACCTGATTCATGAACCCATGGCCGCAGCGCTGGGTATTGGTATAGATGTGGAAGAGCCTGTCGGTAACATGATCATTGATATTGGCGGCGGCACCACCGGCATCACCGTTATTGCCCTCGCAGGTATTGTTTGTGATCAAAGCATCCGCATTGCTGGTGATGAATTTACCGCAGATATTATGGAAGCGCTGCGGCGTTACCATAGTTTGCTGATCGGTGAAAGAACTGCAGAACAAATCAAGATCAACGTAGGTGCGGCCATGAAAGACCTGGATAATCCGCCGGATGATATCCCGGTAAATGGCCGTGACCTGGTAACAGGCATTCCCAAGCAGATCATGGTAAGCTACCAGGAAATTGCAGAGGCTTTGGATAAAAGTATTTTTAAAATAGAAGAGGCCATCCTGAAAGCCCTGGAGCAAACACCACCCGAACTGGCGGCAGATATTTATCGCCGGGGGCTCTACCTCACCGGAGGCGGTGCCCTGCTAAGGGGACTGGATAAAAGATTAAGCCAAAAGATCAAACTACCGGTACATGTGGCCGATGATCCCCTGAAAAGTGTGGTGAGAGGCACAGGAATTGCTTTGAAACACTACGACCGGTATCCGTTTGTGATGAGATAGCAGAATAAGTACGAAATACGAAGTACGGGTTTGCCGACGTTCTTATTTCGTATTTCTAACTTCAAACTTGCCCCGTTGCGTAATATATTTCTTTTCATCCGGCGCTATTTCACCTTTTTCACATTCCTGGCATTGCAGGCTGTAGCCTTGTGGATGTTATTTTCTTATAACCGTTTTCACCGGGCTAAGGGACTGGGCTGGGCTAATGAGATCACCGGGGCCATCAACAGCCAGTATGATAAAGCCGAAGATTTTTTTAACCTGCGGGAAGAAAACCGCCGTCTTCACGAGCTCAACGATTCGCTGCTGAACCTGGTATCTTCCAATTTTATGATAGCTGATTCAACAGAAAAGATCGTCAGCGACTCTGTCAGCTATGATACTACAGGAAAATTGCGCCGCTATCGCTGGCGGGATGCCAAAGTGGTGTACAATACCACCCGTTTCGACAAAAACTATATCCAGCTTAACAGGGGTTCGAAATTTGGCATCACCGATAACATGGCTGTAATCAGTTCAGACGGCAGTGCGGTAGGTGTGGTGGTGAATGTGAGCAACAATTTCAGCCAGGTGATGAGCTTGTTGCATGTGGACAGCAAGGTAAAAGGCGACCTGAAAAAGACCGGCGATTTCGGCACCATCACCTGGGATGGGAAAGACCCCCGCTTCCTGACGCTGAAAGATATTCCCCGCAGCGCCGGTGTGGAGAAAGGCGACACTGTTTTGACCAGCAAGGTTTCATTCAATTTTCCCCCGGGTTTTATGATCGGCACAGTGGAAGAAGTGATCAGTGACAAAAGCACCAATTTTTATGTACTGAAGATCAAAACTGCAGTCAACTTCTATAATGTGCAGCAGGTGTATGTGGTGGAAAACCTGCAATTTGACGAACAGGTAAATTTAAATGAGGCCACAAAAAAGAAAATTGATGACCCTAAAAGTATCCGCCGGTGAGTGAACTTGTCAGAAATATCATCCGTTTTTTCCTGTTTATCGGTGTGCAGGTGTTTGTGCTGAACCGGGTGCCTCACCTGCATCAGTATATAATCCCTTACCTGTATTTTCTTTTCATCCTGTGGTTGCCATTTTCCATTTCACGCATCAACCTGTTAACTGCCGGTTTTATCACCGGGCTTACACTCGACTATTTCAGTATGCAGATCGGGGTTCATGCTGCCGCCTGCACTCTTGTTGCTTATTTCAGGCCCTTTGTTATTACGATCCTTTCTCCCAAAGACAGCACCGAACTCAACTACCGTGAACCTTCTCCCAAAGCAATGGGATGGACACCTTACCTGGTATATGTATTAATACTTACGGTTTTTCACCATACCTACATGACCTTTTTGCAATGGCTGCAATTTGGCAGCTTTATTGATTTCATCATCAAGATCATTTCCACCACCGGCATCAGCCTGTTGCTTATCATTATTACCGAACTGCTGTTTCCCCGCAAACTGAAATTCCGCACCAACATTGCATAAGCGCTGCGGAATAACTGCTGAAAGTTTTCTTAAAAGAAAAATTATTGCTGAAAACATTTGGAAACCGCTTCAGCATATTCGTAATTTGTACCTGGTTCGGATAACTATAACTTACCCCTAAGCTTCCTTTTCCCATTACCACTATGCCTGTGTTTAACCAATCAAGGAGCCGTATCATCAGACTCATTTTTCTCGTCACATTCGTGGTGATCGTTGCCCAGTTGTTCAACCTGCAGGTGATGGAAGGCAAATACCGGCAACTGGCCATTGACAACGCAGTATTTCCCAAAATCATTTATCCTGAACGGGGCATTATTTATGACCGCAATGGTAAAGCCATTCTTAATAACACAATTATTTATGACCTGATGGTGGTGCCCGCAGAAGTTAAGGGAATTGACACTGCTGAGTTTTGCCGGATGATGGGTATTGACACCGCCGAGTTCAATAAAAAGATACTGGATGCAAGATTGAAAAACACATCGGTTCGTCCATCGGTTTTCAAAGGGCTGCTTACTCCTGATGTGCAGGCAAGGTTTGAAGAAAACAGCTGGAAATTTCCGGGTTTTGCATTGGTGGAAAGACCTATCCGCACCTATCCCTTTAATGCCGCCGCACATATTCTCGGGTATATCCGTGAAGTAGACGCCAGGGACATTGAACGTTCCGGCAATTTCTACCGCCAGGGCGACTATATCGGAAAAACCGGGCTGGAAGCTTATTATGAAAAAGTGCTGATGGGGCAGCGTGGGGTACAATTCATGATCAAGGATAACAAGAACCGGCTGGTGGGCCGTTATGAAAAAGGAAATTTTGATACGGCTGCCATTGCAGGAAGAGGGCTTCAAACCTACATAGATGTAGAACTGCAGCAACTGGCTGAAAAATTAATGAACAATAAGGTGGGTGCTGTAGTAGCGATAGATCCTAAAACCGGTGGCATCCTCACGATGGTATCCGGTCCAAACTTTAATCCCAATGATCTGACAGGCCCCGAGGGAAGTAAAAATTACAGTCGCATGGTGCTGGACGTGAAAGGCCCAATGCTAAACCGGGCCATCGGCGGATTGTATGAGCCGGGTTCCACATTTAAACCATTGGGTGCATTGGTGGCGCTGGATGAAGGATTGATCAATGCTAACTATGGTTTTCCCTGCGGCGGACGTTATACTCTTTGTGGTCATGGCAAACCCGCCTGCACCCATGCCGGTGGCGGACATGCCGCCAATGTGCGTCTTTCGATAGCCAATTCCTGCAATGCTTACTATGCACATATATACAGGATGACGGTTGACAATCCTAAATATGGCAATGTAAAACTAGGCTACCTGCAATGGAGGGAGTATATGAACAAATTCGGACTAGGCGTACGGTTGGGTGTTGATCTTCCCAGTGAAAGCAGTGGCAGCATTCCAGACACATCCGTCTATAACCGGGAAAACAATAACCGCTGGACATCCTGCACCAACCTTACTCTTGGCATCGGCCAGGATAAAATGCAAACCACGGCCCTGCAGATGGCCAACGCCATGTGCATCGTGGCCAATAAAGGTTATTACTACACTCCGCATTTTGTAGAAAAAATAGAAAATGAAACAGAAGAGGACACGGTGGTGATGAATAAATTCCGGGTGAAACATGAAGTGCTCACCCATATTCCTGACACAGCTTACAGGGCGGTTATTGAGGGCATGCATGATGTGGTGAAATTCGGTACTGCACGGATTGCACAAATACCCGGCATTGATGTTTGTGCCAAAACGGGAACAGCAGAAAACTATGCCATTGTTGACCGCAAACGCATCAAACTTCCCAACAACTCCATGTTTGTTTGTTTTGCTCCCAAGAATGATCCTAAGATTGCTATTGCCGTGTTTGTGCAAAATGCAGGTTACGGCGCCACCTGGGGTGGACCGATTGCCCGCATCCTGGTTGAAAAATACCTGAATGATACACTGATGAAAAAAAGTGAAGCAGATGTGGAAAGAATATCCAATGCGAACCTGATCCCGGCACATTATAAAAGACTGCAGTATGTGGAAGATTCCGTACGGGCATACCGCTGGTATGAAAACTATAAAGACAGCAGCCTGATCAAAAGGTTTTTGAAAATGACCACGGCCATGTCGCCCGGGAAACCGATCAACAACCAAGTCCCGCTGCCACAGAAAAATCAAACAGCAGCAATTTTAGCAGAACAAAATTTTCATCCATCCGGAAAGCCGAAACAGCATGGCACAGCATAGTCCCGGCATATCAAAAGGGATAGACAAAAGTCTTATCTGGATATACCTGCTGCTGGTAAGCATCGGGCTGATGGCCATCTTTGCCGCCACATACAAAGAAGGCGACCCGGTGATACAAAGTTTTCTTCGCTTTGGCACGGATTACAGTAAGCAGTTTTATTTTTTTGCTGTATCGCTGGTGATAGCTCTTTTCATTTTGCTTACTGACAGCAAGTTTTTTTCCGCCACTTCCAATCTTTGGTATGTTGCCGGAATTTTATTACTACTGCTGGTGTTCCCGTTTCACTCAAAAGTGAAGGGAACTGAATCCATCATCAGAATGGGAGCATTTCAGTTTCAACCAGCTGAGTTTTGTAAAATCTCCGTTTGTCTTGCTTTGTCAAAATATCTATCAAGGCCGGAAACAGATTTCAGCAAAACCCGGTCACAACTGATCGCTGCAGCCATTGCATTATTTCCGGCTGTGCTTACCATACTGCAAAAAGAAACAGGACTGGCCCTGGTATACTTTTCATTTTTTCTGGTGATGTATCGTGAAGGGTTGCCCTCTATAATCCTTGTAATAGGTTTTGCTGTCGTAGCGCTGGTGGTGGCAGCCATCATCATTGAGCCCAACACACTTGCTGTCATCCTCACCGTTACCGTCTTACTGGCGGTTTTAGTGCTGCGGCGTGCTATTAAAAGAAAGAAAAGCATTCTTATCAATATCATTCTGCTTTGGCTGCTTTGTGTAGGCACACAGCGCTTTGCAGTCCCCTTCCTGTTTCAGCATGTGCTGCAAAAACACCAGGTGGAAAGAATCTTTGCCCTTTTTGGGAAAGAGAACCCCTACCGCAAGGAAGGTGAAGCAGCAGAACTGAATGCACAAAAGAAAAAGGAATCATTAAGCAGCTATAATGTAAAACAATCCAAGATCGCCATCGGCAGCGGTCAGCTATGGGGAAAAGGATTATTAAAAGGAACACAGACCCGGTATGATTTTGTGCCGGAACAAAGAACAGATTTCATATTCTGCACCATTGGCGAAGGCTTTGGCTTCATCGGCAGCATAGTGCTGCTTGGTATTTATCTATTACTGCTCTGGCGAATTGTAACGCTTGCCGAACGACAACGAAGTGTATTCAGCCGTTGTTATGCATATGGGGTTGCTGCTGTTTTTTTCTTTCACATAGCCATCAACGTTGCTATGACTATTGGTTTGGCCCCTGTGATCGGTATCCCGCTTCCCTTTATCAGCTATGGAGGAACTTCCTTGCTCACCTTCACTATTCTTCTTTTCATTCTCATCCGGCTGGATGCCGACAGGCAGATGGTGCTGCGGTAAGGCCACCTCAAACCCCACTGAGGGAGGGGCTTTTAATACCTAAATTTGCAGATCAAACCGTCAAAACGGGCAGAGAAATTCGGAAACATGAAAATACTTCCTTTATCTGAAGGCACTTTCACGATTGATAAAACAAAACTGTTTGTCCCTTTTGAAAAAGACAGCGATGACCTGCAGGCAAGACCCGTGGGAAGTTTGCTGGTGGAGATACAGCCTTTTGTTGTCATCACTTCAAAAGATATTTTGCTGCTGGACACAGGTCTTGGCTTCTCGGACCAAAGCGGGAAAATGCAACTGCATCAGAATCTTGCAGCAGCAGGCATCAATCCGGCTGATGTAACCAAAGTATTACTGACGCATTTGCATAAAGATCATGCCGGCGGAGTAGCAGAAGAAAAAGATCACAGCAAATTGAGCTTTCCCAATGCCGCCTATTATGTTCAACAACGGGAGCTGGACTTTGCTTTTGAAACAGGATTTCCTTCGTTTCTCACTGATGAACTGGCAGCGCTTAAAAACAACCCGCAGGTGAAAATGCTAAATGATGATGAAGGAATTATTGACGGCTATATACATTACAGGATCACCGGCGCCCACTCACCTTTTCACCAGGTGTTCTGGATAAAAGAAAACAATGAAACTGTTTTCTTTGGCGGCGATGACGCACCGCAACTACAACAAATGAAACACCGCTTTGTAGCCAAATATGATTTTGACGGCAAGAAAGCCATGGAACTAAGAAGAGAATGGTGGGAACAGGGTGAAAAAGAAAAATGGTCCTTCTTGTTTTATCATGATGTAAAAAACCCGGTGTGGAAATTTGAATAGCTGCTCAGGATAATAATTCTCTCAGCACCGGCAATGAACGTAATGTTCCAAAATCCTGGATGTGCAATGCATAATATGTTTCGTAGGCAAACAAAAGATTTCTGCGAAACTCATGATTCAGCTTGATATAGCTCAGCTCTTCCGGTTGCATCACTTTCAATAATTGTGAAGTGATAGCAGCCTGTTTATCATCTAAAAAATGCGGATGGCCCGGTTGCTGATCAATAAAACTTCCCTCCTGCAGATCGAGCCACCTGTTTTTCAGCGAATAATTATCACTGATGCGCAAACCAAAAAAAACAGGCAGGTGTAGGGCAAAAAACAAAGGGAAATTGGCCATCACCGTATTATCACATTCATCGAGATGCAAAAAAGCATCCTCGGAGAAATGATACAGATCAGGATTGCTTTCCGGTTGTTTCAAACATTTGGTCAGCAGTTCCACCATAAACAAGGCCACGGCATTCTTCCTGACATCGGAAAGAATATTCTTATACAGGTGGCCCCATTTAAATTCTTTGATACGCTGCAGTTGTTTCAGTTCATTATGATAAACTACAAGGTCAAGAATTGCTGCTGGCTGAAACAAAGCCGCTTTGCCGGCTCCTTTCTTTGTTGAAATCCTTACGCCGTTCACCAGGTAAGACTGCAGGCCAAACAACTCTGTAAAAATGGAAATGATCAAACTGGTCTCACCATATTTCACTGTCCGCAACACAATGCCTTTAGTTTTATGTAGTTTGTCGGGCATTTTTACTTACTTACAAATACAATTTTAGCAGCGGTCTTTTCTGTTTTCCCGTCATCACTCACCAGCACCAGGTAAACGCCGCTGGCAATTTTTTGCCCGCGGTAATTGCGGCCATCCCACACGGCCTGTCCGCCCAATGCTCTTGTTTGATAAACCAGCCTGCCATTTAATTCTGTGATCTTCACAATTGCATTATTTACCAGGCCACGGATAGCAATAGTTCCGGTGAAACCAGGTGGCACAGGATTGGGGAAAACCAACACATTGGAGTTGGTATTTTCTCCCCCGGTTGCTGTGCTTCTGAACGAGCAAATCCCTTTTAAAGTGGCAAAGAAAACTTCACCTGTAGAGCCATTGATGGTTATTTTTTTTACATCATTGCTGAGTAAAGGACTGTTGTCTTCTGTGAAGCGGTAAATCACTTTCTCACCGGTTGCGCTGATCAGCCACACCCCATTCCGGGTCGCCACCCATTTTCTGTCGGCTCCATCCACCGCAATACTCCTCACTTCTTCCCCTTTAAATAAAAAGTTGGCAAAATTTCCCTGCTGAATAATGGGCCATACCGCAGCACAACCCTGGTTGCTGAAAACATCCTGCGGGCATTGTATCACTCCTATGCCATCTGCTGTGCCCACCCAGATAAAACCTGATTTGTCTTTTGCGATACAGGTCACATCATTGGCAGGTAAATTACCATTGGCGGCTCCGGTCCTGAACAATTTCCAGCGGTCATCATTAGTATTATCTATTGAACTGCCATGATCATAACAAATAAGACCATTGCCCTTGGGTGAAACGATCCACTTATAATTATTATCATCAATGATGATCTGCGCCAATGCATTTTCTGTAAGGAAAAAGGGTATGGAAAAATTAAGCCAGCCGCCATCAGCTTTTCTCAGCTTCAATGGTTGTGATGCACCATAGTTGGACACCCAGAGATTATTTTCTCTGTCAAAACTTAAACCTGAAACCCGGTAACTCCCCGGATCACCGATGGCCGGCCCCAGGTAGTTTTGTTTATAAATATCAAATGCCGGTCCCGGTTTCACATGCAATAATCCGCCGCCATAGGATCCGGCCCAGATCGTTTCATCTCTTTTGTCAATAGCCAGTGTGATGTAATCCAGTAATGTATCAATGACCGGGTAGCGAAAGCGATTGATGTTTTCCCAATTACCTTGTTTGAAGACATAAATGCCATTGCCATTGAATTGGTAATTCCACGCATCGTTCACTTCACCCGCTGTGGCATAAAAAACATTATTATAAACCTGCATTTCCCCGCTGCCTGTTGCTTCCGGTGAGTTGGGTTTATATTGTTCGTAAGATGAAGAGAGCTGTTTTGATAATCCTCCGAACTGATCAGCCACCCACGGGTCACCATTAACTATTATTGCTTTGCGGGGAAATGAAATACTGCCGGATGCGGCCAGTGTTCTGAAAACAGTTCCATCCGCATTTAAAATTTGCAGCCTGCCTGGTCCATTTGGCATCCGCTGACATAATACTATTTTATCAGCAGAAACATTGCTGCTTACAAGTGGCCACCCGTCTGTATACATGAACGACCAGTTATTGCCATGCTGAATAAACAAGGAATCATTTTTTTGCAGCACCATATTATTCATCACCCTGAAAACTTGCTGGCAGGCGCCGGTTGATAAGCCATTTGCTGCGCCTACCAGTTGCCAGTTGTTGTGATCGGCCAGGTTGCTGCCGCTGATAGCAGCCTTTTTCAACCCTTCTTCGGTAGCGGCATAATAGAAATTTCCGTCGCTGGCAAAGCCGTTCACTTTCACATAATTTCCGCCACTGCCTATGAACCAGGAATCCTTCACTTCATACTTTTCGCCGTCTATAACGATCACCCCCAAACCGGTGGAGAGATAATAGTTCTTTCCCAGCGGATAAATGCTGTAAATGTTTTTATCACCGGCAATGGTGGAACGTTTAATGTCCGGAACGTTGTAAATGTCGTTACGGTACAGTATATCTATATTACTGTTACTGTAGGCTATGAAAAGTTTTTCGTTGGCTGCATCAAACTGAATGGCACTGAGTCCTGTTTCATTCAACCCTGTCACCCGGCTGTACCGCTCAATAAAGTTGTTATTGAGATCAACAGAGAAAAGACTGTAAGGGGTGGCGCAAAAAACTTTGCCGTTTCCGGCAGTAATATCTGTTGCACTATTATAAGGCAGGTGTTCACGCCACATACCAATGGGCACCTCGATGAGTTGTGCATTTGCCTGGAAAACAAACAGAATGTATAACAGTAAATACCGGTATCTCACATTTCAAAAGTATCAAAATCAGGTCAATAGCAGACTCCTATGTTTATGTGCTTCCAGCCTGTTTCCCAAAACACGAAGGCATCATTAATCAACAGTTTTACCCCTTTTTTGTGTTTCTTTGCGGCTTTATTAAGGCTCTGTAAACAAGCTGTTGAGACAGGAGCTTTTACCAACACCAGACCAATATGTGGCTACGTCTCGGACAATTTATTCTTCACTATCGTTTTCCCCTGTTATTCCTGGTTGCAGCAACCACAGCTTTTATGAGCTGGCATGCCGCTAAAGTGGAACTGAGTTACGATTTTGCAAAAGCTATACCCACCAATAACCCCAAATACAGGGCTTACCAGGAATTCAAACAAAAGTTTGGCGAAGACGGCAACCTGGTGGTGATGGGACTGCAAACGGATCAGTTATTTGAAGAAAAATTGTTCAACAGTTATAGCTCATTGCAAAGAAACCTTAGGCAAGTGGAAGGTGTGGAAGATGTTATCGCTGTTTCGTCTGCAGTCAATCTTGTAAAAGTGCCGGAAACAGAAAAACTCAAAGCCGATACGATTTTCCCGGAAAGAATCTTGAGCCAGGCTGAGATTGACAGTGCCAAAAACATTTTTTTAAGCCTGCCATTTTACCAGGGTTTGCTCTACAATCCCGAAACCAATGCATGGCTGATGGGCATCCGTATCAACAAGAATGTGTTGAACAGTGCAGGCAGAACGGCTGTTGTAGAAAACATCCGTGTACTGGTGAATAAATTTGCATCTGCTAATCAGCAAGAGGTTCACCTGAGCGGATTGCCGCTGATAAGAACCGAACTCTCTGTTCGCATAGCCGGTGAGATGCGCTGGTTCCTGTTTGCATCAGTGATATTGTCTGCACTGATATTATTATTATTCTTCCGGTCTGTCAGCGCCACTTTGCTGTCGCTGGGAGTTGTTATTATTGGGGTGATCTGGAGTATGGGCACCATGCATTTGTTTGGTTATAAGATCACCCTACTCACCGCATTGATACCGCCATTGATTGTGGTAATCGGTATTCCCAATTGTATTTATTTTCTCAATAAGTTTCACACATCATGGAACCATACCGGTGATAAGAAGAAAGCTTTGGTGACCATGGTTGACCGTATGGGTATCGTCACCCTGTTTTGCAATCTTGCTGCGGGGATAGGGTTTGCAGTATTTGCCCTGACCAAAAGCCAGATCTTAAAAGAATTTGGTGTGGTGGCCGGTATCAATATCATGGCTTTGTTTTTTATTTCACTTATCCTGATACCCGTTGTGCTGAGCCTGCTGCCACAACCCAAATCAAGACATACCAAATACCTGCACAATCCCAGGCTGAACCGCTGGCTGGCCCGCCTGGAAAGATGGTCACTCAATCATCGCAAACTGATATATGGTGCCACTGCTGTCATCATGATAGCAGCCATTGCTGGATTGTTCCGCCTGAAAAGTGTGGGATATATTGTTGATGATATACCTAAAACTGATAAAATATATACAGACCTGAAGTTTTTTGAACAGCATTTCAAAGGGGTGATGCCTTTGGAGATATTGGTGGACACTAAAAAGAAATATGGCATTTCCCGCAACCTCCCCAACCTGAACAGGATTGATTCCCTTTCGCAATATATCAGCGCCATGCCGGGTATGGCCCGGCCACTGTGCATTACCGAAGGGTTGAAATTTGCCAAACAGGCATTTTTTGATGGAGACAGTCTTAATTATTCTATGCCATCGGAATACCTGCTGCCCGGGCTGGCCCAATACCTCCGCATGAAGGGAGACTCTGCAGCCGAAAAAAATTCATTTGCGAAATTGGTTTCATCTTTTATGGATAGCAGCAGCCAGCAGGCCCGGATCAGTGTGACCATGGAAGACGTGGGCAGCAACCGGCTTACCTATATATTGGATAGCATCCAGCGAAGGGTTGACCAGCTTTTCCCGGCCGATAAATACGAAGTGCAACTCACCGGCACCAGTGTCACATTTTTAGAAGGCAGCCGCTATATTATCAATGGACTGAAAGAAAGCATTGGCTGGGCTTTTTTGCTGATAGCCTTATGTATGCTTTACCTGTTCCGCTCATTCCGCATTCTCGTTTGTTCATTGATCCCCAATATTATACCGTTGGTTATAACTGCCGGTGTGATGGGCTGGACCGGGGTGCCGCTGAAACCCTCCACCGTCCTCGTATTCAGTGTGGCGTTAGGCATAGCTATTGATGTAACTATCCGGTTCTTAGTTAATTATAAGCAGGAACTGCCCCGGCATAATTATAATATCCAGGCTACCGTCATTCAAACGATTCATGGCACCGGCATCAGCATTATTTACACTTCGATGGTACTCATTGCTGGGTTTATCATATTCTGTTTCAGCGGGTTTGGAGGCACACAGGCCCTCGGGTGGCTGACTTCTCTTACCCTTGTAACGGCCACCATTACCAACCTGGTTCTTTTGCCAGCCCTGCTGTTAAGTATAGGAAAAGAAAAAAATACATAGATTTTTCTATATTGTGCAGCATTGATTTTTAGACAACTGTCCTGTGAAGCAGAAGGACGGTTAATTAAGGTTACAGGCGGTTATGATCCCGAAATTGTTTTTGAATTCGAATTAAGTTATTGCAACTTGTTATTTGTAACAGATAGCAATTTGTAATTATTTATATACTAAAAACTACATGCACATGAGAAAACTGTTAGTCACACTAACAGCGTTTCTGCTATTAGCAGGAATGTTGTTGGCACAGAGAACCGTGACCGGAAAGGTGACGGACGACAAAGGGAATCCCATTCCCAACGCATCGGTAATGGTGAAAGGAACTACTACCGGTACAGTTACTAAAGCAGACGGAACTTATTCACTCGTTGTTCCGGCCAATGCAAGAGCCTTAATTGTTTCAGCAACAGAAATGACCACACAGGAACAGGCTTTGGGTTCAAGATCAGAACTTGATTTTAGCCTCAGCTCTGAAGACAGGGTTGTTTCTGAAGTTGTTGTTATTGGTTATGGTACACAAAGAAGAAAAGAAGTAACCGGCAACATTGCAACTGTAAAAGGAGCAGCTTTGGCAAACAAACCCGTTCAAAGTTTTGACCAGGCATTAGGCGGAAGAGCCTCAGGTGTCCAGGTTACTATTCCAAGCGGCGTGTTGAATGCCCCACCCGTAATAAGAGTAAGAGGAACCAACTCTATTTCAATGAGCTCTTATCCACTGATCGTTGTTGATGGAGTGCCAGCTTACACCGGAGATTTCAGCGGAACATCTGCTGCCGGTAACGTACTGGCCAGTATCAACCCAAATGACATTGAAAGTATTGACATTGCCAAAGATGCTGCTGCATCCGCTATTTATGGTAGCCGTGCCGCCAATGGTGTGCTTTTCATTACTACCAAAAAAGGTAAATCAGGCCGTGCAAAAGTGACGTTGGACAGCTGGGTAGGCTGGACCAAACCCTTCGGTATGCCGGATGTGCTGGATGCATTCCAGTATACAGATCACAAAAACGAAGCCCTGGTGAATGCCGGCACATTTAACCCAACTACAAATGCATTCGCACTAACAAATGGCCCGGATGGAAAGCCCATAAATACGAACTGGTATGATTATGTTTACCGCACCGGACTACAGCATAGCAATTCAGTTAGTATTTCCGGGGCCAACGATGCGACCAGTTATTATTTCTCTGCCGGTTATACAGAGCAAGAGGGTTTTATCAAAAGAAATGATTTCAAACGCATGAACGTTACCATGAATGTTGACCACAAAGTCAGCAAAATGGTCAGCCTGGGTGGTAAACTGCAATACTCCAATGAACAAAACCTGGCTGCTGTCAGCTCAGGTTCTTTGGGTGATGCATTTGCTACAGCTGGCCTGGGTCGTGTTGCGCTGGTAACCGCTCCAAATGTTTCTCCATATAATAATGACGGCACTTATAATTATTCCGGTGCCTTAATCGGAGTGATGGGCAACAGGGTTGGCCAGGTAGGTTTTAATAACCCGGTAATACAGCTGGATAGAAACCGCACTAATGCAGAAATGAACCATATGATGGGTAATGTGTATGCGCAGATCAAACCGCTTGACTGGATCACATTGAGAACCGTGTATGGTATTGATTATGTGTATGTAGACAATGAAGTTTTTTACAGTCCTATTTCAGGTGAAGGCTTTGCCAGCAACGGATCAGCCAGCAGCTGGTTCAATAGAAGTAAGAGATCAGTTTGGACCAACACCATCCAGTTTGACCGCACATTTGCTGACAAGCATAATGTAAGCCTTCTTGGTGGTATTGAGGAACAAAAATCAGATTTTAAAGGATATGGTATCAACAGGATAACCGTAACCGATCCTGCATTTACTGATATCCAGGCAGGATGGGTAACACCAAATGCCACTGCAATGGGCATTGGTGAAAACTATTTATATTCTGAGTTTGGTCGTTTGCAGTACAATTATGAAAGAAAGTATTTTATCAGTGCCAACCTGAGAAGGGATGGTGCTTCTCAATTAGGCGCCAATAGCAAGTATGGTACTTTCTGGGGCGTTTCTACCGGTTGGGAAATAACCCGTGAAGGTTTCTGGCAAAAAGCCAACCTGGATAAAACATTCAGCAGTTTCAAAGTCCGTGCTAGCTTTGGCCGTGTAGGTAATATTTCAGGTTTGGGAGACTTCCAGTCTCTATCAACATACGGCTCCGGTTTGTATGGTGGTAATGGAACCGTAGTATTCAGCCAGGCTGGTAACCCGAACTTAGGATGGGAAACCAGTACCAAATTTGATGCTGGTATAAACTTTGGCATTTTGAATGACAAGGTTACATTTGAAGCCACATATTATAAAAATGACATTGACGGGCTGATCCTTTTCGTACCTCAGCCGCCTTCAGCCGGTTTGCCTTCCACCATTCCGGCAAACGTTGGAGAAATGTATAATAAGGGTTTTGAATTTGTCGTTAACGCCACCCCGGTCACCACAAGGGACTTTAGCTGGAATTCATCATTTAATATTTCCTTCAATAAAAACGAGGTTGTCGCACTGGCACCCGGAATTAATAATATTATTTCAGCAACAGGCGGTTTGGAAAATCCCAGTATCACCGTTCCGGGATCACCTATCGGCATGCTGTATGTAACACTTACCGGCGGAGTTGATCCTGCAACCGGCAGAAGAATATTCATCAACAGAAACGGGCAAAGGGTTTTCTTCCAGCATGTAGCTCCTGCAGGGCAAAACAGGTTTTCATTTGAGGATGGCTCTTTGGCACCAACTGTAAGTTCTGCCGATGCCATCCCATACAGAAATACCAACCCGAAAGTGGTCGGCGGTTTTGACAATACGCTGCGCTATAAAAATTTCGAGCTGAATGCCTTGTTCACTTACCAGCTGGGATTCTATATTTATTATGGAACACAAGCCGGCCTAAGGGATCAGCGTTTCTGGAACAACGAAGTAGCCATTTTGAGAAAATGGACCAAACCCGGCGATGTTACAGATATTCCTAAAGCTGTTTTTGGTGATAATATCTCCAATGGCTCTGCCTTCCCGCTGGACGTTAATGTGCACAAAGGTGATTTTATCAAACTGCGTACCCTTTCACTGGGTTATAATCTTCCAAGAAGCATTTTGGATAAAGTAAAGATCAACAGTGCCCGTTTCTATGTTAATGGTAACAACCTTGCCATCATCACCAAATACCCCGGCCCTGATCCTGAAGTTTCTTCCAACGGAAACGGAAACACCAACCAGGGTATTGACAGGAATACAGTGCCAAATGCAAGAACATTCACTGTTGGTTTAAACATTGGTTTCTAACCTTAAAAACTCAGCATTATGAAAATGACAAAAAATATAACATACATCCTGCTGCTGGCACTTCTAGTTCAGGGTGCAGGCTGCAGCAAGGAAAGGCTTTCGCCTATTCCGAGAACCTCGATTTCTGACCTTACTGCATTTGATACCAAAGACCGGATAGAAGGACAAGTAAGGTCCATTTACGCTACTATAAAAAATGCCGGTATGTTTGGCGGCCGCTACCAGATTTTTAATGATATCCGCGGTGGCGATTTTATGAATGACCGCACTAATGTGGTAACCGGGTACGACATCTGGAGTTATACTCCAAGTAACAGTTCCACCAACAGTGTACAAAACCATTGGTCAAGGGCTTATTATGTAATCAACCTGGCAAATGTGTTCATTGATGGAATGGCTGCTAAAGGAACCGCCGTTGTTGGAGATGCCCTTTCTAAGAATTATTTAGGAGAAGCAAGGTTATTGAGAGCTCTCAGCTATTTCTCCTTATTACAATTCTATGCACGGCCCTTTGCAGATGGCAATGGAAGCAAACTGGGTGTGCCACTTCGTCTTACCGGCAACACCGGTTCTGCCGACTATGCCCTTGCCCGTTCTACTGTTGGCGAAATTTATACACAAATCCTGGATGACCTGAATTTTGCAGAAGCGAATTTGCCCCTGAATTATAGTACAGCAGCTCTCAATACAACCAGGGCACACCGCAATACGGCCATTGCATTGAAAACAAGAGTGTATTTGTGCATGCAACGCTATGCAGATGTGATCACAGAAGCTAACAAGATCGTTCCGGCTGCAGCTCCATTCGTTGCGCCCACTGGTGTAGCTCATGCTTTGCAGGCCGATATCACCAATGTGTTCAAATCGCCTTACACTACTTCAGAATCAATCCTGTCAATGCCGTTTGCCTCCAATGAACAGCCGGGTACACAGAACCAGCTTGGTTATTATTATGGACCGGCGCCTTTCAATGGTGGTAACGGCGAGTATTCATTCCTGTCAACAGGGATTATCAATGATCCGGCATTTGCTGCAGTTGGTGACAGAAGAAGAGATATGATCATTACATCCGGTGGTAAGCAATACCTGGCAAAATTCCCCGGGGCTGCTCCCTTTATTGACTGGGCGCCAGTGGCCCGTTATGCAGAAGTTCTGCTGAATCTTGCTGAAGCAAGGGTTCGTTCCACCAACTCAGTGGATGCCCAGGCTCTTGCGCTGCTAAATGCTATCCGCAGCCGTTCAAATGCTTCTACTTATGTGGCTGGTGATTTTGCCAATGCTGCTGCAATGGCCGATGCCATCCTGAAAGAAAGAAGGATTGAGCTGATGGGCGAAGGTTTTGCAGGATCTGATCTTACCCGTTTGTTGCTGCCCTTACCCGCTAAACCAGGTGTGAATTCAATACCTTCAAGCGGTCAGCAATATATCTGGCCCATTTCATCAACCGAGCTGTTGCTGAACCCCCTTTGTGTTGACAATTAAATGAACATAGACATGAGTTAATTTCTCATGCAAGAATAAAGGCGAACCGTAATGGTTCGCCTTTATCATTTTACAGCAGTATTCTTTATTGTAACACTTCTGATAATTTCCTCTCCAGCCCGCTTCCTCTCAATCCTTCAGCAATTACTTTTCCCTGAGGATCCAGCAACACATTATATGGAATACCGTCAAAACCATAGGTAGCAACTACGGGGCTGTTCCAAAACTGCAGATCGCTGATCTGTGGCCAGGTGAGACCATCATCTTTAATTGCTTTCAACCACTTGTCTTTCTGACCGGGCCTGTCAAGCGAAACGCCAAGGATAGTAAAATTTTTATTTTTAAACTTATTATATGCACTCACCAGGTTGGGATTTTCCTGGCGGCAGGGGCCGCACCAACTGGCCCAAAAATCTACCAGCACATATTTACCCCTGAACGAACTCAGCTTAACTTCTTTTCCATTCACATCCGGCATTATAATTTCCGGTGCTTCTTTGCCTACCCAGGAATTTCCCTGCTTTCCAGCCTGTGCTTCCAGTGCCGACTTCACTGCTGCTATCCCTTTATGATCCGGGTATTTTCCGGCAATCTCGCTGACGATCTGCTGCACTTCCTCAAACGGAAGACCCGGCAACCCGAGTGACGGGTCATTTGCCGATGACTGGTAATAACCCAGGAAAAACATGCTCAGCGCCGGGTCGGCAGAGGCTTTTATTGTTTTTTCAAACTGCGCTTTTGCTGCTTCAGCCAGTTGCTGGTGTTGCATCAGCAACGGCAACAGATCATTTTCCTTAGCTCCAGCTTTTTGAAGGCTGTCGGCCTGCCTGCCCAATTCATAAATTTTTCTAAGCTCATCGCTAAAACCGTAAACAAATTCTTTCATCAACTGGCTGGCTGCTGAACCCGTCACCTCGTATTGCTCAGTGATGCCCTGCTGCATTTGTCCATAGCTTGCATTCAATGTGATCTTTTTTGCATCATTTACCACAGAAGCAACAGGAAAAGGTTTCTGATCGAGCCGCAGGTTGAACACCATTGACTCTCCCACTTTTGTTTTCAGTTTGTAGCTGCCGTCTTTGCCCAATTCAGCAGAGTCCACCACAATGCGCTGCATAGTGGCTGCCGGCATTTTTTCAAGATAGATCATCTTTGCATTACTGCCGGTGATCTTACCACTCACTTCAAAAGGTATGGAGCCCTCGCCACTACCGGAGCTACCGGTTCGGTTATCATTCTCCTTGCAGGAAAATAAAATCACCGGTATCGTCAATACAGCCACACAAGTTGCCAGATGTTTAGTCATAGTTATCATTATGATTGTAGTTTCTTTAGTAATAATTCATTCACCAGCTTTGGATCGGCTTTGCCATTTGTCTGTTTCATCACTTCTCCCACAAACAGGGCCAGCAATCCCTTTTTCCCTTTTCTGTATTCTTCAATCTTTGCAGCATGTTTTTGCAAGGCTTTATCTATCGCCGGTTCGATGAATGAAGCGTCGGACTCCTGCAGCAGGTTCAAGGCTGCAGCCACCTGGTGCGGATCGGCTTCCGGCTGCTCCAATAGCTGGTTGAACAGGCGGGTGGCCGCTACAGAAAAATTCAGTTTACCATCATCAATCATACTGATCAGTGTGGCTATTGTTTTTGCCGGTAATGGAAACTCACTTACCGCTGCATTATTTTCATTCAGCCAGGTGCGCACAGGTCCCAGCATCCAGTTGGCTGCTGCTTTATAATTTTCGCTGAATTGTATGATCTGTTCAAAAAGATCACTAAAGGGTCTTTCTTCCGTAAGCACCGTTGCATCGTATTCAGAAAGTTTATACAATGACTGATATTGCTGAATTCTATCCTGCTGCAAGGCAGGTATGGTTTGCTTTATCTTCTCAATATAATCATCTGAAAGACGGAATGGCGGAAGATCAGGTTCGGGGAAATAGCGGTAATCATCTGCATCTTCCTTGTCCCGGATGGCAAAAGTGGTACCATTAGCCGCATCAAAACTCCTGGTCTGCTGGATGATCGTTTCTCCTTTTTCAACCATGCTGATAAGCCGGTTCGCTTCATATTCCACCGCCTTCCTGATATGCCGGATCGAATTAAGATTTTTCACTTCCACACGGGTGCCCAATTTTTCTTCTCCCTTTTTGCGAACAGAAATATTAGCATCACAGCGAAGACTTCCTTCTTCCATATTGCCATCGCAGATGTCAAGGTAACGCACCAGTTTCCTGATTTCCGAAACATACGCATAAGCTTCATCGGCACTCCGTATATCCGGTTCGGTTACAATTTCAATAAGCGGTGTACCGGCCCTGTTCAGGTCAATACAGGTATTAGCATCATCCGCATCGTGAATGCTTTTGCCGGCATCCTCTTCGAGGTGGATACGATTAAGACGGATTTTTTTTTCACCAGTTTCGGTTTTAATAGTCACATAACCGCCCTGGCAAATGGGAGTAGTGTGTTGCGAAACCTGGTAACCCTTGGGCAGATCGGGATAAAAATAATTTTTGCGGGCAAAATAGTTGTTACGGTTGATCTCGCTGTGACAGGCCAAACCCATTTTTATGGCATACTCAATTGCTTTGCGATTTGTTTTGGGCAAAGTGCCGGGATGGGCCAGGGTGATCGGGCTCACATGTGTATTGGGCTCATTGCCGAATGCAATGCTGTCGCCGCAAAAAAGCTTGCTTTGAGTTAACAACTGTGCATGCACCTCCAGACCCACCACGATCTCGTATGCTGAAAAATCCGCCATAATGTTTTGCCGGGCAAAAATAGGCCAAAACGGGCGGGCAGTTTGTTATAAAAAAACAAAGCCCCGGCAACATTGCCGGGACCATTGCCTGATATTTATATGGACTAAAGATTTGTTGTTTTCAGCTTGCGGGGAATCTTCACTTCAATATTCTGTGTTTTACCATTCCGCTGCAATTTCATCATCACGGAAGCCTTGTCCTTGCTGTCGCGGATGATCTTTGCAATCTCGTCTGTATTATTCACGGCTTTCCCATCCACTTCCGTGATAACATCTTCCTTTTTGATGCCTGCTTTTTCAGCGCTGCCATCGGCTTCCACACCAATCACCTGCACTCCTTTTCCATTATCCGTATCCTGGACGGACAATCCTAATTTGGGCCCTGAACTGCGTGCAACACCGTATGGAGTAGCAACCCGCGGCGTGGAAGGCACCATATCACCAAAGTTGAAATTGAAGTCATCCATGTTCAGCCTGAAGTTCTGCCCGGGTACGGTTGAAAACACATTTGATCCTTTCCATTTGCCCAATTCCGCTGTAACTTTTTGCTCTTTACCTTCACGGATGTAGGTAATATCAACTTTATCTCCTGGCTTTTTACTTTTTATAGTTGCAGAAAGATCATCGGGTGTTTCAATCTTCTTATCACCAACTTTGGTGATCACATCTTCCTTTTTCAACCCTGCTTTTTCAGCAGCGCTTTCTTTGGTAATGCTTTCTACCTGCACACCTTTTTCCGCTTTTTCTGTAGTCACTCCCAGCATGGCACGGTTGGAATCGGTGCTAAGCATGTAAAAATTTCCTTGCGGTGACATGCTTCGGGTAATGGCGCCGTTTCGCAAACCATCCGCATATGCCCACACATCCCTGATGCGGTTGCGACGGACCGTTACATCCCCTTCTTTCAAATCTTCAATGGATTTCCCGTTAACGGTGATCTTGTCGCCATTGATCTCCACAACTACTTTCTCATTTTTATCTCCTTTACGAACAATAACAATCTCTTCCACTTCTTTTTTCTCCTTGTCTTTTCCCTCCTGTTGGGCCAACACGGATGCCGGGGCTATCAAAGCCATGCCAAGACCAAGGATTGATAATTTTCTGAACACTGTTTTCATGATAGTATAGTTTATTTTTTGTCTACGTTAAGTTTCGTAGGTCAAATATAATGACATTTCCCGGAATACGAAAAGTTTCGGAAATGTTAAATGGCCTTTCCTGTTTTAAAGGGTAGATTCAGGTGATAAACGGGTTGCGGGCAAGGTAGGTCCGAACATTGAACCCATCCACCATCTCATTACCAATATATTCCATCCCGCATTTTTCGAGCACCCTGACAGATGCCATGTTGCCCGGCTCCGCCCTGCCAATAATTTCCTGTATATGAAGCTTCTCAAAGCCAAAACGTAAGCAGCCGGCAGCAGCTTCAGTGGCATATCCTTTTCCCCAATACGACTTCATCAGTCGGTAGCCAAGATCTGTTTCCATTCTTTCAGGTCTGAATTTTAACCCGCACCAACCAATAAAATCAAGATTGCCTTTCAAATGCACAGCCCAGCGTCCAAAATTATATAGAGCATATTGTGGTAGTATATGCTGAAGCAGCACTTCCCCGGCATGTTCCGGATCCCGGACAGGGTCATGGGTGAATTGTGTCACCTCGGGGTCCTGGTTCAACAGCCAGATTAATTCTGCATCCCCGGCCGTAAACTGCCTGATTACTAATCTTGTAGTTTCCAATACAATTGTCATATGGCAGCAACAATGTTGTTTTTACGGCTATAAATGTGGTTTTTTCCGGCAGGAAAATAAATAGTTTTCACAACCTTAGCAGGAGAAACGAACCATCACGAACCAACCTTACGCCTATGCCATATATTTTCTCAGCCTTTTGTATCATTGTTTGTATTGTAGCCCTTTATCTTGGCTTCAAAATATTTAAGGACAGCCAGCATATCCGTAAGAAAGTCAAAGAAGAAGAAGAGAAAATGGATCTTTAGTGCTGCAATAAACTTTTCACCCTCTCAATTACTGTTTCCAGGTTTGATATATCCTGCCCGCCGGCTGTGGCGAGGGTTTTTTGTCCGCCGCCACCACCTTTGATCAGCGGGGCTACCAGTTCCTTTATTATTTTTCCGGCATCTAGGTTCCTGGCTTTTGCTACGGTTTCAGCAATGCCGACAGCCACATAGGGTTTGCCTCCTATATTAGCACAAAGCACCGCTACATGATCTCTCAACTGGTTTTTCAGATCGAAGCATAGTTTTTTCAGCGCATCGGGATTACTCACTTCCACTATATCTCCAATAAAGTTCACGTTGTTGACAATCTCATCTTTTTGCAACAGTTCATTGCGGATGACCACCAACTGCCTCGCCTCCATCATATCGAGATGCTTTTTCAGTTCCGCATTCTCAGCCTGCAGGTTTTCAATGGCCTTTTGAATATCTTTTGGATGCTTTAAAGCTTCCTTGATGCTGCCAAGTATGCCCAACTGGCCATTCACATACTTTTCCGCCTGCATGCCACAAACAGCTTCCACCCGCCGCACACCGGCTGCAACAGCCGTTTCTGAAGAAAATTTAAACAGACCCAATTCACCAGTGGCGCCTACATGTGTGCCACCGCAAAGTTCAATAGAATATTCCGGATCAATGATGACCACCCTCACCACATCGCCATATTTTTCGCCAAACAGGGCCATTGCTCCCAGTTTCATTGCTTCTTCCCTGGGCATGGATTTGATGACAACCGGAATGTTCTCCCTGATCTTTGCATTTACCAGGGCTTCGATTTTTGCAAGTTCCTCATCGGTCACTTTTGCAAAATGCGAAAAGTCAAACCGCAGGTATTCATCATTCACCAGCGAACCTTTTTGCGCTACATGGGTGCCCAGCACATTTCTTAATGCGGCGTGAAGCAGGTGGGTGGCGGAGTGATGGAGTTCGGTATTTTTTCTTTTACCCGCATCTACCTTGGCAATCACTTCACCAGAAAGATCATCGGGAATTGATTCAATGAAATGAATGATGAGTTCGTTGTCTTTTTTGGTATCTATCACCGTGAATGGTGAATGGTGAATGGTCAACACACCCTTATCACCTACTTGTCCGCCGCTTTCGGCGTAGAAAGGTGTAGTGTCCAATACTACCTGATACAGATCTTTGCCTTTGGCTTTTACCTTTCTGTATTTTAATACCTCCGCTTTTGCTTCGAGTGAATCATAGCCCACAAATTTGTTGCTGCCTTCTTTCAGCACTATCCAGTCTTCTGCATCAATAGTTCCTGCTGCACGGGAACGGGATTTTTGTTGCTGCATTTCATTTTTGAAACCTTCTTCGTCAACTGACAGTTTATTTTCAGCAGCAATCAACTGTGTCAGGTCAAAAGGGAAGCCATAAGTATCATACAATTCAAACGATTCTTTCCCTGAAATGCTTCCCTGGGCAATAAGGTCGTCTACTCTCTTCAGTCCTTTTTCCAAAGTTCTCAAAAAAGCCTCTTCCTCTTCTTTCACTACTTTAGTGACAAAATCAACCTGCTTGTGCAATTCGGGAAATACATTTTCAAATTGCTTTGCGACTGAAGGTACCAGTTGTGAAAGGAGTAGCTGCCTGTAATCCAGGTAAGAATAATAATAACGAACAGCCCTGCGTAAAATTCTTCTTATCACATAACCGGCCCCGGTATTTGAGGGCAATTGTCCGTCAGCAATAGTAAAACTGATGGCCCGTATATGATCTGCAATAACACGAAAAGCCACATCCTGTTTGCTATCACTAAAGTTATATTTCTTTCCAACAATTTTTCCGATAACTGAAATTATATCCGTAAAAACATCCGTATCATAATTTGATGTTTTTCCCTGTATCACCCTCACCAATCTTTCCAGTCCCATACCTGTGTCCACATGCTTGGCAGGCAGTGGCTCGAGTGAACCATCCTTTTTCCGGTTGAACTGGATGAACACATTATTCCATATCTCCATCACCATCCCGGTATCATCGTTATTCACCAATGAGTGACCATCACTGTTTGCTGCGGGTCGTGTGTCATAATGTATCTCCGTGCAGGGGCCACAGGGACCGGTGTCACCCATTTCCCAGAAATTATCTTTCTTATTCCCCATCAGTATCCTGTCTTCTGCAATCCATTTTTTCCATTCATTGTATGCCTCTTCATCTTTGGGTAAACCCTCCTTTTCATCGCCTTCAAAGATGGTGACATACAAACGGCTCTTGTCAAGCTTATACACTTCCGTCAGCAATTCCCAGCTCCAGGCAATGGCTTCTTTTTTAAAATACCCGCCTTCCGGACGGGCGGGATCGCCAAAACTCCAGTTGCCCAGCATTTCAAACATCGTGTGGTGATAGGTGTCCACTCCTACTTCTTCCAGGTCATTGTGTTTGCCGCTAACCCGCAAACATTTTTGTGTATCTGCCACCCGTGGATGCGCCGGTTGTTTATTACCCAGGAAATAATCTTTGAACTGGTTCATGCCGGCATTCGTAAACATCAGTGTGGGGTCATTCTTTATCACGATGGGAGCCGATGGTACAATTTCATGTCCCTTGGAACGGAAAAAATCGAGAAAGGCCTTTCGTATATCTGCGCTGGTCATCATTTGATCTGCTTCTTGGGTTGATTTTTGCTGTTTATGGGACTATATTTGCCCACCTGCCTGCAATGGGAGGCGAACCCTGCAAAGGTGGGCAAAGGTAAATTATTCGGCCCGCATTTCTTGCCCGGTAACGGTTTAAGGCCAATGAAGAAGATCAAGTATTATTACAACACCAATACCCTCCGGTATGAAAAACTGGAAACACCGCTGCGTGTGAAACTGCTGCGGGTATTCGGATTCTTTGCAGCCGCTTTTGTGACCGCCGCCCTCATCTCGTTCGTAGCCTTTCGCTTCATCGGTTCTCCCCAGGAAAAAATATTAAAGCGGCAAAATGAGATACTCAAAGACAGGTATGCCGAATTGGGAGAAAAAGTAAAGTCCATCGAACAGCAGATGCAGGAACTGGAAAAAAGAGATAATGCTGTTTACCGGGCCATATTTGAAGCTGACCCGATACCAGACAGTGCCCGTGCAAAAGAGCTGGAAATGCAGCAGGAAGTGGCAATGGTGGAAGGAATGAAAGGAAATGAACTGTTCAGTTCCATTGTTTCCACCCTTAACCGGCTCAGCAACCGCATCCTCGTGCAGCAGACCTCCTTTGATGAAATACAGAAATTAGTTGCCAATAAAGAACAATTGCTGGCAAGAACGCCGGCCATTCAACCCATCAACAACAAAGACCTGACCCGGGTTGCTTCCGGTTTTGGTTATCGCATAGACCCTATTTATAAGACCACCAAAATGCATGCAGGTATTGATTTCACTGCCCCGCAGGGCACACCGGTGTATGCAACAGCGGATGGCACAGTGAAAACCGCCGGCAACACCGGCAATGGCTATGGTAACCATGTGATCGTAAACCATGGATATGGCTATGAAACTTTATACGGCCACATGGTGAGGGTGAAAGCCAGGAACGGGCAAACAGTGAAGAGAGGTGAAGTGATCGGATGGGTTGGCAGCACCGGTAAATCAACCGGTCCACACCTGCATTATGAAGTGCACAAATACAACAAACCCATTGATCCGATCTATTTTTTCTATAACGACCTGACACCGGAACAATTTGACCTGCTGCTGAAACGAGCCGCTGCCAGCAACCAGAGTTTTGACTGATCTATAGTTGGTTTTTTGACTTTTTCCGCCATTTCGTGGAAAACTTGAAAATAACTGCCGTTTGCAGAATCGTAATTTTACAATATTGTATGAGTAAACCACTGGCCCAAATAACTTTTGATTTTAGTGTGGTGGAAGAACCCGCAGCCATTCCTGTGGCCGCAAACCAAGAAGTGAAAGAGGAAAAAAAGGGTACAGAGCTTCCTGCTGAAGCGGCTGAAGAAATGAGACCTGTGAAAAAGAGCTCCACCCGCGGCCGCCGCTCATTGAAGGATATGGGTTTGAATGCAGACCTGGTGCAGGTGCCGGAGGATGATGTGCTTTTTCAAAAGCAATATTATTCTATTGGTGAAGTGGCTGCGATGTTTCGGGAAAACCAGTCGCTGATCCGCTACTGGGAAACCGAGTTTGATATCCTGCAGCCCCGCAAGAACAGAAAAGGCGACCGTTTCTTCCGCCCGGTGGATGTAAAAAACCTGGTGTTGATCTATGACCTGCTGCGCCGCCGCAAATTCACCATAGAAGGCGCCAAGGATTATCTCAAAAAAAATAAACGGGCTGAAGAAAAATTTGAACTGATCCAGTCGCTGCAAAAGATCAAGACCTTTTTGCTGGAATTGAAAGCGAACCTGTGATCAACAAAAACGCAAGTGCATTCGCTTTTGTCATATTAAGAACATTTCCCGGCATTGTTCCTGCAACTTTAACGATTCAGCTTTCATCATTTGCCTGTACATTTTATTTTTGCCAACAATAAAACCCGGTATGAAAAAACTGTTTCTCTTCCTTTTGTTGCTGACCGTTGCGGGCAGCAGCCTGTTTGCACAAAATCATTTTGAAATAAGCAAGGACCCCGAAGGCAGCGGAAAAATATTCAAAGGAATTGTACCCCGTGAAGCACTGGAGCAGGAAAGCAGTTTTGAGTGGATGGCCAACAACCGGAAAGGTTATAACCCCAATGCTGTTGCCCTGAATGCCCTGAAACAGTATGGCGATTCCCTGCAATTGCTGGTCTTCATGGGCACCTGGTGTGATGACTCGCATTATATTCTTCCCAAATTCCTGGCGTTAATAGATGCGGCAGGGTTTGCCAAAAACCGGCTGACATTGATCGGAACCGACAGGAAAAAAAGAACATTGGGACATCTTTGCGAAGCACTGAATGTAAACAATGTGCCTACTATCATGGTGATGAAAGAGGGAAAAGAACTGGGTCGTGTGATTGAATATGGAAAAACAGGAATGTGGGACAAGGAACTGGGTGAAGTGATCAATGCTGCAATGGGTAATTGATCAGCTCAGCGGAGACTGTAAATATCAATTGTTCCGTTTTTCAGTGCATACAACCGGGTAGCAGAAAAATTGAATGCCCGGCTGTGTTGCAGTTCGGCAGGCATATCCCACTCATCATAGCGAAAACTGCTGATCTCGTAGCGATACAGTTTGCCGGCACGGGAGCCAAAAATGTATTTGCCTGTCACTTTAAAATTCTGCCAGCCGCTGATCAGTATTTTGTTTTTCAGTGCACCATAGTAGTCAAACACAAAAACAGATTGCAGCGAATCGTAGAGATAAACATATTTATCCTGGTCAAATATCTTTTGCGGGGCAGGCGCCCTGTCAAACAAGAGCCGGAAATCGGGGGTTTCCTGTAACAGTTTTCCGTCTTCATCCACTTTCTTCAGTTTATTTTCCAGTTCATCATAGATCCAAACTTTATTGTCATAAGACTGGCCGATGGCTTTGGCCTGTAAAATATTCTGGCGGCGCAGGTCAATTGTATTAACAGCATTCAGAAACCGGTCGAGCACCACGATGGTGCCAAAGTCTTTGTAATAAAGCAACACCTTCAGTGGATTGGAAACATCTATCAGTGTGGCTTTGCCAAAGCGTCGCACATCATTGAAGATGGCCATTGAATCACCATTGGCATTTAGTTTTTTCACCTGGTTGCGGCTGTTGAGAATATAAATATTATCGAGGTTATCAATAGTGAAATCAATTATATCACCGCTGATCGTTCTCAGCAGTTTAAAACTGGTATCCGCCTGTGAAAAAACAGGCGATGCAAAAAGAAATAAAATTAATATGGAAAATAACTTATTCAGTTGCGGATGATTTTTTCATCAAAGCCTTTATAGGATTTAAGTTCCAACTTTTCTCCGTCAAAAACTGCATAGGTATAGAAACGTATCCAGTCGCCGAGATTGATATACCGTGCTTCGTTTACATACCCTTCGGTGGTTTGAAGACGATAATCAATCGCCAGGTGTCTATGTCCAAACACAAAAAAATCAACTTTTTTATCCCTTAACACTTCCTTGCAGTAAATAAGAAGCCACTCTTTATCTGCACCCAAAAAAATTTCCTCTGAAGCTCCTGTCTGTGCCCGGCTGCGGCGGCTCAGGTAATTGGCCAGGCCCACACCCATCACCGGAGGCAGGATGCCAAACAGCCATTTGCAGACTGGATTTCGGAAAATTTTCTTTAGCCGCTTATAACCATGATCACCGGGACCCAGCCCATCGCCATGGCCGATGAAAAATGTTTTTCCGTTTCGTTCAAATTCTTTCGGCTCGTAATAAACAGGTATGTTCAGTTCTTTTTGAAAATAATCCCGCATCCACATATCATGATTGCCGACAAAGAAATGAAGTTGTATGCCAGCATCAGATAATTCTGCCAGTTTGCCCAGCAGCCTTACATATCCTTTTGGAACCACTTTGCGATATTCATACCAGAAATCAAACATATCACCGACTAAAAATATTTCCGCGGCATCCGTTTTTATTTCATCCAGGAACTGTACAATGATTTTTTCCCTCTCCAGGCTGGATGAATAATCCGGTGCGCCGAGATGAAAGTCGGACAGGAAGTAAATTTTTTTGTGAGGGGGGAGAAACACTCAGAAAATCATTTTTTTTCACTGATATACTGAATCAGGTCACCCGAAGGAATCAGCGGCCTGTTACTCACATCGGCTTTATACCAGTATATCCAGGCAGGCACCATTTTATTGCCGATCATTACCTCTGTAAGATCCCGGTAATACAACTGTACTTCATCGCTTTCCACTGTCACCCCTTCGTAATCATCTAACTGGCCAAAGGCCCATGAATATTCGGCTGGGTTTTTAATGACATATAATTCACCCATTATAAATGAATCATCGGTGGCCGGCACACCGGCCGGGTACACACCCATGTCATAGAGTTTGCCCCGCACTTTGGCTTCACCTACAAAATTGAAAAAACGGCTGATGTATTCATACGCCGGGCTGCGGAAACCGCTGCGCAGCGAACCATATACAAATAGCTGAAAAATGCCGGGATTTGCCATGGCTTAAAATTACTAAAGGCCGGGGGTATTTCAGGCTTCCACCAGAAATAAATAAACCTCTTTGGGCCCATGCACACCCACCACCAGCGTTTTTTCTATGTCAGCCGTGCGGCTGGGCCCGGTGGCAAAGGTCATTAATGAAGGCAGATCACCTGCATACTTTTCTTTCAGCAATTGTAATGCGTCCTTCAGGTCATAAACCAGTTGGCTAGTGAAGGCAATACATATATGAACAGGAGCATATATACTGGTGGTTCTGCCCCCGGGTTGTGCAGCACTCAGCACAATGCTCCCCGTTCTTGCCACCAGGCATTCACATCCCGTGATAGCCACATCACAACTGCCGAGGTCAGTTTTCACCAGCCTGTCGGCGATCTGGGGATTGACAGGTTCTACTAGTTTGTCTTCCAGGCAAAATACACGTTGCCAATCTTGTTTTTTCACTAAACTGTTCAGTTGAAAAGCCAGTTCCTGCCGGTTGATACAAAAAATAAACCTTCCCTGCAATTTGCTGAACTGTTCGGCAAATTCAATTTCTAATTCCTGGTTTGGAGGTTGAAAAACGGGATTGTTGCCTTCACTTTCAGGAAAAGGAAGAGGCGTTGAATGACTCAACGCCTTTCGAATTTTTTTCAGTATGTTCTCCTTTGAAGGTGAAACGTTCATCCTTACTTATTTGGGCAATGATTTGTTGGTTATATCGCTGTCATAGGGCGGTACACCGGCAGAGATTTCGCCGGTCTCACCCGTCAGGTCATCTTTCTTTTCTTCTGCCAGCGGTTTCTTTTCTTCAAAAGGACGTTTGCCGATAAGGGCTTCCACATCACTTTGAAACAGCACTTCTCTTTCCAGCAGGGCTTCCGCCAGCACTTTCACCTGTTCTCTTTTTTCAGTTAGAAGATTTTTGGTCTTTTCATACATCTCGTCTATCAGCTTTCTCACTTCCTGGTCAATGATCTTGGATGTTTCTTCTGAATATGGTTTGGTGAAAGTGGTTTCCTGGTGCGGATCATAGAAGCTCACGTTACCCACCTTATCATTCATACCATACACTGTTACCATTGCATATGAGATGCGGGTGATCTGCTGCAAATCATTCTGTGCACCGGTTGAAATTTTACCAAAGAAAATATCCTCACTGGCCCTTCCACCTAATGTCATGCAGATCTGATCCTTCAACTGGTCGGTATTGTAGAGGTATTGCTCTTTGGGAGTGTATTGCGCATAACCCAATGCAGCTGTACCCCTGGGCACAATGGTTACTTTCAGCAACGGGTAAGCATGCTCCAGGTACCAGCCGCAGATGGCATGGCCTGCTTCATGATAGGCAATGATTTTTTTCTCATCCGGTGAGATGATCTTGTTCTTTTTTTCCAAACCACCGATGACACGGTCCACCGCATCCTGGAAATCTTCCATGTCCACTGCATCTTTTCCTTTCCTGGCTGCAATCAATGCTGCTTCGTTGCATACATTGGCAATATCTGCACCGGCAAAACCGGGTGTTTGCTCCGCCAGTTTATGAATATCAAGTGTCTTTGATATTTTGATCGGTTTGAGGTGAACTTTAAAAATCGCTTCACGGCCTTTCAGGTCCGGTTTATCAATACCTATCTGCCTGTCGAAACGACCGGGGCGCAGCAAAGCACTGTCCAGTACATCCGGGCGGTTGGTAGCTGCCAGCACAATGATGCCGGTGTCTGTGCCGAAACCGTCCATTTCCACCAGCAGTTGGTTCAGGGTGCTTTCTCTTTCATCATTGCTCATCATGGCATTCTTACCCCTGGCCCGGCCAATGGCATCAATTTCATCAATGAAAATGATACAAGGCGCTTTTTCCCTGGCCTGTTTGAAAAGGTCTCTCACCCTGCTGGCGCCAACGCCGACAAACATTTCTACGAAATCAGAACCACTCAGGCTGAAGAAAGGCACCTGCGCTTCTCCGGCCATGGCTTTTGCCAGCAATGTTTTACCGGTTCCGGGAGGGCCAACCAGCAGTGCACCTTTAGGAATTTTGCCACCAAGCGCCGTATATTTTTTGGGATTCTTTAAAAATTCCACGATCTCCATCACTTCCACTTTGGCTTCGTCCAGTCCCGCCACATCTGCAAAGGTGATATTGACCTTTGTGCCTTTATCAAAAAGGGTTGCTCTCGATTTTCCAATATTGAAAATGCCGCCAGGACCTCCGCCACCACCGGCACCTCCGCTCATTTTTCGCATCAGCAATATCCAAAGTCCGACGAATAACAAAATCGGCAAAAGGAACTGCAAAGAATCGCCCAGCCAGTTTCTTTCATTTTCCACTTCCGGCACCACTTGTTTCACACCGGGGTTTTCTTTATAAAATTCGCTGATCTCTTTCTGGAATGTTTCTCCGCCTGTGATCTTAAAATATAAATGAGGCCCTTTGGCATCAACACTTGCTTTGTCTTCTTTCAGCTTTTTCTCATACTTCTTGATACCGGCAGTTGTCAGGTACACTTTAACGGTCTTGCGGTTATCAATGATGATATATTTCTGAATGTCCCCTTCTGCCAGCATTTGCTTAAACTCCAGTGAGTTTGATTTGGCCATGCCGGAAGAAAGCGATCCGAATAACTGAAAACCGATCAATACCGCAAAAATGATGGCATAGACCCAATAGATGCTGAATTTCGGACCCTTTTTACCGCTGCCCTGCTCATCGCCCGGGGGACGACTGCCAAAACGTGGATTCCTGTTATTTTCCCTGTTAGGTTGTTCCTGTGACATATGAATTATTTCCCTGTTCTCTG
Source organism: uncultured Chitinophaga sp. (assembly GCA_964412375.1). GTDB lineage: Bacteria > Bacteroidota > Bacteroidia > Chitinophagales > Chitinophagaceae > CADEDV01. The sequence goes on along the minus strand of CAYPOD010000025.1, from coordinate 17,807 downwards.
CTATTTAATAATTATGATAACAAAAAGTTCAAAAAGATGAATATTTAACATCAGCTATTGTGCTCATCGGCGGCGGCATCGCTCCACATTTCCTCCAGCCGGTAAAACTTCCGTTGTTCCGGCAACATCACATGTACCACCACATTCACATAATCTATCAGCACCCATTGCAGGTTCTGGTATCCCTCGTGCCGGTAGGGTTTTTCATCGCATTTGCTTTTCACCAGTTCCTCCACCCTTTCACTGATCGCTTTCACCTGTGGTTGGCTGCTGGCTTCGCAGATGATAAAAAAGTCGGCTACGGCTTCATTTATTTTGCGAAGATCAAGGGATATAATGTTTTCTCCCTTTTTCTCCTGTATCGCTGCAATAATGGTTTTGATGATTTTTGAACGCTGTGTTAACCGGGTTGCACTTTTTCTCCCGATTGCCTTTGGGTTGCGGTTGGTCAATAAAGCCAATTGTTCCAATAATTGAGAGTGTTTTAGTTTTTGTTTGAGTTACTTGTTACAGCTGATGATTTTTTGCTTCAACACATATTTGCAACGGCAAATCAGTGGCTATAACCAGAAACCGGTTTATTTTGCCAAAAATAGCAATTAATTGCCACAACCCCCTGCACATAGCCCCATTGGAATGCCATTTATTGAACTGCAATCAGTTGATAGCACCAACAATTATGCCCTTGCCCGTGCCCATGCAGGATTGGCACAACACGGTGAGGCTTTTTTCGCTTATGAGCAGGTAGCCGGCAAAGGCCAGCGGGGACATAACTGGACCACCCAAAAAGGAGCAAACATCATCCTCTCGGTCATTGTGAATCCTGCACCGTTGCAGGTATCCCAACAATTTCACCTCAGTGCTGCCGTTGCCATTGCGGTGCATGATCTTTTTGCAAAACATGCAGGAGATGATACCAAAATAAAATGGCCCAACGACCTTTACTGGCAGGACAGAAAGGCAGGGGGCATCCTTATCGAATCGGTCATAGGAAGTTCGGGACTGGAAAAAGGGGCCTGGAAATGGGCTATTATCGGCATTGGCATCAACATCAATCAAACAGATTTTCCTGCTGCCCTAAAAAACCCGGTTTCGCTGAAACAGATTACCGGGAAAAGCTTTGATGTTATTACCCTTGCCCGTGAACTTTGCCAATTACTAAACTCCCGTTTTGATGAATTACTAAACAATGATTTTGAAAAAACACTTTCGCATTACAACAACTGTCTTTACAAAAAAGGCCAAATAGTTAAGCTGAAAAAAGATAACCGTGCCTTTGAAGCCGTTATTTTGGGTGTAACTGATGCAGGTCGCTTACTTACCAGTCACAGTATGGCAGAGGAATTTGATCACGGTGCTGTGCAATGGGTGATTTAAATATTTGTAACAGCCGCCTAATACGAAACCGCTTTTTCTTTCTCCCTCCACAACACAAAACTGCGGGCTATGGAAAAACCCCAGCGAAACTCTCCTTCTCCCCATGATTTTACATTGTATGGTATAAACCTCGCTTCCTGCACCTGTGTGGTATTGGTAAAATTGAGATGAAACACATGGCCCGGTGTGATGATCTCAAACCCGATGCCCAATGGTTTGAAAAACCGGATAGGGGGATTAAAGTTTTGCGTTGATGCAAAGGCGTTTTCACTTTCTTGAGAACGGAAGGGATGGAAATAATCAACGATCACATTAAAATTTGTGGCAACAGGGACCTTTGCCGTGCCACCCAGCGCAAACATGGTGCGCTGCAGGTCGTTGCTGATGAGATAACCCTGCCGTATCAGTGTAGGAATCAGTTGCAGGCTAACTTTACCTATTTTTTTGGCAAGGATAAGCTGGTACACCTGGCTCATCCTGTCGCCCAAATTTTCAAAATCATAAAAATTTGTTCTTGCTGTATCCATCGAGGAAATGATATTGCTGAAAAAAACAGAAACAGCCAAAGGATGCGAGGGATCATTTTCCAGTTGCCGCATCAACTGGTATTTCAGGGCTATCTCGTAATTTTTTTCCATGCGCAGTTGCGGAAGCGGATGACCACTCTTGGCCCTTGCCACACTTACATCGAGCCTGTCAGTAAGCCCGATATTGAAGCCTATCTTCACATCGGTGCTGTTGTCAAGACCAAAAAAATTTTTCAGTCCGCCATTGCTGCCGGCAATATCATCAAAGTAATGTGTGACGACAAACTGCATCTTTCCTTTACCCACCGGCTGAGTGGTGTTGGCAAGAATCGTTCTTTCTGTGTTGAATATCCTTACCGGTTTGGCAGCAGGCTTAATATTGCTATTGTTGTTTTCAGCATCAGTTTGCGAAAAAAGCGCTGTGCCGGAGAGCAGGCACAGCGGCAACCATATTCTTTTCATGAAATTCATTTAATAAATAATGAAACGAAGTTCGCAAAGCGGTGGTTGCCTTTATCAAAAGCCGGGTGATTTTAATTACTATTAAATGCTGATTACAGCCTCTGTCAGGATTGTTAGCGTTTTAAACCGTTAAAACAGGTTACCGGCAAATTTATCCTTGTCGGAAAACCAAATACTGTTTTATTGTTTTTCGTACACCAGCCGGGTGGACATGTCTCCGAAAGAGGAAGAAGAGTTGTTTTTTGAAACAAGGGTTTTCCCGTCGTCTTCAAGTGTCCAGGTCTCTGTTCCGGTAATCTCCATCACTTCGCCATTAAATTCAAGATTTAGTTTGTAGGTCATAGTAAGTGCCTTCCCGTCTTCTGACCATTTTGCTGTGCACTTTTTTGTGGAGTTGCCAAAAACAGTGCTTGTACTTTCTTTACCATCGAACGAAAGCGCCTCGTTTGTTGTATTATCGCCTCCCTCAAAGGAAGGAGCTGTTCTTGCAATAGAGATGTTGTCAGCCAACTGGTTTGTTTTGATGGTATGAACGGAAAATTCTGCAAACTGTCCCAATTCGCTTTTTCCCCGGTTCAGTTTCCATTCACCGGAAAAATCCACTCGGGTTGATTTGGAAATAAAAGAAAATGAGAGGAACGCAACCAGTGCAACAAAAATCACCGGGCTTATAAAGTATTTTTTCATTTTGCTGATTTTACGCTTAAAGTTAATGGAAAACTTATATTATCATTTACAGATCTGGTTTAAACACTTTTTCGAGATAAACAACTATCACAATGGATCTTAAATTTTTCCGACTACCGGCAAAAAAACAATTTCAGGATTCAGCCATGTAAAATAAAAAAGAAGGTAAAAAAACTTTTTAATTTTATCTCTTTACCTTCTTTGCTGTTGATGGATATGTGAAACCTACGTTCAGGTTTTCTTATGCCCGGGTCTGATCCTCATTTGTGATGGCCATGTCCGTGGCCCTGTTCAAATTTTTCCACGCCTTTCACATTCATTTTTAATGAAGTTATCCTGTCGGCCGTTCCGGTAATGAACAACAGTTTATTATTCCGTCCGGCAAAGACATTATTGGTGGCGCCCCGGTTATTTCCAAAACCGCAGGGAACATTGAAGACCCTGTTGCCATGTTTGTCAAAAGCAGTTACCCCTTCTGCATGGCTGACATAGATATTTCCTTTTTCATCCATAGACATACCATCGCATCCCCGCAGGTTGCTGACCAGTGTTTTCATGTTGGCCAACGTTCCATTAGGACGAATATCAAATACCCTGATTTTGCCGGTGGCATCTCCCGTCCAGTTGTTTACATACAATTTTTTTCCATCGGGTGTGCCTACAATTCCATTGGGGAATATGTTTGCCGCACCCCATTCCGGATCACTGGCACTGGTAACTCTAATCAAATTTCTTCTTCCGGGTGCCAGGTAATAAACATGGCCTGCTATCCCCGGGCCTTGCTCTGAATAGACAGGTGGCCAACTGGGGTTGCCTGTCTTGCGGGGATCATCATCATCCCAATAGCCCCTGGGAAACATGGGATCTGTGATATACATGCCCCCGGTTTTGGGGTTTATCCAAACATCATTAGGGCCATTCAACAATTTACCATTGTAGTTATTTACCAATACGGAATGGCTGCCATTGGGCCTGATTTTCCAGAGCTCACCGTGCATATCTGCACAGGCTATCAGGTTGCCGTTCTTATCGAACATCATCCCGTTTGACCGTCCGGTACCTTGCTTGAACAAACTAACATTTCCGGTAACAGCATTCCACTTATAAATTCTGTCATTAGGTTGATCTGTAAAAAATACATTTCCCCACCTGTCAACTGCGGGACCTTCTGTAAAACCAAATCCCTTTTGAATCGTATCCAGGTTTCCCTTTGAGGAAGGAGAAACCAGGCAGGTGGGATCATAAATGGTGGACCCTTCCGGTAATTTGCATCCATTTTTTTTTGCCCCCTGGCTGGATTCAACAGTCTCGTCAGTTTGTTCTGTAATTTCAACTTGTTCAGGAGGTGTATCGACATTTTTCTGGCAGGAATAATACCCGACGGAGCATAACACTCCCATGAAAAGAAGCAGTCTTTTTTTCATTGCAAACAATTTTTAGGTTATAAAAAAAAATCAAGAAAAAAATCTCATACCGGCAATGCCAGTATGGCTTTTAACAGTGCAGAATAACAGACGTGATTTGCCGTTTTCTATCGTAACAGCTTTATAAACCTTTACAAAGTAGGCGATGCTGCTATCCAAAAACTACCAAAAACGGACAGTGGAGAATATTATAAAAACTTCTCAGATTTTGATTTATACATGAAATGCTCTTCCCGTTCTGAAATATGGCTTTAAAATCAGGGGCCCTGTCTCCTTCTTTCAGCGTTATCAAATCTTATTTCTTTTTTGCAGCAGGTTTTTTGACTGTGGTTTTCTTTGTCGGGGCTTTCTTTTTCACAGGAACTTTTTTCTTTGGCGGTGTATATGGGTTTCTTTTAAACCACCATTCTTTGGTAGTTGTGTTTCCCACCAGGTCTTCCACGGTCACTTTCAGGTGATGGGTGCCGTAAGGACATCTTTCATCAAAAACATAGATCCAGTTGCGGCCTTTGTCATTGGTGAAACGCAGCCACTGCCCGTTCAGTTCGGCCCTGAAACTTTTGATGCCAAAATTATCAGTAGGTGTAAACAAAATGCGGCCGACACGACTTAGGTCCACCGTATCGCCCTTGCCCAGTTCATTGACAGTAGGAGGAACCACATCTGCAAAAGCCTGGAATATTCCAAAATCGCCAAACGAAGTGGTGAGCCAGCCATCCTGCAACTCGGCAACTCTCACCGAAGTGGCGCTGCGGTAGCTGCGCCTGATAACCATTTTATCTTTCCATTCTTCCGGCACGGGTTTATTGGTTTTGATCTTTATTGTTACTTCTCCATGCACCGGCACAGATGGATCATGAAACTGGTGAAGGTCAGAAAAAGAATAGGCTGTTGTGGAAGTAATCCTGTTATAAAAAGGCCGCATACTGTCATATAGCGCTGTAGCCGGCACTTCAATTTCAACTCCTTCTCTTTTGAAAATATTGAAGTGATTGGGTGCAAACACGGTAGCAACTGGTGAGGAAGCAGTTTTTTTTGCCAGGCTATCAGAATACTGCAATTGAAAACGCAATTGAGAAGTATTTTGCCTGGCGTCTTTCACTTCAATACGCACCTGCCGGATAGTTGTATCTGAAAGCTGTAGCACACCAACACCGTTTTCCAGTTTATATACCCCGCTTTTTTCACCCGGCAATGCCGACAAATGCTGCAGCCAGGCTCCTCCAAAATGACGAAAGCGATAGTCCACATGTGCATTCATAAATGCCGATGCGGGATAATCAATACTGTCCAGTACAAATCCGGCCTGCAGCACTTCATCCACATACAGCATGGCTGAATAAATACCATCCTGGTTATTGGAACCGTTCATGCGATCATAAGCCTGCAAGGCAAAACTGATTGTATGCAAACCGGTTTTGATCAGCGGTTGTTTGGGAATAATATAACCGCTGTCTGTTTTTTTCAGGTTAAACAGCAGTGGGTTTTGTTCATAAGTGCTGAGGCTTCTGTCATACATTGCCAGCTTCACCAGGTCTGGCGGTACATTATCAGGCAGGGGAAAACCAAAAAGAAGCGGGTTGAGCCGCTTATTCGTTGCTGTTTCAAAAATTTCAAAATGCACATGCGGACCCTGCGAGCCGCCGGTATTACCACTCAATGCAATGAACTGGCTTTTGTGAACCGGAAACTGTCCGGGCTCAAACGAAAGTTCAATGGCCCATGTTTCCTTTTTATACTGTTCTGCTGTAACATATTGCTCCAGTGCCGGAAAAAAATCATTGAGATGACCATACAATGTAGAAAGCCCGTTAGGATGGTTGATGATGATAAAACGGCCAAAACTTAAAGGGCGGATACCAATATAGGCAATGTAACCATCGGCAGATGCATATACCGGCTGGTTTTCCTTTTGATTGGTGCGGATGTCAAGCCCCATATGCCAATGGTTATTGCGGAGTTCACCCAGGTTGGCTACTATCTCCATAGGAATACCCAGCGGGTGCCTGAAATAATTTTTGGGGTAGGCTGCCGTTTGCGCTGCGGCTTCACATACAAAAACGATAAAAACAAAACAAAAACAAAACAACCTTGGCATCTGCAAAAATACAAAGCATAGTCCATTACTCCTTTCAGGGTATAGGCTGCAATTTGTATTGTTCGTATCTTTTAGGCTTGTTTTAACCACCATGAAGAAAGGTCTGCTGCTGATATTACCCATTATTATCATGTTATATGGTTGTCCTTTTGAATCAACCGTTGCATTGGAACAAAGACCTGTTGAACCAGTGGACACATCGCTGCTGGGTTATTGGTATGGTATCGTAAAAGACGGAAGTGATTTTTTTGGTATTGAAGCGCTGGATATAAAAAAACAATCTGATTCTGTGTACTCCATCATTCGTTATGGCAAAGCGGTGAAAGGTGATATGATACTGCCGGATACAGCCTGGTTTACCGGCTACACATCGTGGATAGGCGGTCAGCGCTATATGAACGTAGAAGGCGAAGTGGTGATCGTGGAAATGAAACGTAAAAGCAAAACACCTGAACTGAAAAAGAATAAAATATATTATATCGCTGCTTTTAATGTTTCAAATGATACCATTCATGTGAAAACCGTGACGGAGAAGTTCACCCCTTCCCGTGTTGGCTTCAGAAACCCGGAAGAGCTAAAGACCACCATCACCGGTCTGCTTGGCGAAGGGAAGGATATATATGATGATCTTTATTCTTTATCCTATAAGCGGATTGTCCAATAGCTGTCTTACTTTTACTGTTCAATTAAAAAAGGGCTTTTCTTATGAAGTTCATACTAACATCTTTCCTTGTTATTTCAGCGCTGTTTCTTTCGGCTCAAAACTGTGAGGTCCTCCGGCCCGATCTCAAAGGAAAATACGAGGGTGAATGTAAAAAAGGAAAAGCCCATGGTAAGGGAAAAGCTGAAGGCACGGACAGCTATGAAGGTGATTTCAAAGCGGGTTTGCCCGATGGCAAAGGAACTTATACCTGGCAAAATGGCAACCAGTTCACAGGACTGTGGAGCAAAGGACTGAAAGAGGGCAAAGGCACAATGGTTTTTAAACTCGCTTCCGGCAAAGACAGTACGGTGGAAGGGTTTTGGAAAAAAGATGTTTATGCCGGCAAACGGGAACATCCCTGGACCATTCATTTCAAAAGCAGGCTGATCGGGGAAATTGAAGTGGAGTATAAAAAAGACGGTTTCAACCAGATCACCTTTTTCATTACCAATACTTCCGGTGGTGCCGAAAGCCTGAGCAGCGATGCAATGGCCCGCATGAAAGTGACTGAAGTACGGGCTCTCACCGGTTTTGCAGGCCGCCTGAGCTGGAACGATAACCATAGTAAAAAAACAGAGTCCATTCTCATGGATGTGCAGTTTCCAGCCCGGTTAAAAGTGATGATCGGCCAGGAAGAACTGGATATCGAGTTTCACGAAGCCAGCACTTACAAACTCAATATTTCCATTAACAATTAACCCGCCGATTTTTTTTCAGCAGTATGCACCAAAACCACGGCATTCCCTTAGTTTTGCGTCCCGACAGAGATAAGGGACTATCCCACCTGACAGCAGGCGCAACCTGCTAAAAAAAAAATGCCCAAAGACACTTCCATTCGTTCGGTACTGATCATCGGCTCAGGACCCATTATTATCGGACAAGCCTGTGAATTTGATTATTCCGGCACCCAGGCAGCCCGCAGCCTCCGTGAAGAAGGTATCAAAGTGTATCTGATCAACAGCAACCCGGCCACCATCATGACCGACCCAATGATGGCTGACAAAGTATACCTGCTGCCCCTCACCGTGGAAAGTCTTGAACAAATACTGGAAGAAAACCAGATTGATGCTGTGTTGCCCACCATGGGCGGACAAACTGCCTTAAACCTGGCCAAAGAAGCCGCAGAACTGGGCTTGTGGGAACAATATGGTGTGCGGTTGATCGGTGTAGACATCAAAGCCATCGAAAAAGCAGAGGACAGAGAACAGTTCAGAAAATGGATGATAGAACTGGGTGTGAATGTGGCACAGGCAAGAATTGCCAACTCTTTTCTTGAAGGAAAAGAATTTGCGCAGGAGATAGGATTTCCGCTGGTGCTGCGGCCTTCTTTCACACTCGGCGGCACAGGCGGCGGACTGGTTTTTAAAAAGGAAGACCTTGATGAAGCCCTGAACCGTGCATTGACAGCCAGTCCCATTCACGAAGTGCTGGTAGAAAAAGCGGTGTTAGGATGGAAAGAATTTGAATTGGAACTATTAAGAGATGCGGCAGACAATGTTTGTATCATCTGTACAGTAGAAAACTTTGACCCGATGGGTGTGCACACAGGTGATTCTATCACCGTGGCGCCTGCCATGACACTCAGTGACACCGGCATGCAACTGATGCGGAACACTGCTATTAAAATGATGAGAGACCTGGGCAACTTCACCGGTGGTTGTAATGTTCAGTTTGCACTGAATCCAGACACAGAAGAGATCATCGCCATTGAGATCAATCCCCGGGTGAGCCGTTCTTCCGCACTTGCCAGTAAAGCCACTGGTTATCCTATAGCAAAAATTGCTGCCAAACTTGCCATTGGTTACAACCTGGATGAATTGGAAAACCAAATTACCAAAACCACGTCGGCATATTTTGAGCCGGCGCTGGACTATGTGATTGTTAAGATACCCCGCTGGAATTTTGACAAGTTCAAAGGCGCTGATGACACCTTAGGTTTCCAGATGAAAAGTGTGGGAGAAGTGATGGGTATTGGCAGAAGCTTTACTGAAGCTGTACAAAAAGCCTGTCAAAGCCTGGAGAACAATGCCGTTGGTTTGGGTTATTATGGCAAAAGCCTGATGCATGCAGAAGAATTGCTGGAATACATCAAAACACCAAAATGGGATCGCATCTTCCGCATTAAGGATGCGCTGATGGCGGGTATTTCGGTTGGTTCTATTTCAAAAGCCACCAATGGCATTGACCGGTGGTTCCTGTATGAAATTCAAAAACTCGTTGCGCTTGAAAAAGAGATTGAAAAATATGACTTGGATACCATTCCTCTTGAACTGTTGCGTGAAGCCAAAGTAAATGGTTTCAGCGATGAGCAACTAAGCCGCATCATGCAACATGGTAACGAGGAGGATGTGTATAATAAAAGAAAAGCCGCCGGTATTACAAGAGTTTTCAAAATGGTGGACACCTGCAGCGCCGAATTTGAAGCAAAGACACCTTACTTCTATTCCACTTTTGAAGGCGGCAACAGCAATGAATCAAAAGTTTCTGGAAAAAAGAAGATCATTGTGCTGGGCAGCGGTCCCAACCGTATCGGCCAGGGCATTGAATTTGATTATTGCTGTGTACATGGATTGCTGGCCATCAAAGAAGCCGGTTACGAAGCCATTATGATCAACTGCAACCCGGAAACCGTGAGCACTGACTTTGACATGGCTGATAAACTTTACTTTGAACCAGTATATTGGGAGCATGTGTGGGAGATCATCGAGTATGAAAAACCGGATGGAGTGATCGTACAGTTGGGCGGGCAGACGGCTTTGAAAATGGCAGAGAAACTGCATGAAAAAGGAATAAAGATCATCGGCACTTCTTTCGACAGCATGGACATTGCCGAAGACCGTGGCCGTTTCAGTGATATGCTGAAGGAACTCGGCATCCCTTATCCTGACTATGGAACAGCGTATGATGTGGATGAAGCCATTGCCGTAGCCAATAAAGTTGGTTACCCGGTGCTGGTTCGTCCCTCCTATGTGCTGGGCGGGCAAAGAATGCGGATTGTCATCAATGATGAAGAGGTGGAGAAAGCCGTGGTAAGCCTGCTGAAACATATTCCCGGCAATAAAATTTTGATTGACCATTTTCTCGACCGCTGCCAGGAAGCAGAGATTGACGCCATTTTTGATGGAGAGAAATTTCATGTGATGGGAGTGATGGAGCATATTGAACCGGCAGGCATTCACAGCGGCGACAGCAATGCTGTATTACCCGCATTTAATCTTACGCCGCTTATTGTGCAAACGATGGAAGAGTATGCAGAAAAAATTGCCCGCAAGCTAAACATCCAGGGACTGATTAACATCCAGTTCGCCATTAAAGACGGTAAGGTGTATGTCATAGAAGCCAACCCCCGTGCATCCAGAACCACACCATTCATTGCAAAAGCCTACCAGATCCCTTATCTCAACATTGCCACCAAAGTGATGATGGGGGTGAATAAAATCAGCGATTTTAAATTTGTGAAACGGTTGAACGGGTATGCCATCAAGGAGCCGGTGTTCAGTTTTAATAAATTCCCCGGCGTGAACAAAGAACTGGGCCCTGAAATGAAATCAACCGGAGAAGCGATTCGCTTCATCAAAGACTTAAGGGATCCTTACTTCAGGCAGTTGTATAAGGACAGGAGCATGTATTTGAGTAAATAGCAGCAATCTGGTGCCAATATGATGCTTTTCTGTTTATAAACAACATCAAAACAAAATGAGAAAAATTGTAATTACCCTGGGCATTGCCGTCTTCTCATTCGTTGCTGCCTATGGGCAGTATCCTGAACATGTCATTGTTGAGCCATTGCTCAAAACCGACAGCACTTCAACAGGGCAAAAAATCAAATACCCCAAAGTTGAAAATGCGGAGGTCAGTATGCTCAAAATTACTTTGAAGCCCGGCAGTTCAACCGGTTGGCACAAGCACGACATCCCGCTTTTTGCCTATGTCCTGCAAGGTGTGCTTACCGTTGAAACAGAAGAAGGAAAGTTATTTCAATTTGAAGCCGGTTCCGCTATGTCAGAAGTCATTGGCCATTTTCATCGTGGGATAAACCGGGGAAAAGAGGACCTGGTTTTAATTGCGATTTATCTTGGAGGAAAAGGAATGCCGTTATCAGTTCCTAAGGAATCGCCGGAAATGCCCAAACAATAACATCACAATAATCGCCTGGGCGGCACGGTTTACTATTACTTTTTTGTTGTTCGTTTTATCGGTGTTTTACGCAATTACCGGTCATCCCGCTTACACAATCAGCTTGGCTGAAAAAAGGAACTTGTGTAACTTAACACATGCCTTCCTATGCAATTCTGTTCTGGAGAAAAACTCCATTTCTCCGACTGCTGCTGTTCATGATGATGGGTATCGTCCTGCAATGGCATAACCAGTTTGCCCCTGCTGTATGGTGGTGGGTGGTTGTAGTGGCAGTTCTGTTAGCACTGGTGTTTCGATTGCTACCCGTTTTTCAGCGATACCGGCATTCCTTCATCAGCGGGCTGGCTGTTTCTGTTGCATTTTCCGCTGCAGGTGGTTTGCTGGCATGGCAACAGGATATACGAAATAATAAAAACTGGCTGGGTCATTATTATCAACCTGGCGATGCAATGCTGGTTTCATTGGATGAACCACTGGTAGAAAAAACAAAATCAGTGAAAGCCGAAGCGAGCCTGCATTACCTGCATAACAGCAGCGACACAGTCCCGGTTGCGGGAAAGATCATCATTTACTTTAAAAAGGATTCCATACTGGCTAAACTTGATTACGGCTCACAACTCGTATTCAAAAAACCTTTGCAGGAAATAAAAAATTCCGGTAACCCCGGTGGTTTTGACTATAAACGCTTTTGTCTTTTTGATGCCGGCATCACCCACCAGATCTGGCTGCAGCCGGGAGAATTTGAAATAATTCCAGGCAAAAAAGAAACATGGCTTGGCAAATTTCTTATCCGGACAAGACAGTGGGTAATAGATGTGCTGAAGAAAAACATTCCGGGTCAGAAAGAACAGGGCCTGGCAGAAGCTTTGCTCATCGGCTACAAAGATGACCTTGACAAAACACTGGTACAGTCATACACAAATACGGGTGTGATACATGTTGTTGCCATTTCCGGGCTGCATCTTGGTATAATTTACCTGCTAATGGTATGGTTGCTTAAACCGTTGCAACGAAAAAATAAAGTGAAATGGCTGCGTCCGCTCCTTATCATTTCAGGCCTCTGGTTATTCAGTTTACTGGCAGGTGCACAACCATCCGTTTTGCGTTCAGCCGTGATGTTCACCTGTATTGTGCTGGGTGAAAATGCAGGACGGCGCACTTCCATCTATAATACACTCGCTGTTTCAGCTTTTATTTTATTATGCTATAATCCTTACTGGTTGTGGGATGTTGGCTTCCAGTTATCGTATGCAGCCGTACTGAGTATTGTCATCTTTATGCGGCCGATCTACAACTGGCTATACTTTAAAAACAAAGCCGTTGATTTTATCTGGAAACTGAATGCAGTAACGATCGCTGCACAAATACTCACACTGCCGGTAAGCATTTATCATTTTCACCAGTTTCCCAACCTTTTTCTGCTCACCAATTTTCTTGCAGTTCCTTTATCCAGCATAGTGCTGATAGGAGAGATCATTCTTTGTGTTGTTTCATTCATTCCCTTTATTGCATCCTTGCTGGGCCAACTGCTGGGATGGCTTATCTGGCTGATGAATACATACGTGGAAAGAGTGGAAATGATGCCGTTCTCCTTATGGGATGGCCTTCAGATCAGTATTCCGCAAGCATGCCTGCTGATAATGGCTACCGCAGGATTAGGTTACGGGCTGATGAATTATTCAAAAAAAGCGTTGAAGTGGGGGATGCTATCTGTACTCGGTTTTGTAGTTCTCCGTTCGTGGTCATTTATTCAAGCACAACAACAGGAAAAGATCATTGTCTATAATGTTCCGCAAAAACAGGCGATAGATTTCATCAGCGGACGCAGCTATGTATTCCTGGGTGACACTTCTTTGCTGGCAGATGATTTTGCCCGCAACTTTCACCTTAAACCGTCGCGGATAAAACAGCGGTTGATCCCGGTGGATAGTTTGCAGGATCTCATGATCGTAGACCAGTATATTAATTTCCGGTCCAAAAAAATTTTGCTTGCGGATGGGTCAAAAGGGTTTGTTGCTGCAAAAGACAGCAAACAAACGGTTGATCTGCTGATCCTGTCAAAGAACCCCCGTATTTACCTGAACCGCCTTATCCATTCGTTCAACATCAAACAGGTTGTGTTTGACGGCTCCACCCCGCCATGGAAAGTGAATTACTGGAAAAAGGATTGCGATTCGTTAAATATACCACATCATGATGTGGCAACAAAAGGTGCTTTTGTGATGAAACTGCGGTAGCTTACCTTTGCGGCTTGCCTGCCAAAATCAAATGAAGGCATGGCTTTCAGCGATAAGCCTGCCTTTCAACGGATCAATCTATGAACAAAAGAATTCAATCTGCACTTATCTCGGTTTTTTACAAAGACGGACTGGAAAACATCGTAAGGCAATTGTCCCAACTTGGTGTCACCATATATTCCACCGGCGGCACACAAACATTCATCGAACAACTGGGAGTGAAAGTGACCCCGGTTGAAAATCTTACTTCTTATCCTTCCATCCTGAGTGGCCGGGTAAAAACATTGCACCCATCTGTGTTTGGAGGAATCCTGGGTAAAAGAGATGATGTCACTCATCTGCAGGAAATGAAACAATACAAAATTCCTGAAATTGACCTGGTGATCGTTGACCTCTATCCTTTTGAAGAAACAGTAGCGGCCTCCCTCCAACTCCCTCCGAAGGAGGGAGAGAAGGCGATCATTGAGAAAATTGACATCGGCGGGCCTTCTATGATAAGAGGTGCTGGCAAAAATTTTAAAGATGTGGTGGTGGTGGCTGCCAAAAAGGATTATCCAGCTTTAGAACAGTTGCTGACCGCACAGAATGGAGAAACAACTTTAGAACAACGGAAAAATTTTGCAGCCAAAGCATTTGAAGTGGTAGCGCATTATGATGTAGCTATTGCGAAATACTTCAACCTGCCTGCCGGACAGGCAGGTCCTTCTGAATCGTTGTATTTCCTCGAATCCATCACCAACCCCAAAGCGATGCGCTATGGCGAGAACCCGCACCAATCCGGTGTTTTCTATGGTGACCTGAACCAGCTTTTTGAACAATTGAACGGGAAGGAGCTCTCATACAACAACCTGGTAGATGTGGATGCGGCCATGCAGCTTATCAAAGAATTTACAGAAACCACGTTTGCCATCATCAAGCACACCAATGTATGCGGTGCTGCACAAAGATCCGGCGTAAAAGAAAGCTGGGATGCTGCGCTGGCAGGTGATCCTGAATCAGCGTTTGGTGGTGTGCTGGTTTGCAATGGCACAATTGATAAAGAAACTGCCGATGCTATCAATGAAATTTTCTTCGAAGTGCTGATAGCCCCGTCCTTCACTGAAAATGCACTGGCCATTCTTCGTTCAAAAAAGAACAGGATTTTGCTGCAATTGAAAGCACAGCCAGCAAACAAAGAGCAATACAAGTCAGTTCTCAATGGTGTGCTCATACAGGGAACAGATGAAGGCAATTATGCTGAATGGAAAGAAACAGGGGGAAGGGAAACAGCCGTAACGGAAAAAAATGATCTCCTGTTTGCCAATATTATTTGCAAGCACTTAAAATCAAATGCTATCGCCCTGGTAAAAAACAAACAGCTAGTCGGCAAGGGTTGCGGACAAACCAGCAGGATTGATTCACTCCGGCAGGCCATTGAAAAAGCAAAGCAATTCAATTTTGATCTGAACGGAGCGGTGATGGCCAGCGATGCTTTCTTCCCCTTCAATGATTGTGTGCAGATGGGGCATGAAGCAGGCATTGCTGCATTCATTCAACCCGGCGGATCCATCAGGGACAATGATTCCATAGAATATTGCAAAGCCAATAACCTGGCGATGGTCATCACGGGTATGCGGCATTTTAAACACTGACAAGCCAATTCGGCTGCGCAGTATGAATTTGTTTGATTACAACAGGCAGCTTGTTCAGACCTCTGCTGAATATTTAAAAAAAATATCGGCCTTTAATCCTTTTACCATTCACAAAAAAGGAACAAGAGCTAAGGCCATCTTTGCACTTATCTGCGTTTGTTTTTTCTGGGGCACCACCTGGATCGCCAGCAAAGAAGGAGTGAAATACATTCCCGATGCGTTGCAACTTACAGGTATCCGCCAGTTCATTGGGGGATTTATTTATGTGTGTTTCTTTCTGTACAAAGGTTATGCATTGCCCAAAGGGAAAGAGTGGATACCCATCCTGGTGCTGAGTTTCCTGAATTTTGTTATGAGTAATGGCCTCAGCACCCTTGCACTTCAATATAAAATATCTGCCGGTCTGGGCGCCATCATCGGGGCCATTTTCCCGCTGTGGTTAGTGGTGATCGGGTTGTTCATTTCAAAAAATAAAATTCCAGCAAGAGCTATCATCGGGTTGTTGCTTGGTTTTGGTGGCGTTTGTGTTATTTTTTATGACCACCTGAATGAATTTCTGGACCCGCAGTTCCGATGGGGCATTTTCTTCTCTTTGCTGGCCACCTGGACATGGGCCATTGCTACGCTATACACCAAGAAACAGGTATTGAATTTTAATCCTTATTTCAGTTTAGGTCTGCAAATGATCATCAGTGCTGTGACATTGTACTCCTTTTCTTCTGTAACAGGGAGAGCTGTCAGCATTACAGCCATTCCCTGGCAGTCATGGGCTGCTATTGGCTACCTGGTTGTGTTTGGATCTCTGATTGCTTTCGTTTGTTATTTATATGCTTTACAAAATCTTCCCACTGAACAAGCTTCGATATACGCTTATATCAACCCGATTGTAGCAGTAATACTCGGTTCTTTATTGTTCAATGAAAGTCTGACTGTTTACCTGGCAGTTGGAGGCCTGGTCACTCTTGCCGGTGTTTTTATGGTGAACAAAGCCTTTAAAGCAGTGCCGCCTCCTGAGCAACCGGAACCCGAAGGAGTTTAGCTGTGTATTTCTTCGAGAAACTGCGCATAAACCTCTCTCCATCCTGCAAAATTTCTTGCTGTTCCCAGAAACGTATTGTGCCAGATGGTGATCAAGGTTCCGTTCACCGATCTTACTGCTTTATAATAATAGCGCAATTCATCCAGGGCTTGTTGCGGAGAGTATTTCTGTTCATAAAATGAATTGGCTTCCATAAAACAGAAAGGGAAAAGCAGCAGGTTGGTTATTTCCTCTTTTTCCAGGTCATACCAATAAAAAGAAGAGGCCACCGATGCCCTGAACCCATTGATGCTGCCATAGCCCATGGAAAAATCTTTCCGGATGCCAGCTGCAATAAGCAGGCGAAAGGTTTGCGGCAAACGAAACCGGATAAAATGTTGTCTTGAGCCTGCTGTTCTTTTTCCTGTAATTTTTTCAAGAGTTTCCAGTTCCTGTCTTAACAGCGAAGGATCATCACCACTTTGCCAGGAGGGATGAATACCTGTTTCATAAACAGCAGCATGTTGCCTTACCAGTTCCTTCAAAGCTTTTTCCTTTGGCAAAATATTCCGGTCATATTTACCCGTTTTTGCTGCAACAAGAAAAAAATAATTTGGCTTCAGCCCATACTTACTGTGCAACTGATCCATGTAGCCATATGAATCAAACGGGTCTTGTAGTTTGCCCGATAACACATTTTTTCGTTCAGCAATAGCCCGCCACTGTCCATTGAAAAATGCTTTCGCTACAGCTCCTGCTGTTCTGAGCCAGCCTTTGTGTTTGTAGGAATACGCTTCATCAATATCATAAGTCGGTAGAAAGTGAAATTGGGAATTGGGGAATTGGCAGCCCGGAAATTTTTCTTGTAAAACTTTCTTCAGATCATTCAGCCAGATATTCACCAATGGTTTGTCAAGAAAATTTTCTTTATATGCCAGTGCGTTTTCATGTGCATAGCGGCCAAAACTGTCTTTCTGATGCGGTAAATATTCTTCGTAGCGGCTCAGCAAATAAAAAGCAGCGGCAAAAATATCAAAGGGAAGATCACCTTCTGTTCTGAAAAAAGCTTTCCAGCCGTTTGCTTCAAAACAATCTATGGATTGCGGCCGGATATTTTTCTCCTGCAACAGGGAATGCGGCCTGATCCATATTTCATCATCCGAGATCCTGTCGTTGCTGTAATTGATTTTCGGGCCTTGCTGCTGTTTGAATTCAGAAATATCACTGGTGATGGTAAAAGGATAACCTATAACTTCCTGGCCGATAAAACCAGCAATATATTTTAGCCTTGGAGTGATGGTATGGGTAAAAAGGAGCACAGTTGAATTTACTTATCCTTTTTATTTTTCTCCTTCCACAACTGGTTGAATGATTTTTTAGGAAATTCCATTTCACCACGGTGTTCTTTCCATCCTTTTACTAACTTATTGACCACCCAGTTTTTTGTGCTTCCACCGGCCATATTCATCCATCTGCGGCTCAACATGCCTTGTTTCCACATTTTCC